>JAUYNR010000119.1 GCA_030698225.1 Oxalobacteraceae bacterium | reverse complement strand
GTCGGCCGCTCCGGCTCCGGCAAAAGCACCCTGACCAGGCTGCTGCAGCGCCTCTACACCCCCGAGCGCGGCCGCGTGCTGGTGGACGGCATGGACCTGGCCCTGGCCGATGTCTCCTCCCTGCGCCGGCAGATCGGCGTGGTGCTGCAGGACAATATGCTGTTCGCCCGCAGCATCCGCGAAAACATCGCCCTGACCGACCCGGGCACGCCGATCGAAGCGGTGATGCAGGCGGCCAAGATGGCCGGCGCCCACGAATTTATCCTCGAGCTGCCGGAAGGCTACGACACCGTGGTTGGCGAGCACGGCGCCTCGCTGTCCGGCGGTCAACGCCAGCGCATCGCCATCGCCCGCGCGCTGATCGGCAACCCGCGCATCTTGATTTTCGACGAAGCCACCAGCGCCCTGGACTACGAGTCCGAACGCATCATCCAGCAGAACATGCAGGCCATCTGCCGCGGCCGCACCGTGATCATCATCGCCCACCGCCTGTCCGCCGTGCGCGATGCCAACCGCATCCTGGTGATGGACCGTGGGCAGATAGTCGAGCAGGGCAGCCACGCCGAGCTGCTGGCCCACCAGGCCGGCCACTACTCGCGCCTGCACCGCCTGCAACAAGGCGGTGCCGCATGAACCACGCGGAAATATCGGGTTTGCACGATCAGTCCCCTCGCCCCTTTGGGGAGAGGGTTAGGGAGAGGGGCAGCCGCTCTACGTCTATTTCAGCGGGGAGCCGGATATGAGTGCCAAACGCGACCTGCTTAACCGCTACCGCCAAGCCTGGCGCCACTCCTGGCGCAATCGCCAAGCCATGGACGCGCCGCCGCGGCTCAACCACGAGCTGCAATTCCTCCCCGCCGCCCTGGCGTTGCAGGAGCAACCGGTACACCCGGCACCGCGCTATATCCAATGGACCATCATGACTTTCGCCGCCCTGACCCTGCTCTGGGCCTGCGTCGGCGAGATCGACGTGGTTGCCACCGCCAGCGGCAAGATAGTGCCCAGCGGCAAGAGCAAGGTGATCCAGCCCAGCGAAGTGGCGGTGGTCAAGGCCATCCATGTGTACGACGGCCAGCAGGTCAAAGCCGGCGACCTGCTGATCGAACTGGACACCAGCATGACCGGCGCCGATGTTCAGCGCCTGGGTGGCGACCTGCTCGCCGCCCAGGTCGATAGCGCCCGCGCCCAAGCACTGCTGGATGCCATTGCGCACAACGCGCCGCCGGCCAGCCTGGCCCAGCTGATTCCCCAGGCCAGCGTCGAGCAGCAACTGGCGGCGCAGCGTTGGCTACAAGGCCAGTACCTGGAACTGCAAAGCACCCTGGAGCAGAGCGCCGCCGCCATCGAACAGCGCAACGCGGAAATCCAGGCCGCGCAAAGCAGCGTTGCCTCCCTGCAACTCAGCCTGCCGATCACCCGCGAACTGGCCGCCGACTACAAACGCCTACTGGACAAGCAATTTGTCGCCAAGCACGCCTACTTGGAAAAGCAGCAGACCCTGCTCGACCAGGAGCGTGAACTGAGCACCCAGCAGTCGCGGGTGCGCGAGCTTAGCGCGGCGGAAAAGGCTGCGCAGAGCCAACGCAGCAGCGTGATCGCCCAAACCCGCCGCGCCATGCTCGACCTGCAGCACGAATCCGAGCAACGCGCCGCCGCCTTGAGCCAGGAACTGAAAAAGGCCCAGCAACGCGACCACCTGATGCACCTCACCACCCCGGTGGACGGCACCGTGCAGCAGCTGGCCATTCACACCAATGGCGGCGTGGTCACCGAAGCCCAGCCGCTGATGGTCATAGTGCCCAGCGACCAGCCGGTGGAAGTGGAAGCCATGCTGGAGAACAAGGACATCGGCTTTGTCCGCCCTGGGCAAAGCGTGGAGATCAAGGTCGAGACCTTTAGCTTTACCAAATACGGCGTGGTGGACGGCACGGTAGTCAGCATCTCCAACGACGCCATCGAGGACGAGAAAATGGGGCTGGTCTACAGCGCGCGCATTCAATTGAAAACGGACAGTATTCAGGTGGGCGCCAATAAGATCGCCCTGTCGCCGGGTATGGCGGTAAGGGCGGAAGTGAAGACGGATAAGAGGAAGGTGATTGATTATTTCTTGAGTCCGCTGCAGCAGCACACAGCGGAAAGCCTGAACGAACGCTAAGGCATCGAACAGTAGGATGGGTTGAGCGCAGCGATACCCATGCAGTGGAGTTAGGCCAAGGTAAGCCAACCAATAAAATCGCAGGGAGCCGCGGTATGAACGTGCTGTTTATCCACCAGAACTTTCCCGGCCAGTTTCGCCATATCGCGGCGCATCTGGCGGGGCAACCTGGGGTGGACGTATTGGCCATCGGCCGCGAACAGGCCCCAGGGCTGCCGGGCGTGCGCCTGTTGCGTTACAAACCGCATCGCCAGCCGAGTGCCCATACCCACCCGTATGCGCGCAGCTTCGAAGACGGCATTCTGCATGGTCAGCAGGTGCTGCGCCTGCTGCTGGAGCTAAAGGCCAAGGGCTACCGTCCGGACGTGATAGTCGCCCACCCGGGTTGGGGCGAAACGCTCTACGCCAAGGAAGCCTTTCCCCAGGCCAAGCTGATCCATTTCTGCGAGTACTACTACCAGACCCAGGGCGCCGACGCCGGCTTCGACCCGGAGTTTCCCCTGGATATCAACGGCGCCGCCAGCATCCGCAGCCGCAACGCCCTGCACCTGCTTAACCTGGAAAACTGCGACCAGGCCATCACCCCAACCCGCTGGCAACACAGCCTGCATCCGGCGGCCTACCAGGGCAAGATCCAGGTGATCCACGAAGGCATCGACACCGCTAATCTGGGGCCAGACCCCGAGGCGAGCCTGCAGCTGCCCAATGGCCGTGTGCTTAAGGCCGGTGAGCCGATCATCACCTATGTGGCGCGCAATCTGGAACCGTATCGGGGCTTTCACAGTTTTATGCGAGCACTGCCGCTTATCCTCAAACAACACCCGACCTGCCAGGTGGTGGTGGTCGGCGGCGATGACGTCAGTTACGGCAGTAAACCCAAGGATGCGCCCAACTGGCGCAGCAAACTGCTGGCGGAAAATCCAGTTGATCTAAACCGCGTGCACTTTTTAGGCAAAGTGCCTTACGCCACCTATAAGAAAGTGCTGCAGGTTTCGGCCGTGCATATCTATCTGACTTATCCCTTTGTGCTGTCTTGGTCGCTGTTGGAAGCCATGGCCAGTGGTTGTTTGATTATTGGCTCAGATACGGCGCCGGTACGGGAGGTGATTGAGGAAGGTGAGAATGGATTGTTGGTGGATTTCTTTGATGCTCAGGGTATAGCGAGCAAGGTTATTCAAGTGCTCACGGCAGCGGCAGAGCCTTCCGGTATATATGCCTGCTCGGTGAAAACCGCCCGTAAATATTCAACTGATAACAGCATAACGGCTTACCATCGGTTGATTCTGCAAGGGCAGCAGGTCGGTGGTTTTACCTCGATAGTTCAGAGCAGGGTAGCGGTGTGAGAGCGTATTCGTGCGATCTCATAAGACAATATTAGCTATGCAGTTAACGCAGAGGGAAATGCTATGAATTATAGGGTTGGCGTATTAAAAGTCATAAGTGGCATTGGGCTGATGCTGATCTTTTGCTTGGCCTTGAGTGCTTGTGCAGGAAATACACCAGGCACACCATTAGATGTTGGAATTACTAACGTCGAGACGGAAGAGGGGGTGGTGGCCTTTGAAGAGGGTAACTATGAGCGGGCTTACCAAAAACTAAAGCCAAACGCTGATCAAGGTGTTCCAATGGCACAAAACACCCTTGGGAGAATGTATTTTAAAGGTCAGGGTGTATCGAAGGATTCCGATAACGCATTGGATTTGTTTCGTAAGGCTGCGAATCAAGGGCTGGCTAATGCGCAGAGTAATTTGGGTGTTATGTACGCCACAGGGCAGGGCGTGACGCAAGACTATAAGCAGTCTAACTATTGGTTTAGCAAGGCTGCGGAGCAAGGTTTTACGATTGCCATGAGTAATCTTGCGGATATGTATGAGCATGGGTTAGGTGTAGAGCCGAATCAAACAAAGGCCGACGAGTGGCGTGCAAAGTCAAAAGGACTTGCACCGGCAAAAGCCAATGAACAGGTCAAGATTGAAACAGTCGGCGACGAAGAGTATCAGGAAGGACTGGAAGATTACTATGGATTTAATTTTAAAAGCGCGGCACCACTCTTTCTCCAGGCCGCTAAAAAAGGGCACCCCGAAGCACAACTGATGTTGAGCACAATGTATAAGCGTGGTCAGGGCGTAGCACAGGACGAGGCGCAAGCGCAGTTCTGGGCTGATAAAGCAGAAAGTCAGGGGCATCACATGAATGATAACCGTGATCGCATTCTGATGATTGATACCTCGGCGAAGACCTATAAAGCTACCGAGCCAGTAGGGGCGTTAGGGGCTTCCATGTGTGGTTGTCCGGAAGACACTCCATTTGGAAAATGCAAATGTTCAGTGAGTGCGCAAGGCGAGTGCGCGTGTGCAGTGGAGAAGTAATCTTAGTGGGGGCAGTATTAAACAATTAATTTTATATGCGTTACTCCATTAGTTTCAATGCAGGCGCGTTGCGTCTAAGGTGATTACGCTATGAGTGTTTATTGGAGGGTTGCGGCATGAGTCTGAATAGTATGTGGATACCAAAAGTAATAAAATTTTGGTTGCTATTGATTGGTGGAGTAAGCATGAGTGCTTGTGCTGGGTTGTTTGATTTCGGCGGCGAAAGTTGGGAAGAAGAAGTGCTGATGCATGACGGAACCACGATTATTGTTACGCGGTATCAGAAATATGAAAGTCGCCATGAGCTTGGGCAGGAACCTTCAGCCAGTGAAGAGAAGATGACGTTTACTATGCCTGGAGAAAATAAGAAAATTACTTGGGAGACAAATTATAGTGAAAGTGCCGGGAAGGCAGAGTTGCTCCTCCTGGGTTTGTATATTGTGCAAAACGAGGCATACGTAGTTGCCCTGCCTCAAAGCTGCTTAGTATACGCTAATTGGGGGCGACCTAATCCACCCTATGCACTATTAAAATACACAGATTTTAATTGGGAGGAAATTTCAATAACTGAGTTGCCAAAAGAGATTCAAGTGCCCAATGTTGTCTTGGCGACCATGGAAAAGAGCAAAATTAGAAAGGTAAAGAAATCCGGATTAATTTCGAGTCGAAGTATTGTTGAGCTAAATAAAGGGTCAAAGGCTTCGTATATTGAAAAATTCTCGCATGTTCCTATTGATCTACAAGATCTATGCCCCAAGCGGACCAAATTGCGTTGGCATTATGAGAAAGACAAGCAAGAATAATTATGTAAATGGTCGACAGGCTTTAACTATCTCTGGCAACTAAACAAGGATGTAAACCATGATTGACAGTGTCGTATACGCATTGATGGCTGCGCGTGTTTATCAATCTACACGTAATGTTATTACACAAATTAACTTTACTCCTGTGCCACTAGGCTGGATAGAAATAGATCACATACCAAACGATGATATTAATACAGAATGGGGATTTGAAGCATCAGCATTTAAGAGCGGCGCGGAAATTGTTATTTCCTACGCCGGCACCGGCGAGCTAGTAGATTGGGTAGCCAACGTTTCCTTGGGGATTGGGTTTTCCACCAGCCAGTTAAGGCAGGCTGCTGAATACTATATGGCGATCAAATCCGATCCACAAAACGCGGGTCTAGAAATTTCCTTCACGGGCCACTCCCTTGGAGGGGGGCTTGCTTCCCTAATGGCTGTGTTCTTCGACAAAAAGGCAGTGACTTTCGATCAGGCTCCTTTTGCCGCAGCTGCAACAGAATCAGTACGTGATGGACTGATTAGCTACCTGCTATCGCTAACTGACGAACAGCAGCAGCCACTTTATACCATGGAGCAACTGACCCAACTGGCGCCGGGCTTATTCTCGTTCGCTGGGCTTGATGCGGCGCGCGAAGGTAAGGTTCAGGGTTATATTGTCGAAGGTGAGGTGCTTACCCACCCCTTGTCACCAACCGCTGTTTTGAGTCAAATCGGCACACCAATTACCCTGGATCATGGTACGCCGCCGGGCGGAGATTTAGGGTTTGCGATAGAGCTTCACTCACAAACTTTGCTGGCTGCATTTTTACAAAGTGATAAATCCAAGCAGGATGGCGTTGTTACATCGTCATTTCGCGATATTAGTTTCCAGTTACCTGACCTAATTAGAATGATTTTTGATAAGGACTTGTACGCCAACTCAACGGGGGGAGTAAAAGAGAATTTCATCGAACGCCTGGTTAGGTATGAGTTTGGCAGCGCCCCCGGCGCAACTGATACCGACATGCTTACTCGCTTCACCAAGGACATGGTCAAGCTCGCCCAAGACGGCGGCCTGACCATAAATGACAGTAACTTTAATGACGCCGACGCCAACGAGCTAAGCAAAACCCTTATAGCTTTTGCCATGCAAAAGTATTACGAAGAGACCGAGCAAAGTGCCGGCTACAATGAAGAGTTATTTGAAGAGATAACCGGCGGCATTCAGTTTGATATGGCCAACGTATCCAACACAATCGCGGCCGCCTTTGAAGCTAACTCAAAATTTAAATGGGGTGACGCGAAAGGCTTTGAGCTGTATTTCAAAAACTACATTGCTGACAGTAATTATACCGACAGCGAGCGGCAATTAATTCTATCCATGCTGCCTTATCTGCGTGATTGGTATGTGCAGGCGGGAGCAAGTTATCTCTCCGCCACCGACAGCCTGAATCGTGGCGCCTTTATGCTTGGTGGCAACCTAAGTGATGCGCTGACTGGCGGCAACGGTGCCGATGTGTTGGTGGGCAATATTGGTAATGACACCCTGACCGGCGGTAAAGGTAACGATGTGCTGCTGGGTGGATTGGGCCACGACACCTATGTGTTCAATAGCGGCGATGGCCTGGATACCATCGTCGATCGTCAGGGGGGTGGCACTATTGTTTATGACTCGGCCACGCTTTCTGGTGGAGCCCAATATGGCGATGCTCGAGTCTATAAAAGTGCTGATAAGCAGCATCTTTACACCCGTATCAATGGTAATACGCTGGTGATTGACGGGCAGATTATTGTGCAAGATTTTGCCGAGGGTAATCTTGGCATTGCTTTTAGTGACGCCCCTTCTGAAACCGACCCGCAGACTACACGGGATATTATTGGCGACCTCAAGCCAATCGACTTTGATCTTGAAGCAGACGGAATTCAATACGATTACGATGACCTCGACAATATTAAAACGACCGGCCCCGACCCTGATCGTGACGATTATCTCAACGACAGTGCAGGCAATGATTCAATCAGTAGTGGAGGTGGGGAGGATATAGTTAATGCCTATCGCGGCGGCAGCGACATAATTGATTCAGGTGCTGGAAAAGACAAGGTATACGGAGGTACAGGCAATGACGTGATCATGGGTGGCGCTGACGGCGATATTCTCAGTGGCGATGCGGGTGATGACCGAATTTATGCCGACGAGAAGTTGACGGTCAATGAAGCGATTGCCGCCGGTAATACCGGCAGTGGGAGTGGGCAGCAAGGCGACTGGCTTGCAGGTGGGGCTGGTGACGACACCCTGGTGGGTGGGACAGGGAACGACGTTTTGTCAGGCGGTGGTGGCCAAGACCTGCTGATAGGTGGAGCGGGTGACGATGAAATTATGGGAGATACCGATTGGGTTGCACAGATTTTTGACTGGACTATAACCAACGAGTCAGGAAGCAGATTATTCCAACCAGTAACAGGAGAGCCAATCCCTGCGGACGGTGCGGCTGACGTTATTTATGCTGGGCAAGGCAGCGATCACGCGTGGGGAGGCGCGGGAAATGATGTCATTTTTGGTGAAAAAGGAAACGACTTCCTTTTTGGGAATAATGGAAATGATGTTGTTTCGGGTGGCGAGGATAATGATCTGATATGTGGGGACCGCGCCTCAGTTGCTGGGCAGATCCCAGTCGAAGGGGACGACATCCTGTTTGGGGATGCGGGG
>JAUYNR010000112.1 GCA_030698225.1 Oxalobacteraceae bacterium | reverse complement strand
CCCTACCTGCTGCGCGATCTGGTCATTGACCGGCCCAACCAGGTCTGGGCCACGGATCTGACCTATATTCCGATGCGGCGCGGATTCGTCTACCTGGTCGCCATCGTGGACTGGGCCACGCGCAAGGTGCTGGCGCATCGGCTGTCAATCAGCATGACGACGGACTGCTGCGTCGAAGCGCTCACCGAGGCGATCGCCAAATATGGCACACCGGAGATCTTCAACACCGACCAGGGAAGTCAATTCACCAGCAACGATTTCACCCAGGTTCTGAAGGACAATAGTATCAAGTGTGCTTATCCGGTTAGCTCCCAGACTCACTAGATGTAGTGGGTCTGGATTTTGCGGCGTAAAGCTCAGCGTAGGTCGGCGCGGTGACATCGCCAGCGATGCCGAGCAGGGAGCGGAATGCATTGAACGGATAGAAGCGGCGGTTGAAGCGAAACGTGAACTCGTTGAGGTACGCCTGTAGGTGCTGCGGGCTGACGCCATGATGGATGCCCCGCAGCCAGGTTTTGAGGTTGGAAAATACGAGATGAATGATGGGCATGAACTCTTCGGCAACCTGCGGATCGCCCCGTTCTGCAACGGGCATGTGGTCATAGCCGTACTTGGCGAGCCCGGCGTAGCCGCTCCAGTCATCGGTAATGATTCTGGCGCCCGGTGCCACGACGTTTTTCACGAAGCCACAGAGCGAATCGGCGCTTCGGTCAGGCACCAAGGCAAATCTGACCCGTCCGGCGTAACGGCCACTCCTGCGCGAACTGAGCTTGGTGCCGGGCTTTCGTTGTCGGACCTCGACCGCAGCAACCACAAGGGTCTTATGGTGAACACCTCGCCTCTCACCGCGCGTACGACCGCCCACCAAAGTTTCATCAACCTCCACATGTTCTTCCGGTTTCCCGCCGATACGATCCTGGTCGCGGCGCACCATGCCGACACGGAGCTTATGAAGGATCTGGAAGGCGGTTTCGTAGCGCGACAAACCGAGTTGCCGCTGGAACTGGATGGCTGACATGCCGGGCGTCTGACTGGCGCCAGGTAAGCTGCCCAGAACCACACCGAGAGCGGCGTGTGTGTGCGCTCCATGACTGTACCGGCGGTAAGGCTGATGTCGCGGCCGCAATGGCGGCATCGGAGAACGCCGGGGCGGTTGGCAAAGCGATACGGCTCAGCAGCAACGCCGCAGTGCCTGCACACGAACCCGGTACTCCAGCGGGCGTGTTCAAGATAGGCGGCGCAAGCCACCTCATCAGGAAAGATGCTCTGGAATTCCGGCAGCGAGTGCGGAAACGGCAAATCATCCCGGTCAAGCACATCAATAGCCACGGTTGCTCCCGTCTGATGCGGATACCAAACATACTACCGGTAGTGGGCGTGGGAGACAACCGGATAAGCATGAAAAACCAAGCGTCAATCGCGACACCCCTGCCAGCAACAGGCTGGCGCAAGCCAATCGAGCATCAGCCTGCCAGATAGCAGACCTTCCAGAAAAATATTGCCTCACCCTAAATTTTTCCAGGCAGCAACCGATACCAGTAGCAACAGCGGTTTAAATGCCTCAAGGGAATAGGAAGCAGACCAAAGTTGACGGCACACCAGCCGGAATGTATTGGAACCAGAAATTTAGGAGAACCAAATGTCTTCAATGATCAACACCAACATCGCGTCGCTCAATTCACAAAACAACCTGAATAAATCGCAAGCTGCGCTCACAACCTCGCTGCAACGCCTGTCTTCCGGCTTGCGCATCAACAGCGCGAAGGATGATGCAGCGGGGATGGCGATCTCCGAACGGATGGGCTCGCAAATTACCGGCCTCAACCAGGCGACGCGCAATTCCAACGACGGTATTTCGATGTCGCAAACGGCAGAGGGCGCATTAAGCTCGATCTCCGACAGCCTGCAACGTATCCGCGAACTCGCGGTACAGTCCGCCAACGGCAGCAATACCGATGCCGATCGCGCGTCGATGCAGGCGGAAACCTCGCAACTGCTGTCTGAAATCGACCGCGTGTCGACCCAGACCAAGTTCAACGGCCGCGCGCTGCTCGATGGCTCGCTGAATAACCAGCAATTCCAGGTCGGCGCAAATTCTGGTGAAACCATTTCGTTCTCGGTCGCCAGCGCCCGCACTGCCAAGCTCGGCAGCAGCGATGCTTCCGCGATCACCACCGCACAGAATGCCGGCTCCACTGCACTGGTGGAAGGCGCTTTCACCCTCAACGGCGTGCTGATCGGGCCATCGCTGGCTTCCGCCGATACCGCCTCTAGCGGATCAGCGGAAGCCAGTTCAATTGCCAAGGCAGCCGCGGTCAATGCCAAATCGGCAGAGAGCGGCGTCACTGCCACCATTAATGCAACCGAAGTTGCCGGCACCTCCATGACTGCAGGTGCTAGTTCAGGCTCGGTGACTATCAATGGTGTTAGCATTACTATAGATACAACAGACGATGCTGCATCTACCCGCGCAGCGGTGGTTTCTGCCATCAATGCCAAGAAGGATCAAACCGGCGTGACTGCGGTTGATACCGGGGACGATAAAGGCGGGGTCAAACTGGTTGCCGCGGATGGCCGCAACATTGTCACGACCTTGACCACAGTGACCGCAGCCAACACGGGTCTTGCAGCAGCTGGCACTAATACCGGCTCCATCACGCTCAACTCCGACAAAGCAATCGTCATCACCTCGAATCAAAATGGCGCTTCCGGCACAGGTGGCATCAAGGATGCAGGACTGGCCGTCGGCACCTATAGCGCGCAAACTGCTTATGCATCCACCACCAGCACAACAAACGTTACATCCGGCGCATTAACAACTTTTGTGGCCGGCGATTTCACGATCAACGGCGCGCAGATTGGTGCGTCGGTCGCCTCATCCGACACCGCATCTTCTGCCGACAAAGCCAGCAGCGGCATTGCCAAGGCAGCCGCGATCAATGCGCTATCCAGTCAAACTGGCGTGACTGCTACTGTCAATGCGACACAGGTACAAGGTACCGCTATGACTGCTGGTGCTAGCACTGGCGGCACGTTGACCATTAACGGTGTCACCACAGCCAGTATCGCGACCTATGCGAGTGCGGCAGATACCCGGAAAGCTGTTGTCGATGCGATCAATGCGAAAAGTGGACAAACCGGCGTGGTCGCCACCGACACTAACGACGATAGCAAAGGCGTCACCTTGGCGGCAGCCGATGGGCGCAACATCATCATGTCAGCTGCAACTACAGGCACTCTGACTGCTGCCAACACGGGCCTTTCCGCTGACGTTTTGCTAGCGTCAGGCTCGGAGAAAATCGCTACCAGCACGCTGACACTGTCTTCGACCAAAGCCTTCAGCATCGAAACAGGATCGACCGGCACCGGCACCGCGGCACTCAACCTGAAAGTCGGCACCTATGGTGCGGGGCGCAGCGGCGATTCGCTGGACAAGCTCGACATATCTACGGTCGAAGGCGCGAACAAGGCACTGGTCGCGATCGACAATGCGCTCAAATCGGTCAACTCGGCGCGTGCCAACATGGGTGCGATCCAAAACCGGTTTTCCGCTGTGGTGTCGAATCTGCAATCGACGTCCGAAAATCTGACTGCATCGCGCAGCCGGATTCGCGATGCGGATTTTGCGTCGGAAACGGCCAGCCTGACCCGTGGCCAGATCCTGCAACAAGCCGGTACCGCGATGCTGGCGCAAGCCAACTCCTTGCCGAACGGCGTGATGGCCCTGTTGCGTGGTTAAACCGCTAAGCAATTAGTGATGTAACACCCTGGCGCGGTACCGCAAAGTACTGCAGGTACCGCGCCTTTTACCAAATGGAGTCAGTCATGGCAATAGAACAGATAGGCGGCGCAGCGGGTGCGAACGCGCCACCACTGATATCGGCAAATGCACGCGCAGCAGCTCCCGCTCCAGAATCGCAGGTCACACTGATCAGCGGCAACAAAGCAGTGCAGCCAACGCAAGCCGCCCCCAGCACCGATGAGGTGCGCGACGCAGTCAAAAAAATTGAACAAGTGGTTTCGCCAGCAGCCCAAGACCTGAGTTTTTCGATCGATGAGGACTCGGGTAAAACCATAGTGAAGCTGATCGATACGCAAACCCAAACCGTGTTGCGCCAGATTCCGACGGTGGAAGTGATGGAAATCTCGAAGGCGCTGGACAAGCTGCAGGGTCTGCTGGTGAGAGAGAAAGCGTAATTAGTACCTGAATTTGAATGTATCCGTAGCATCAGGATAAAAAAACCACGTAATCGCATTACCGAATTAAACAAGGAGTTAACGTAATGGCACTTTCCTCACCAGGAGTAGGCTCAGGACTGGATGTCAACACTCTGGTGACCCAGTTGATGACGATCGAGCGTGCGCCAGTTACTTTACTGGACAAGAAAGAGGCCAGCTACCAGGCCAAACTGTCTTCCTACGGCACCTTGAAAAGTTCGCTCGCCTTGCTGCAGACCGCCGCCAAGACGCTCAGCACCCCGGATAAATTTTCCCCGATGAAGGCCAGCGTCGCCGATACCACCATTCTGTCGGCCACTGCAAGCACAACTGCGGTCGCCGGAAGCTATGACGTTGAAGTCCAAAGCCTGGCCCAGTCACAGAAACTGATGATGTCCGCGCCCGGCGGAACCGACGGCTACGCCGCCACCAACACGCTGGTAGGCGAAGGGACGATCACGATCAACTTCGGCACTTATACGGCGCCAGTTTTGCCAGCTACAACACCCACCTTTGACATCAATCCGGCCAAGCCGGACGCAAAAACCATAGTCATCGGCGCCGGCAACAACACGCTGGCGGGCATACGGGACGCCATCAATGCTGCCAATGCCGGCGTTTCTGCGTCCATCATCAACGATGGTTCCGCCAACGGTTATCACCTGTCACTGACCTCCACCGACTCCGGTGCACGCAATGCAATGCAGATCAGCGTTGCTGGTGATGTCAGCACTATCGGTGATCTGGCACAGTTGAATTACGACCCGTCATCCATTGACGTTGGTGACACTAATTTAAGCGAAAATGTGGTAGCCAAGGATGCCATTATCGTGGTCGATAACGTCACGATCACCAAGCAAAGCAACACCATCAGCGATGCGATCCAGGGCGTCACGCTCAATCTGTCAAAGACAATGCTTGGGACGACCACAAAGATCACGCTGACGCGCGATACAAGTAATGTAAAAAGCGCTGTTGAGAGTTTTGTCAAAATCTATAACGACACCAACCAGGCATTGCGGGATGCGACCGCTTTTGATACGGCCACAGGGAAAAGTGCGGTATTGACCGGCGACAGTACGATCCGCTCAATCCAGTCACAATTGCGGGGCATCTTTGGTTCACCGATAACAGGCGCGCCTGGCGGTATGACCATTTTGTCGGATGTCGGCATCAGTTTTCAAAAAGATGGCTCGCTCGCCATCGACGATACCAAGTTCGGAGCGGCAATTGCAGACCCGACCAAGGATCTCAGCAAACTCTTTACCAGCACTGGCAGCATCAAGGGTTACGCCTGGCAGTTGGACGTGCTGGTTGGCAAGATATTGAGCCCAGTCGGGCAATTAGTGGATCGCACCAACAGCGTCAACCAGTCAATCAAGGACATCGGAACAAGGCGCGATGTCATCAATGCCCGTTTGGTTGCTGTCGAACAGCGCTATCGCGACCAATTCACCGCATTGGATACATTAATTGCAAGCATGACTACAACCAGCAGTTTTTTGACACAACAACTGGCGGCTCTAACCGCGAACAATGCATAAGGGAGAGTAAGAATGTTTGGATCAATGAAAAGCGGTGCCAACGCCTACGCCAAAGTCGGCATCGAAACCGGAGTGCTGGCGGCCAGTCCGCACAAGCTGATCGTGATGCTGTTCGACGGCGCACTGAGCTCGGTGCGGATGGCGCAGCTTCACATGCAATCGGGGAATATCGAAGCTAAAGGCAAGGCAATTTCCAGAGCCATTTCAATTATCGATGACGGCTTGCGTTCCAGCCTGAATAAGGATGCCGGCGGCGATCTGGCGCAAAGCCTGGATTCGCTGTACGAATACATGAGCCGTCGTCTGCTGGAAGCGAATCTGAAGAATCAGCCGGAGATGCTGGAAGAAGTGTACGGCCTGTTGCAAGATATCAAGGGCGCTTGGGATGCGATTGAACCAGGTGCTGCTGCGCAGGTCAAACCGAACGTTTCACAGCAGCAGGCTCCCAAGAATGCCGGCTATGGCGACCTGGGGCCGCGTTTATCCACTTTTGCGAGCGCCTGATTATCATGAATAGTGACGAAGTCCTCTCCTTGTATGCATCCGTAGCGGATATTACCGATCAAATGCTGAGCGCGGCACGCGCCGGCGACTGGGATAGTGTCTGCACCCTGGAAACCCGTTGTGCACGCCATGTCGCGACCCTGAAAAGCGGTGAATCCCCGGTCGCCCTCAGCGGTGCCGCACGCGAACGAAAGGTTGCGATGATCCAGAAAATCCTGGCCGACGATCGTGAAATCCGCAATATCGCACAACCGTGGATGGCGAATTTGTCTGCGTTGATGAATAGCGCCGGCACCGAACAAAAATTATCCCGGGCTTACCGCGCTTATTGAGTTTTGTAGCGTGGGCGCGGCCTCATCGTGCCCACGCGTGCGCAACATACACGCATTTGCCAACGTCATAGTGTATGTCCGCGTGGCCACAAAGGCATGCCCACCTTGTGTACTGGATTCCCGCCTTCGCGGGGTTGACGGGTTTTGAGTGGTTCCTTCTTGCGAGCAAGAATTACAAAATAAGAGAAAATCCAGACCATGCTGTTGCGCACGGAAATAGCGAATGTACGGGCGATTGCTCCGGTAGAGGGTTTGGTCACTATCGGCGACGCGAAGCAGGAGGCATTCCATCGGGCCATGCAGTCGCAGCTTGGTCAACGCATGCAAGCAGAAGTCATGTCGCTGCTGGACGATGGCAGCTTTTTGGTAAAGATCGCCGGTTCGGCCGTGCAGATGTCTCTGCCGCAAGGCACACGTACCGGTGAGATGCTGCAGATGACATTGATGTCGCTGGCACCGAAGGCGACCTTTCTGCTTGAAACGGGGGGCGATAATGCTGAGACAACACTTAGCCCAGCGGCAAAAATGATTGCAAACCTGCTGCAGCTGGCCCAGAAACCCGGTGCTGAAACCACTGCGGCGAGTTCCGTACTAAACAAGTCACCCATCATGCAAAACCCCGCCGCAAGTACGCAACAGATCGCGACTGCATTGCGCGAAACGCTGCACGGCAGCGGTATTTTTTATGAATCCCATATTGCTGCTTGGGCAGATGGCGAGCGCAGCCTGACCCAACTCAAGCAAGAGCCGCAGGCACGTCTGGCAGAACAGGCGGCCCGGATATTGGCCGGCGATGCGGACGCGCCGCAGAAAATTGCAGCCAACAACGTGGAACTGGCGCGACTGGTCAGCCAGCAGCTCGACACGCTGGAGCAACAACGGGTAGCGTGGCGCGGCGAAGCCTGGCCCGGCCAGCCGATGGAATGGGACGTGGAAGAGCACCCCGGCCAGGATGCGCAGGACAGCGCGCAAGCAGTGCCGACAACATGGCAAAGCACGGTACGCTTCGATATGCCAAGCTTGGGCAAAGTGGCGGCGACCGTGTATCTGCAGGGCGACCAGTTGCGCATTCATGTCACAGCCGCTTCTGAAAACACCCGCGCGGAACTGCAGGCGCAGCGCCGACGACTGTCGGAATCGCTGGAAGCTGCCGGATCGCCATTAACCGCATTTGTGGTGAAACAAGATGCCGCAAGCTGATATCCCGATGCAAAATGCAGTCGCGCTGGCTTATCAGGCCGGCGAAGGGTCGCCCAAAGTCGTTGCCAAGGGACGCGGCCTGGTGGCGGATGCGATCATTGCGCGGGCCAAAGAGCACGGGGTATTCGTGCATGAGTCGAAGGAACTGGTCGCGATGCTGATGCAGGTCGATCTGGATGACCATATCCCGCCCGCGCTTTACAGGGCGGTGGCGGAACTGCTGGCATGGCTGTATCAGATTGAAGCGGAGCAAGCGGAAATATAGGCGTTAAAACGAGATATTCTTACTTCTAAGCCGGACCAGCCGAAATGCCGTAGTTTGGAGCTGAGCTTGCGAAGCCCAACATTGTTGGCAGAATGTTGGGCTGATAAAGCGTTAGCCCAACCACCAAAATGCGTTCCAATATTTGCTCTAAAAGTGGGTGGACTTGACCGACAAGAGATTATTGTAAATAACGAATCTAATGAAAATTATTGATCACGGCTCTGAAAACGAACTTCCCAATCTGTATGCGATCACATCACCGCGAGAAATCGCGGCCTTGCTGCGCTCGGTTGAAGAAAAACGGCAGTTAATCAGGATGCTGGCTCATGATGGAGCGGAAGCTATCGTTACCTCGATTCTCGAAGTGAATAACGACTCGGTAATCATTGACTGCGCTCTTGACAGCAACCTGAACCAGCGCATCATCGATGCCGATAAGGTTTCTTTTGAGACCACCCTGGATAAAATCCGCATCCTGTTTTCAGTCACGCAAGTTACGTCCTGCATCAAGGATGATCGTCCGGCATTACGGATTGCTGTGCCGACCAGCTTGATCCGGCTGCAGCGGCGCGAGTTTTATCGGATCAACACGTCCATCACCAGTCCGGTGCATTGCATCATTCCACTGCAAAACGGTGCAGGCGAAAAAGTTGTTAAAGCGGTGTTGCACGATATTAGTTGCGGCGGAATTTCGATATCCGATGACAGCAAGGTGCTCGACGATACCATCGGACGCATCTACAAGGATTGCAAAATTACATTGCCAGGAATAGGCACCATAACAACATCGCTTGTAGTGGCTAATTCCCAGGAGCAGACGCTGCTCAATAACAAGAAGCGGCGCCGCATCGGCTGCGCCTCGATCGATTTGCCCAATTCGATGTTGAATATGGTGCAACGCTACATCGGGAAACTGGAGCGTGAATTGAACGCGAAACTCAATTGGCTTGAATGAATCGATGCGGCTTTGCGTGCGCATTTGCGTTGCAAATGGTCGCGCCCGGGTGCGCTCCTACAGGGGACGATATTTTTTGTAGGAGCGCACCCCGGCGCGACCCGCCAGCGATC
>JAUYNR010000105.1 GCA_030698225.1 Oxalobacteraceae bacterium | reverse complement strand
AACCGCCTGCTGCGTTCGACGTGGCGGGTGCTGGAAACGTGACATGGCCGTGATATTGAGACACTCGCAGACGAAAGGGCGAGACAACAATGATCATAGATATCGGCCTAAATCAACGCGCCAGTGTTCGACCCTACCTGCGAGAGAGTCAAGGTGAAATTCCTGGGGTCTACTTACCAGCTGATGGATTTTCTGCCATGGACGACTTTCAATCGCATCGTCACTCGCTACAGCGGCGACCGTCGGGTACGAACACTGACGTGCACCGAGCAATTTCGCATCTTGGCGTTTGCGCAATTGACTTATCGCGAGAGTCTTCGCGATATAGAAGTGTGTCTGGCGGCACAAGCCGGCAAGCTCTATCACATGGGTCTGCGGCAACCGGTTGCCCGTGCTACGTTGGCCGATGCCAACGAGGCGCGCGATTGGCGTATTTACGCCGAGTTTGCGCAGCGCCTGATCGCACAAGCGCGTGCACTGTACGTGGCCGAGCCGTTTGGTGTCGATTTGACGAATACGGTTTATGCACTCGATGCCACCACCATCGACTTGTGTTTGTCTGTTTTCCCCTGGGCGCATTTTCGACAGACAAAGGCGGCAGTCAAGCTGCATACTTTGCTCGACTTGCGGGGCAATATCCCTACTTTTATCCATATCTCCGACGGCAAACTGGGTGACGTCAATGTGCTCGACATCTTGACACCAGAAGCGGGAGCGTTCTACGTGATGGATCGTGGCTATATCGATTTCGCACGCCTTCATGGACTGCATCAAGCGCATGCGATGTTCGTTACTCGCGCAAAATCGAATATGCGAAGCCGACGCGTCTATTCCGCTCCCACCGACCGCAGGACAGGGGTTATCTGCGACCAGACGATTGCATTGACCGGCGTGAAAGTATCGAAGGATTACCCATCTCATCTGCGACGCATTCGCTTCAAAGACCCGGAATCGGGCAAGACTTTGGTGTTCCTGACCAATGATTTCCAGTCGCCCGCACTGACCATCTGCGCTCTTTACAAGAGCCGCTGGCAAGTGGAATTGTTCTTCAAATGGATCAAGCAGCATCTTCGTATTAAACAGTTTTATGGCACATCAGAGAACGCGGTTAAAACACAAATCTGGATTGCCGTGTCGGTTTATGTCCTGGTGGCGATCGTCAAAAAGAAACTCAATCTGGACGCTTCGCTCTACACTTTGCTACAGATATTATCGGTGTCCGTTTTCGAGAAAACCCAGCTACAGCAAGCCTTTGCGAGCGACAGTGGCATTTCAAAAGAGGACACTTTTTCTAACCAATTGAATTTATTCAGTTTTTAACCGGACACTAGTGGTTTCAGATGAATTAGACATGGAAGAATCCGGCATTAATCCGAAGGATGTGATCGCTTTCGAGCGCATTGTAGGGGCGGCGACCCTCCAAGAAATATTCGATTTTTTACCGAATGCATTAGCAATGAGTGCTGTATGTACGGCGGGCAAAGTGCACAATTTTTCAGCATAGCGACCAGGGCGGCGTTGGTGCACTTCGGAGCCGAGAAGCGGTTGCTGGTACGATGCGGCTTCGAATTTTACTGAATTCACGCAATGCCAAACAAGCACAATGCCGATCGCCGTCACCACATTCCAAAGATGTCGTTCCAGGTACAGAACTGGCCGGAATATGAGGCCGGACTACGCCGGCGCGGCAGCCTGACATTGTGGGTCGAGGAGGATGCACTGGCGCAGTAGCAAAGCGTCGGGCCAAATGGGCAGGCCCGGTATCGGGATATCGCCATTGAGACATGTCTGATGCTGCGCACCGCCTTCAAAATGGCACTTCGACAAACCGAAGGCTTGATGGATTCCGTGCTGACGTTGATGAATCTGACGATCTCGGCGCCGGATCACACCACAGTCAGCCGGCGCGCGGTGTGCCTGAAGACAATGAAGTCGGGGTGCGCACCAAAGGGGCCGCTGCATGTGTTGATCGACAGTACTGGCCTGGAGGTCTTCGGCGCAGGGCAATGGCTGGAAGCTAGGCACGGCGCGAAGTCGCGCCGTGCCTAGCGCAAGCTGTATTTGGCAGTCGATGCCCACAGTGGCATGATTGTCGCGCAGGTCCTCACCGATCAGCATATGGACGATCCGTCTCAAGTGGGGCCGCTGCTTGCTCAGGTCGAAGAAAAGATCGACAAAGTAACAGCCGATGGCGCCTATGATGACGTACCCACGTACCAAACGATCGCCCAACACGATGACGATATCGCGGTGGTTACCTCAAAGGCCCGCTGCGCGGCTTGGTTGGATCGAATGCCCCCGTTAAAACCAGCTCAAGGCAGCCCGTAACGCCCTTTCCTCGGCTACTTGAAAGTCGTCCTCGCACAAAATCAATTCGGCGTAACCGGGCGGGGATTAGCTGCGTCGTCCTCGAGCGCCAACCAGTCCGCGCCGCTGCCGGCACGGTCAAAGTTTCCATGATATTTAATGGAATCCAATGCTGCGTTTCCCGGCTTGCTTGGGTTCTGCGATGCGCGCTACCGTGTCACCCGCCTGCATCGCCTTGGTGAAAGCTTCATTGACTAGCCTGGTGACGCGCCGGAGGTCAATATCAATTCGTTTTGACAGCGCTTCACTGGTGCTTTCGTCCAAATCAATCCGCTTTCTCGTTGTCAGGCACAAATTTGCCGCCGTCTGCTGGATGATGCGCAACCGTTGCGCTGGATCCGGCGCGGGAACATCGAACACCTCGACGCGTGACAGCAATGCGGGAGGCACGTCCTCGATGCTGTTTGCAGTCATGACAAAGATGACGCGGCTGGCATCGAATTGCATTTCAAAAAATTCATCCTTAAACTTTCTACTACTTTCTGCATCCAGTAGGTCAAGCAATACTGGCAAGACTGGACATTGAGCATCACGTATTTTGTCCACTTCATCGATCACTACGACCGGCGCAGCCGAATCACCCTCGGCAAGTAACGAAAAGAGTAGCCCAGGACGCGCACCTGTCCAGGAACTATGCGAGCCGGTTAATTGGAAACCGCCCTGCGCGCCGCCCGCGCTAATCTTCTCGGTGGACACGCCCAACGCGCATGCAAGCTGTGTTGCCAGAAAAGTTTTGCCGATGCCAGGCTCGCCAAGCAGTAACAGGGGCGTAATACGAAACTCATTCGGCTTCATGGCGGCGGACAAGATCAAATCCATTTGCAGACGTCCGATGGGTTCCACGAGATTTTCAAATTTCGACTTTGCCGCTTCCAATTTCGCATTGGCCGCTTTTGGATTTGGCAATGTCCGGTTGCCATTGTTTGCGTGAGCATTCTGCAAAATACGTGCCCCAGCTGCGCGTCGATCGTCCTTGAGTTCGTTGAATTGCACCACCGCTTTTTCGAGTGCTTCCGCGTCAAACACTTGAATGCTGCCCAGTGCCTTTGTGCTTTTTACTGCCTTGGCATTGGGCTGCCCCACGCTTGTCCAATGACGGTAGCAGGCTTCAGCCAGCGTATTCATTTGGGCGTCCGTCAGCTTCCTGATTTTTCCTCGGAAAACTTCAAGCCATTCAGCGGCGTCTGCTTGCTGGAATGCTTTATGAGGGAGGCAGAACCACTGAAATAATTGTCTGTTGCAATCCCACAATGGATCGCGGAGATAATCAAGCACAGCGATCAAACTGCCGCCCGATGTCGGCGGGGAGTAGGCAATATCCATGCAAATCGCAATCAGCAAGTCGTTAGACATATTGGCCGATGCACGATCCAGCGCTATGGTCGATTTCGCGAGCAACCGTGATGCCAAGGTCATCGCGTCCGACAAGTCGTATTTCGTGTCCGTCCTGATCGCGTCAAGATCAAAATCGATCTTCTGCAAATTTGAAATGTTCGGGTGAGTTGGTTTTTGTTTCGACTCAACCAAGGTAGGTTTTGCCGTCTCGGCTGCTGCAATAGCTGCTTTTTTGACGGCGGCTTTCCGCTCGGCAAGCTCAGCTTCACTTTCAAGCTCGTCAGCTACCTGGATCGGCAGCAATAAGCGTGTCTTCCGGTCGTTGCCGTACAAGGCGAAACCGGGCGCGGTGTTAAAATCGTGGTCAACCATGATAGCTCCGTAGATGGATTTCATTGTGGCTAGGGCGTGAGTGGGGTTGCCGCCCCGCTCACGCTCGATTTTCGTTACTTCGTTACATCATCAGTTACATCTTCATCATCCAAGTCCAACAATCCGACTGGCTTCTTGCGGCGAAACAACTCCCACAAGCCGGGGTGCATGTGCGCTTTACCGGCCTCCCAATCTTGCCAAGTTCGCAAGGTTGAATAGATCAACTTGGCGGCGGCGGTTTGGGAAAGCCCGGATTTCTTACGAGTGGCGCGAATTTGTTCCGACGTCGGGCTTTTTAGCTTGCTCAAAATTTCCTCTTAAACAACGTAAACGGGATTCCGTTAATCGTACTATACACGGATTCCGTGTATAAACAACAGTTAAACGAAAATAATGCCGAAAATACTTGCCTATTAAATACTATTTAATAGCGCTCATCTTTTGCTGCAAAAGTTTTGGCGTGGGTTCACTTTATCGCCCCTTGCCCGTCCCCTCTTGGCCAGGCTCGCCTGGTTCCGGCACAAGCGGCAAACGAAGCTCAGCATTGCGGCCAATAACAACTTTGTCGCCGGCGTGCAAGGCAAGACCGGTCGGCACCGGATATGGAGCCACGGCCACGCCGTGATCAAGCACAACTCCATCGCGTGCGACGTATGCGACGACATACTCAACTGTTGGATCACCGCTCATGTATGGCGGCGTCGCAGGCTTTTCGTGCTTTGCGATCCACTCCGCTGTTGTGAGTGGCAGCGTAGTCTTGTCTACGATCTCGGCCAGGTGCAGATCGTCGGCGGGAACCACCGACACTGGCGGTGTGACCGAGCCCTTTGTCTTCGCTTTTTTTGGTGTCGGTGCAGTCGACTGTTCAAGCGGAGGTGTCTTCAGCACAGACACGTCAAGATCAACGGATTGATTGGATGGGACAACGACTGTGCTTTGCGTCGGTACCTGTGCGGTCTGGCACCTGTCGGGGGTAGGTGTCTCAGGCCCCGGTGCCGCCGTGTGCTGCGCTTGCTGATCCCGCATGGATGTGGCAGCATCAACAACAACGGCTTGCCCGTCGCGATATTGCACTTCGATGATGGCGTCATTGTGATGTTCTGGTGCGTTAATCGAGTGCAAGGCATACACGCTGCTCCCGGCATGTTGGGCAAATCCCGCATCGGCATCTCCCAGCGTAGCCGCAACCGAGCCGATATAGATGTACTGGCTGTCATTGGGGTCGGGAATTACAAATGTTGCGCACGGGTCGATCGATGAAACCATGGTGCGCAGGCGCCCTTGTGGTGTCCGGGTGGCCGGTACGTCAATGTTAGCCCATCTTTGTCACTTTTTTGACGTTTTTGACCTTTCGTCGCCCGCAAACCCGCATGAATGCTGGGGTCGCTCAAAAAAGTGAAATGTTGTGCCATAATATTTTGTAACAAGTGGATTTTCCGGTTGACTTTGGTGT
>JAUYNR010000097.1 GCA_030698225.1 Oxalobacteraceae bacterium | reverse complement strand
CTTTATGAAAAGGGCATCAAAGTGACCGATCAGGAATTCGCGACGATCCGCATAGATCGAGATGTTTTCCATGGAGAATGGAATTATGTAATCGCTCCAAACGCCATATAAAAGACCAAGTTATTTTTTTACGACTCCTTAAGTTGACGCCACGTCAGCTCGACGCAATGGCCAGGCGACTTTTACGACGCACCGCACTGAGGCCAAGCACTGCCATCAAGGCCACGCCAAGGAATGGCAATACCGTCAGGTTGACCGACTGCCATCCCCAAGCGTTGAGCAAACCACCTGCCGAAAACGAGGCAAGGCTAACCGCACCGAACATTAAGAAATCATGCGCCGCTTGGGTCTTTGCCCGCTCTGCGGGTTGGTAGGATTCGGTCAGCAAGGTGGTGCCTCCGATGAACAGGAAATTCCAACCAACGCCCAGTAAGATCAACCCGGATAGGAAGTGCAGAAACTCGATTCCTGTGAGTGCGACGGCGACATGCCCACCCAGTAGTGCAATGCCGGTTCCCATGATCGCCAGCACCCCGTAGCGGCGGATCAAGTTGCCGGTGAAGAAGGATGGCAGGAACATCCCCAAGACGTGCCACTGAATCACGGTGGCCGAGGCTCCCAGCGACTGACCACAAATCTGCATCGCTAGTGGTGTTGCAGTCATCACCATAATCATCACGGCATAGCCAACCGACGAACCAATCAGCGCCGTGATGAACACGGGTTGCCGCATGATTTCCGAAAGCGGGCGAGCTGGGCCGTGCACCTCGGCAACCACCACAGGCTGTGGGATGGAAATGCGCGTCACCACCAGCAAGGCAATCACGCTCAAGGCGGAGAGAGCGAAATACGACACCATGAATGGCAATGGGCCGATGTCCTGCGTCACGCGGGCGATGTTCGGCCCGGCCAATGCTGCGACTACGCCCCCCGCAATTACCCATGAAATCGCCCGGCTCTTGAAGTCGGCACTGGCCACGTCAGCGGCGGCAAAGCGGTAGTACTGTGCAAAGCCTTGGTAGCCGCCAACAAGCATGTTGGCGAACACGAACAGCCAAAAGCTGTGCAGCCAAATTGCACAGGCTGCGGTCAGGCCCGCCAAGCATCCAAGCGTGGCGCCCAGCAAAAAGCCAGCCTTGCGGCCAAACCGCTGCATCAGCATTGAGGCGGGAATCATGGTGGCCGCGGCGGCCACCATCATCATGGCAATCGGTAAGGTGGCAAGGCTCTTGTCACTGGCGAGCTGTAGCCCGGCCAAGCCCGAGAGCATCATCACCATGACCGATGCGGTTTGAAACAGCGCTTGTGTTCCTGCAAGCAGGAACACGTTGCGCTTCTCTGCGGGAGTTGGATTCATGGGAGGCCCTTAAAAAACAAATGTTTGTTCGGTCCACTCTGACCAGCCGGCCAACTCATCGAGCGTGCCTCGGTGTGCGCCGTCCATCAGTTCTGCGGCTTTCATGCCTCGCGCATCCATGCAGGTGCCGCAGACACCTACGGATTCGGGCGTGGCCCGTGCGACACGGCCCAGCATCACCTGCACGTTGTAGAAGCCTTCCGGCACCTTTTGACCGCCTTTGGCAGCAATCGCGGCATCGCCCATCAGGAACACACGGACTTGGTTGCTGTCGCGCTTGGCGAGTGCGCCTGCGAGACGCAAGCCGTTGTACGTGCGCTCATCGCCGTAGGGCGCACCATTGAGGATGAATAGAGCTTTCATGATTGATCTTCCTTTTTTCTAACATTCTAAAGAATGTTAGAATATATCACGCCAGTCCATCTTCTTGACAAAAAGATTGACGCCCACTTACCCATATGGCCACGATGTAGCTATGAATACAAATCGAGAAATTAAGGATGCCCTATTTGAGCAAGTCGCTCGTATTGCCAAGGCGGTTGCCAGCCCGAAGCGACTTGAGTTGATCGAGCTACTGTGTCAGGCACCCAAGGCCGTCGAAACTCTGGCCAGTGAGGCAGGAATCAGCGTCAAGCTCGCTAGTGCCCACCTCAAAGAGTTGCGTACAGCGCGGCTGGTGGAGACAGAGCGACAAGGCAAGCACATCATCTATCGTATTGCCAGTAATGAAGTGCCACGTTTCTGGGTATTGCTGCGAACATTGGCTGAAGATCGCCTGTTCGAGCTGCAAGACGCCTTGCGTCAACTATCAGCGTCGAACGGTGAATGGCGTGGGGAGAATCATGAGGAACTGCTGCGCAAAGCACGCGACGGTGAGGTGGTGGTCATAGACGTTCGTCCCGCCAACGAATATGAGCAAGCTCATCTACCGTTTGCGCGTTCAATGCCATTGGCAGAGTTGCGCACCAGGTTAGCTGATTTGCCCAAAGACAAGCCCATCGTGGCTTATTGCCGTGGGCCATATTGCCTGATGTCGGCAGACGCAGTTCTTCTATTGCAGGAGCACGGCTACACGGCTTTGCAATTGCGCGAAGGCGTGGCTGAGTGGGCTGCCGTGGTTTAATGATGGTACGGCTGGAACGCGACACGTATCCGGTCGAAGTGGATGAAACACTTGTGGGCGGCCGCACAAAGGGAGAGGGCCCTTCTTATCCGCCGATGGACGACATGAAGCGCACGACCCGGGCAGGCTGTTCCCGAAATTCATGGCGCAGCGGTTTGCGCTGAATAGCTTCGCGCAACAGCGCTTCCAACTGATCGTCGGTACATCCGGTTCGCAATAGCGTCCGCACGTCCACTGTGTCATTCTGTCCCAGGCATAAATGAAGGACTCCATCCACGCCCAGACGAACACGATTGCAGGTTTCGCAAAAATGCTGCGAGATGGGAGTAATGAAGCCGATCTGAAAACGCCCGTCGCGCGACACTAGGTATCTTGCTGGACCCGCGCCAGGAACGATTCCATCGATCAAACCAAAGCGGGCACGCAGGCGCTCTTGTGTCGGGCCAAGTTCCATCGAAGCGGTATTCCTGCCGGTGTTACCAACCGGCATAACTTCGATCAGACGCAGGACAAAGCGCTGTTCGATGCAGAAGGCGACCATTGCGTCGATCTCTTCATCGGTGACGCCTGCCATCGCCACCATGTTGATCTTGATTGGGCCGAACCCCTCCTCCCGTGCAGCTATCAAACCGCGCAGCACACGATCGAGCACATCGCGATTGGTAATGGCGGCAAACCGCGAAGGATCGAGCGAATCAAGGCTCACGTTCAAGCGCGTGACGCCTGCGGTGCGTAACGCCCGCACCTGTTTCTCCAATTGCGTGCCGTTGGTCGATAGCGAAAGGTCGGTCATGCCGGGAATTGCCGAAATCCGCGCTGCAAGCTCATGCAGATTTTTCCGTAGCAGCGGCTCTCCGCCGGTTAGACGAATCCGATGCAGGCCCAGGCGTGCAAATGCCCGGACCACGCGCTCTATCTCATCAAAGCTAAGCCAATGCCGCGGCTCCTCAAAACCTTTGAAACCTTTTGGCATGCAATAACTGCAGCGCAGGTCGCAACGGTCGGTCACCGATAAGCGCAGATATTCAATGGCTCGACCAAACCGGTCTGTTAACATGGGGTCACTCCCTTCGGAATCGGACGCGTCCAGCGACGGCTAGCAAAAATGCGCATGTTATTTTCGCTCCGGCTCCAGCTTGGGATTCTTTTCCTCGTCTTTGACGCCGTCTTTGAAACCTTTGATCGCCTTGCCGAGATCGGCCCCCATGTTGCCTACTTTTTTAGTGCCAAACACCAGCATCACTATCATCAACACGATGAGCCAGTGCCACACGCTGAATGAACCCATTTTTTTTCCTACCTTTCTTGATATCGCTATTAGGAGAGATGGCAGACGGCGCGATGGCGCCCCGACAGAGGCACCACCGGCAATCCATCCCAGATGACCGGTGGGTACCGCTGTCGCGTCCTCAGAAGCGAAGCTGCCACCACTCCATCGTCACCGCTTTGAAGCCGTCCCGCTCCTGTTTCTCACCATCCCAAGCGGCAAAGCCGATTGGCATGGTACGCCGGCCTTGTAGATCCGCGCCCTCCTCGGACTTGACCCGCAGCGGACGGCTGAGGACCACTTCCCAGCCGTCGCCGGTGCGCACCGACGCACTGCGCAGGCCCTCGGTCGGCACCGGCGTCGAAGTGCCGAAACCCTTGGCGAGCAGGTTCAGAGTGCGTCCGTCGGCGCGCCAGTGCCACACATTGACGGCGTTGGCAGCATCGCCCATGAAGTGCAGCGTGGCGGTCTGTCCGTTGACGGGGAACTGTACCGCGGCGCCATCGAGGAACTGGTCGGTATCCTTGATCACCGTGTTGGCGGTGCTGTCGCTCCAGGCCAGCTTGACGAACAGCCGCCCGGACGTGCGCACCGCTTGGGCGGTCAGCTTCTGAGTGGCGGCGGTGCCCACGATCGAGATGTGGCCGGGGAAGGCCGTCTGCAGCGCGACCTGCGTCGCCGGCGCCTTCTTCCAGACCGCCGCCTTGGGAGATGTGGCGTCGCCTCCCGCTGCCGACAGCACACGGATGGTGCGCTGCGCTTCCGGCGCGGCGCCCTGGTCGGCTGCCGCAACACCCGTGCATGCTGCCGCGACGGCGATACCAACGGCCGCCATTCGTTTCATCAGACTGCATGTTCTCATTGCATTTCTCCCGGTTTCTGTGGCTGCTCGCCGAGCCGGCTGCGGTGAGTTTCCACCAGTTCGCCCAGCGTCGGCCCATACTGCGCATAAGTGGTCTGCGTGGCTTCGAGCCGCCGGCGAAAATCCGGCAGCCAGGCCCCCAGGTGCCGCACGAGAAAGTCTCGCGCGGCATTGCGAAACGGTTCGGCGTCGCGCCCGTCGCGCAGGGCGGCGTGCTCCTGCAGGCACAGCCAGGCGAGGAATTCCAGTTCGGTGACCAGATGGTCCGGATATTCCCGCTCCTCTTGGTTGAGGTGCGCATCGAAGTACTCGTAGTAACGCAGCAACTCCTGCAGGATGCCGTCGCGTCCCCGTTCCGGTCGGTTCTGCCCTTCGTAAAGGGACATGGCGGAGCTGCCACCCCCCATCTCGAACAGGGCCAGATACTCCGCCTCCAGCGTTTCCCGGCTGAGCGCCGGATCCACCAGCCCGTGCTCGGTCAGGCGGCGCCAGGCGTCGGCGTCGGGGTAAGAGAACATCTGGGCCATCGCCAGATAGCCGCTGGCGATGGCTTCGGGATTGTCGATCAGTGTGTTCATATGCCGTACCTGTCCTTGTTGGTGAAGCCGATGAGAATGTCAGTGAGTTCCGAAGCCTGTGCCTTGCGCCGCTTGGACATCTCACCCCCAAGCGTTGCCAGGGCCTGCTTGACGCCGGGACCAAACAGCGCTTCCAGGTCCTCGATCGGAATGCGCGGCTTGTCGCCGAGACGGCCATCCTCCTCGAACGGCGGCGGCGTGGTGTTCATCGGCGGCACATAGAAGACATTGGGCTCGGTGCCGTACTCGGCATGCAGCGGCAGGGCCACTTTCCACTGATCGACCAGCTTGTAGATCGGTCCATCCTTGTCGTCGCGATAGCCCCAGAAGCGGATCCGGCCCGAGCACTGCTTGACGCAGGCGGGCGCCTCGCCCTTCTCGATGCGCGGGTAACAGCCGATGCACTTCTCCGACTTGCCTTTCTGCAGATTGAAATACATCTTGCCGTAGGGGCAGGCTTTGACGCAGTAGCGGTAGCCACGGCAGCGCGTCTGGTCGACCACCACCAGACCGTCCTCGGGGCGCTTGTAGATCGCCTTGCTGGGACAGGCGGCCAGGCAGGCCGGGTTGGAGCAGTGATTGCAGATGCGCGGCAGGTAGAAGGAATAGTTATTCGGGAATTCGCCCTTGCCCTCGTCCTCGTCCCAGTTCGGGCCCCAGGTGGCTTTCTCATGGGGCACCACCTGGTTGGCTTTACCTTCCAGTAGGACTTCGTTAAGGTTGAAGTCGCCGATTTTTCCGCCATAGTCGGCCATGATCGGGATGATGCCGTTGGTTTTGAGCTTGCCGTCCTTGTCGAAGCCGCCGCCCTTCTGCTCCCAGTTCTTGGGATAGCCCTTGCCGGGGCGGGTCTCGACGTTGTTCCAGTACATGTACTCGCGCCCGTCGCGGTTGGTCCACAATTGTTTGCAGGCCATCGTGCAGGTGTGGCAGCCGATGCACTTGTTCAGGTCGAATACGTAGGCTACTTGTCTCTGACTCATGATATGTTTCCTCAGGCTTTCTCGACGTCAACCGTCGTTTCATAGAAGATGCGGTTAGGGTTGTACGCCCCCGACGTGTACTTGATGTGGCCATAGCCGCCCACCAGCTCCAGCGGGTTGATCAGTTCCGAGCTGACCATGTTGTAGTGGGTCATGTTCTTGTACTGGTACTGTTCCCACCCATGCTCGGTGAACAGCATGTTGTCAGGCAGCGCGGGCATGGTCTTCACCACCGAGAAAAATTCACCGGATGAATTGAAGATGCGCACCATGTCGCCATCCTTGAGTCCCTTGGCGGCCATTGCCTTCGGACTCATGCGCACGTCCGGCTCGCCGCGCTGGTGCCGCAGCATCCATTGTTCGGTGCGCGCGAAGGAGTGCACACCCCAGCGGGTATGGGGCGAATTGCGCACAAAGGGATACTTCTTCGGCCCCAGAACGCCGCCCCGATACTGTGGCTTGGGCACGGTTGCCCCCAGACGCTGAAACCACTCGTGGTCCACGTAGAACTGCAGGCGTCCGGTAAGCGTGCCGTACGGCTTCTTCTCGGTCACGTTCACCGTGAAGGGCCGGTACGGCTTGTCTTTTGGCACGGGTCCCGTCTTACCGGCCGAGGGGCCGACTGCGACGAAGCCATTTTTCATCACTTCTTCATAGGTGCCGGGGCCGAGGGCCTTGGACCGCTCCATGACAAAGCGCACCGCCTGCTCGTCAGTGATGACCTTGCCGTCCATGGTGAATTCATCGTAGATCTTGTCGAAATCGATGGCGCTCTTGATCTCGGGGTCATCCACGCGAGTGATACCGCGCGCCTTGGCCCGCTCCTGGATCTTCTTCGCCAGGGCCACATTGATCTGCCAGTCGGTCTTGCGCTCGTACATCGGCTTGACCGGCTGGCCGAAGGCGTGGATGAAGCGGGTCACCGAGGTTTCGCGAATGTCCAGCTTCTCGGTATTGCCCGCCGCCGGCAACACGATGTCGGCATACATCGCCCCGGAATTGAGGCGGAAATCCACCACGACGTTCAGCTCACAGCGTTTCAGGAAGTTATCCCTGAGATGCTGGTAGCCGTTTGACGTGGCGAACATGTTAATGCCGGCGGTGATGCTGACGACCGGCTCCTTGATGGATTGCCAGTTAGGCATCCAGCCCTTGGCCTCGGATTCCTTGCGCATGGACTCCATCTCGTCGACGCCGAAGCCCAGCTCCTCGCGTAACTGCGCATCGTTAAAGTAGTCCTTCGAGCGTTGGTACTGCTCGCCCCACACCCACTGGGCCAGCACCGCGGAGACGCTGCGCCCGGGCTTGCCCATCACCTTGCCCAGTTCTGAGTTGCCTTCCAGCTTCCAGCCCTCGTAGGTGGTGTCGATCGAGCCGGTCGTGCCATGGTGGCCGATCAGGGTCAGGATCAGGATCTTCAGGCGGCCACACTGGAAGCCGTCGAAATGCTTCTGGTTGTTGTAGCCGTCGAGGATGCGCAGTGCCTTGCACTCGCCGATCCAGCCGGCCAGCTGACGCACCACCGAGGGATGCACGCCGGTGGTCGCCTGTGTCGCTTCCGGCGTGTAGGGAGCCAGCTCAGCTTTCAGGCGTTCGAACACCGTCGTGACCTTGATGCCATTCGCATCGAAAGTCCCTTCGAGCGCGGGTTCGATGGCGCCCAGCTTCAAGGTCTTGTCCTGGCTGCCCATGCTGCCGGGCGCCGGCATTGCCTTGCCGGTCTTCGTGTCCCATACGTAGAAGATCTCTTCGCTGCCTTGGCCCTTGACGTCCTTCTCGCGCAGGAATTTGCCGTTGTCGGCACGCACCAGGAAGGGCAGGTCGGTTTGCTCCTTGAGGTAGTCGACCTTGTAGTGCTTGTCGGCGATGATCACGTTCACGAGCGCCGCAGCCAAATGGGAATCGGTGCCCGAGGTCACCGGCACGAACAGGTCGGAGTGGATCGAGGACGGGTTATAGTCCGCCGAGATGTTCACCAGCCGCGCGCCGTTGTAGCGGGCTTCCATGAGGAAATGGGCGTCCGGAATCCGCGTAACGATGGGATTCTTGTGCCACATCAGGATCAGGTCGGAGGTAAACCAGTCGTCGAACGTGGATACGGTTCGGGCCGGCACGCGCACCGTCTGGATGCCGGGATAGAGGTCGCCGGTCATGGAGGAAACGTCCGGACTGATCGCGCCTAGCAGCTTTGCCATACGCGTGTATCCGGTGTTGGTGATGACCGCAAACGGACGCTTGGGCATGTAGATGTTGCCCGGACCGCGCTTCACCGTGGTGTCGATGATTTTGTCGGCGATCTCGGTGAGCGCGTCGTCCCAGGAGATGCGCTTCCATTTGCGCTCGCCGCGCTCGCCGACGCGCTTGAGCGGCCACTTGATGTGGTCCGGCTGCTTCGACCACGAGCAATACACCGCCCCCTTCTGACAGCCGCGCGGATTCATGTCCGGAATGCCGGGCAGTTGCGGATACTTGCTGATCTGCTCCTCGCGCATCGGAATGCCGTTCTTCACGAACACATTCCAGGCACAGCCGCCGACGCAGCCGTTGGAGTGCGTCATGACGCCGACCGAATCCCAGGTCCACTCCTTGCGGTAGAGGTCTTCCCAGTCGCGGTAGGGATAATGCTTGAGCGGATCCTCGATCGGCTGGATCTTCGAAAAGGCCCACAGGCTGGAAGGTGCGGCCGCGCTTGCAAGCGCCGCCACGGAGAACTGCAGAAACCGGCGGCGACTGTTACGGTCATCGGGACTATTCATGACTTTTCCTCATTTTGATTGACACTAGGTTGCTAACAATGCGGTTACTTTCGCCAGAAACGGCGATTACTCATGCGGCTCGTTGTTCCGGTACCAGGAACCCGGGCATGATGTTTGCAAGTCCTGTAAGGCCATGCCTATTTCGCGAGCATGGTTTTGCAACCAAGCAAGGCACAAACCATGCCAGATTCAGTCAGGAGAAGCTAAAGTGATGAATATGAAGGAGAAATTATTTTCGGATGAGACGATCGATGCTGGAGGAACGCACATGGACCGGATCCAGATTGACCAAAGGCTAGTGAATCGTTACCGTTGCGTAACGACATCGAAAAAACTCTTCTTAGGCGTTACCGTTTAGTAACGGAGACATGCATGAAACCCTGTTTAACAATCGGAAGACTAGTAAATCGTTACCGTTGCGTAACGACATCGGGAAAGCCCCTTCTTGGGCGTTACCGCCCAGCAACTGGGGCATGCATGAAACCCCGGATAGCAATCGTCTTGGCCTTGATGGGAGCGATGCTGGCTGCCCCGGCGCCCGCCACAGCCGAACCGCCTGCTCCCCTGCGCATCAGCCTGACTGCAACCTTCCCGGGCGACCAGTATCGAGCGGTGGAGGAGTGGCGCCGCTACCTGGAGCGCCGCCTCCAGCGCCGGATCGAATTCATCCGGCGCGACAGATACATCGAAACAATGGACCTGTTGCGCCTGCAGAAGGTGGACTTCGCGTTGATATGCGACTACCCCTTCGTGCGATTCAAAGACCAGACCAGATTGCTGGCGGTGCCGCTGTACCGCGGGCGCCCTTACTATCAATCCTATCTGATCGTGCCGGCGCAGGACCGGAACACCGCCTCGATCATGGATCTGAAGAATACGGTGTTTGCCTACGCCGACCCCTATTCCAACACAGGTTATCTGACTCCCCGCTTCGAGCTGCGGCGGATGGGCGAGAACCCGTCGCGGTTTTTTCGCAAGACCTTCTTCACCTGGTCGCACCGCAAGACGGTGGAGGCCGTCGCGGCAGGCCTGGCTCAGGGGGGCACGGTGAGCAGCCATGTCTGGGACACGCTCGCCAAGGTCAAGCCCGAGCTAACTGCCGCTACCCGTATCGTCACCATCTCGCCCGACTACGGGTTTTCACCCTTCGTCGCGCGCACTTCAATCGACGATGTGACGTTCCGCGACATGCGGCAGGTGCTGCTGTCGATGAGCGAGGACCAGGAGGGCCGGCGCCTGCTGCGTGGCCTCAACCTCGACGGTTTCGTGGCTGGCGAGCCGCGTTTCTATGACCGGGTCGATGGGATGATTCGGGCCTTCGGCAAGCCATGAGCCGCTTGTTCAATCTTAGCTTTCGCTACAAGGTACCGTTGTGGGGAAGCAGCCTCATCGTCATGTCCGCCTTGGCGATATCAACTGCCCTGATGGTGCAGGCATATGACGATCTCCGCAACGATCTGCTGTCTAGTTCGGCCAGCCTTGCCCGGACGCTGGCCAAGAATCTCTTTCCCATCGTCCTGAACGACGAGGTATGGCGGGCCTATGAAATCATCCGGGCGCCGCTGTACGGCAAACCGGCCGATGACCTGATCCAGCCCGAGATGATCATGGTCCTCGACCAACAGCAAAGAGTCTTCGCTGCCACACAACCGAATTCCGCCCCCTTGCTGACAGATGTACGCAAACTCGGCGCGGAATATGTCCAACTCGCTGAACGGATCGCCTCCACGCCGGGACCGGAAGCCGTCGAGGTGGCATTTTCCGGGGCCCACCGAATCTACGTGGCCGTGCCGATCAGCGACGATGGGGAGCGGGTAGGCACCGTGGTGGTCGCGCACTCGAAGGACAAGTTTCTGCCCCGTTTCCGCAGCAAAGCCTTGCGCGCAGGGCTCGCTACCCTGCTGGTGCTGGCGCTGCTGCTGCCGATCAACTGGTACTGGGGGCAGCGCATGACCATCCCCATTGTGCAATTGGCCCGCAGCATCGGCAAAGTCGCTCGCGGAGATTCCCAGGCACCGCAGGTGGTCGCCTATTCTTACAGCGACGAACTGGGGCAGTTGATCGAAGCCTACGCTGTGATGGTGCAATCCTTGCAGCACAAGGACCAGATGGAACAGGCGATGATCCGCTCCGAGCGGCTCGCCGCCGTCGGCCGGCTTTCCGCCGGTATCGCCCACGAAATCAACAACCCGTTGGGCGGGATGCTCGTCGCCCTGGACAACTTCAAGCGCCACGGCGGCCACGACGAGCGCACCCTGAAGACCATGGCGATGATCGAGCGCGGCCTCGCACAGATCCGCGAAACGGTTAGCGCCATACTGGTCGAGGCAAAAGTGAAGAGCCGCGACTTCAGCCCCCAGGACATCGAGGACTTCGACACTCTGCTGGCCGGGGAAGCCAGCAAGCGCGCGGTGAGCCTGCGCATCGACAGCGACCTGGCCGGCCCGGTGACGCTGCCGGCCAACCTAGTCCGCCAGATCCTGATGAATCTGCTGCTCAACGCGCTGCACGCCTCCGAGCCGTCTGGCACCGTCCACTGCGGCATCCGCCACGACGGCGACGGCAAACTGGTCATCGACATTAGAAACGGCGGCTGCGCCATCCCCGACGAGGTGATGAACCATCTCTTTGAGCCCTTCGCCAGCGGCACGGAAAACGGCGCCGGCCTCGGCCTGTGGGTCACCTATCAAATTGTTTCGCAACTGCGCGGGCGAATCACGGTCGAAAGCCGTGAGGGACTGACCCGATTTTTCATTATGCTTCCCACTGGAGAACAATCATGAGCAATGGGGCGTTACGCATCTGTCTGGTTGAGGACGACGAACTGATGGGCGAGGCGCTGAGCGAGCGCTTCGAGATGGAAGGGCTGAAATGCGACTGGCACCAGCGCGGCAAGGATGCCCTGCTCGCGCTACAGCGGCGGCGCTACAGCATCGTCGTGAGCGACATCCACCTGCCCGACCTCAGCGGCGAAGACCTGTTCGTCGGCCTGCGCCAGGTACGCACCGAGGTTCCGCCATTCCTCTTCATGACCGGCTACGGCACCATCGGCCAAGCGGTGCGTCTGCTCAAGCTCGGCGCCGCCGACTATGTGGCCAAACCGCTCGACATTGATGCATTGGTGCAGCGCATCCGCGCCCTCGGCATTCCCGTGGAGCCGGCCGGCCAGAGCGAGGGGACGCTCGGACTGTCCGCTGCGATGCGGACCGTGGAGCAGATGCTGGGCCGACTGGCGGCGGCCGACGGCACGGTACTCATCACCGGCGAGTCCGGCGTGGGCAAGGAGCTGGTGGCGCGGCGTCTGCATATCTTGGGCGAAAATGGCCAGGCCAGACCGTTCGTGGCGGTCAACTGCGGTGCGATTCCGGAAACACTGCTGGAGGCCGAATTGTTCGGTTTCGAAAAGGGAGCGTTCACCGGGGCGAGCAAGGAACGTCGCGGCTATTTCGAACAGGCCGACGGCGGCACCCTGTTCCTCGACGAGGTAGGAGACATGCCGCCGGCGATGCAGGTCAAGCTGCTGCGCGCGATCCAGGAGCGCACCATCACCCGCATTGGCGCGGAAGCCTCGCTCGAGGTCGATGTCAGGCTGGTGTGCGCCACCCACGAAGACCTGCGTCAACTGATCGAAACCGGCCGTTTCCGCGAGGACCTCTACTATCGGATCAACGTCATCCATCTGCGGATTCCGCCCTTGCGCGACCGGCGCGACGACATCCTGTGGCTGGCGCGGCGGTTTCTGGCGGAACAGTCCGCCAAGCGGGGCGGCATGCCCTTCAGCCTGAATGCTGCGGCCGAGCGGGCCATGCTGGCCCACCTCTGGCCCGGCAACATCCGCGAGTTGAAGCACTGCATCGAACGTGCCTGCATCCTCAGCGATCGGCCCCAGCTCGGCCCCGAAGCGCTGCTCGGCGACACGCCACAGCCCGCCCTCGGCGTGGCGCTTGCCGGCGAACCCCTGGGCGTGCATCTGGGCGACTGCGAGAAGCACTACATCGGGCGGGCGCTCGCGCTCTACGGCTGGCGCATCAGTGACACCGCCGATGCGCTTGGCATCAGCCGTAAGAACCTGTGGGAGAAGATGAAGAAGCACGGCATCGCCGAGCCGGCCCGGTGAACGTCGACGTCATGCTCGAACCAGTTGTAAGACGGAGGCGGAACGTCATGCAGCCCGAGCAGTACGATGCATGGTACGCATCGCGGCGGTGTGCCTGCCCTTTGCCGACAAGAGCTTCGACGGGTGGTCTCAGAATTCGGAAAATAAAGCACGCTAAGGCCGGTCAGCTATCCGCAGCAGGTGCGCTGTTGCTGAATCGGCGGGCACTTCACTGAGCCGAAGGAGCAGAACACGCAGCAATCGCCTGGATTGGGACGTAGCAGCGTCTTGCAGTTGCTGCACTCGTAGTAGAGCTGGCAGGCGTCCGTGGGCATGGTTTCCTGCTTGGCGAGACCGCAATGCGGGCAGGTCAGCACGGATTCAAGAACAATGTCACTCATCGCGGGATCACTTCTGCACCGTGGAGGGATAGCCCGCGTTCGTGGTCTTGGTTAGCCTCTCGGGCTGTGCCTTATCAGGGTCATAGGTCACGATGGCCGTCTTCTTGTCGAAATCGACCTTGACTCCACTCACACCTGACACCTTCTCCAGTGATTTCTTGACCGTGATGGGGCAGAGTTCGCACGTCATGTTCTTCACATCGAGCGTGACGGTTTTCGGGGCAGCGGCCAGCGCCGCAAGAGGCAAGGCGACGAGGGCGGCAATCAGCAATTTGAGCATGGAAAACTCATTTCAGTAACAGCGGGGCCAGCGACGGAAGGGCCAGCAAGCCGAGCAGCAGGACGGCAACGATCCAAAACGTGAGGCGTTGCCGCTTGATCGTGCTCGGAAGATGGGCCGATACGGCTCCATCGCCGTCAGACTGCCTACCCATTGCCGCCGATACCAAGTGCCGGCAGCACGAGCGGCCCGACACAGCACACCGACGCGCCGATAGCGGCTAGTCCACCCGCGATCAGCGAGCTTTTCCCTGTTAGTGGTGTCATGCCTATTTCCTTGAAGCTGTTTGCCTAAGTGTTACTCTAAATCCCGTACTTAAGTACGGAATCAAGGAGAATTTGATGGTCGCAGAGCTGACCATAAGCAAGCTGGTAGAAGCTGCAGGGGTGAACATCGAGACAATCCGCTATTACCAACGGCACGGGCTGCTAGATGCACCTGCTAAACCGTTTGGCGGCCATCGGCGCTATTCCCCGGAGCAGGCCAAGCGCGTGCGCTTCATCAATACGCTGGCCGCCGCACACACCACTGGCAACCTCAAGCGCGAAATGAGTCGCTACCTGAAACCAAGAATTTTACTCATTGACGAGCTGGGATATTTGCCTATCGATAAATTCGGTGCCGACGCGCTGTTCCAGA
>JAUYNR010000094.1 GCA_030698225.1 Oxalobacteraceae bacterium | reverse complement strand
CGCCTCAGTTGCCGTCTGTGCAGCGATGGAAGGCGCTGGCGCACTATATCGTCGATAAAATTATTGCCGCAAGCGCTCCAAATCCCGCCAGAGCGACGCCGCCGCCACTCCTGGCAACGGGCTAACTGAGGAAATTAGGATAATCTCACTCCAATGCAGAACCCTGTTTCCAGAATGCCCTGGGTCGATGCGCTCAAGGGATTGGCCTGTTTGCTGATCGTGTCGCATCACCTGGCTTTTTACGGCCCAATGTCGGATATCGCCTATCCGCTGATGCCCGGCCTGATCAATGGCCTGTACAACGACGGCAGAATTGCGGTGCAGATTTTTTTCGTGACCGCCGGTTTTTTGCTGGCCGGAAAATTCGCACCGACCGGAATGGTGCTGGCCAGCGCCCCGATTACGGCGCTGAAGCAACGCTATCTCCGGCTGGTGCTGCCGTATCTGGCTGCGCTGACGCTGGCCATAGTCAGCGCGGCGCTGGCGGGCGGCTGGATGATCCACGATTCAATCCCGGCTGAACCGAATATAGGGCAACTGGTCGCGCATGTATTTTTGCTGCAGGGTCTGCTGGACCAGGAGGCGCTGTCGGCCGGGGTCTGGTATGTGGCGATCGATTTTCAGCTATTTGCGGTGGCTATGCTCTTGCTCTGGCTATCGCGCCGCATTGTCTGCAACTATCCGCGCCTGCAAGCCGCCGGCCCGATATTGGTGGCAGTCTTGACGCTAGCCTCGCTGTTCATCTTCAACCGGAACGACGCCTGGGACGACACCGCGCTGTATTTCTTCGGCGCCTACGGACTGGGAATTTTAGCGTATCAGGGTTCGAATCGGCGTCATGGGAATGCCTGGCTGGCATTGCTGACGCTGCTGGTGCTGGCTGCCTTGCTGCTCGAATTCCGCTCCAGAATTGCACTTGCCGGCGGTGTGATGCTGCTGCTCGGGCTAGGCCGGCAATACGGGGTGCTGGAACGCTGGGCGGCGCCCCGATTCCTGACGTATCTGGGACGGATTTCGTACTCGATATTCCTGGTGCATTTCCCGCTGTGCCTGCTGGTCAATGCGGCATTTTTCCACTTTTTCCCGCAGCAAGCGCTGATCAACCTGTTCGGCATGGTATTGGCGCTGGCCTTGAGCATTGCTGCAGGCGCATTATTCTTCAGGCAGGTCGAAAGTCGCCGGCTGAGCAATCGAACCGGCCTGATGTTATCGGCCGGATTCATGGCCAGCGGCCTGCTCTCCGGCTTGTGAAGCGCGGCCACCGGCGGCTTCGAACCGGTTCTAAGCAGAGCGATATACCATCGTATGTATATTATTTCTCCCAATTAATGCATGCGGTAACTGCATAGTTTTAGCATATACCCCATTAAAAACATGTTTTAACGGGGAGCATCGGCTGGCGCCTTGAAAGTCTCCAGATCGATCTGCACCGTCTCATCCCCGCCCGTCATCCAGATCTGCCCATCCTGAATCGTGCATTGCAGCTGCATGTTGCGCTGCGCCAGCTTTTGCAATGCCTGGCTGGTGGCTGTCGGCAGGTTGAACACGGTCAGGTTCTTGGCGCGCTCCAGCCGGCTGCCGATCTGGTTCCACCAGATGCTGCTGTTGCTGGCGTAGCTGTAGACCACCACCTGTCCGGCACGGCCGCAGGCTTTGAGCAGGCGTTTGTCGTCCGGTTGGCCGACCTCAATCCAGAGCTCGATAGAGCCGGTCAGGTCTTTTTGCCATAAATCCGGCTCATCGGTGACGAACAAGCCCTTGGTGAAGGTCAGCGCCGCGTGTGCATGACGGGCAAAGGCCAGTACCCGCACCATCATGCGCTCGTCGGTTTCGGACGGATGACGGGCGATGGTCAGGATCTGCGTCTGGTAAAAATGGCGGTCCATATCTGCAATTTGCAGATCGGCCTTGTAAATGGTTGCTTTAAGAGCCATTGCGTCGCTTAAAAAATGGGAGGCTGGATGCAGGATGCCTATGGCGCACCCTGCGAAATTATTTGAAGACTACCGTCTTGTGGCCATTGAGCAAGATGCGGTGCTCGGCGAACCACTTGACCGCACGCGCCAGCACCACCGATTCGACGTCGCGCCCGACCGCGGTCAGCGTGCCGGCCTCCATCGCATGGTCGACCCGCGCCACGTCCTGTTCGATGATCGGGCCTTCGTCGAGATCGCCGGTGACGAAATGGGCGGTGGCGCCGATCAGTTTCACACCGCGCTCATGCGCCTGGTAATACGGCTTGGCGCCCTTGAAGCTGGGCAGGAAGGAATGATGGATGTTGATCGCACGCCCCTTGAGCGCTTCGCACAAGGCCGGCGACAATATCTGCATGTAGCGCGCCAGCACCACCAGGTCGATCTGCTGGGTTTGCATGATGTCCAGCACGCGCGCTTCTTGCGCCTGCCTGGCGTGGTCGGACGCGCCCGGCGCCAGCGGCAGATGATGGAACGGGATGTTGTAGCTGGCGGCGAGTTGGTAGAAATCCATGTGATTGGACACGATGGCCGGGATTTCGACCGGCAGCAGGCCGCTCTTGTAACGGAACAGCAAGTCGTTGAGGCAATGGCCGATCTTCGAGACCATCAGCATCATGCGCGGTTTCTGACGGGCATCGAACAATTGCAGATCCATCTGCTTGCTTGCCGAGAGCGCCGCAAAGCCGGCGCGCAGCGCGGCATCGGTGACGCCGGCATCTTCGGCGGCGAAATGCACCCGCATGAAAAACAGTTGCGACTGGGCGTCGCCGAATTGCGCGGAATCGATGATGTTGCAGCCGTGCTCGGCCAGAACACCGGAAACGCTATGGACAATCCCGCGCTGATCGGGACAAGACAGGGTCAGGATATATTCGGGATGCATGATGGCAATGTGGTTACGGGCAGAAGCTACGGGCGAAATCGCGGCGCCTATTGTCGCATGCTCCTCAATGCCATTCACACAGGTAATTCCTTTCCGCATCAATCCTGAACGCGAGAACCTGCAAATTGTAGCGTCCGGTTTGAAATCACCATAAAAAATCGCGCAGCCTGATTCCAGGGTGCGCGATGTTCCGAGCCCGCCTAAGCGGATTGCTTACACTACCGTGGCAGCCGTGTCCTTGACCGCGGAGCTGGCCGATGCAGCCGACGCGCCGCCGACCTGCACGTCACCAATCAACTGCCCGCCCTCTTCGATTACGATCTTGCCGTAACGGATCTTGCCGGTGACCTTGCCGGTGGCATAGATCACCAGTTTGACGCGCGCGGTCAGGTCGCCATTGAATTCGCCCCGGATTTCGGCAATGTCGATATCCGCCGAACCCTTGAAAGCGCCGTTTTCGGCAATCTGGATCACGCGTGAATCCATCGTCGCCTCGACCCGACCCTCGACTACCAGGGTGTCGCAGTCAGTGATCTCCACCCCTTTGAGCTTGATGTTCGGGCCGACTATCAGCTTGCTGCCAACCTCATTGGTACTGGCGTTTGAGGTATTTGCGGCGGCCGCACTGACAGCGTTAGGCGCCTTCGGGATATTCTGGCTGCCGGCAGACGTAATGCCACTGGCAGCACCAAGCGGCGTATTCAACGCGCTGCTGCCGGCAGGTGTGGCGGGTGTGATGGGATTGCGCTTACCAAAAAGCGATTCGGAACGAAGCATGTCATTTCCTTCAGGGACACTGGGCGGTTGGCAAATATCCTGGATTGTTTATGCAATCCAAGACACCGGGGAATTATGGCGAGTGACTCGGGCATAGATACGTTACATTACGCTAATACTGTGATGCGAAAAATTCGACTCACGCAAACAACGCAAGAGTGCTGCCCGTAATAAATAGTGCTAACGTGCAATTGCACTCCCATTGGTCCGTCTAACGTCTGATTAGTTCCTGAGTTTTTGCGTATTTTAAAAATAGAACGACCGTTTCAATTTACGCTATAGTAAATCACCATTTTGACCACAGGAGACTGAACATGAGCACCCTCGCCTTGCAGAACCAGCAATACCGCCTTGCGGCCCGCCCGGTCGGCATGCCCAAGCCCAGTGACTGGCATGTCACCATCGAATCGGTGCCCGACATCGCCGATGGCGAAATCGTGATCAGGACGCTCTACCTGTCGCTCGACCCGGCGATGCGCGGCTGGATGAACGAGGGAAAATCCTACATCCGCCCGGTCGCGATCGGCGAAGTGATGCGCGCGATCGGCATCGGCCGCGTGATCGCTTCCAAATCGCCGCAATACACAGTAGGCGACACCGTCTGCGGCAGCCTCGGGGTGCAAAGCATCTGGGTCGGTGCGGCCGACGACAAGGCTGCCGGCTTCTACAAGGTCGATCCGGCTATTGCGCCGCTGCCGAAGTACCTGAACGCGCTCGGCATGCCCGGCATGACCGCCTACTTCGGGCTGCTCGAAGTGGGCCAGCCGAAAGCCGGCGAAACCGTGGTGGTTTCCGGCGCCGCCGGCGCAGTCGGCCAGACCGTCGGCCAGGTCGCCAAGCACAAGGGCTGCCGCGTGGTAGGGATCGCCGGCGGCCGCGAGAAATGCGATTTTGTGGTCAATGAGCTCGGTTTCGATGCCTGCATCGATTACAAGAATGCGTCAGTCAAAGACGGCCTGAAACAGCATTGCCCGAACGGCATCGATGTCTATTTCGACAATGTCGGCGGCGACATCCTCGACACCGTCCTGACCCAGATCAACCTGAAAGCGCGCATCGTCATCTGCGGCGCGATCTCGCAATACAACAACACCACGCCAGTCAAAGGCCCGGCCAACTACCTGTCGCTGCTGGTGAATCGGGCCCGGATGGAAGGCATCGTGGTGTTCGACTACGCCGACCGGTATCAGATCGGCGCTGCAGAAATCGCCAAATGGATACAGGAAGGCAGCTTCAAGAGCCGCGAAGACATCGTCTTCGGCCTGGAAAAATTTCCGGAAGCGCTGCTGATGCTGTTTGAAGGGAAAAACTTCGGGAAGCTGGTGCTGCAGGTGGCGCAGGAATAAGCGGCATCGGGGCGCACCGCGCGCAACTCCAGATGCGCGCGCGGGCGGCTACCGGTCGGGCCGCCCCGCAGCGCGGCGTAGCGGCGTATTGATGCGCCGATGGCGCGCAAAAAACTCCAGCATCATCTTGCTGGCATCAGGCCCGGCCAAATGTGCGCGCCTTGCGAGAATTGCTCCGCCGTTTGTTCGCAGCCGTGCAGCATCACAATCAGCGGCCGCGATTGAACTGATTTTTTCTAGCGACTTCCGTTTTCCTATGTTCGGAACCGAACAGACTCGATCTGCTTACAGGCGCATCGTGAGGTCTTTAACAGGAGAAAACCCATGAATAAAGATCAGATTAAAGGCACCGCAAAAGAAATCGTCGGCAAAGTGCAGGAAGAAACCGGAAAATTGATTGGCAGTAAAGAGCAGCAGATCAAAGGACTGGGGAAACAGATAACTGGAAAAGTGCAGCAATCAGTGGGCGATGTGGAAGAAATAATCAAAGCTAAAGTGCGCTCGATCTGAACAGAGTATCGGTTAATCGGCGTCACCTCTTGTTAGAAGCCGCAAAAGTGGCGCCAGCAAACCAAGAGCTGCCAAAAATATTCTGATGTGTTTGCGCTTGCAAGCGCAGACCGTAATACAGGTTCAGAAGTCCCTGCTGCACACAACTTGGAACCCGTAACCGCTTCGCTTCATTTATAAGCGCAGGCATAAAGGAGATTCAAATGTATATAGGCCTCGGAACTATAGTATTGATTATTATTTTGGTCCTCATTCTTACTTAACTCAACTCCGCCTTTGCCGGAGGTCGGTTAATTGATCCAGAGAAAAATAATGTGACTGGCATCTGCGCTATCGCATGGAACTGATGGGAGAGCCAGTAGACAATCTTTACAGTGAGCAGGGATCAGAACCTGTTTTCCGCTGCAGCAGTTGACGGTGTGTTTGAGAGAGTCCAACCATTACAGGAATTCGCGATGTCATCCACCACAAATTTTTCCACCTTGCGCGCAATCATTGCAATCTCGATAATTATTTTTATTTGCGCAGGTACGGTATTGATCATCGTCGACTTGACGCCCGGCGCATCCGGGCTTCCTGCTGATATCAGTGCCATTCAGGAGTAGGAAAGGAAACTGCAATCTGCAACAAGCAACTTGGCATAACAATTTTTTAACAGCGCTGAGGGGAACAAAATGGACTTGATAATTAACTTGATTGTGTATCTGATTGTCTTCGGATTGATATGGTGGCTGATTGGGATGTTGCCGTTGCCGTCACCGATTGGGTTAATCGTGAACGTGCTCTTCATCGTAATGTTGATCATGATCATACTGTCGGTGACCGGCATTTTGCCCGGGATATCTCTACCGCGGATACACTTGTAAAGCGTTTAAATTTTATAAATTTATGGTTTGAAACATGAGCACGTTTTTTTCTGCCCTGATTGCGCCGCAAGGCTGGACATTCGATGTTCCTGACGGCCACTCGTTGCTGGCATCGGCGCAACTGGCAGGCGTTCGCTTACCCAGTTCCTGCAGAAACGGCACCTGCCGTACCTGCATCTGCAGTCTGCGCAGCGGGCGCATCAGTTACCGCATCGCGTGGCCGGGACTGAGCCCGGAAGAAAAGGCGGACGGCTTGATTCTGCCCTGCGTCGCCTATCCGGAATCCGACCTCGTGATCGCTGTTCCCGGCGCCGTCCGGCAGCCTGAAGAATCTTGATTTAAAAAATATACCCCCTATATTTTATTAAAAATAAAGCTCCTTACGCATGATTTCATTGCGTAACAAAAAATACTCCACTGACATTGAAGATTGAACTGGAATTGACTTAGCACAGATGGCCGCGCTCTGATTTGGGTCACTATGCGCTGTATTCCTGCTAGATATTTCGCGATCCGCCGCTTTGCGCGGCCGGCTTTGCTAAAGGTGTTTCTTTTTTAGGAAATAACCATGAGAAACCTGCTGCCGGTTTTTGTCGGCTTCCTGTACGGACTGCCGGCCGCTCCCGCATGGGCCGACGTGCAGCAAGAACAGGACTCGGTCGTGGCGCGGGTCGACGCTGACGGCGTCCAGCGCGCGACCATCGTCGGCGGGGACTATTTTTTCAGGCCCAGTCGGTTGGTGGTCAAGGCCAATCTGCCAGTCGAACTCTCGCTCAGCCGGGAGCCCGGCATCGTGCCGCATACCCTGGTGATCAAGGCGCCCGAGGCGGGAATCGTGCTGGACCAGGTGCTGGGCACCGAGGTCAGCAGGGTCAGCTTCACCCCCACCGCCGCCGGAAGCTACACCTACTACTGCCGCAACAAGCTGCTGTTTTTCAAGAGCCACCGGGAACAGGGAATGGAAGGGGTACTGGAAGTCGTGCCCTGAGCGCTCATCGACAGCTTGCGCTCCGAACCAGCCGATCCAGGGCGCGCGATGAAACTTCTGCTACCTCTTCTTCTGCTACTCATGAGCCAGCCGCCTGCTTCTTCCCATACACAAGAGGATGGCGAAAACGTTGCGGTCACGGTCAGGCGCATGCAGCAGGATCAGCAATCCTTCTTCGAGATAGACGCCAGCGGCTTTGCGCACAATTCGCAACAAAAGGCGTGGGACGTGCTGACCGATTACGACCGGCTGCATGCGTTTGTACCGCATCTGCTGTCATCGAAACTGATTGAGCGCAACGGTGCGGAAGCGCTGATCGAGCAAAAAGGCCGCGTCGGCTTTTTCATCATGACGCGCACGGTGCATCTGCTGGTGCGTGTGACCGAACACCCACTTTCCGCGCTCGACATCAAGCTGGTCGCGGGCGACATGAAGCGCTATGTCATGCGCTGGGAACTTGCGCCGTCCACGCACGATGGCGCGAGCGGCACACGCATCGGCTATTCCGGGATGGTGGAACCGGATTTTTTCGTGCCGTCGCTGCTCGGCGCGGCCATCCTGCGCGCAGACGTGAAGCGCTTGCTGGAAGCGGTGATCGCCGAAATTGACAAAACTCCTTGAGCGGACAAACTTCGCGCCGCCAGCAAAAATTTCATGGACGTCCTATAATTCCTGCAATTACTGAAAATTCAATAATCCAGATCAAGAAAAGCGAAAAAATCATGGACGCACTCAGCCCGCTCAGCCAGCGCTTCATCCTCCATTTCGGCGAAATGGGCAGTCGCTGGGGCATCAACCGGACCGTCGGTCAGATATATGCATTGCTATATGTACAAGGCAAGCCGCTGAATGCGGACCAGATTGCCGAATACCTGTCGTTTTCGCGCTCCAACGTCAGCATGGGGCTGAAAGAGTTGCAATCGTGGCGGCTGGTGAAGCTGCTGCACCAGCCGGGCGACCGGCGCGAGTATTTCGAGCCGCCGAAGGATATCTGGGACATCTTCAAGGCCTTGCTGGAAGAGCGCCGCCGGCGCGAGATCGAGCCGACGCTGTCGATGCTGCGCGATGCGCTGCTGGAAAATCCGACCAGCGAGAACGACAAGATTGCGCAGCAGCGGATGCGCGAGATGTATGACCTGATCGAGCTGTCGACTTCGTGGTTTGACGATGTGCAAAGGTTGTCGCCTGAAACCCTGGCGTCGCTGATGAAGATGGGCTCGAAAGTGAAAAAACTGCTCGACGTGCGCGACAAGTTCCGTTTCGGCGGCAGCGACGGCAAGGCCGCGCTGCCGGATGACGCCAGCGATAAGGCCTAGGCCGATGACCCGATCCATCGTATCGCGCTGGCCGCGCCTGACCCGCGTGCCGCTGGCAGTCGAAATCACGCTGGCCCTGCTGCTCAAGCTGGTGCTTTTATTTGCATTGTGGCATGCGTTCTTTTCAGATCCGCAAGCCAAGCACATGTTGGTGCCGGCCCCACAAATCGAGCAACACTTCCTGTCCGATACAGCCCTTACTCCGGATTTCGCAAGTACTTCCCCTCCACCATCCCACGCTGAGAAAAAACATGGCTCCGATTGAAGAAGTCGTCAACCTGTCGCGGCTGCAGTTCGCTGCCACCGCGATGTATCACTTTCTGTTCGTCCCGCTCACGCTCGGTCTGGCGTGGATACTGGTGATCATGGAGTCGGTCTATGTGATGACAGGACGCGAGATTTATCGCGACATGACCCAATTCTGGGGCAAGCTGTTCGCCATCAACTTCGCGATGGGAGTGACCACCGGCATCACGCTGGAGTTCCAGTTTGGCACCAACTGGTCGTATTACTCGCACTATGTGGGCGACATCTTCGGCACCCCGCTGGCGATCGAGGGCATGATGGCTTTCTTCCTGGAGTCGACCTTCGTCGGGCTGATGTTCTTCGGCTGGACCCGCTTGTCCAAGGTGCAGCATCTGGGCGTGACTTTCCTGGTGGCGCTGGGATCGAGCCTGTCGGCGCTGTGGATTCTGATCGCCAACGGTTGGATGAACAATCCGGTCGGCGCCGAATTCAATTTCGAGACCATGCGCATGGAACTGGTCAGCCTGACGGAAGTGTTCCTGAATCCGGTGGCGCAGGTGAAGTTTGTGCATACAGTGGCGGCCGGTTATGTGACCGCCGCAATGTTCGTGCTCGGCATCTCGTCCTTTTACCTGCTGAAGGCGCGCGATACCGCGTTCGCGCTGCGCTCGTTTGCGATTGCCGCCGGCTTCGGGCTGGCCTCGTCGCTGTCGGTGATCGTGCTGGGCGATGAATCCGGGTATACCGCCGGCGAGGTCAACAAGGTGAAGCTGGCCGCCATCGAGGCCGAGTGGGACACCCATCCGGCTCCTGCCGGCATCACGATCGTCGGCTTGCCGAACGACAAGCTTGAGCGCACCGATTATGCGATCAAGGTCCCGTATGCGCTGGGACTGATCGCCACCCGCTCCACCGACAAACAGGTGACCGGCATCAAGGACCTGAAAAAGCAGCACGAAGTGCGGATACGCAACGGCATGCTTGCTTACGCCGCGTTGACCCGACTGAAGTCGGGCGATAAATCGGCGCAGGCGCAGGATGACTTCAACCGGGTCAAGGCCGACCTCGGCTACGGTCTGCTGCTGAAAAAATACACGCCGAACGTGATCGATGCGACGCCGCAGCAGATCAGCATGGCGGTCGACGATACGATCCCGAAGGTGGCGCCGCTGTTCTGGTCGTTCCGCATCATGGTCGGGCTGGGGCTGCTGTTCCTGTTCACTTTCTCGATGTCGTTCTACTTCCTGATACGCAAGCGACTGGCGAACCAGCGCTGGCTGCTGAAACTGGCCGTGTTCAGCATCCCGCTGCCGTGGGTTGCCGCCGAACTGGGCTGGATCGTCGCCGAATACGGCCGTCAGCCGTGGACCATCGCAGGCATCCTGCCGACCCACCTGTCGGCCTCGACGCTGCAACCGTCCAGCCTGTATTTCAGCCTGGCCGGCTTCATCGGCTTCTATACCTTGCTGCTGATCATAGAAATGTTCCTGATGATCAAGTACGTCAAGCTGGGGCCGAGCAGCCTGCATACCGGCAACTACCACTGGGAACAGCCGGTGATATCGCAGCCGCAACCATCATCCGCCGCCTGAGGAACCGCCATGTTCGATTATGAAACCTTGAAAGTGATCTGGTGGGGCTTCGTCGGCGTGCTGCTGATCGGCTTCGCGCTGACCGACGGCTTCGATTTCGGGGTCGGCATGCTGCTGCCCTTCGTCGGCCGCAACGATACCGAGCGCCGTGTCGTCATCAATGCGATCGGCCCGACCTGGGAAGGCAACCAGACCTGGTTCATCACCGCCGGCGGCGCGCTGTTTGCGGCCTGGCCGCTGGTGTATGCGGCGGCGTTTTCGGGCTTCTACATCGCGCTGATGCTGCTGCTGTTTTCGCTGTTCCTGCGCCCGGTCGGCTTCGATTACCGCGGCAAGGTGGCGGACCCGCGCTGGCGCAATGCCTGGGACTGGGGCCTGTTTGCCGGCGGCCTGGTGCCGCCGCTGATCTTCGGCGTCGCGTTCGGCAACCTGCTGCTGGGCGTGCCCTTCCATTACGACGACAGCATGCGGCTGGAATACCTCGGCGGCTTCTTCGGCCTGCTCAGCCCGTTCGGGCTGCTGGCCGGGGTGCTGAGCGTGGCGATGTTGATGATGCATGGCGCGGCTTTCCTGCAGGTCAAGACCGCTGGCGCAGTCGCACAGCGGGCCCGCAAGGCCGCTGCCATCGCGTCGCTGATCACGGTTGCCGCTTTCGCGCTGGCCGGGGTCTGGGTCGCCACCGGCATCGACGGCTACCGCATCCTGACCATGCCGGACGTGAATACCTCCTTCATGCCGGTCGCCAAGACGGTGGAACTGGTGCGCGGCGCATGGATGGACAACTACGCGCGCTGGCCTGCGCTGTGGGCCTTGCCGTCGCTGGGCATCACCGGCGCAGTGATGTGTCTGTTTTTCAGCGCGGCCAAGCGCGCGCTGCCAGCCTTCCTCAGCAGCGGCCTGTCGGTGGCGATGGTGATCCTGACTGCCGGTGCCTCGATGTTCCCGTTCGTGATGCCGTCCTCGCTGGCGCCGAACAGCAGCCTGACCGCCTGGGACGCGGTGGCCAGCCACAAGAGCCTGGGCGTGATGTTCTGGGTGGTGGTGATCTTTCTGCCGATTATCATCGTGTATACGGGCTGGGTCTATCGCGTGCTGCGCGGCAAGATCGATGAGAAGCACATCCACGACAACCAACACAGCGCTTACTAGGAGAGCAACATGTGGTATTTCAACTGGATTTTGGGAATCGGCCTGGCGCTTGCGTTCGGCATCATCAACGTGATGTGGCTGGAAGCGAATTACGCTTTCGGCGAGCGCGACGAGGATCAGACAAGGGAGGCCTTCGAGCGCGCACGCGGCCAAACATGAACTGACCAAGGCACGCAAGAAATGGCGGGGCTAGCCAGCCATCATGCATCCGTCTGACTGGCGGCCGGGCTGGTTGTCAAGTCATCGCCGGAAGGTAATATCTGCGCACTTTCGCTGATGGCGATGGCAACCTGTTCCGGCTTGGTCAGCGCCATGCGGCGGACGGCATTATTACATTACACTGTCGAATCCAAAGGCGCCGGGCAATAGGTCACACTGTTGAAATTTGAATCTTGAAGCACCAAAAAATGCATCCGAAACAGCACCAAACAACATCGCTGGCATTGTTTTGCAAAGTCGTTGATAACTATGGCGACATTGGGATTTGCTGGCGTTTGGCACGGCAACTGGAGCAGGAACATCGCATCGCCGTCACCTTGTGGGTGGACGATTTGCGCAGTTTTCAGCGGATCTGTCCGGAAGTCGCCATCGACCGCGAGGAACAGCAGATCGGCACCGTGACGGTGCGCCATTGGCGCGACCAAGACCGCGTGTTTGCGGCCAGTGACGTGGCCGATATCGTGATTGAGTTTTTTGCCTGTGACATACCGCCGGCGTATATCGTGGCGATGGCAGAACGTACACCGCATCCGGTGTGGCTGAATCTGGAAGGTCTTAGCGCGGAAGCCTGGGTAGAGGGTTGCCATACATTATCGTCGCCGCATCGATCGCTGTCTTTGACAAAGTATTTCTTCTTTCCCGGCTTTACCAGCAAAACCGGCGGTCTGCTGCTCGAATCCGGATTGCAGCAACAGCGTCAGACATTTCAACAGGATCAAGCTGCAATGGCAGCTTTTCTCGGTCAATTTGGCGTCACGCCAGCAGAGATGGCATTCCTGAAGGTCTCCTTGTTTTGCTATCCGCAGGCACCGGTTTCGGCAGTATTTGATGCATGGCAAAGTGGCGACACGGCGATTGTCTGCCTGGTGCCGGAAGGTGTTGCTGTCGATCCAGTGCAGGCCTTCCTTGGGCAAGCTGCGAAGGCGGGGGCAAGCGCGACCCGCGATGCATTGACCGTGCGTGTGCTGCCTTTTGTTCCCCAGCCTGATTACGACAAACTGTTATGGGCATGCGATCTCAATTTTGTTCGGGGAGAAGATTCCTTCGTCCGCGCACAGTGGGCGGGCAAGCCTTTTATCTGGCATATCTACCCACAAGACAAAGACTTGCATCACGTTAAATTGAACGCATTTTTGCAGTGCTACACAGCAAAAACAGAGAGCCTGAGCGAATTCTCCTTAGGCTGGAATGCCGCCACAACTATCACGAACGCAGCAGTCGATTGGGCCGCGATATGGCCGCTGCTTGAAGCCGATATGCAAGAAATTGCCATCATGTCCATGGATTGGCAGCGCCAGTTATTGGCACATGGCGACTTGGCATCCAATCTACTGAAATTTGCCGAAACGGTTCGATGAGGAATACTCAAAAATGGGTGTTAAAATATACCGCTAATTTTTAACGCATTATAAAATTCAATCAAACGTGGGCTTGCGGTGCTCTTTGCTAGCAGGCCACAGATGATTTTTATGCAACCACCTTTTTACGTATATTCGCTATGAAACCTGCAAAAGAAATTCGCGTTGGCAACATTATCATGGTTGACAGCAAGCCTATGATCGTCTTGCGCTCTGATGTCAACGGCTCGAGCCGTACGGGCTTCACCTATAAGTGGAAGATGAAGAATCTTTTGACAAATAGCCCTCAGGAAAACGTTTTCAGGGGTGACGACAAGTTCGATGTAGTTGTACTCGACAAAAAAGCGGTGACCTATTCTTATTTCGCCGATCCGCTGTATGTGTTCATGGACTCCGACTACGAACAGTTTGAAATTGAAGGCGAGAACTTGGGCGATGCGCTGCATTACCTGAAAGACGGCATGGAATGCGAAGCTGTTTTTTACGACGGCAAAGCAATTTCCGTCGAACTACCGACGACTATCGTTCGCCAAATCGTGTACTCGGAACCAGCAGTTAAAGGCAATACTTCGGGCAACGTATTGAAGGAAGCCAAGATTGAAAATGCAATCGAAGCACTTCGCCACACCGTTCCAGTGCCATTGTTTGTCAGCCAGGATGACATGATTGAAATCGATACGCGCACCAACGAATTCAAGAAAGTAGTGCGCAACTAATTTCACCTGATGCCTAAAAACGCTGCCGATCTTCCGCAGCGTTTTTTTTCGCCGATCTGCCGGCAAGACACCGGTTCCGGACCACGGCGCCAGCACACGCCGATATCGCCGAAGTTATCGACGAGGCGTCAGAAAATATGGCAGTTTTCAGGGATTGGTATTACAGACGGATTTCCAGCAGAACTGACCGCAACGCATGAACAGTCTTGTAGGTCGGGTTAGCGGCTTCATCGCGTAACCCGACATGTGCAACCGAGAATGTCGGGTTACGCTAGCGCTAACCCGACCTACGAACTACCGAATTGCTAAAAAATCACAACACCTTGGCAATCGACGCGATCACGTGGCCGATGTTGCGCGAATTCAGCGCAGCCACGCAAATGCGGCCGGTATCGACTGCATATACCGAGAATTCCTCGCGCAGGCGATCGACTTGCGCCTTGGTCAGGCCGGAATACGAGAACATGCCGCGCTGCTTGATGACGAAATCGAAATCTTTGGATGGCGCTGCTTCTTTCAGCTTCGACACCAGCAATTGGCGCATTTCGCGGATACGCAGCCGCATGCCGGCCAGTTCTTCTTCCCACAGCGCACGCAGTTCCGGCGTCGCCAGCACGGTGGCGACCACCTGGCCGCCGTGGATTGGCGGATTCGAGTAATTGGTGCGGATCACGCGCTTGAGTTGCGACAGCACGCGTGCTGCTTCCTCTGTGGTGGCAGCGACAATGCTCAAGGCGCCGACCCGTTCGCCATACAGCGAGAACGATTTTGAGAACGAGTTCGACACGAATAACGGACCGCCGGCAGCGGCAAACCGGCGCACCACCTGGCCGTCTTCTGCAATGCCGTCGCCGAAGCCCTGATACGCCATGTCGAGGAAAGGCACCAAACCGCGCTGCACGACGACGGTGATGACTTGATCCCACTGCGCATCGTTCAGATCGGCGCCGGTCGGATTGTGGCAGCACGCATGCAGCAGCACGATCGAGCCGGCCGGCATCGATTTCAGCGCAGCCAGCATGCCGGCAAAATTGACGCCGCGCGTTGCTTCGTCGTAATACGGATAGTTGTTGACGGTGAAACCGGCCGATTCAAACAGCGCGCGGTGGTTTTCCCAGCTCGGGTCGCTGATCCAGATTTGCGCTTCCGGTGAAAAGCGCTTCAGGAAATCGGCGCCCAGCTTCAATGCGCCGGTGCCGCCGATTGCTTGCGCGGTGACTGCGCGCTTTTGCTGCACTACCGCGCTATCGGCGCCGAATACCAGTTCCTGCACCGCCTTGTCGTAGGCGGCCAGGCCGTCGATCGGCAAATAGGTGCGCGGGGCGAATTTTTCCATCAGGATCGCTTCCGCCTTGCGCACGCATGCCAGCAGCGGCACCTTGCCGTTGTCGTCGTAATAGACGCCGACGCCGAGATTGACCTTGTTCGGGTTTTGATCGGCATTAAAGGCGTCAGTCACGCCCAGAATCGGGTCGCGCGGCGCCATCTCGATGGCGGTAAACAGGGATGCAGGAAGTGGTGAGTTCATCGTGATAACATCAAAAGTTGGCAGCGAAAGCATTTCTCGCAGCGGGGTTGGATGGTGCGGAACACGGCAAAAAAAACCGCCAGGCGCCGTATAACAATCGACAATTTTACCAAAGGTCGCATATTCATGGCTGAACTATCCGAAGTTTCCAATCAAATTGACGAATCCAGAATCGTCACTTTTCCGGATTCTCCGTATCGCCTGTTCCAACCGTTCGCCCCTGCCGGCGATCAGCCGCAGGCGATCGCCAAGCTGGTCGAAGGGATCGAGGACGGCCTGTCGTTCCAGACCCTGCTCGGCGTGACCGGCTCGGGCAAGACTTACACGATGGCCAACGTGATCGCCCGGATGGGCCGGCCGGCGATCGTGTTCGCGCCGAACAAGACACTGGCGGCGCAGCTGTACAGCGAATTCCGCGAGTTTTTCCCGCAGAATGCGGTCGAATACTTCGTCAGCTATTACGATTATTACCAGCCGGAAGCCTACGTGCCGCAGCGCGACCTGTTCATCGAAAAGGATTCGTCGATCAATGAACACATCGAACAGATGCGGCTGTCCTGCACCAAATCGCTGATGGAACGGCGCGACGTGATCATCGTCGCCACCGTCTCGGCGATCTACGGTATCGGCAATCCGAACGAATACCATCAAATGATCCTGACCTTGCGCGCCAGGGACAAGGTCAGCCAGCGCGACGTGATCGCGCGCCTGATCCAGATGCAGTACACCCGCAACGAGGTCGATTTCGGGCGCGCCACCTTCCGGGTGCGCGGCGACACCATCGACGTGTTTCCGGCCGAACATGCGGAACTGGCGATCCGGATCGAGATGTTCGACGACGAAATCGAGAGCCTGCAACTGTTCGATCCGCTGACCGGCCGGGTGCGCCAGAAAATCCCGCGCTTCACCATCTATCCGGGCTCGCATTACGTGACGCCGCGCGCCACCGTGTTGCGCGCGGTCGAAACCATCAAGGACGAATTGCGCGAGCGGCTGACTTTTTTCCGCCAGGAAAACAAGCTGATCGAAGAGCAGCGCATCGAGCAGCGCACCCGCTTCGACCTGGAAATGATGGCCGAAATCGGCTTCACCAAGGGAATCGAGAACTATTCGCGCCATCTGAGCGGCGCGCAGCCCGGCGAGCCGCCGCCGACGCTGGTCGATTACCTGCCAGCGGACGCACTGATGTTCCTGGACGAATCGCACGTGCTGATCGGCCAGTTCAACGGCATGTACAGCGGCGATCGCTCGCGCAAGTCCAATCTGGTCGACTACGGCTTCCGGCTGCCGTCGGCGCTGGACAACCGGCCGCTGCGCTTCGACGAATTCGAATCGAAGATGCGCCAGACCGTGTTCGTCTCGGCCACGCCGGCCGATTACGAGAATACCCACGCCGACCAGGTGGTCGAGCAAGTGGTGCGCCCGACCGGCCTGACCGATCCGGTCATTCTGGTGCGCCCGGCCAGCACCCAGGTCGATGATCTGGCCAGCGAAATCAGCGAGCGCGTCAAGAAAAACGAACGGGTGCTGGTGACCACGCTGACCAAGCGCATGTCGGAGCAACTGACCGACTACCTGAGCGACAACGGCTTCAAGGTGCGCTATCTGCACAGCGACATCGACACCGTCGAGCGGGTCGAAATCATCCGCGACCTGCGCCTGGGCACCTTCGACGTGCTGGTCGGCATCAACCTGCTGCGCGAAGGCCTGGATATTCCGGAAGTGTCCTTGGTGGCGATCCTGGACGCCGACAAGGAAGGTTTCCTGCGCTCCGAGCGCAGCCTGATCCAGACCATTGGCCGCGCGGCCCGCAACCTCAACGGCATGGCGATCCTGTACGGCGACAAGGTGACCGATTCGATGCGGCGTGCGATCGACGAAACCAATCGCCGGCGCGAAAAACAGGTCGCCTTCAATCTTGCCAACAACATCACGCCGGTCGGCATCAAGAAGCATATCCGCGACCTGATCGACGGCGTCTACAGTCCGCAGAGCCAGGAAGAAGCGCGCGCAGTACTGCAGGTCTCGCAGGAGCACGCGAAGTTTGAAGCGATGAGCGAAAAACAAGTCAGCCGCGAAATCAAGCGGCTGGAAAAGCTGATGCACGACCACGCGAAGAATCTGGAATTCGAACAGGCCGCGCAAGTGCGCGATCAGCTCGGCCTGCTGAAAGACCAGGTATTCGGCGCGCACGGGACAGACAATATCGTGCCGATTAGCCGATAAATATACCAAGCCATGTATATTTTACTTTCGCAATGAATTTGTGCGCAAAACGGCATGTTTTAAAAATTAAGCCGGGAGTATATTCATTTCCGCAGCAAATGCAGCGGCCCGAACAGTGCCTGCATCTGCGCGTGGGCGATGAAGGACAGGTTGTACGGATGCTCGGACAGCGCCTGCGGAAAGGCGTCGATCACGCGCAGCGGTTGCAGCCGTTCGGCGACCTTGCCCCACAGCACCAGCGTCGGCGCCGGCATCGGCACGCCATCCGAGTCGATCCGCGCCGCCAGCGCATTCAAAACCACCTCCAGAAAAGGCAGCCAGGCGCGCGCATCCCTGGCCGCAGCCACTTCGGGCCGATACACCAGCGCAGCATTCAGCAGCAAGAAGCCGCGCGCCAGCAGGTTGCGCTGCAAATCGGCCAGCGTCTGCACCAGCGGCGAACCGATCGCCCGCGCACGCACAGCCACCGAAACCATTGCCGCACCCGAAGTATGTCCCGGCTGCAGCTGACCGTCCGCCACCAGCAGCATCTTGATGAAATTGCGTAGCGAAGTGGCCTTGTTGACCGGCTTCGACAAGCCGCCGTCCGGCTGATCCGACCACAAACCCGCCACCGCGCCGTCCATGAAGCACACGCCGGTCGCACTCGCGGCGCGCGGATACGGCCCCTCGCCCACCAGCACGTAGCGCACCGCATCCAGCGGTTGCGTAAACGCCGCGAACAGCCGCCCGTCGGTCGGCAGGTACGCGCTGTTCGCCAGCGCCGGCAGATATCCGGCATCGGCGCGCGCGACCGCCTGCAGGCCTTCGCGCAGTATCGGCTGCCATGACGCATGCGCGGCAGCCAGCGCATCCAGTATTGCTGCGGGAATCGTCATATTTCATCCAGGAGTAAATTAGCCAAACTTGCGCTGCGCATCCAGCGCCAGGCCGGCGCCGATGCTGCCGAAACGATCGCCTTCGACCGCCCTGGCGTCCGGCACTGCCGCTGCGATTCTGTCGCGCAACAGCCGCACGCCGCTGGAGCCGCCGGTAAAGAACACGGTATCGATCGCAGCGGCCGCGATGCCGGCATCGCGCAACAGGCTGGCGACGGTGTTTTCGATGCCGCCGACCATGCCGCCGATGGCGGCTTCGAATTCTGCGCGCTGGATCGTCAGCGTCTGGCGCGGCGCCATCCGGTCCAGATCGAGCTGGGTCAGGTCGGCGTCCGATAAAGCAATTTTGCCAAGTTCCATCTGGCCGGCGAGCCAGTGGCCGGCGCGCTGGTCGATCAGTGTATGCAGGCGGTCGAGCCGGTCGCGCGCGATCGCGTCGCGATAGATATCTTGCAACTGGGCCCGGGTTTTTTGCGTATAGGCCAGATTGATCGTGTGCCAGGTGGCCAGGTTGAAATAAATGCTGGACGGAATCGCGCCGCCATTATTCAGCGCACTGCCGTAACCCAGCAGCGGCATCGCACACGCCAGGCTTAAGTATTTATCGAAATCGGTGCCGCCCAGATGGACGCCGCCGGTGGCCAGGATATCGCTTCTGCGGTCGATCTTGCGCGCGCGTTGCGGCGACAGCCGCACCAGCGAAAAATCCGAGGTGCCGCCGCCGATGTCGGCAATCAATACCAGTTCTTCGCGCGCAATCTGCGACTCGTAATCGAAGGCGGCGGCAATCGGCTCGAACTGGAAATCGATGTCGTTAAAGCCTACCATCTGCGCGACTTCGGCCAGCGTATCCTGCGCCAGCCGGTCGGCCTTCGGATTGCCGTCGACGAAAAACACCGGCCGGCCCAGCACTGCGCGGCTGAATTGACGTCCGGCGCTGCGTTCGGCGCGCTGCTTCAATTCACCGATGAACTGCGCCAGCAGCGACTTGAACGCCACCGCGTTGCCCTGCACTTCGGTCTGGCCTTCCATCAGGCTGCTGCCGAGCAAGCTCTTCATCGAGCGCATCAGCCGCCCTTCGGTCCCGGCCAGATAGCCGGCCAGCGCGGCGCGGCCATAGTGCACGGTGTCTTCTTCCGCGTTAAAGAAGATCGCCGACGGCAAGGTCGGCTTGCCATCCTCCAGCGCCAGCAACGCCGGCTGGCCGGGGCAGCTCCACCCCACGGTGGAATTGGATGTTCCGAAATCGACTCCGCATGCGTCTGCCATGGCACTTTTCTTAATCCAAAGGGGCGACATGATAAGTCATCGGCCAGCCGCTGTCTGCATCAATCATCGGTTCGCGGTCTGCCGAACGGGCAAATTCTGCCGCCAGCACATTCACGCTGAAACATGATAAATTCGGCCAGTATATTAAAAAACAGTGCATTTACCGCATGTATTCATTGGATATTCAAAAATACTCTTGTTTTTGAAGAAAGCATGGAAAATCCCCTTAAATAAAAACCGCCGCTTGTTGCCAAGCGGCGGTTTGTGGCGCCCCGAAGAGCGCCGGCCAACTGTTAGCGGTGCTTAATCGCTGCTGTTGGCAAAGCCGAGCAATTGCAGCAGGCTGGTGAACAGGTTGAAAATGGTCACGAACAACGTTACTGTCGCCATCACATAATTGGTTTCGCCGCCGCGAATGATTTCACTGGTCTGATACAGGATCAGGCCCGACATCAGCAACACAAACACTGCCGATACCGTCAGCGACAATGCAGGTATCTGCATGAAGATGCCTGCCAGTCCGGCCAGAAATGCAACCAGAATGCCAACCATCAAAAAGCTGCCCATGAACGAAAAATCCCGCTTGGAAACCAGCGCATAAGCTGACAGCGCCAGGAAAATCGCTGCGGTGCCGCCCATTGCCATCATCACGGTCTGACCGCCGTTGGGCAGCTTCAGATACATGCTGATAATCGGCCCCAGCGTGTAGCCCATGAAACCGGTCAACGCGAATACCAGGCCAACGCCAAGTCCGCTATCGCGGTTTTTGGTGACCAGATACAGCAATCCGAAATAACCCACCATCGTGATGATGAGGCCGGGATGCGGCAGACCCAGTGCGATCGATGCCCCGGCTGTGAGCGCACTGAAAGCCAGACACAAGGACAGCAACATATAAGTGTTGCGCAGCACCCTATGCGCTGAGCCGTCCAGCACCGTAGTCGCTGACGAGGCCGATGCGATATTCGCGCGCATGTCATTAAATCGATTGTTCATGTTCATTCCTTTTTCGTAATTTTCAGGCAAATTCAGTATAAAGCATCGTATGTTTCGTATGGGAAAACGACTTTGCCCGTGACAACAGCCGTTGCACCGCATAAGCAGCCCGATGAATCGCGCGGTCAATTGCCACATTAATATTATGCCCTGTTTCAGTAATCACAATATCAGGCAGGCCCGGAACGCTCAACTTGATCAGGCAACGCTTGTCGATTCCGCCCTTCGGTCCGTTTATATCGCTGATATGCAGCGTCACCGCGCGGATATTGTGGCGTATCCGATTCAGCGCAAAATCCAACCGCCGTGCCGCATAATCGCGCAGCACACCGCTTGCTTTCAAACCTTTGGCAATAATAACTGGCTTCATTGTCGACTCCTGTTGTTATGTACCGTTTGATCCTATTAGGTTTCATCCTCATGTAAAAGCGAAGATAATATGAATATCACTTCATAAAAACAGAACCATGAAATCAACCGGATTGAATTTTCATCATCTGTATTACTTTTGGGTCGTCGCCAAGGAAGGCGGTGTAACCCGTGCCGCCGAACGGCTCGGGGTCGCAGTGCAGACCATCAGCATGCAGCTGAGCCTGCTCGAGCAGTCGATCGGCAAGTCTTTGTTGACCCAGCAAGGCCGCAGGCTGGTGCTGACCGAGGCCGGCAGAATGGCGCTGGGCTACGCCGACCAGATATTTTTGCTCGGCGAGCAAATGCAGGAAGCGCTGGCTGAAAACGATGTCGGCCGCACCATTCGCTTGACGGTTGGCATTTCCGATGCGCTGCCCAAACTGGTCGCCTATCGCTTGTTGGAAGCGGTGCTGCAGATGCAGGACAAGGTCAGGCTGACCTGCTACGAAGGCAAGTTCGAATCATTACTGGCCGACCTCGCCTTGCACAAGCTCGATCTGGTGCTGACCGATCGACCGGTCAGTCCGGGCACCAGCCTGCGGGTATTCAGCCATTTGCTGGGCGAATGCGCGATCATGCTGTTCGGCACTCCCGCTCTGGCGCAGAAATACAAACAAGGTTTCCCAGCCAGTCTGAACAACGCTCCGTTGCTGATGCCGACGCGCAATAGTGCAGTACGCGGCCAGGTCGATCAATGGTTTGAAATGAACGAACTGCACCCGGACATCGTCGGCGAATTTGAAGACAGCGCACTGCTCAAGACTTTCGGGCGCAGCGGCTTGGGCCTGTTCCCTGCCCCATCGTTGCTGGCCAAGGAGATTGAAATGCAGTTCGGCGCGGTGCCGATCGGAGAGTTGCCGGGCGTGCAGGAACAGTTTTACGGCATCTTGTCTGAAAGGAAAATCAAGCACCCAGCGGTGGAAGCGATCCTCTCGGCTGCGCATCACAGCTTGCTCAAACCAGCCTGAGCCTGCGAATGCGTTACATGGCCCAATCCGGCTGCGCGCTTACAACTCGTTACAGAGCTTACGCATTGATGCTGGCACTGGCCGTCGATTCGGACTTTAATGGAGTCATATCGAAAGGAAGCCGACATGAAAAAATTTCTCACCTTCGCAGCCGGATTACTGGCCTGCGCCAGCCTGATGCTGACCGCACCTGCGTTTGCCCGCTCCGACGTCAGTGTGGGCATCAACATAGGCGTTCCGGGCATTTATCCGGCACCGGTTTATGTGGAACCACGACCCATTTATGTAGAACCACGGCCTGTCTATGTTGAACCACGGCCGGTGTACGTACAACCGCGCGTGATCTATACCCAGCCTCAGCCGCTGTATATAGAAAGAAGCCCAAGGTATTACCAGCAGCCGCGCTGGGAAGATCGGGGATATCGCGGCCGCCACTGGAAAGATAAGGAACATCGTGGTCGCCACTGGAAACATCGTGATCGTTGGCACGACCGCGACGATGACGATTAATACAGCGCTTTCGATTGGATTCATAAAGAAACTCAAAGTTATTCACATCTTCTGTGGATAACTTTGTGTGCAACTATGATGAAAATCTCCAAGCAATTGAATTTAAACGGTTTATATTGATTGTCTATAAATCGGGCATGTGTGCTGAAGATGTCGAGAACCATCGATAAGTACATTACTGCCGCACTTATCAAGAGAGTTCGTCATGAAAAAATCAGCAAGACGCCTGGCACTGTCCGTCATCATGCTATCGACCCTCGGTGGCTGCGCAGTATATGGGCCGGGCTATCCGACCGCCTATTACGACGCGGATCCGTACGGGCAGCAGGTATATTCCGCACCTCCCGTTTATGCAGCGCCCGTGTATGTGGGGCCGCCCGTATTCTTCAACTTCGGGTATCGGTCCGGCGGCGGCCATCGCTCGCATTATGACGGCCGTCGCGGCTTTCGCGGCCATGGTCGCGGTCACCGGTAAAGCGGTCACGCCTCCTTCAGTGCACTGTCTTCGCAGTCACTGAAGTGCGCCTGAAGACGCGGCACCTGACGCCGATCGCGCGCGTTACCCCAGTCACGTAAGCTTAATTCTGATATATGGTGCATCTCGCCATTGCGGTCTACGCTGTAATCCTTGAAAACAATTTTTTCATGCAGCTGCGCATTGGGCGAAATCCGGGTGTATTCAAACAGCACGCTGCGCACCACTTGCGCGCCGGCGCGAAGATGGCTGCCGTGCCCGATCCAGGTCGGGCCGACAATTTTGCAGCCAGCTTCGATATGCGAACCCGAACCGATATACACCGGCCCCTCGATCACCGTGCCTTCCCAGTCGATACGGGTATTGAGCCCGACCCAGAGCCCATCTTCGATTTGTAATCCCGGCATATTCATCTGCACCAGGCCGCCCGTCATGACGCTTTGCGAGACCGACCAGAAATCCTTCACGCTGCCGATATCGATCCAGTTGAATTGACGATTCTGCGCATAAAACGCGCCGCCCTGCTGCGCCAGCAACGGGAATAACTCCGCCCCGATATCGAATATCTGGCCCGACGGGATCAGATCAAGCACTTGCGGCTCGAAGATATAAATCCCGGTACTGACGCGATTGGACCGCGCTTCTTGCTGCCGGGGTTTTTCCTGGAAGGATAGAATCCGGCCATCGGGATCGGCCACCACTACCCCATAGTCCGGCACTTTATCCCACGGCACTTCCTTGGTGATGACGCTGGCTAGCGCGCCCTTGCGCTTGTGTTCGAATAATGCCGATTGGATGTCGAGGTCGACTACCGCGTCGCCGCACAGAACAATTGTGGTTTCGTCGAAGAAGCCGCCAAACTCCTGAATCTTTTTCATGCCGCCGGCCGAGCCGAGCGGTTGCGGCACCACTTCTCCGGCGCCGTTCGTATAGCCTTCGAACGAATAGCCGATCTGCACGCCGAACTGATGCCCGTCGCCAAAGTATTCTTCGATCTTCTCGTGCAGATAACTGACGTTGACCATGATTTCGCGCACGCCGTGCCTGGCCAAGTGCTTGATCAGATAGGCCATCACCGGCTTGCCCAGGATCGGGATCATCGGTTTTGGCAAATCGTAGGTCAAAGGCCGCACCCGGGTACCCTTGCCTGCAGCCAGAATCATTGCTTTCATAATTTCCTTGCAGGATCGCCGGCTTGCGCAGCGCGCGCCGATTGTTGCAGGATCGCAGCGACCTCGGTATCGTCCACCGCTGCAAAGTTGCGGTAAAACTGGCTCACCGCTCGGAAATCTGCCACAGTCAGCAGGCACACCACCGCGTCCGCAAAGGGCGCCACCGCATTCAGGCTCTCCGGAGGTGCGACAGGACTGACGCAAATGAGTGTTTCGGGGTTTTGCAGGCGGACTGCCTTGAGCGCCGCGATCATGGTCGAACCGGTCGCGATGCCGTCGTCCACCACCAGCACAATGCGTCCCTGCGCACTGATGGCGGGCCGGTTCGGCATGTAACTGCTGCGGCGCTTGCGCATCACTTCCATCTGGCGCCGCTGTTCCGCTGCGAAACTGGCGGCGTCGAGATCGCTCACATCCACCTCCGGGTTCATGGTGGTATTGCCCGCTTCATCGATCGCACCGATCGCGTATTCCGGATTGCCGGGCGCTCCCAGCTTGCGCACCAGCACGACATCGAGTTCGCCGCCCAGGCGCTCGGCGATGATCCGTCCCATCGGCACCGCTCCGCGCGGAATCGCGAGAACCAGCGGATTGCGGCCCCGATATGCCTGCAGGCAATCGACCAGTTGCTCCGCTGCGTCCGCGCGGTCGGCGAAGCCTTGAATAGGTATATGCATGGCGCTAGATCTCCTCCACACAAGAATAGTGGCGTCAAACAAGGCCATGTTGCGCATCCTCAAATCCAATGCAAGCAGAGGGCGGCATTGACCGCACCGCAAGCATTCTGACGGAAACCCTCAGAAACATAAAAATTGACGGGTATGCCAATTTATATGCCTTTTCCCGCAATTAAATGATGTGAATTTAAAAATACCATATCATGTATTTAATTAGACTCAAAATGTTGCAACGTCCGTTATGGGGAAGGCTCAGTCCACGAAAAATGCGAATGCACGAAAAATATGGGTAAAGAATTTGACGCAGAAGTACTTGTTATCCAGACACAAGCAACGTCAGGATGATTGTGACATGTGGCATTTTCGAGGACAGTAGCGAGCGGCAATCGCCGGTATCATGGTCATTCGAACCGGAATCAAAAGGAACCCACCGTTGAACGAAGCACAGGCACGCAATGTTTTGCTGATTCGCGCTATCGAACTGAGCGACACCGACGCCGCCATTCTGCCGCACGAGAATCGGCAATGGGCCAGCGACACCGCGCGCGCGCAAGCCCCTCCGGGTAAAAATCAGGATTCCCGCAGCCGGGCTGACAGCCCTGCGCAGCAGGATTTCCTTGCCAGGCGGGCCGAGTTGCTGCGCACCTGGCTAAGCAATAATCGGGTCGAACTGCGGCCGTTCGATCTGCTGGCACGCTGGCCGCTCTGGTTATATTCGGCGCTGCCGCTGGGAGCCTTCCTGCTCGGAGCGCTGGCCAATGAAATGACCGCCGGCCAACGCATCAATATCCTGTCGCTCCCCTTGTTGGCGATGCTGGCCTGGAACGCACTGGTGTATCTGCTGCTGATGCTTGACGCACTAGGCCGTTTGCTCGGCATGCGCACCCGTCCGGCGGCGCTGTCGCAATTGCTGGCGCGCATCGCCAAGCCAGGTCAGTTGCAGTTACCGGACGGATCATCGCTGAATGCAAGTCTGGCGCGCTTTGGCCGCGACTGGCTGGTTTTTTCCGGACCGCAGAGCGCGCAGCGTGCCGCCTACATTCTGCACCTGAGTGCGGCAATGCTGGCGGCCGGCACCCTGGCCGGCATGTATCTGCGCGGGCTCAGGCTGGAATACCTGGCGGGCTGGGAAAGCACTTTCCTCGAGGCCGGCACGCTGGAGGGCTTGCTGCGCCTGGTGCTCGGCCCGGCATCGCAACTGACCGGCATTCCGCTCGCCACCGCCGCCCAACTTGCTGCCATTGAATGGAACGGCCAGCAAGCAGGCGAAAATGCCGCGCGCTGGATTCATCTGTATGCCGCCACTGTTACCCTCTACATCATTCTGCCTCGCCTGTTGCTGGCCGCTTACGCCGCCAGCCGCGCGAACCGGCTGCAGCAGCGCTTCCCGCTGACCGAGGGCGATCCGTACTTGCGCCGCCTGCTGGCCGGCCCGATTGAAGCAAACCGGCTGGCGAGCGTGGCTCCTTACAGTTACCACCCCACTGCGGCGGCGCAACAGCGCTTGCGCAATCTGTTGCGCAGCGCACTGGGCCAGGCCGGCCGCATCGAATTCGCACCGACCGTGCCGTATGGCAGCGAGGACGAGTATCTTGACCTGCTGGGTGATAGCGCAGACGATACAAAGAGCCCGGCTACCCTGCACATCGTCCTGTTTAGCACTGCTGCCACGCCGGAGCACGAGATCCAGGGTGCGCTGATGGATGAAATACAACGCATGCTGACGCAACGTAAGGGCCATTGCCCATTGTTGGCGATACTGGATGAATCGCCTTACCGGCAACGCCTGGCCGGCCAGGCCGGCGCTGCCGAACGGCTGGCCCAGCGGCGCCGCAACTGGCAGCAGATGCTGCAACAGCATCAAATCCGGACACTGGCGCTCGACCTCGACAGCGACGCCAACGATAGCGATGCCGGCAGTGCCCGGACGCAACTACAAAACATCGTTCTGCAACAGGGCTGACAATGACCGACAACCATCAAGACATCACCGGCAGCACCATCAACCTCAGCCTGATCTCGCACACCAATGCCGGCAAAACCACGCTGGCGCGCACGCTGCTGGGGCGCGATGTCGGCGAAGTGCGCGACGCCGCTCATGTCACCGATCTGTCCCAGGCTTATCCGATGCTAAGCACCAAACAGGGCGACGTCCTGATGCTGTGGGATACGCCCGGCTTTGGCGATACCGCGCGCCTGCTGCGCCGGCTGAAAATGTCCGGCAATCCGATCGGCTGGATCATGACCCAGGTCTGGGACCGTTTTGCCGACCGCCCGCTGTGGTGCAGTCAGCAAGCGATGCGCAACGCGCGCGAACAGGCCGACGTGATCCTGTATCTGGTCAATGCCTGCGAAGACCCGCAAGACGCCGCATATGTCGATATGGAAATGCAAATCCTGAGCTGGATCGGCAAGCCGGTGGTGCTGCTGCTAAACCAGATCGGCCCGCCGCCGGAAAGCGACCGGGAGGCGCAGGAAGAACAAAAATGGCGCGCCCATCTGCAGCGCTTTACTATCCTGCGCGCGGTATTGACGCTGGACGCCTTCGCCCGCTGCTGGGTGCAGGAAGGCGTATTGCTGGACACCGTCGCCAGTCTATTGCCGATTAGCAAACAAAGCGCCTTCAGCGCACTGAGCAGCGCCTGGCGTGAGCACACGCTGTCCTGCTTTCATGACGCGATGGCGATTCTTGCCGCGCAACTGGCGCGCACCGCATGCGACCGCGAAATTGTCAGCAATCCGTCCTGGGCCAGCAGGATTGGCGGACTCATCAAATCCTTCAGTCACAACGCTTTATCGGATAAGGACATAGCGATGCAAAGGATGGCAGAGCGACTCGATGACGACATCCGCAGCACCACGGATCGGCTGATCTTGCGTCACGGACTGCAAGGCCATGCCGCGCAAGAAATATTGCGTCGCCTGCATGACGATTACATTGCCAATATGCCGCTCAACACCAATACCGCAGCAATCTTCGGCGGCCTGCTGTCCGGTGCACTGAGTGGCTTGGCCGCCGACATCGCCGCCGGCGGCCTGACTTTCGGCGGCGGCATGGTCGCCGGCGGCATCACCGGCGCATTAGGCGCCAGCGGCCTGGCGCATGGCTACAACCTGATCAAAGGGAAAACGCCATCGATCCGCTGGTCGGCCGAATTTTATGAAGGCCTGGTGCGCTCGGCGCTGCTGCGCTACCTGGCCGTCGCGCATTTCGGCCGCGGCCGCGGCGAATTTGCGCAAAGCGAGCACCCGACCTTTTGGCAGCAAGCGGTAACCGACACCGTCAGCAGCGTTCGCGCCGAGATCCGGGCCATCTGGGCACTCGGCAAATCCGCCGATGACATCGACCGCATCACGCAACAGATCGAGACCGTGCTAACCCTCTGCGCGGCACGCTTGCTGATCGCGCTGTACCCGAGCGCCGCCGCCATTTTCCATCCAGATGGCGCGGAATGATCGATTATTTCAGGCTATTTGCGCTTTGCAGCAATTCGGTGATTGACCTGTTCCAAATAGCTAGGTATGATTCTTCCTCTTCGGAGTGTGGCGCAGCCCGGTAGCGCACCTGGTTTGGGACCAGGGGGTCCAAGGTTCGAATCCTTGTACTCCGACCAAGTTTAAAAAGAGCTGTCTCTGACAGCTCTTTTTTCATTTCCGGACGCCTTCGGCACTCCATCCAATTCACGGTTACACTGAATCGCTCCTGACTCTGTTCTACCGCCGCCCATGCACAAGCAATTTTCAGCCGCCTGCGAGCGCAACAGCGCCCCCATCTGCTCCCTTCTGCAACAAATCCTGAAAAATAGCGCGCACGTGCTTGAAATCGGCAGCGGCACCGGCCAGCATGCGGTATATTTCGGCGCTTCCATGCCGCATCTAGTCTGGCATAGCAGCGACCTGCCGCAGAATCACCCCAGCATCGTCGCCTGGCAGCAGGAAGCCCACTTACCCAACGTCGTCGGCCCGCTCTCGCTGTCGGTCAGCCAGTCGGATTGGCCGGCAGGACCGTTCGATGCGGTCTTCAGCGCCAATACCTGCCACATCATGGCGTGGCAGGAAGTCGAGGCGATGTTTGCAGGCATCGGGCGCCTCCTCCCACCAGGCGGCCTGGCCTGCATTTACGGCCCGTTCAACTACGGCGGCCGGTTCAGCAGCCCGAGCAACGCACAATTCGATGCGATGCTGCGCGCGCAAGCGCCCCATATGGGGATCCGCGACTTCGAAGCGATCAATGCGCTGGCCGCAGCCCAAGGACTGCTGCTGCAGGCAGATCACCCGATGCCGGCCAACAATCGACTGCTGGTGTGGCGGCGTAGCTGACGTGCAAAAAATACGCACAAGATATTATTTAAAATAATACCTTATATGAATATTTTTTATTTGCACTATATCTTGCAATGCAACATAATGCCTCTGTCTCCTCTATATCTTCTCCTGGATATGGATTTAAGCCCGCTTTGATCAGCGGGCTTTTTTTGCCCGCGATTTGCCGATTAGTGACACGGATTATGCATTCGTAGTCAGTATGGCAACACGCCTGATGATTAGCACAGCACCTCGTAAGTTATCGGCTTTGCTAATAATCGATATGCACAATTAAAATTTGCACCGTATGTGGCAATGCAGCATAATGAACCTGTCTCCTCTATATCTCCTCCAGGATATGGATTTAAGCCCGCTTTAATCAGCGGGCTTTTTTTTGCCTATCCAATATCGAACGACCACGCCCAAGTTGGCCGGGGTGTCATCCACAATCAGGATCGTGTGCGGGGAAGTTGCCGCTGTCGGGGTCGGGGTCGGGGTCGGGGTCGGGGTCGGGGTCGGGGTCATGGTGCGGGACTGCGTTCCAGGTGCTGCTCCACCAGGCTCAGAATCGCCTTGGACTGGTAGCCTTTGGCCAGCAGCTGCAGCTGGTCGGCGAACGGACGATAGCGCTCGTCGAGTTCGCTCAAGTGCGCGGCGCGCTGCACGATGTCGCGCATGTTGCCCTCGCGCGCCAGTCGGTGCAGGATTGCCATCTCCGGCGCCGGCGGCGCCAGCAGCGGCCCGGGCGCTTGCTGTTGCGGAGCGGCGCCCGCTGGCGGCGCGGCGTAAGTCCAGTCGAGCTGCAACAGGCTGGCGATCTGCGTCAGCAGCAGGTCGAAGTCGATCGGCTTGGGCAGGCAGGCGTTCATGCCGGCGGCCAGGCTGCTTTCCTTGTCGCCGCCGGAAGCGCTGGCCGATACCGCTATGATCGGCACCTGCTTCTGGGCCG
>JAUYNR010000093.1 GCA_030698225.1 Oxalobacteraceae bacterium | reverse complement strand
CGCCTCAGTTGCCGTCTGTGCAGCGATGGAAGGCGCTGGCGCACTATATCGTCGATAAAATTATTGCCGCAAGCGCTCCAAATCCCGCCAGAGCGACGCCGCCGCCACTCCTGGCAACGGGCTAACTGAGGAAATTAGGATCATAGAAAACTCTGACGCGCTGTTCCAGGAACACTCTCTGCAGCGCTTCGCTTCCGGCGTCCTGATCCAGCTTGGCACTTTTCTCGATGTCGGCTCGAATGGCATTGTGTGCGTGCAATACACCGATATCTCCAGCGCCGACGAGGGCATGCAGGTGCTGGCGGCCAGCAATGCAGACTGGATGGGACCGGGCCAAAACTGGAAAACACTGGGAATCGCACCCGAGGTGCGCGAGTTGATTCTGGCCACCTTTGATTGCAAGAAAAACCAGTACGGCCCGAGCCAAACGACACTCTATCTCGGCCGCGAAGACGGTCAGGCGATGGTCGCCTATCTGCATTGTCCGCCACCGGAGGATCTGGCTCGCAGCCTGATCGAACTGTTTTGTTCGAAGATCGCCATCGGCTTCAGCAATGTCTGTCTGTATGAACAACTGAACCAGGCCAATGCGTTGCTGGAACAAAAAGTCGAGGCGCGCACACGTGAGCTGGCGCAGGCCAACGAAAAACTTTCATATCTGGCCACCACCGATGCCTTGACCGGCCTCCCGAATCGCCGACACTTCCTTGATGCTCTGGGCTTGCTAACCACAGAGGCGGTTCCAGAGCACGATCCATTCTGTGTAGTGATGCTCGACATCGATCACTTCAAGGACGTCAACGACAACCACGGTCACGCGGCGGGCGACCGCGTATTGCAGGTAGTGGCCAAACGGCTCGGACACGGTCTCAGGGACATCGACCGGATAGGACGCATAGGGGGTGAAGAATTTGCGGTATTACTGCCTTGCACCACCTTGTCCGAGGCGCTGATCGTCGCGGAACGGCTGCGTGCCCACGTGGCAGCCTCGCCGGTGGAAATCGACCATACCTCGGTGCCGGTGACTGTCAGTCTTGGGATAGTGCAGGCGGAATTCGGCGCAACAGCAGAGAGCCTGCTCTCGCTGGCCGACGGCGCGCTCTATTGTGCAAAGAACAGCGGACGCAATCGTGTCTGCTTTGCGTCACTGGCCGACCCGCTAGCGGGGGGTGGCGCTAGCAACATCTGTATGGTGCGGTCCGTCGCGAATTGACTCAGATGCCGAAACTGGGTTGATACATGTTAGTTCTTAACAATCCTAATGCCACGAAACCAAGCTGGTTGAAATTGTCTCATTAACGAGGGCAAACGGGGTCGCGAGATCGAGAAAAAGTCCATCGTAGTGATCGCAGCAGAGAAAACCGGTCGAGTAATCGGGCGTATCCGACTGAAGCGCGTCAAGGACGTTTCCGCCGAAAGCCTGCTGGACTTCATTCGAGAGACCGTGGAGCCTGGCGCGACGGCGCGACAATTCACACCGACGGTTGGAAAAGCTATGCGGGGCTCCCGGCTGCGGGCTACAAGCATCGCGTTACTGTCATTAGTGGCGGGGACGAACAAGCTCACAAAGTCATGCCGCGCGTACATAACGTCGCCTCTCTGCTCAAGCGATGGTTGCTCGGTACGCTTCAGGGTGGTGTTCAACAACAGCATCTCGATTACTACCTCGATGAATTCACGTTTCGCTTCAACCGCCGCCGCTCAAGCGCCCGCGGATTGCTCTTTCACCGCCTCGCCCAGCAGGCCGTTGCCGTTGGCCCGGCACCCTACAGCTCCATTATTTATGGCACATCGGCAGTACGGGGGTGAAGGCGATATCCATTTTTATCAATAGTAAATCCGCGCGTGGATGGCGCGCTGCAGGTCCCGATTTTGGTTGTCGGTCGAGACGCCGACGTCGCCACTTTAAGTGTTGTGCATCGCCGCTTACGGCTTTATCGTTGTGCATAACGCGCGGGCGACTTTGCCGATCAAGGTCTCGCGGTCAAAGGGCTTCACCACGAAGTCAATTGCACCGGCCTTCAGGCTATCGGTCACGACATTTCCTATGCTCTTGCCAGTCGTCATCACCACCGGCACGTTGGTGAACTGGGGTAACGCTTTCAGCCGCCGTGTAGTCTCCATGCCGTCCATGTCGGGCATCATGACATCCATCAGGATGAGGTCGGGCTGTATCTTGCGCAGCACACTCAGCGCCTCGACACCGCCAGCGGCGAATACGAGATGATAGTTTTCCGCTTCAAGAATCTTGCCCACCATCTTGCGCTGAAAATCGTCGTCATCGACCACCAGCACCGTGGCTCGGGTGCGATCTGCCATGGCTTTTATAGATTGAACAGCTTCGAGATGCGGCTGAAATTCTTGATTTAATTGGTTCGCCCACTGCGCGAGAGGTTCCATCGAAACAGTAACCGAACGAAAGCCCTGCCGGATTTCTTCCCGCTTGATGCGCGCAATTTCTCGTTCCAGGCCATTGACATTGGTGATATCGAGCACATCCGGCAGTTCCCCATGCGTGAGGCGCCACGCGAATGCGTCCAGCGCAGCGCCGAGATCCTGCTCGGCCTGGGCGATGCAACGGTCGGCCGACTCGATGCGCCCGCCACCCTGCGCCATCCGCTGCGCCAGCAGGGTTTCCAGTTCTGCCAGATGTCGCGCCTGGGCGGCGAATTGCGCTGACGTCGGCTCGACGTTCTTGAGCGAGGCCAACTCACGCAGCGCAAGATGCACCGACATGGGCAGCCGCGGGGCATCGTTTGTCATCGGCCAGAAGAGAATGTAATCGTCGAAGAGATCTTTTCGACATAGCTCGTAGGCGCGCCAAACTTCGTCCTTGTTGCAGAGGATGACGGTGCGGTGTGGCTGCAGATGAATTTTTAAGCTGCGACGATACAGCTCGAGATAATAACGTTCAGACTTGACCAGCGTGTCGAACGCCAGCACCATCACCTCGGGCGGACTGCGCTCGAAGTCCTCCGCCGCTTTGTCCGGATTGGTCGAGATGAGAACCTTTTCGAACTCCTGTTTCAGGAGTTTTTTCACCAGTTCTGCGTCACTGGTGCTGTCTGATGCGACGAGGATGGTCGCATCGGTGTGTGCGGGTCTGCTCACGACTCTAGCTTCCCCATTACAGTCCTGTTGATCAGTCCTGCCGATAACGAATGCTGCCCGGCACCCGCCAGTCCCTGTTCCTGCAGCCGGATTCTCCAGTCCTCCATCCAGCCGGGCAGATCGGCTGCGGGCATCGGTTTGGCGATGAAATAACCCTGGGCGAGATAGCACCCGGTGCGCTGCAGGAAATCCCAGTCGTCCCGGTCTTCTACCCCTTCAGCCACAGCTTCCATGCCGAGCTGTTTCGCCAGGCTGAGGCTGGCGTCGTAAATCGCCCGCAAGGTGTCGTCGGTCCAGGCGCGATGCACAAAGCTCCGGTCGATCTTGAGTTCATCAAACGGAATGTCACGCAACTGCGCCAGGGAAGAATGCCCGATGCCGAAATCGTCGATCGAGAGGTGGAAGCGCTTCAGGCGCAGCCGGGTCAATATTTCAAGCGGGACCCGCAGGTCACCCATCAACCGGCTTTCCGTCACCTCCAGCACGACATCCTGCGGCGGCACGCCTGCCTCGGCCGCGAGTCCGGCAACTAAATCCGGGAAATCAAGGGACTTCAGGTTGTCCATCGACACATTGACGGCCAAGCGCAGCGCCAGCCCCGCTTGCCGCCAGATTTTGGCTTGGGCCAGCGCGGCGATCAGCACTGTGTGGGTCAGCGCATCGATCAGGCCATGTTCTTCCGCGACACCAATGAACTGATCGGGAAACACCATGCCATCCAGTGGGTGATTCCAGCGCACCAGGGTTTCCACCCCAACCACGCGACCAGAGGCGACGGCCACCTTGGGTTGATAGTGGTTGACCAGTTCGCCGTTGGCGATCGCGGTACGCACTTCGTCTGCGCTATAAACAACTTTCTTCACTTTAGGCTTCTGTGGCGACAGGCAAGTGTATTTCTCCAGCAGAGCTCCCAGCCTGGCTGGAGAGACCGGCTTGTTCAGGTGGCCCAACACCGTGATCTGGTGTGCCTGCACCAGTTTCTCGGTCGTCTGCAGTACGCGCTCGTCTTCACCGCTTACCAGGATGAGACTGCCGGCATATTGATGCTCGACCAGTTTGCGCACGAATTCGATCCCGTCCATTTCCGGCATGTTGAGATCGCACAGGATCAGATCCGGCGCGCAGTGCGGACTATCGACGCACTCCAGCGCGGCGCGCCCGCTGTCGCAGGTCGTCACCTGGGGAAATCCCAGTTTGGTCAGCATATGGGTGAGCAGCTTGAGCATGAAGGGCTCGTCGTCGAGCACCAGAATTTTGATGGTGTATTTTTCGTTCATGGTTTTCTTCATTGTTATTCCGGCTCGCGCTCCGACAACGCGTCCAGATAGTCATCTACGGCAGTCATTTCCGCCATGAACCTGGGCAATAGCGTGGCAAGCACCTCGATACGGCCGGCATTACCGGCCTGTTCCAGTTCTTCGCACAGGTCTCCGAGGGCCCGCGCACCTACCGAGCGGGCCGAAGACTTGAGCTTGTGTGCCGCCGCACCTGCTTCTGCCGCCGCTTCGGCCTCGCAAGCACGCTTCAGCTCGGCCGCTGCTTTAGCCGCGCTGATACGGAAGTCCTGCAGAAACTCCCTGATCACTGCCGGGTCGTCGCCTACCAACGCTTCGAGATCGCGCACATTGACCGGCCCGGCTCCGTCACTCGGTATGGCCGACACCGCGAGGTCCGGCCCGGATACGGCAGCGGCCGGCAGCCATTTTATCAACATGGCTTTTAGATCCATCAGTCGCGCCGGTTTGCTCAGGTAATCGTCCATGCCCATGGCGCGGCCGCGTTTCGCTTCGTCCTTGAGCGCATTGGCAGTCAGGGCAACAATCGGAATGCGCCGCTTGCCGACTTCTTCGCTGCGGATGGCAAGGGTAAGATCGTAGCCGTCCATCTCCGGCATGTGCAGGTCCGTCAGCAGCAGTGCGTAATCGCCACTCTTCCAGCATGCCAGCGCCTGACGGCCATCGCCAGCAACATCCGCGGCATAACCGAGCAGCGCGAGCTGTTGCAGGATGACTTTCTGGTTGGTTTCGTTGTCTTCGGCGACCAGGATCAACTGCCCCTCCTGCAGGGCCTCCTCGCGCGACGGCGGATGGATCTCCGCCTTAATTTTTTCTGGTGGCCCTCTCTCTCCTTCCGCTGACATCCTTCCTGCGGCCATAGCCACCGTCTTGAGGAACGTTCGACGGTGGAGTACGTTACCGTCGACTGTCACCATATCGTCCCCTTGAAGACGTGGCTGGCGCCGTTTCCCGCGCCCGATGATGATGAAGTGCGCGTCCCGCTCCGGCTGGACCAGGGCTGCGGCGCGCAATGTATCCGGCGATGGCCGCGTTTCTCCAGCATCGATGACCCACACCCACAAGCTGGGCGACTGGGAGTCACTCCGTTTTCGGACTGCATTGAGGTCCGGTGCCTGCTCGACCGTTGCGCCAGCCGAGGAAAGGTAGGCGCTGAGATCACCGGCCAGTCCCTCCGTGTCGCCCACCACCAAGCAGGAAAGCCCTGCGACCGTGGCGTCCACCCCTGCGCCATTGGCCTTGGTCAGCGATGGCGCGAACGGCAGGCGCACACTGAAAATGGTACCTTTTCCGGGCGTGCTTTGTACGGCAATCTCCCCGCCCATCAGTTCCACCAGATGGTGGGAAATGGCCAACCCCAGCCCGGTACCCCCAAAGCGTCGGGTGGTGGACGCATCGGCTTGGGTGAAGGCGGTGAAGAGGCGCGCCTGAGTCTCTTCATCCATGCCGATGCCATTGTCAGTGACCTGAAATTCCACCATGACCTCGTTCGGGTTGCTTGCAGCCAGCAACGCGCGCACCGACACCCTGCCCTGTCGCTGCTGCCCACTGGAAAACTTGATCGCGTTGTTGGTGAGGTTGACCAGCACCTGGCGCAGCCGCACCGCATCGCCCATGACTTCTGCCGGAATCGCCGGATCGGTGAACAAGGTCAGTTCCACCCTTTTATTCATGGCAAGTTGGTCCAACATACTGCAGGTATTCTCCACCACGTCGGCCACCGGCACCGGCGCGCTTTCGATGTCCAGTTTGCCGGCCTCGATTTTAGAGAAGTCAAGAATGTCGTCAATGATGTCCAGCAGGGAAAGTGCCGATACGCGGATCAGATCGACCATCTCCAATTGATTACGCTTGAGGTTGGTCTCTTCGAGCACATCGACCATGCCGATCACGCCGTTCATCGGGGTACGGATCTCGTGGCTCATCGTGGCAAGAAAGGCCGACTTGGCCTGGTTGGCTTTCTCGGCCTCCAGCCGGGCCTGCTGCAGTTCCGACATGATTTGGACACGTTCGCGGATATCACGCATGATGCCGGTGAAAAAACGCTCCCCGTTGACGGTGTACTCGCTTAGCCCCAGTTCCAGCGCGATTGAAGTGCCATCCTTATGCATGCCATCAATCTGACGCCCGATACCCATGATCTTGCTCTGTCCGGTTCTGCGATATGCGGCAAGATCTTCGTCGTGCGCGCTCCGCAAGGCCTGCGGCATCAGAATCGATACGTTCTGCCCAATCACCTCGCTTACCGACCAGCCGAATATTTTTTCCAGAGCGCGGTTGGCTGAACGGATCACCCCTCTCACATCCGTGGTAATCACGCAGTCGGCCATGTGCTCGACCACCGAGCGGATCTCTTCTGCCTTCGCCGCGAGCGCCACAAGGGCCAGATTCAGATCATTCGTCCGCTCCGTAACCATGCTTTCCAGTTCCTCGGTGAGCTGCCGCAGGGTCGTTTCGTTTGCCTTGCGCGCAGTGATGTCGCGCGACAGCAACACGATGCGTCTGGCCTCTCCAGGCCTGCTCTTCTTAACGGCCGCAGAGAGCTCAAACCAGTACATCCCTCTAGGTAAAGGTAAAGCAAGTTGATGACCATGTGATACACCTGTGGCGATCGTTTCAGCCAGCACAGCCAGTACGGTCTGTGCCGCCTCGGCCGGCATTATTTCGACAACGGTTCGGCCTATCACGCGTTCCTTCTGACGAGACAAGAGTGATTCATTGCCGCTCCAGACATTGTGGTACAGGCCATTTTCGTCCAGGTCATAGAGCAGGTCGGGAATTGCCTGTAAAGTCGCCTTTAGTTCATCAGCCAGGTCGATGGTAGCCTGCTCTGCCTGCTTGCTTGCGGTGATGTCCTGGAAGATGCCAAAGACTTTATTGTGTTTTTGATCCGCTTGTCCAATGCAATGAACCCATCGACGATGACCTTTAGCGGTGATGATTTCCAATTCCACATCGTACGGATCGCCATGTTCGATGGCCCGATGCATGGCCCGTTCAATAATCGGCCTGGACGTAGGAGCATAGAAATTTATTGCTTCGCTTACCATCGGCTGGTAGTCCAACGCCACTTCGTGGATGCGATGGACCTCTTCCGTCCATTTCAGTTCCTGTAGATTAGTAGAGAACTCCCAACCGCCGACCTTTGCCACTTTTTCGGTTTCTTTGAGCAGAGCCTGGTTATTTTTGAGCGCCTCCTCGATACGCTTGCGCGCCGAAATGTCTTCAATGAAGCCGATAATGTAAGCGACAGAGCCATCCTCATCACGCACCACGGAGGCGGTCAGGTAGATCCACACTGGCGCACCGTCCTTGTGGATCAGGCGCTTTTCTAGCGTGAAGCTGGGAATCTCGCCGCGCAATAGGTGTTCGATGCCTTCGGACTCCGTCACGATGTCGTCTGGATGCTGGATCTCCATCATGGTTTTATTCAGCAGCTCAGACTCGGTGTAGCCACTGATTTCGCACAAACGTGGGTTAACGCGCACGAAGAGTCCATCGTGGCTGATATGGGCAATACCCATCGCCGCCCGCTCGAAGGTGGCGCGGAATTCGCGCTCGTTTCGGTACAGGGCGGCGGTGCGCTCGGCCACGCGGTTTTCCAGATTCTCATTCAGCTTGAGAACTTCCATTTCGACCTGTTTGCGCTCGGTAATATCGATTGCGGAAGGGATCAGCTTGATAACCCGTCCCTCGCTGTCGCGCACCGGTACCAGCATGAAATCGATGGTGATCAGGGCTCCACTGGCCATACGCACGAGCACGTCGTGGCGCACCATCTCGCCGCGCTGGGCCCGCTCGATGTCCTCGCGGGTCTGCGCCTGCACCTCCGGAGAATGAGAAAACCACCAGGTCTCGTCGAGCCGCTTGCCGATCACATCCTCTCGCCGCATGCTGCTCACTTCCAGCGCGGTATGGTTGATTTCAACCAGCACCCCGTCCAGCGTCGTTTCACCGACAAAGGCGGCCATGTTGTCCAAAATGCTCCGCAAGCGCGCTTCCAGATCGCTCAGCTCAGCGGTACGCTCGGCGATTCTGCGGGTGACGCGCACGTTTTGGCCTGCAGCAACCAGAACAAAGGCCGTGACGAACAGTACGACGAGCACGCTACCGAGAAGGTAAATTTTGGTAACCGGAGACTGTCCCGGCTGCCAGGGCGAGAGAGACCACACTTCCAGCAGCAAATTGCCCCCGTCCAGTCCAACGATCGCGGTTTTCCAGTCGGCCGGCCCGAATTTCTGGTCGCTGGAGCGCGCGTCGAAGAGCGCGCCTTGCACGCCCAAAGTAGTGGGATCCGAGATTCGATAGGCGACCCTGTGCTGGGCCGCGATATCGCTCAGGGAGGCAAATATCTCCTGCTGATAGAACACCCCCACCGCGAAGCCGCGCAAGGCTGCACGCCGCGCCTCGGGGCTGGCCTTCTGCGCATCGAAGCCGGGACGGTAGACCGGCACGTATAGTCGCCAGTCGTCCTTCCGGTCCGCGTCCTGGTCATAGAAGGCGTCGCGTTCGACCCACACGGCCTCGGCATGATCTGCCGCCCGCTCCAGGAAAGTCCTTTGCCCCGGTTCGCTGGCGACGTCCAGGCCGAACGCCGACGATTGTCCCGACGGTGCGGCAACGAACAGGAAAGGAAAGTACTCGGCACGCTCGCCGGCTGGCTGCATTCGGCCCGTTGTGTCGCGCTCCCGAATCACGAAGTCCGATCTGCCCCGGGCTCGCGCCCCGGCCTCGACAGCCGCCCTCTGCGTGCGCGCTACTCGCGGCGCCCAGCCCATTGCATGCAGCCCGTCAAGGTTCAGGGTACGTCGGCTGAACCGTTCGAACTCCGCGTCACTCACGGAAATTCCGGCCTCGAACAGGTCGCTGACAGCCATGATGCGTTGCGTCTGCCGCGTCATCCGCACCGCCAGCATTTCCCGCACCGCTTCGCCGGACGCTGTCACTGTCTTCTGCCACGCGGCGTTCTCAACACGATCAAGCCAGACAAACCCCATCACCCCAAGTCCACAAGCCACCAGCGGTGGCACGATAAGTTGCAGCACGCGGCCGCGCCACTGACGGCGGGTAGCGGGCAATACTGGCAGTAGCATTGATGCGAGGAGCAGCACGCCGAGGCTGTCACCGGCCCACCAGATGATCCAACTTGCCCCAAGCCTCTCAATCGGCAGCCCCTGAAATACATACAGCCCCGCCATGGCGATCGTGGCGGACATCAGGCAGGCCAGAGGTCCGCCCAGCGCCAGAGCAGCAAACACTTCGCGCTCCTGCTCCAGCGGTTCAATGGACGCAATAAAAGGCCGCATCAGCCGCGCACCGAGCAGGGCCTGCAGCGCTACGCCGGTGGCGATTGTCGCCGATAGTGCCACCAGCGCTGCGCTCACTTCGCCGCCCGTGGAGAAATACCGGCTTAGCTGGTCCGAGGCAAACGCGGCTAGCCATACCGCCGGCCAGCAGCGCCCGCCCCAGACCAGCAGCCCGAGCAGCGCCAGCCCCGCCGCCGGCCACAGTGGCACCGCGAGAGTGGGGGGAAAGGCAAGCTGCAGGCTCAATTGCGCCACGGCGAAATAAGCGAGAGCCAGCCAAAGAAGGCGTGACCACGGGACGGCCGGTGGGAATGTGTTAGCACCGCCGTCATGCTCGGAGCGGGCTACGGAGTCAGGGGTGGTGTTCATTGTTCTTCTTTGGGTGCCGGATCGATCAGCAAAGCTGCTTCGGATGGCACTCAGGGTTCCGCCGAAAATGGATCACGAGGACATGCTCGTGACCCATCATCATATATTGTCAAGGTAGATGTCCAGTTCAAAGCTGATAGAGATTTGGGCGCGGAGCCAGGCTTGGCACACTTCTCGCACTTCCTTTGCCTTGGATTTACTGGTTGCTGACACAAAAAGTAGCGTGATGATCACCCATTAAATCCCGCAGTTCTTTAATACTTAAATCAGAGACTTCATGCATGCGTATCAAAAGAGATGCGCCAACAGGTAGTTTGCGATGGCGAATTTTACTAATCATCGGATGTGAAACCCCAAGCACTCGCGACAGAGCAGCGTCATTCTTGAGGTTGAGTTTTTGCAGCAATGCATCCAATAAATGGTTGGGATCAACTGCGACTTGATTAAAAATAGGGGCAATGTTCATATGTTCATATTTCAGTTTTGCAATTCGCGGATATAGAATATATCTATATTGTTGCTTTATGACAACATAAATCTGTTAGCCAAAAATAGTGGCCGTTCCGTGTGGAACTTGATGCTCGCCACGCAAGCAACTCCATGGCCAAGCGGTACGACGGGGCGCAAAGGGCTCTGGGTAGATATTTTAGCTTGGCCATGCGGAGGCAAGAGAGGGCCATGAAGTTCTTCATGGCTCGGAACCCGCGGGTGGCAGCTTTGGTTTGCTGGAGCAGCCGTTCATCGCTTCCACGGGCGTTGCTGCGCACATCAAGCCTGCTGCACACGACGCCAGGAGACGCTCCGTCATGGTCTTGGTGAATCGTTAATGGGTATTCCGGATCAACGTGACCGGTCATCCTAGATTCCTCAGTTGAAATCCGTGATCTACGGTAAATGACGCGTTTTCCTTGTTTCATCCGGTGAATTTCGCGGAAAATTGGCGTTCATGTGGATTTTCAGCGGATTTGGGAGATCACCAAATGGGTGAACGCAA
>JAUYNR010000040.1 GCA_030698225.1 Oxalobacteraceae bacterium | reverse complement strand
CTTGGCTACGAACCAAGGGGTCGGGCGTTCGAATCGCTCCGGGCGCGCCAACAACGCAAAGAGAAACAAGCACTTAGGCCAATCTTCGGGTTGGCCTTTTGCTTTTCTGATCGCCGGGGTTAGGCCGGGGTTAGAACGCAGCTCCACGAAACCCGCCCCTGCGCCCGTTTAGACCCCAGGGGATTCTGGCGCTAAGGCGCCGTCGCCGTCCTTTCCACCGTATAGCGTTTCGCTCCGGAAGGACCCGCGATCGCACGTCCAGGCAACTCCCCAGCGCGCGCTGATCCGCTCGCGGACGCACAGGTGCGAGAGTTCGAACGGCCGACCCCTTGTGGCCACTCGACCTACCAAGGGATACACGCGCCGCCGTTTCCGTTTTTTTTGAATCCACTACCCGAGCAACGACCAACCAAACCGGGAGGGTAGAGACGACTTGAAACGAAACGCGGTCCTTCCACCCGTATTGCAAAACCCGCAGGAAGGACCCGCGCCAGGTGGAATTGCCTTCGACGAACCAAGCGGGGCACGCAGGCGTTGCGATTCGCCGGGGTCGCAAAGCCTGAAAAAGCGCCGGGGATTGAGTGCTGACCCTGGCGCGTGCCGAAGGTGGCAGGTACGCGCGCCACGCAACGAACGCGGCCGGTCGGCCGCGTGCGCCTGCCCCGCGCGCTGATCGTGTCGCCTGTAGGCCGCCACGGTCGACCCCCAGGGGGGTATTTCTTTTGCCCCAGGAATGTCCGGTTTTGCGTTCGGTCTGGCGGGGTAGGGCGTCGGACTTTCGAACATCCCTCCCCTCGATCTACTTCCGGGCCTTGTGCGCGGTCACACGCTAGGTCTGTCAGGGGTAGGGCGCGAACTACTCACGCGCCCCTGCCCCTGCCGGGCAAGGGGTCAGACGTCGATGAAGTGATGCAGCTCGCGAAGTGGAGACGCTGAAATCCTTTTCCCGCCTCACGTTTTCGACCTCTACTTCTGAAAATAAGCACTATCAGAATGCCTTGCAAGGAAGTGGCCGACGCTAAGTCGTTGACTCTGTTCACCTTTCCCCGCGCGCCGCTGATTGCGCTGAAAACGGCCTTGGAATGGTTTCATCCTATGCAACTTATCAGGGTTCAAGAAGCCTGCTTATGAGCACGTTCGACCGTCGCGCGCACCTCATCGGCCGCCATCTGTTCGGCCTGCTCGCGGGGTTGTCCGCCGTCGTACTCGGCCACGGCCGCGCGTTCCCCGAACTGCTCATGCACCGCCACCCAATCGAGACGGGCGCCGTACCGCTCCCGCAGATCGCGCACCAAGTCTGCCAGCACGTCGCCAGGCGCGCCGACCATGCGCCCGCCGCTGTTTTCCTGATCGGTCAAGCCGTAGTCGAGAATAGGGCGGCTGATCGCGGTTTTCGTTTCTGGCGCAAAGGAACACAGACCACCACCACCCGGCGCGCTTTCGGGCGCACGCGATGCGGTGGCCTTCGGGTGTTCAAAATCGACGGTTACAGCGGTTACGCGGTTACAGGAATTTCTATTTCCTTTTGAATCATTGGCTTGCGTGGAGTTTTCTGTAACCGCTTCCTGTACCCTGTAACCGGTACGCTTGCGGTTACAGGTGCCGTCTGCTGTATTCGTTGCCGGCGCATCACCGACAAGTATCGCGGCCCAATCAAGTTGCATCGTCAGCCCCTGCGCGAATCTCGGACGTGATGCAGTAAAAGCGGACAGGCACAGCCGCACCCGGTTCGCGTACTTGGACGGTCATGTGACCGGCACCGCGCTTGAGCATGCCTCGTTCGTGCAGCACCTTCGCAACCTGCTTCGGATCGAAGCCGCTGCAGACTTCGCCCTTGAACACGGCCGGATACACCAGGTATTCGAAAACCTGATCCGCTTCTTTCAGGTTCTCGGTTTCCTTGGTGGGGCGCCGCCATCCGGCCTTATTCATGGTGCGCGGTGCGTGGCTGTCGGATATGGACGGCCGGCGCCAATCCTCGAAACGCCCGACATCGTGCGCTTGGAAGAACGCGCAAGCCTGCTCGACCATCTTTCGCGGTTCGCGGTTTTCCTCTCCGCCGAACGCCTGCAGCCAATCCTTGAACATGCGCATCGCGGCCTGTGCCGCTGCGCCGGCCGGCCAGCCCGTGATGCCCCATGCGGTCGCCAGCTCGCCCGCGAAGCCGACCGCCGCGAAGCGGGTTGCGGCCCGGATTGCCTGACCGCCCGCGCGTTCGCTCAGTACCGATTTCTCGAACTGCGCGCTCATGCGCTCGAACTCATCGGCCAGCCCATCGCGCTCATCCACCACGCGGCGCACGAAAGCCGGCCAGGCGGTGCCGTAGTGCTTCGCTGCGTTGCGCTGTACCGCCTCGCTGAAGCGCGCGCCGTCGCCGTGGTCGTGCAGGGTGTCCCAGGCGCCGAAGCCGGCGCCGGCATCGGCCGGCAGCTCGCAGAAGCGCACTTCCTGCCCGGCGTAGGCGCGTTCCTGATTCTCTTCAAGAAACTGCGTCAGGCCGATTTCGCCGTTCGACTGGAACAGCAGCCTGAATTCCGCCGTCTCGCGCATTCCGCCCGTCGCTTGCCCGCGCCCCTTGCCTTGGCCGCTGGTGAGCATGTAGGCAGCCTGCGCCACGTCGCGCGGGTTGCCGGCCTGCTTCAGTTCATCCAGCAACAGCGGGGCGTCGCAGTGGCCTGCGGCGGTCGCCTCGATGGCCGTCGCGGTCAGCAACCAGGTGCGCCGGTAGGAAGGCGCGCCGCACAGGCTGCCCGCTGCATACAGCAGCGCAGACTTGCCCAGACTGGACCCGCCCGCCCAATGGAAACCGCCCGCGATGTTCGGATGCAGCCACACGAGCGCAGCAGCGAAGCCGGCCGACAGTGCGAAGGTCAGCCGGCTATTGCCGACCGCCATCGCTGCCACATGCTCGCGCCATTGCGCCAGCGTGCCGGTTGCCCGGAACTGTGCGCCGCCGTTGCCCTGTGTCTCATGCAGCCACAGTTCTGCGCCTTCAGGCGCTATCGGTTCCGCGTCGCCACCCAGCACGAAGGACCAGCGGCCAGCCGTGCTCACGTCCTCATGCCAGCCAATGCGCCGCGTCAGGCGTGCGCGTGCGGTCGGGCGCTCGCGGTTCACGTACATCTTCAGCAGCCCGCCGCGATTGTCGGCGATGAACAGCCCGCGCCCGCGCAGCATGCGCGCCAGCGCCAACCCGTCGCCTTCAAGCAGTTCGTCCGACACGATGACGCGACGCTTGCGGCCGTCATGGTCGCGGAAGTCTGCAAGCCGGCTCCAACCGTCGCTGTTGCGGTCGCGCACCATGTGCGTGATGGCGAGGGGGGCGCACACGTATTGCCGATCGAAGTAGGGCGCACCTTCCTTGCCCTTTGGCGGTTGCCACTTGACCCGATAGACGCCCGGCGATTCGCCATCCGTTGCGACTTCGAACCAATCGCCGGAACCTGCCGGGGAAGCCGGCTTCGCTTCTGGTGCAGACGCCTGCACGTCGGCTTGCAGGTCATCGCCTGGGGCGGTCGCCGGCTCAGGTTCCGGTGTGACTGTCTGTACAGCCGATTGCAGCGCGGCGTTCAGCAGGCGCACCACGGCCGCCACGCCTTCGCCTTCGCGCTCGCTGCTCGCCAGATCGTTGAAATCCGTCCAGCTCTCTTGCCGATCCGGCGCGAATGCAGGCAGGCACAGCACGCCACCCACGGCCGCCGCTGCGGCTTCGGCCTTGGTGCGGCCGGGGTTGCCCTTGGTTGCGTGGTCATCGTCGGCACAGACGATCAGCAGCACGCCCGCATGCCGCGCGCGCAGCTCGCGCGCCACGGCCTCAAGGTTGCCGGCATCAAAAGCCACAGCCACCGGCCAGCCGGTCGCCTCGTGGATCGTGGCGGCGGTCGCGTAGCCTTCGGCGATGCAAAGCGGCGCATCTGCCCGGACCTCGCCCAGCAGATGGAAGCAACCCGCCTTGCGGCCGTCCGGCAGGTAGTCCTTGTCGCGGTCCTCGATCCGCTCCGCATAGATGGCCTGCAGGCTGTGCAGCGTGCCCGACGCGCTGCGGATCGGCACCAGCAGCGCGCCAGGTGTGCGGACCTCTTCCCAGCGGCCGGCGCCATCCTTCTGCCAGCGTAGCCACACGCCGACGCGCAGGCCATGCGCCCGCACGCGCTTGCGGATCAGGTAGGGGTGCGTGTCGTCGGCCGGCTGTGCCGCGTTCCAGATCGCATGCGCCTTGCGCCGCGCCTTGTCCCGCCGCTTCTTCTCTTCGGCCGCTTGCTGTGCTGCCTTGGCCTGCGCCGCACGCTCGCGTGCTGCCTGCTCTTCCGGCGTGAGCGGTGGCTGCGCTCCGGCATCCTGCCAGCCGTGAGCCTTCGCGTCGCGGTACAGCGTGCCGATGCGCACCTTTCCGCCCTCGCGCACGCTCTTCCAGATCGCTTTCGCGTCCTTTGCGCTGTAGCTCTCCGCGCGCTGAAACCACGCGTCCCACAGATCGAAGCCGGCCGCGCCCAGCTCGCTTTTTACGGCCATGGCCATGCGGACTCGATAGTCGTGGCTGTCGGGTTCCAGGTACGACAGCGCATCGCGTATGCGGTCAGATTCGCGCACGGCATTCCCTCCCGCTGCGCCGCTCACAGCGAGGCCGAATTGATGGCGACAGCAACCGCCGACACTTCGACCGTCAACGCGTCGACCGCCCGGCGCACGCCTTCAATGGCTTCGCCTGTGTTCAACTCGCGAAGGGTGTCGCAAAGCATAACCAGCCCGTCGCGGGCCTCGTTACGACGTTCCTGTGCCTCATCCTGAATGGTGTCCAGCGACCGCACCACGCTTGCCAGCGACTGGCGCAACTGGTCGGCGGCTTCCAGCGAATTGCGGCCGCGCTCCCGCTCGTCGATCAGGCGCGCGACCGTGACCACAAGGAAGGGGTTACTCTCGGCAGTGCCTTCGCCGAAGTAGTGATCCACAGCGGCGGCGGCGTTGTGGAAGTGCAGCCCAAGGGCGTACATAAGGCGAGGATCGACGGCCGGGGCGTTCATCACTCGCCCCCTTGTGCCAGCTCGTCGGCACCGCTGTCGCGCGCAGCAAGGAAGGCTTGCAGATCGCTCAGCCGATAGCGGATCGACTTGCCGACGCGGGTGTATTTCAGCGGGTAACGCTTGGTCGTTCGCCAGCAGGCGAGAGTACCCGGCCGGACCTTCAAGAATTCTGCGGCTTGCTTCGCCGTCAGCAACTCGTCCGGTTGCGCGGCAGTTTCGGATGTGTGCATCACTATTCCCCTGTGTTATCCGCACTTCACGATGAAGCACGGTAAGCACAGGCTAGTGACGTACGCCAACCCGAAACAGAAAGGATATGCCCGCACGCTATATAGCGGGCACAGATATTTAGATTGAGTTACTAAATAGCGATAAGCGCTATTTTTTCATTCAAGGGATATACCGATATCCTTCATCGCACAGCGCCTGCGCCGCTTTGAATGAGTTGTTCACCCGCTTGGTTCGGCCATAGGTCGGCGCTGAGTTGTCATCTGTCGGAAACAGCACCTCGCCGATTTCGGCGGGCGTTGCGCCCGCCGAAAGCCCATCCAGAATTCGAAGGTAGTTCGGCCATTCGACAACACGGACGCGACGTTCCGGCCAATCCTGAACCCGTCCATCCTCAATCCGGCGCGCGCGCTTACCAAGCGCAAACCTCCGGATACCATCTAGTTGTGGCTCCACGGGAAAACGATAGTCAATGATGAAAGCATCCTGATGTTCTCCCCCTTTACGCTTCCGCACGTCACCAGACCTGAACATCTGAACCGATCCTGGATTACCGATGAATCGGATATTGACCGACCAGTAATCCCACCACGGCGGGCAAAGCCGTTCAAGGCCGTGCTTTTCGCCAAGGACGTCACAAAGGTGGCGAGTTCGTCCGCGGCCGACTCTCTCGATCCATTCCGTGTGAGACTCGTCGGGAAGCATCGGCGGATCATGATCTTGCAGACGTTCGTCGTCCTCAATAGCGTCTGCGTACTGAAGCGCCTGCTTAGGGTCGCTACTGTTTAGAGCCGCGAAGTCACCGTTGAATCCCGGTACTACCTGCCCGACCAGTTCTTCATACGTGCGCCAAGCGTCTTGGTAGGCTGGGCTTCTTCGAAGAAACTCCCAGGCCCAACGGCGCAGCGATTCACGCGACGGCGTCGGATATCCGCGCCCGGTCCGCCAGTTGGTGCCGAGATCAATGGCCGTCACAGCCGTCCCCTTTCCGCATAGCTGGTGTAAGTCCGTCCCGCGATGACGAAGTGATCGAGCACGCGAACATCGATCAGATCAAGCGCCCTCTTCAGCGACTCTGTCAGGTAGTCGTCCGCCCTTGATGGCTCGGCAACGCCGCTCGGATGGTTGTGCGCCAGAATCGCGGCCGCCGCGTTGTGCTGCAGCGCCAGCTTAACCACCTCGCGCGGATACACGCTTGCCTGCGTGAGCGTGCCCCTGAAAAGCTCTTCCAGATGAATGACGCGGTTCTGCGCATCCAGCAGCACCAGCGCGAACACCTCATGTTCACGCGGCGCGAGTGTCAGCCGCAGGTAATCGAGAACAGCCGCAGGGTTTGAAGTGGCAGGCCCAGGGCGGCGCATACGTCGCGCCAGGATGTTCAGGGCCTTGCGGATGGTGGCGTCGCCCGGGCGGGCGCGGGGAGTACACTGCAAAACAGCCATGGTTCGAACTCCTCTGGTTCGGGTTGTGGTCAGGGGCGCATCAGCGTTGCCGCGCTGGTGCGTCCCGCTCTCGTTGCCCGGCTTGCCGGCCGGGCAGGGTGCCGCGTGCTGCAGCGGCGGATTCATATTCGTCAGGCTGCTTTGCGTGCCGGTGCCTTCTTCACCTTCAGTTCGACGCGCATCCCGGCCTTGGCGAGCATGCTCACCAGCGCGTCCAGACTGAACTCGTTGATCTTTCCCTTCAGCACCATATTCAAACGCGGCTGCGTCACGCCGAACAGCCGGGCGGCCTGCTGCTGCGTCTGGCCGCTGTCCTCAACATGCTTCCGGATTGCGCGCATCAGCTCGGACCGCAGCACCAGGTGTTGCGCCTCTTCAGGATCGAAGCCCAGGTCGGCAAACACGTTGCCGCTGCTCTTCACGATGGTCGTGTCAGGGGTACTCATTTCGCTTTCCTCGTTGCCAGCAGATCGCGGTAGCGGCGCTCCGCCAGGTCGATATCTGCCTTGGCCGTTCGCTGCGTTTTCTTCACGAAGGCGTGCAGCACATAGACGGCTTCCTCGAACCTCGCCACATACACCACGCGATAGGCACTCTCGGTGCGGACGCGGATTTCCCGCACGCCTGCGCCGATGCCCGACATGGGCTTCCAGTCGCTCGGATCATCGCCTTGTTGCACCGTCCACAACTGGTGCCCGGCCTCGCGCTTCGCGTCAGGCGGAAATGCAGACATGGCCTTCAGGCTGTCGCCTATCCAGAGTATCGGCTTCATCGTCAATTTATACGCTTTTCGATATACAAGGCAAGGACGAAATGCGCTCGAAAGCCGGGTGAGGTGAGGCGCGCGCCAGATTGCGCAGTGCCGTGCCCGGCCCGGTCGCCTGTAACCGCTGTAACCACTTCTCTTTCATCAAGTGGTTACAGACCAACACCGCTGAAAACCGCAGTAGAGATAGGTTTTTCTTTTCTGTAACCACTGTAACCACTGTAACCACCGGCTTTCCGTTCCTTGGCTGTTTCAGCCTCGCGCCTTCTTGCGTGCAAGCGGAATGACCTTGCCTGCTGACGTGCGCCCGGCAGCGTCCAGCATGGCGCCGGTCGCCTGCTCGACGGCAGCGCGCACCGGATCGCGATCCAGCCGGGCATAGATCATTGTTGTGCTCGGGTCCTTGTGGCCCAGGCTCTTGCCGATGGTCACCAGCGATGCGCCCGTCTTGGCCTGCCAGCTTCCCAGGCTGCGGCGCAGATCATGGATGCGGAAGTCCCGCATCTGCGCCCGCGCAAGCAGCGCGGTCCACCGCTTCTTCGGGTTGCTGATGTGCCCCGACTTGCTGCGCGCCGGAAACACGAAGCCGGCCGGCGTGCCGCCCGAAGGCAGGCGCCGCCGCAGGATCGCCAGCGCCTCGGGCACCAGGTCAATCATCATCGCGTCGCCGTTCTTCGACTGGTCAGCGGGCACCCGCCACGCGGCATCCGATAGATTCAGATCTTCCCAACGCATCGCAAGCACGTTGCCCCTGCGCGCGCCCGTCATCAGCGACAGCACCACGAAGTCCCGGAAGTCCTGCGAGTCGTCACCGGCCAGCGCATCGAAAAACCGGGGCAGCTCGCCCGCCTGGATGAACCGGTCCCGCTTCACCTCGGCATAGGGGGTCACCCCTGCGGCCGGGTTCTCGCCCTTGAACTCGCCCAACTCGGACAGCTTGTTGAACATGGTCGACAGCAGCTCGACCACGCGGTTTGCCATGGTGCGTTTGCCGGTCGCGCCGATCGCCGCATGCAGCCGGCGCACGTCCTGCGGCTTGATGGCGCTCAGCTTTCGCGCTGACCAATCGACCGACCCCTCCGGCTTTTCCCGCTCGCGCGCTCGCAGCTTGCGCGGCGCGTCCGGCAGTTTCGACAGCCACACTTCGAACGACGCGCGCAGGGCGTCCGTCGTGCGCCGGCCGTGCGGCTTCAGGTGTTTGGAAACGTATGCATCGAAGCCTTCCGCCAGCGTCAGTTCGGCGCGCTTCTCTCGGATCGCTGCGGCCGGGTTCTCGCCTCGCGACACCGCGTGATTCACGTCGCCGGCCTTGCGCCGCGCCTGCTCGATGGTGACGGCAGGGAAGCGGCCAATGGTGACGCGCTCGGGCTTGCTGCTGTCCTTGATCCAGCGCACGACCGCGAACGCCTTTGCACCAGTCGACGACACGCGCACGCACAGCCCCGGAACCTTCGCGTCGTAATACTCGACGCGCTGGCCAGCAGCCGGCAGCGGCAGCTTTTCAAGTGCGTCCTTGGTGAAGTTGAGTGTCTTTCGCGCCATCGTCCCGACCCTTTGGTTTTCGGCATTGTAGCGCCGGGGTTATGCGGGGGTTAGAATTTCAGTGCAATTTCATGCATAACGGTAGCGAATCGTGAATGCATTGACTGACTGGAAACGGCTTGCTTTAGTCGTTTTATACCTCTTTGTGCATGCTGGTAATTGTCGGTGAAAGTGCCGACGGCTTGGCTACGAACCAAGGGGTCGGGCGTTCGAATCGCTCCGGGCGCGCCAACAACGCAAAGAGAAACAAGCACTTAGGCCAATCTTCGGGTTGGCCTTTTGCTTTTCTGATCGCCGGGGTTAGGCCGGGGTTAGAACGCAG
>JAUYNR010000076.1 GCA_030698225.1 Oxalobacteraceae bacterium | reverse complement strand
AGCCTGCCTGCTCGATCGCCTGCATGATCAGCTTGATGGCTTCTTCGTGGTTGGCCACGCTCGGCGCGAAACCGCCTTCGTCGCCGACCGAGGTCGCAAGCTTCTTCTCGTGCAGGATCTTTTTCAGGGTGTGGAACACTTCCGCGCCGTAGCGGACCGCTTCCTTGAAGCTTGGCGCGCCGACCGGGATGATCATGAATTCCTGGATGTCGAGGTTGTTGTCGGCGTGGGCGCCGCCGTTGATGATGTTCATCATCGGCACCGGCATCTGCATCGCGCCGGAGCCGCCGAAATAGCGGTACAGCGGCAGGCCGGCTTCTTCGGCGGCGGCCTTGGCCACCGCCATCGAGACCGCCAGCATCGCGTTGGCGCCCAGCCGCGATTTGTTTTCGGTGCCGTCGAGGTCGATCAGCGTGCGGTCCAGGAATGCCTGTTCGTTCGCGTCCAGGCCCATGATCGCTTCCGAGATTTCGGTATTGATGTGTTCGCAGGCTTTCAGTACGCCCTTGCCGAAGTAGCGGCTGTTGTCGCCGTCGCGCAGTTCGATTGCTTCGCGCGAGCCGGTCGAGGCGCCGGACGGCACCGCCGCACGGCCCATCACGCCGGATTCCAGCAGCACGTCGCATTCGACGGTAGGGTTGCCGCGCGAGTCGAGTATTTCGCGGCCGATGACATCAACGATTGCGCTCATGAATTAATTTCCTGTTGTTTGGTTAGATGTAGGGCGGGTGCAACCCGCCATTGACGACAGCGCGGGTTGCCCCGCCCTGATGGCTTGATCAGCGTCCGCCGATCCTCATGATCTTCAATGCATTGGTGCCGCCGACCTGCCCCATCGGGTCACCCGAAGTGACGACGATCAGGTCGCCCTTTTGCACGATGCCTTTCGCCAGCAGCAATTCTTCAGTCGTCTTCAGCACTTCTTCGATATCGTTCGACGGCACCACGCCCAGCGTGCGCACATTGCGGTACAAGGCGACCTTGCGCTGGGTTGCAACGCTGGAGGTGATCGCGAAAATCGGGATATCGATGTTGTTGCGGCTCATCCAGAGCGCGGTCGAGCCGGACTCGGTCAATGCGGCAATCGCCTTCACGCGCAAATGGTGCGCAGTAAACAACGCGCCGTACGCAATCGATTGATCGATGCGGGTGAAGGTGATGTTGAGGAAGTCGGCATCGAGCTTGCAGATGTCCGATTTCTCCGCTTCAAGGCAGATCGCAGCCATCGCCTCCACGGTCTCCAGCGGATACTTGCCGGATGCGGTTTCGGCCGAGGTCATCACCGCGTCGGTGCCGTCCAGCACCGCATTGGCCACGTCGGACACTTCGGCCCGGGTCGGGATCGCGTTGACGATCATCGATTCCATCATCTGGGTGGCGGTGATGGCCAGCTTGTTCGACGCGCGCGCCATCTTGATCATGCGCTTTTGCAGGCCCGGCACCGCTGCGTTGCCGACTTCGACCGCCAGGTCGCCGCGCGCGACCATGATGCCGTCGGATGCATCGATGATTTCCTGCAGCGCGGGAATCGCCTCGGCGCGCTCGATCTTGGCGATCATCATCGGCTTGTGGCCGTAAGCTTCGCCGGCGATGTTGGCCAGCTGACGCGCCATTTCCATGTCGGTCGCGTTTTTCGGAAACGATATCGCGACATAATCGGCCTGGAAGCTCATCGCTGTCTTGATGTCTTCCATGTCCTTGGCGGTCAGCGCCGCCGCGGACAGCCCGCCGCCTTGGCGGTTGATGCCCTTGTTGTTGGACAGCACGCCGCCGATTTTCACCGTGGTGTGGATCGCGCTGCCGATCACCTTGTTTACCACCAGTACGATCAGGCCATCGTTGAGCAACAGTACATCGGCCGGCTTCAGGTCGCGCGGCAATTCCTTGTAGTCGAGGCCGACCCGTTCCTGATTGCCCAGTTCGCAGGCGGCATCGAGGATGAACGGTTCGCCATCGACCAGGTCGATCTGGCCGTTCTCGAACTTGCCGACCCGGATCTTCGGGCCCTGCAGATCGGCCATGATCGCAACTTCCCGCCCGCAGGCGAGCGCCGCCTGACGTACCAGATTGGCACGATCGATGTGATCCTGGGCCTTGCCGTGTGAAAAATTCAGGCGCACCACGTCCACCCCGGCTGCAATCATGCGGGTGAGCGTGTTCAGATCGCTTGAGGCGGGGCCGATGGTGGAGACTATCTTGGTGGCGCGGGTCAGTGTCATATCGGGACTTCCTTTAGATTGGCGGCAAGCAGCGGCGCTCGCGAATGTAGTAATGTTTCAATAAAAATTACAATTTAACTGATCGCGAGTGTACATCATGCGTTAAATGTAGTAAATATACGTAATAATATTATTTACAGGGGCAGCTTGTAAACCTGCCCATCGCGGATCAAGCCGCTGCGGGTCTGGAACCGGCACCCACGACGCCGATCGCCGTTTCCCATCTTTGCATCAGCGCCTGGGCCTGATCGCGGCTGATCGCAGGTTCGAACACGCGGTCAACCCGCCACTGCGTTTCCAGCTCCGCGGTGCTGCGGTACACGCCGCTGGCCAGGCCGGCCAGGTAGGCGGCGCCGAGCGCGGTGGTTTCGGTGACTTGCGGCCGGATCACCGGGATGCCGAGCAGGTCGGCCTGGAATTGCAGCAGCAGCGCATTGGCGCAGGCGCCGCCGTCGACCCGCAATTCGGTGATCGGCGATGCGGCGTCGCGCTGCATCGCCTGCAGCAGCGCGGCGCTCTGGAATGCGATCGACTCCAGTGCCGCACGCGCGATATGGGCTACCGTGCTGCCGCGGCTCAGGCCCAGGATCGCGCCCTTGGCGGACGGCACCCAGTACGGCGCGCCGAGGCCGGTAAACGCGGGCACGAACACCACGCCGCCGGAATCCGGCACCGAGGCCGCCAGCGCTTCGATGTCGGCCGCATCCTTGATCGCCTTGAGGCCGTCGCGCAGCCATTGCACCACCGCGCCGCCGATGAAGACGCTGCCTTCCAGCGCGTATTGCTTGTTGCTGCCGAGCTGGCAGGCGGCGGTGCTGATCAGCCCATTGTGCGAATCGGCGCATTCGTCGCCGGTATTGAGCAGCATGAAGCAGCCGGTGCCGTAGGTGTTCTTGGCCATGCCCGGCTTGAAGCAGGCCTGCCCGAACAGCGCCGCTTGCTGGTCGCCGGCGATGCCGGCTATCGTCACCGGGTGGCCCAGCCACTGCGGGTCGAGCTCGCCGTACAGGTGGCTCGACGGATGCACGTCCGGCAGCACCTCGGGCGGAATGTCCAGCCATTGCAGCAACTGCTGATCCCAGCAGCCGTCGTGGATATTCCACAACATCGTGCGCGACGCGTTGGTCACGTCGGTCACGTGCAGGCGGCCGCCGGTCAGGTTCCAGACCAGCCACGCATCGACGGTGCCGAATGCCAGTTCGCCACGCCGGGCGCGCTCGCGGGCGCCGCTGACATGGTCGAGAATCCATTTGAGCTTGGTGGCCGAAAAATACGGGTCCAGCAGCAGCCCGGTCTTGCGGCGGATGTCGTCGGCCAGTCCTTTGCCGCGCAACTCTTCGCACAATGCCTCGGTACGGCGGTCTTGCCAGACGATCGCGTTGAAGATCGGCTTGCCGCTGCTGCGCTCCCACACCACGGTGGTTTCCCGCTGGTTGGCGATGCCCAGTGCGGCCAGCTGATCGGCCCTGATGCCGGCCTTGGCCAGCACCGCCCGGCAGGTCGCAAGCTGGCTTTGCCACAGTTCGATCGGGTCATGTTCGACCCAGCCCGGCTGCGGAAAAAGTTGTTTGAATTCTTGCTGCGCAATGGCAACAATTTCGCCGCTGTCGGTGAACACGATGCTGCGAGAACTCGACGTGCCCTGATCCAATGCAAGAAGATAAGCCATGGTCATTCCAGTCGCTGAAAAACCGAGATCACCCATTGTCCACGAAAGCCACGAAAAAAAGTGGGATGGGTGCAAGCCATCCTACAAGGCTACTGCTGCATCATCTGCATGAGCCATTGCTGCAGGCGCGCGACATGCTGTGGCTGGCAGTACAGCCCGCGTTTGGTTCTGCGCCACAGGATGTCTTCGGCGCTGCGCGCCCATTCGACCTCGAACAGATAGCGCGCCTCCTGCTCGAAGATGCCGGGCGCCAGCTCCTCGCCCAGATCGGATATTTTTTTTGCGCTGCCCAGCATGCGGCTGGCGCGGCTGCCGTAACAGCGCGCATAGCGCTGCGCCAGTTTGGCCGGCAGCCATGGATAGCGGGCGCAGAATTGCTGTAAAAAGCTGGCGAAGTCATAGCTGTCAACCAGCGCGCCGGCCTGCTGCAGGTCGCCGCCCGGCAGCGGCGCCGCGGCGGTCCAGTCCGGCGCGGCGCGGCCCAGACGCGGCAGCAGCATCGCCAGCGCTTCTTCCGCCAGCTTGCGGTAGGTGGTGATCTTGCCGCCCCAAACATTGAGGAACGGGGCGGTTTTCTGGTCGCATTCGAGCAGGTAATCGCGCGTCACCGCAGAGGCGTTCTGCGCGCTGTCGTCGAGCAGCGGCCGCACCCCGGAATAGGTCCAGACCACATCGGCCGCAGTGATCTGTTTGCTGAAGTAGCGGTTGGCCATCTGGCACAGGTAGCCCACTTCGGCGTCGCTGATCGTCACCTGTCCGGGGTCGCCGGTATATTCCAGATCGGTGGTGCCGATCAGCGTGAACTCGTCCTGATACGGGATCGCGAAGATGATGCGCCGGTCGGGGTTCTGGAAAAGATACGCGTAGGGGTGGTCGAACAGGCGCGGCACGATGATGTGGCTGCCCTTGACCAGCCGCAGCCCGTGCGTATGCCTGGTGCCGGCGGCGGCGTTGGCGAACTGCGCAGTCCATGGGCCGGCCGCATTCACGATCGCACGCGCGCTGACGTCGATGCGGCCATGCTGCTCGCTGTCCAGCGTCGCGCGCCAGCCTTCGCCTTGCTGCCGCACGTCGATGCATTTGGTGCGGGTCAGGATGCTGGCGCCGCGTTCGCTGGCGTCCAGTGCATTGAGCACCACCAGCCGCGCATCGTCGACCCAGCCGTCCGAATACACGAAGCCCCTGCGGTAATCGCCTTTCAATGGTGCGCCCGCCACGTGTTTGCGTAGCGACACGGCTTCCGAAGCCGGCAGGAATGCGCGGCGCGCCAGATGGTCGTATAAAAACAGTCCGGCGCGTATCATCCAGGCCGGCCGTTGGCCGGCATCGTGCGGCATCACGAAACGCAGCGGCCACATGATGTGCGGCGCAGCGCGCAGCAGCACTTCGCGTTCCTGCAGCGCCTTGCGCACCAGCTTGAATTCGTAATACTCGAGATAGCGCAAGCCGCCGTGGATCAGCTTGGTGCTGGCCGACGAAGTGTGCTGGGCCAGGTCGTGCTGCTCGCACAGGATCACGCGCAAACCGCGGCCCGCCGCATCGCGTGCGATGCCGACGCCGTTGATGCCGCCGCCGACGATCAAAAGGTCACAATCCTGTTGCGCTAGCTGCTTGAGTGTCGATTGCATGATGTTCCTGGGGGCAGCAATGAGCGGCCCGGTAGCTTTGATTGTATTTATCGCGATTCTTCATTCGGCCCGAAAGCCGCGCCAACGCAATTCAGCCCGGCCCGATCGTCGGATCCGGAATAATGTGTCCATGCGAACCGCAATGCGCTTAAAATGAAAAATAACGCGCTTCGTTTTGATTAATTTTACGCACGTTCGAAAATATTACAACATATAATTTTCTTTTTTGTTCGTTTATGTTCACTTATAAGCCATGATCCCACGCCACCGCCAATTGCTAGACCATCTGCGCCAGCACGGCGACGCCTCGGTTGAGGCGCTCACCAAAGTCTTGAACGTCACAGCGCAAACCATACGGCGCGACATTCGCGAACTGGAAGATGCGCGTTTGCTGGCGCGCTACCACGGCGGGGTCGGCGCGCTGTCGACGGTCGAAAATATCGACTACGACCAGCGCCGCGTGATGAACAGCGACGCCAAGCAGCGCATCGGCCAGCTGGCCGCGACCTGCGTCGAGCACGGCCGCTCGCTGATCATCAATATCGGCACCACCACCGAAGAGGTGTCCAAGGCGCTGCTGCAGCACAAGGGAATACGGGTCGTCACCAACAACCTCAACGTGGCGTCGATCCTGTCCAACAATCAGGAGGCCGAGGTGATCGTCGCCGGCGGCCTGGTGCGCAAGCGCGACCGCGGCATCGTCGGCGAAGCGACCATCGACTTCATGCGCCAGTTCAAGGTCGATGTCGGCATCATCGGGGTCTCCGGCATCGAGGACGACGGCACGCTGCTCGATTACGATTACCGCGAAGTGCGCGTCACGCAAGCGATCATCGAGCAATCGCGCGAAGTCTGGCTGGTGGCGGACCACACCAAGTTCGGCCGCCACGCGCTGGTACGGCTGGGAAATATCGCGCAGATCGACAAATTCTTCACCGACGCGCCGCTACCGCCGGCAGCGCTGGAAGCGTTCGAAAAGGCCGGCGTCGAAGTGCTGGTAGCCGCCGGCGCGTGATTCCGGCGTTTAAAATACATAAGTATGTATTTTTAGATACGCTTTATCTATATGCGGCATACCTGGCATTATTGCCTATACCCCCGCTACGATGGAAGCAGGATGTTTGAAGTACTGACAAGGGCAGGCGGCGCAGCGTAAGCGGTGCGCTGCACGCGGGCAGGAAAAGTCCGCCCGGTTTCAAGGGCCAACAAACTCGCCTGTCCAGAGTCTACCGGGCACCGGTTGATTTGACGGAACCAAACGACGGCGTCAGATACGCAGCGCTGGCCCCCAGCGTTTGCTTGCTTTTCCTGATTTCCATGCGGGCGATCGACTGCAGATGCACTTCGTCCGGACCGTCGGCGTAACGCAGTGCCCGGCCCCAGGTCCAGTGGTCGGCGAGCGGCGTGTCGGGACTGATCCCCATCGCGCCAAAGGTTTGCATCGCGCGATCGCAGGCGGCGGTGTGAACGGTGGGCACCAGTGCCTTGATCATCGAGATCTCTTGGCGGGCTTGCTTGGCTCCCACCTTGTCGATCATCCAGGCAGTCTTCAATACCAGCAAACGCGCCTGATCGATCTCGATCCGCGAGCGGGCGCGCTCGCAGGTTCTGGTGACGAAAATGTGGCCGGATGCGAACCGCATTCAAATCGGGACCGAAAATATGCCCAGGCATTTGCTCAATATTTTATTGTTTCAATTTGAAACAGGTGTAGCATTCGATGGTGGCAAAAATGCCTTTTTGCAGCACCCTGTCAGCAAGGATCGAAGAAATGAATTTGGTTAAAAACCAGGATTCCATCCGTATCAACAACGCAATCTTGCCGCACACCATTACTGCAACCGCGCAACCACAGAGTCAGCACGGCGGCACGCTTTATGCGTGCCCGCGCAGCGCAATCGAAAAAGCACATCAGCGTTCCGCCGCCTACGGCCTGACCGAAAATGACCAGCCTAACTTCGGCCCGATCGGAGCTTCGGATCTATCGCTGCTGATTGAACAGAACCGGGTGTTGCATGCGCATGCGCTGCCGGTGATGGAGACGCTGTACGAGCAGATCATCAATACCCACAACATGGTGATCCTGACCGATGCCAACGGGCTGATCGTGCATGCGCTGGGCGACGACGACTTCCTCGAAAAGGCCGAGCGCGTGGCGCTGAAACCGGGGGTCATCTGGTCGGAACAAAGCAAGGGCACCAATGCGGTCGGCACCGCCATCTTCGATCAGTTGCCGACGATGGTCCATGCCAACGAACATTACCTGCGCGCGAACCACTTCCTGACCTGTTCCGCGGCGCCGATTTTCGATTACCAGGGCAACGTGATCGGCGTGCTGGACGTCTCCGGCGACCAGCGCAGTTTCCATCAGCATACGATGGCGCTGGTCCGGATGTCGGCGCAGATGATCGAGAACCAGTTGTTTTCGGATGCGTTCCAGGACGCGATCACGCTGCATTTCAATACCCGGCCCGAATTCATCGGCACCCTGATGGAAGGAATCGCCTCCTTCACGCCGGGCGGCCGCTTCCTGTCAGCCAACCGGATCGGCCTGTTTCAGCTTGGCTTGCCGCTGTCGGCGCTGCAATCGCATACCGTCAGCTCGCTGTTCGGGCTGCCGGTGTCCGCGCTGTACGACCACTATCGCACCGCCGCACCGGGTCTGCTGAACCTGTGCCTGCCCAGTGGCGTGCGCGTCTATGGCCGCGCCCAGTTGCGTCTGACCAGCGGCTTGTTCCAGCATGTGTCGAGCGCGCCCGATGGCGCCGCCAAAGCCGCTATTGCGCGCGCTACCGAATCGAGCCACGGCCAGGCCGCGCGCCACTTGTCGGGCTTGCGTCACCTGAACACCGGCGACCCGCAAGTGGCGACCGTGATCGACAAGGTCAGCAAGGTGCTGGGGCGCGACATCCCGATCCTGGTGATGGGCGAAACCGGCACCGGCAAGGAATTGCTGGCGCAGGCGATCCACAACGATTCGCCGCGCGCGGGCGGCCCGTTCGTGGCGGTCAATTGCGCGTCGATTCCGGAGACGCTGATCGAATCCGAGCTGTTCGGCTATGAAGACGGCGCGTTTACCGGCGCCCGCAAGAAAGGCAGCATAGGCAAGATCCTGCAAGCCAATGGCGGCACGCTGTTCCTCGATGAAATCGGCGACATGCCGTTCAGCATGCAGGCGCGCCTGCTGCGGGTGCTGCAGGAGCGGATGGTGACGCCGTTGGGCAGCACCAGGTCGATCCCGGTCAACGTCGAGCTGATCTGCGCCACCAACCGCAACCTGCGCGAACTGATCGCCACAGGCGGCTTCCGCGAAGACCTGTATTACCGCCTGAACGGACTGGTCGTGAAGCTGCCGCCGCTGCGCGAACGCACCGACCTCGAAACGGTCATCGACAAGATCCTGGCCGCCGAGTCGCCCGACATCCGTTATTCGGTATCGCCCGAAATCATGACGCTGTTCAAGCGGCATGAATGGCCGGGGAATTTCCGCCAGCTGACCAACCTGCTGCGCACCGCCATCGTGATGGTCGATGCGGATCACGAAATAGGCCTGCAGCATCTGCCGGATGATTTCCTTGAAGATATCGACACGTCGCAGAAACACACCCACAGCACCGGCCACCTGATTGCCACCGATGCCAATCTGGAACAGCTGGAGATGTCGGTGATCCTGAAGTCGCTCGAATCGCACGGCGGCAATGTATCGGCCACGGCCAGGGCGCTGGGCGTCTCGCGCAACACGATTTACCGGAAAATACCGCAGCAGCAGTAAGTCGGCGCCAGGCTGTGCTCGGTCATCAAGAGTCAGGATGGACGCCGCCGAATCCCAATGTTGACGACGAGCTTTGGCCGCGATGGAAAGCTTTCCATCGCGGCCAAAAGCGGCCCTCGGTCCTCCTTAATAGTGGACTTCGACATTTAGATCCCGATCAGACTTCCCGACCAGTTTGCCATTGCGATAAAAATGAATTTCCCGAGCGAAACCGTGGATGCAGGCGTCCGCACTCGCATACCATTCCGTCACCAGCTTTCTTTGCAGTGGCGTCATTTCGTCATAGGCCGCGTCGAAACGGAATTCAACACGACCGTTCCGGCGCGATGCGGTGCCAATCGAAGCCATGTTTCGCATCACACGCTGCGCCTGTGCGACTTGTTTTTCACTACAGGATGTTGAAGCTGCGCCAGCCATTGACGGCATATACGCCAGCACGCCGCTTAATGCAGCAAGAAGTGCAGCAAGGACTAATGGCCTTGCGATCCTGTCATCCATGATTTTCTCCTTGCTGATACTCATCAGCATAGGAAATCCGGAGGACGAAAACTAAAAGCATCAGCGAAATCAGTTGATCCAGCACAGATCATGTGCAGATTGCAGCCAGTCAGCATGCCGCCTTCAAGCGGGAGAGCGCCTGCCACCCGATCGAGAAATCTGCGCCCACGACGGCGGCATCCGCGCCGCTGATTGAAAACCAAGCCCGCATCTGGCAAAATATACTGTAACTTGTATTTATTAAAACCCATTAAAACTATGCGGAAAACTTCGTGTTTTCATTGATACCCCACTATAAATTGAATAGATGCGGAGGCCGGAGAGCCAATGATCGGGCACAAACGGTGCATTAACACTGGCACCGGCTTGACGGATAAAGCCCTTGTTTTCTCGACTCCCGCTGACTAAGCTGGGCAATGTGATTGTCAAGTAACAGATGAACCGCATGCGCAACTGATCTTGCTTCACTGATCTATTTCCTCAAGGAGAGTGTCATGGCCTATGTTGACGGATTCGTTCTGCCGCTTCCCAAAAAAAATGTGGACGCCTACCGCGAAGTCGCGAGCAAATGTGGCGCGATCTGGCGCGAGCATGGCGCGCTGCAATTTCGCGAATGCATTGCCGACGACGTGAAGCCCGGCAAACTCACCTCGTTCCCGCAAAGCGTGAATCTCGAACCCGACGAGACCGTCATTTTTTCCTGGATCGTGTACGAATCGCGCGCCCACCGCGACGAAGTCAACGACAAGGTGATGAAGGACCCGCGCATGGCCGACATGATGAACCCGGCCAACATGCCGTTTGATGGCAAGCGCATGATTTATGGCGGGTTTGAGGTGTTGGTGGATCTTTAGCAGGCGCATCGGCCACAGACGCGGTGCGACCGGAATGCCCAGCGTCATCAGGAGCCCGTGGCCGGGCGGGACGAACACGGGGATGTTTCGAAACTGATAATCGCACAAGCCCCAGCCCAGCGACAAATTTGAAAATTGATACAACTTGTATCAATCTTTACTGATTTGCATTGGTCATCCAGCGAGCAATATCTACAGTAAGTACAGGGAGGAGAAAATCCAATACCGCTTAAAAGGCAATGGCGGAAAAAGGTGTTGCTATGAAGAAGTATGCGGTTTTATGGTGTGCGGCAATCGCGCTGATATTGTCGGCGGGTAGCGGTTTCGCTGCGGCGCTGAACGCAGGCGGGATGCATGGAGAGCGAGCACAGCAACGCCAAGGATTTGAGCGGCATCGGTTCGAACGCCGCCATGGGCCTGGCAGATTTGAGCATCGTCGGTTTGAGCGCCGCCATGAGCCGGGCAGATTTGAGCATCGTCGGTTTGAACGCCGCCATGAGTCTGGCAGATCCAGGCATTTTGATCGACATTCCGGAGTCATCATCGGTGGTCCTTTATTTGGACCGCCAATCTTCTACTCTCCTCCGCTGCACGCTGAACCGAAGCCGCCGGTTTATGTTGTGATTGAGCCTGGCGTGAATTACAGCTATTACTGCACCGACCCCGGTGGCTATTATCCAGCGATTCAGAATTGTCCAACCGGCTGGCTTCTAGTGATTCCAGGGACTCCGCCCGACTGAATCCAGCGGCGCCACAAGCCCGCTCCTCCCTTTTTCGCATCCGGGCCATGTGCCCGTTTATTCTTTGAGAAATCAGTAGAGGTCAGTCGACTGAAATGATGCCAAACAAATCACTCTAGCACGGTAGGGCGGAAAAGCGCAGCGCCTTCCGCCGTATGTCTATGCTTCCCTTTCGCCCGCAGCCAAGTCAGGCACCTCGCCTACCCAATCATTTGGATAAATCCCCGCAGTCACGAAGCGATGAAATGACGAGTAGGGCCATGCGCTTACCTGACGCACCAGTCCATGCTTGAACGGATTGATATGCACGTAATCGACATGCGCCGCATAATCTCTCTCATCGCGAATCGTATGCTCCCAGAATCGTCTTTGCCAAATGCCACGTTCGCCCTTGCGGACACGTACCGCCGACAAACGCTCGGTTTTCGGTAGTGACTTCGCAAAGGCAATCTTGATCGCTTTCCAGCGCGCAGAGTAATCTGTGTCACCCGGTGGAAGGGTCCAGATGCAATGGGTATGGTCCGGCAACACCACCCATGCATCGATGTGAAATGGCCGGCGAGCACGCACCTGTCGCACCGCTTCACGAAAGGCGTCGATGTGCTCGACCAGCAAGCCGCTACGCCGTTCGAGCAGATTGACGGTGAAAAAATACGTCCCTCCGGGGACGCGATTGCGGCGGTAATCGGGCATCGATGCA
>JAUYNR010000069.1 GCA_030698225.1 Oxalobacteraceae bacterium | reverse complement strand
CCCTCTAATTTTTTCCGCGATGGGCGGGGCTGCGCCAGTCGCGCTACGCGCTCCCTGCGCAGCCCCGCCCATCGCAATATCTAAAGACAACTACAAAACCATAAAATCAGACAACAAATCATCTAAAACAGCATACAAGGGCTGGGGAGAGGGTGCATGCCATGACCAGGGTGGGCCAAAACAAGGCGCAAACTTGATGGCTTTGCCACATAATGCGGCGGCCGGAATATTCGCTAACGCCCTCCCTTGCAGGGCGCACATTCGCTTGCAAGCGAATGCCGTTCAGCAGGCGGGCAGCATGCTGCCCGAAACCTCCTGCTTCACCCCCCGGCCCCTTTCCCACAAGTGGGAGAGGGGAGCAAGACAGTGGGTTGCTGGATGAATAACGCATCTCCCGCAAGGATCGTATCGAGCCTTTGCATGCTTTAAAATTTATCGTCCCACAGCATCGTCAGGACTCCGATGACAGATTTTCATAATCGCACCTTCGACCAGATCGCCGTCGCCTGCAGCGGCAGACTGACAAGTCGTTCGGCCATGCTCTCCCGGCCTGCGAGACGCTTGGCATGGATTTCCGCATCTCTCATGACATATCCGGGTTGGGGAAGTCTTCCTGCTTGAGGCGGGTCTGGGACTTGATGAAATCGGCGAACTGCTGTGCCGGTACCGGCTTGCTCAGCAGATACCCCTGCATCATATCGCAGGACTGATTGCGCAGGAAACGCAACTGGGCTTCGGTTTCCACCCCTTCGGCCACCACTTCCAGGCGCAGGCTGTGGGCCAGCGCGATGATGCTGTTGATGATGGCCGCGTCATCGGCATCGTTCGGCACGTCATCCACGAAGGATTTGTCGATCTTGATGGTATGTACCGGGAACCGCTTCAGATAGGCGAGCGAGGAATAGCCGGTGCCGAAATCGTCAATCGACAGCCGCACCTCCAGGCTACGCAGACGCTGCAGCGCCTGCAAGGTGTCCTCGGCATTTTCCATCAGGGTGCTCTCGGTGATTTCCAACTCCAGCAACTGCGGTGGCAGCCCGGTGTCCAGCAGGACTTGCTCCACCGTGGCACTGAAGTCTTCCTGCAGGAGTTGGCGAACCGAAAGGTTGACGGCCATTCTCAAGTCCGGCATGCCCGACTTGAGCCAGGTCTGGAGTTGGCTGCAGGCAGTACGCAGAACCCACTCGCCAATCGGGATGATGAGACCGCTTTCCTCTGCCACCGGAATGAATTCGGCAGGAGAGACCGGCCCGCGAGTCGGGTGATGCCAGCGCAACAGGGCTTCCATGCCGATCACCAGGCCGCTGTCGAGCCGCGCCTGCGGCTGGTAATACACTTCCAGTTCCTGCCGATTCAAGGCCTCGCGCAGGTCGCTTTCCAGGCGCATGTGTTCGGAGACTGCGAACTCCATCGCTGCCTCGAAAAACTTGAAGCCGGAGCGGGTCTTCTTGGCCCGGTACATGGCGGTATCGGCATGCTTCAGGAGCGTGCCCGCGTCGATGCCGTCGTGCGGATAGAGCGAGATGCCGATGCTGGTGCTGACAAAGATATCGTGGCCGTCGATCCGGAATGGCGTCGCCAGCGAGCGGCAGATGTTCTGGGCCGCATTGGCAGCAGTATTCGGGCCGGTCATGTCGGCTAGCACCACGGAAAATTCGTCGCCGCCCAGGCGGGCGATGCAGTCCATGCTGCGCACGCTGCGCCGAATCCGCTGCGCCACCGCCGCCAGCAGCCGGTCGCCTACTTCGTGACCGAAGGTGTCGTTGACATTTTTAAATCGGTCCAGATCCAGGAACAGCACGGCCGCCACCTCCCCGCTCTGCCGTGCCTGTTCGACACAGCGTTCCAGCTGCCTGAAAAACAGGGCGCGGTTCGGCAGGTCTGTCAGCGGGTCGTTATAGGCCAGGTGACGGATGCGCTGCTCGGTCCGATTGGCGTCGACGATGCGCCGCACCCGCTGCGACAGGACCGCGAAATGGATCGGTTTCGGGATGTAGTCGCTGGCACCGGCGGCAAATGCCCGTTCTACCGAAAGATTGTCTTCCAGTGCGGTGATCATCAGCACCGGAATGGCATTCCCGTTGGACTGTTCCTGCAGCCGGGCGCAGGTAGCAAAGCCGTCCATTACCGGCATCAGTGCATCCATCAGAATCACATCCGGCTGGATGCGCTTGAGCAGCAACAGCGCATGGGCGCCATTCTCGGCCTCTTCCACCTGGAAACCATCCCTCGTTAAAGTGTGGCGCAACGCATTACGCGTGCTGCGGTCGTCATCCACCACCAGCACCAGGATAGTGGTCTCTTGTGGCTTGGCCAGGCGCTGGTTTTCAAGAAACACCTCGCTGCCAAGCAGCAGCGCCACCTCGTCAAAGGCCAAATGCAATTTTGGCAGCAACAGGCGTATCTCATCGATTTGTTGCTTTGATGCCAGCTCTGCTACTGCCTTGGCCCACAGGGTCAGGCTGGTGGCGCCCAAGTTACTGCTGCAGCCCTTGATGGTATGGGCGGTCGCAAGTGCTGCTTCAGGATCACGCTGCTGCACGGCCTGCTCCAGCTGTTCCAGGTAGATTGGCATATCTTCCAGGAAGGGCGTCACCGCATGTTGCAAAGCGGGGCCGAGAATTTCACGCAGCTTGTCGAAAACGACACGATCCAGCGGGCCATCCTTAACTGATGCCAGGCGCGGCATTTGTTCCCCTGCCTGTTCCGCTGCCATGCCTTTGGCAAGCCAGTGCTCCAGCTTGAGTCGCAGCGCAACCAGGGTGATGGGTTTTGCCAGATAGTCATCCATGCCCGCTGCCAGGCATTTTTCCAGATCTCCGGGCTGGGTATTGGCAGTCATGGCTACGATCGAAGTGCGTCGCCCCTGCGGCTCTTCGATATTGCGAATGTGCGCGGTAATTTCATAGCCGTCCATCTCCGGCATATTGCAATCCATCAGGATTATGTCGAAACGACTGCGACGGATGGCTTCGATTGCATCCCAGCCGTTGGCGGCAAATTCGCAACGGTAGCCGCTCATGGCCAGCATACTGGCCGCTACCGCCTGATTGGTACGGTTATCTTCCACTACCAGCACCCGATGCGCGCCGGCTGTCAGGCCCTCCGGCGGAGTGGATGGTGCGACCGCAAGGCTGCGGGTTTCCCCGGCTGACAGCAGATGCCGGATCGCATCCAGCAGACGATTCAGGCGCAACGGTTTTCCCAGAATGGCATCTGCTCCGGCCGGCAGTTCGCTCTGCGGTGCGCCATAGCGATCCAGCAATAATAAACGCGTTGCCGATAACGCTGGATCGGAATGAATATGCCGCGCCAGATCCGTATCGTGCCCATCGCGGGCGTTCGCGTTGAGGTCAATGATCACCAGAAAATAGGGTGTTTGCCGCCGTTCCGCGCGTCCCAGCTCCAGCAGCGCCTCGGTACTGCTGGCTGCTGCATGGCAAGACATGCCGTGGTGGGTCAGGCTTTGCGTCAGGAAGTTGCGGACAATCTCGCTTTCCGCAATTACCAGCACCCGCAATCCAGACAAGGCTTGCTGTTCCGGCAGGAAAGTCCGCTGCTCAACTGGTTTGTACCGGATCGTCAGCCAGAACGTGGTGCCCTGTCCGTATTGGCTGACGACCCCTATCTCGCCTCCCATCAGTTCCACCAGTTGCTTGCTGATCGTCAGGCCGAGGCCGGTCCCGCCATATTTGCGAGTGGTGGAGCGGTCGGCCTGGGCGAAGGATTCAAACACATGCTGCGCGGTGTCCTGGTCCATGCCGATGCCGGTGTCGCTCACGTCGAAGCGCAGCATGATGCGACCGAAATCGTCCGCAGTGCATGAGATGCGCACCACCACCTCGCCATGCTCGGTGAATTTCACCGCATTGCCAATCAGATTCAGCAGTACCTGGCGCAAGCGGTGCAAATCTCCCTTGATGCGATCGGGTACGCCGGGAGACATCAGGTAACCAAGCTCCAGGCCTTTTTGTTGCACCTGATCGGCAAGCAACTCGATCACGTCGTCGAGCAGTTCGCGCAAGTCGAAGTCGATCTCCTCCAACTCCACCTTGCGCGCATCCATCTTGGAAAAATCGAGGATGTTATTGATCAGATCCATCAGTGTATGGGCCGAACTGCGGGCCACCTCGGCGCACTCCTGCTGCGGCGGCGTGAGCGGCATCTCCTTGAGCACGTCGAGCATGCCTATCACCCCATTCAATGGGGTGCGCACTTCGTGACTGACGGTGGCGGCGAATTGCGCCTTCATCAGCGCCGTATGCAGTGCCTGATCCCGGGATTGCTTCAGTTCTGCTTCCCGCTGTTCCAGCACCACCATCATCTGGTTGAAGGCGTGCGCCATCTCGACAATATCGCGCGGGCCTTCCGGGATGGCACGCATGCCGGATTCGCCAGCCTCGGCCCGCCCCATCAGGCCGGACAAGTTATTTAATGGCCGGATCAAATGCCGCGTCAGCAGGCGCATGACCCCCAGCAGGATGACGGCGAAGGAGAGTGTAATTGCCAGATTGCCTATCAACAATGAAATCACCATGCGTTTCATCGTGTCCTTGCTGAGCACTATATGCACATACCCCAGCAGCTTGGGTTTGCGTTCGGCAAGATCATAGGGCGAGGCATCGGCCTGGACATCATGGACGGCTGCATCGAAGCGCCATGCATCGTCGGTTTCCTGGCCCAGCCTGGCATGAACCAGGTCCGCATCGGGCTGGAACCGCTGAAACGGCTTAAGCATTGTGGCTGCCTTGGTTTCGGACAGCAGTACCTGATTGGCAGCGTCGGTGATCTCGACTTGCAGCACATCCGGGAAGGCCAGGGTCGTGGCGACCACCGCGCGCGCATTGTCCGGCGAATGATAAAGCAGTGCCAGAATGCTCTGGCGCGCCAGATTCTCGGCGATATGCTGGCCCTGCCCGATCAGGTACACCCGCATGCGTCGGCTGCTTTCCCACGAATTCATCAGGGAGGAAAACAGCGCCAGGGCCAGGATGGCGCCAGTGACAATGACTGTCAGTTGACGGCGAAAGCCGGTGCGGCGAAGATAATCGTGCAACATGATGGGCCCCTCAGGTTGGAGGAAAGGTAGACGTTTTATATTGAGTGGCCCTGCGTATTTCATCCATGATCGATGATGGACTGCAGTACTGGCAGTAATTAAGTGTGTTCATCACGATGGCTCCGGGAAAATGAAATTGAAACTGCGTTGTTGCTGATAATCGATAGTCAGGCCAATGTGGCTGGCGGTACGCAGATTGACTGCCGTATATACCTGGCGTAGCGGTGACAAGCCACGCTTGCGGGGTTCTCCCGCGAGTATGGCGAGTGCGGAGTCGGCTAAATCACGCCCCAACTCCATGTTGTTTGGATATAGCGCGAACAGCGCGCCCTTCCTGACATGCAGGAAACTGCTGGAAAAGATCGGTACGCCACGGTTCCAGGATTCCTTCAGGACCAAGGGTAAAATCGTGGCCTCATCCACCGTGGTGGCATCATGCGGCAGCCAGATCGCATCAAGCCGGCTGTCGGCTGACGCGAAGGCGGCTTCATAGAGGTGTGCTGCGGTAGCCAGGTCCGGCGCTTCATGCGCTACCAGCGTCAGACCCTGCACCCTGGCTGCTGTCTGTGCCAGCTTCAGCAGCCATGCGTTGTTTTGCGGGTCGTAGATCACAGTCACCCTTTTTACGCCGGGTAACAAGCTTTTCAGAAAGCTGAACAGCAAGGCCGGGTCCGGCGTCAGACTGATACCCGTCAGGTTCCGATTCTCTGCCTCCGGGACCGAAAGCACCCCGCCCACCACCACAGCGATGTCGCGATCCAGTCCGGCTGCAATCTTCACGCCCTGGCGTCCGAGTGCGATCACCGCCCTGGTGCCGTTGCGCTTCAAGCGCCCGTTCAACTCGGCCGCATTGCTGTTCGGTCCGACCGGATGGGTGTTGACGCGCCGGTTGGCCCGCGCCTCGACACCTTCGATGATCTGTTTAAAAACGCTGCGAAAAGGGTCGCCGATATCTGGATAAATTACGGCGAGGGCGGACGCATCGCTTAGCTGATCTGTGTGCGCTGGTGCCCAGGTCAGCGCCATGAACACGCCGATCCCGAGCCGCAACAGCGCAAAATATCCTCTCGATGGATGACGCACTCCCATAGTCGGCTCAGAACCTGTGCTGGAACTGGACATACAGGGCCCGGCCTGGAAGCGGCAAGTCGAACGGAATATTGCCCGGAGCCAAGCTCGGTTCCCTGGCATCCTGATTGAACAAGTTCAACAGCATCGCACTGACGGTCCAGTCGCCGGCCAGCCGCTCTCGCCTCAGGCTCAGGTCCAGCGTGGTGTAATCGGCGATTTGCGGCCGGGCGTCGCCCGGTTGCCGCTTGCGGTCGGCGACATGGTTGATCGTCGTGCCGAGCTGCCATAGCGGAGCAAAGCGCCAGTCGGCCCGGACAAACAGCCGCCGGTGCGGCGCCAGACCGGCGTCCTGGCCGCTGGCCTCATCGGTGGAATGCTGCAGCGAAAAGCTGCCCGAAAGCCGCAACTTGCGCGTCGCATCCCAGGTCGCTTCCAACTCCAGGCCACGCCCGGTCTGATCGCCGGCATTCTGCGCGGTGGCGCCGTTGGCATCCGGCACGAAGCGGATAATGTCGCGCATCCGATAATGGAACAGATTCAGGCTGGTTTGCAGCGTGTCGACCGGCTGCCAGGAGAATGCCAACTCATTGGTCGCGATGGTTTCCGGCTTCAGGTCGGGATTGCCAATCGTGACCGGGTTGTTGATGCTGTACTGCTCGGTGAATGATGGCGCGCGGAAAGCACGCCCGTGCAATACTTTGATGACTACGTTGTAGGCCGCGTCCCACACCAGCGCCAGGCGCGGATTGGTGGTAGTACCGAAGTCCGAATAGCGGTCGTGCCGAACGCCAGCCGTCAGGGTCCAGTCCTTGGCGAGACTCCATTCATCCTGGACAAACAGGTACGCCAGGTCGCGCTTGTGGGGCGCAAGGTAGACTTCCGGCGTGCCGCTTACATCAACGATGCGGCCCAATGGCTCGGGGATGCCGCCAGCGCTCAGCTTGAAGTTCTTGGTTTCACTGGTGTCGTACAAATCTTCGATCCTGAATCCCGTACCCAGGCGCAGCCGATGCTGTGCAAGTCCGCTATAGACGGTCGAAATGCTACCGTGAGTGTGGCGCTCCGAATGTCCAGGATTGCCGATCATTCCGTTGGGAAACGTGCCGCCGAAGGCGCCGGCCGGGAACAGCGTAAAGGTCGGCTCGGCGGGTTTTTCTTTGATATCGTAATATCCGAGAACTGAGGAAAGGTCCCAGTTCGGAGCCCAGTTGGTATTCTGGTAAGTCAGGTCGAGGTAAAGCCTCGACTCGGAAACACGGCCGTTGGGATCCAGATTGTCGGCCAGTCCGGCACCCATACCCACTTCGCGCTGCTGGACACCGGCGCGAAAACGCCACCTGTCATATGACAGATCGGCACGGGCGTCCAACGCGTTGCGCACCGCATTGATAGCTCCGGGGGCGAGCGAGGCTGGTGGGCTGCTGAGGAAGACATTTTTATCAAGGAAGGATTGGGAATCCTCTTGGATGATGCCTTTTTGGCCATCGGTGTGACCAACGCGCAGATAGAACGCGGCTTCCAACGGACCCAGCTCGCCGCCATGCTGGATCCATGCATCGCGGCTATTGAAGCTGCCCGCACGTACGCCGTATTCGGCACCCTGGATGTCTGCCGCCGTCTTGGTAATCACGTTGATTACGCCGGAAAAGGCGTCGGCACCATACAGCGCCGACCCCGGCCCCCGGATTACTTCTACTCGCGCCACGTTTTCAAGCGGCATTCCACCCCAGATTATGCTGCGATTACCCAGAAATACGTTGGTAATCGGTATCCCATTGATCAGCATCAGCACTTGCGGATTGTAGCCAGTGAATATGCCGCGGAAGCTGTAGATGGGGTTCAACAGAGCCGACGACTTAGATACGTGCAGGCCTGGGACACTTTCCAGCACTTGGTCCAGATCCGTGGCACCCATAGACTCAATGTCGTGGGCAGTAATCACCGAGGCTACTGCCGGAGCCCGAGAGATAGCTTGTGGGCTGCCGGTCGCAATGCTAACGAACGATTTATCACCATAAGACAGGGCTAGATCATCTTCTTCAGCATTTTGCTGGGCCGCAGCAACAGTGGTACTCAGAAGTAGGACGGCGACACACGGAAAACGGGATGCCCAGTATTTTTTCATTTCCGATCCATCTTCTGGAGCTTCGTTGTCAGCACGACATACAAATCCGGCATATTTCATTTCCCCTATTGAACGCTCAAAATTGCTAACGCCATTACTTTATTCTTGCTGCCATAGACGTCGCGCGGGCCCCTCATAACGCACCTGAGAACATCGAAGTGCAAATGTCGCACCTTCAGGACGTTCGGTAGCTTCCAGGTAGCAAGGAGGCATACCCGCCAGAAAAGAGGGTTGCAGGAATAGGTAACACTCGCGTGGAGAGAATCCCATATCAAGGGGAATCGCCACAACAACTGCGGCGTAGTTAATGGGTAACTGTCGTCCCATCTGGAACAGGCCTCGCTCTATTTCAAAGGCCAGTTGAAGATAGGGCCCTTGCGCTATCTGTTCGCGTTTCATGCGAGCGAGAATTGCCGGAATGCGTTCGTCCACCTGAAGTGTGGCAACCGGCCGGCCATAGCCCAGGATGCGCCGATGCTGCTGCAACTCCTGCTGTAGAACATCTTGAAGGGACTCCCCCGCTTTCATTTTGGTATGGGCTCGGACCAGAAAATCAGCTGCGGCGAGTTCCGGCTGCCAGCCATAAATGCTCGCCTCCGAAACGGCAATAGCGGCTGCGATCCCGAGTGCGCCGGTACTACGAGCGCTGCCTGCCAAGGCGGCGACGCGATTATTCCACAACCTGGGATCGGGGTAGCTAGTGTACGTCCAGAGAGCGTGCAAGACTGTTGTTTGTTGGGGTGAAAAACGACGACCGGTAATGCCGAAGGCATAGAGTTCGATCCAATCCATATCTTTCAAGTCCGCATGCAGATCGTGGCCGCGAAACACCGCCCGTTCTCCTGGGAAACATGCTCCCATCCGGGTGCGCAAGGGACCCTCATAGTCCAGCAGGGTATTGCTCATGCATGCTCCTTCGGCGACGCCGGGCCGGGATCATTTTGCAAATCCAGTTCAAAGAAAGGAAAGTCGCGAAAACTTTGTTTTCCCTGTTCCAAGGCGTGAGCAGCGGCACCCGGTAGACGCAGTAGGAGAGTAAGCATTTCGCCCTCGGTGGGAGAAAAGTCAAGATCGGCAAGCGCCGCTGCGGCCACTCCGGTCATTGCCAGCGGATGACCGGCGGCCGCTTCCAGTGCCTCCCTCGCTTTTGCCAACCACGCCAGACGCCCCGCCGGCAAAATGTCGGCGAGCATTGACAGGGTCTGGCGCACGGGATTGGCGCAGCGCTTGCTATAGGGATCGAAACCAGGCGGATGCTCAGGCTCAGGCCACACCTGTATGCGAGTGGGCGGAATAGGAGAAGCCAAGCGAGCGCGCCAGGTGTCTAGTTCAGTACCGTTATTCCTCCATGCCTCTAAGGCCAGGAAGACTTCCCGCGCACCACCGTAGGAACCGGCACCTGCGGCCAGGGCCGCCATGAGGGCTGAGGCGGCAGTTGAACCGCCGACCCCGGCCGCCATCGCCGCATGCACCGATGGATCGCGAGGCCCGGGATTTGCTAAAGCTATAGCCAGAATCTCCAGTGCGGCGGTAGCTTGCGGTGTTGGACGTTCACCGGTGAAAAGGAGATAGAGATATTCGATATAGCGGGCCTTGCCAAGCAAGTCGCCATAGACATCGTAGCCCCGGCAATAACAAGCTGCGGCAGCGAAGGGATTGTCCGGTTCCGGCTCTTCGCGCCAGATGCGGCTGTGGATTGCATTCGGGTTTTCCGTGTCGCTCATAACATTCCCTCAGGTACTAAAGTAAGCTCATGCCGCCATCGACTACGATTTCCTCGCCGACTAAGTAGGATGAGTCGTCAGAGGCGAGGAACAGGACGACCTTGGCGATCTCGTCCGGTGAGCCGAAACGCTGGATGGGGGACTTGCGCTCGATCCCGCCTTTTATGGCCAGGACCGTGTCCGCGGGTAGGCCGAAGCGCTCGAACATGGGGGTGGCGATTGGGCCGGGACTAATCGCATTAATCCGAATCCCGCGACCGATGAGTTCCAAACTCAGCGACTGCACGAGCGAACGCAGTGCCGCCTTGCTCGCGCCGTAGATACTGAAATTGGGTGAGCCCAGTTGGTTGGTGATGGAAGTGGTGACGATGATCGAGGCATTGTCGCTGAGGAGGGGTAATGTTTTCTGGATCGTGAAGTACACCCCTTTGACATTAATCCCCATGATTTCGTCAAACTGGGCTTCGGAAACCTGTTCTATGGGAGCTGCTCTGGCAACGCCAGCGTTGACGAACAGCACATCCAGCCGGGTGAAGTGATTTTTCACCTGATCCATCATGGCGGCGATTTCGGACAAACTCCCCGCATCGCTGCGAATCACCAGGGTTTCGCTACCCAGCTCCTCCTGGGCACGCGCCAAACGATCCGGGTCTCGCCCTGTAATCACTAGATGGGCACCTTCATCCCGGAACAGTTTTGCGGTTGCCAAACCGATTCCGCTCGAACCGCCGGTGATGAGTACCGTTTTTCCTTTGAGTTTATCCATAGTGTTGCCCCTGATTTCGCTCCAATTTTATTTTTAAATCAAACGCGTACTTTGTTGTCAGCCTGAATATAAAACCATTTTTTAATTTCCATTCTGCATTGAATTGCAAAATGGAAATGCTGAATTTACCAGATTTTCAAATGTTTATTGCGCCGCATCAATTTATTGCTGCCACGCAAAATTCTGCTTGACTGTTTAAAGTCCGCCGGCCAATACCCGCATGCGCACATTCATCGGCGGCACTTCATCGGGATCGATGAGTACGTCGAGTAGCGTCGGTCCCCGGCGCGCGCAGATCGCGGCAATATCCAGCTTGAGCAGATCCGCAGGCGCATGGATGGTGTGGGCCACCGCGCCCATCGCGCGGGCCATGGCGGCGAAATCGGTCGGAGGCAGATCGCAGCCGATCTGCTCCGCATGTGCCAGGCGCTGGCCGTGCTTGACCATTCCCAGCGCCCGATCGTTGAGCACGACAAAGATGACGGTTTGCCTTTCGGCTACCGCTACCGAGATCTCCTGGCCATTCATCAGAAAGCTACCGTCGCCGGTAATGCACACCACCGGCACCCCGGGGTTGGCGGCTGCGGTGCCGACGGCGCCGCCGATGGCCCATCCCATCGGGGCAAAGCTCATGGTGACCCGCAGCCAGCCGCCCTCGGTCCTGCGTCGACCGGGCGCACGCTTGCTGTCGACTGTGTGCCGCCTTTCGCTGGTGCGCCGATCGATGTTGGGCTGCAAGTAGTGGATGGCCCAGGCAGTGCTGTTGCCGGTATCGGCCAGAAAACGGGTGGTGGGGGGGAATAGCCGACCCAATTCATGCATCAGCCGTTGCGGCAGGATCGGCGTGGCGTTGCTCTCGGCCTTGTCGGGGGCGGCCAGCATGTTGTCCGGTTTCCGGTGGCTGCGATGCTGCTGACGCGAGTTGCGCCGCCGCTGTTCATGCTCGACACAGCCGCTCTGCCGCCCTTCGTACATCTGCTGTACCAGTCGGGTGAAGATCGACAGGATGCGCCCGCGCATGTGGAAACGCGCCATCGGCGTGCGGCTCAGGTGCTCCTCCGATTCGTCGATATGGACCAGTCGTGCATTCAGCAGGCTGTCGCTCCAGCCGCCGCTATTCCATTCACCCATGCCGGTGCCGACGGCAATGATCAAATCCACCGATTTGTCGCGCAGCACGGCCTCTGCCGAGGCATGGCCGCCGAAGCCGAAAACACCGCGAAACAGCAGGTGATGCGGGTTGACCAAGCCCTTGCCATCCGGCGTGGTGACCACCAAAGCCCCGCACAGTTCGGCGAACTGGAGTATCGAACCGATCGCCTCGCCGCAATCCACGCCGATCAGAAAAACCACATTTTCAGCCTCGGCCAGCATCTGGCGCAGCGTATCGAGCGCATCGTCGTCCACCAGCGAGGACGGCTTCAGAAGTGAACACAAGTCGTAGGCAGGACCTGGCAGTGGATTCGGACTGCGGAATACATCCACCGGGATGCTCAGGTGCGCCGGCCCCATCGGAGAACGTGTCGCTCGTTGCAATGCGGTAATGAGTTTGTGTTCAAACTGCTGCGGATGGGACACCAGCGAGTTGTAGCGGGTGCAGTGCTGCAGCATGCCGAGAGTATTGATTCCGGTGCAGGAGGATTCCTGCAGCGGATGCTTGCCGAAGGTGGGCAGGGCCGGCTGACCGGTGATGACCAGCATCGGAATATTGTTGTCGTAGGCACACGCGACACCGGTGATAAGATTGGTGATGCCGGGGCCGGAGGTCGAGCAGCAGACCCCGATCTTGCCGGTTTCGCGCGCATAACCGTCGGCCATGAAGGCGGCTCCTGCCTCGTGTCGCGCCAAGATGTGTCGCACACCGCCCCTGCGGCTGCTTCTGGCGATGGCATTGAAAAGGGGCTCGATGGCACCGCCGGGAACGCCGAACACGTATTCGATTTCCATCTGTTCCAGATAGGCCAGCAGCAGATCCGCTATTTCCATCGGTCGCTTTGGAATGTATTCCGGGCTGTTTTTCTTTCTTCCTGTATTATCGTGCGCCAGAAAAATCTCAGTGCTCATGGTACCGCCCCTGTCTTCAGTGATGGAAAGTTGGTCGCGATCGATTGGTAAACTTCTGGTACCGTCATGGTCTAGTCGCGCCATCAATAGGTTGATTATTTCTACCGTGCAATCCTATTGTATCCATCCCCGAAGTAATTGCCAGCCAGATAATCCAGTGACTCCATCCAGCACGTCCTCCAGGGCGCCATGGATGCTTCTGGCTCCAGTTTGTATTAGTAGTTATTTACGCAAAAAAATTGCCAATTACGAACCAAACAAATAAGCAGATGAACATAAACTTTACCCACTCCGGAATCCCCCCATGCTGATCATCACCATCAAACAAGGCAAAGAAAAGAGCCTCCTGCAAAATCGCCAGCCGTGGATTTACGCGTCTGCGGTTGAGCGCGTCGATGGCAAACCCGCGGAGAAGATGCAATCGGGCGCGACCGCGCTGGTGCGTTCCTCTTCCGGGCAATTCCTGGCGCGCGCCGCCTGGAGCCCGAAATCGCAGATTCGTGCCCGCATCTGGAGCTTCGATGAAAGTGAAGCGATCGACCATGCGCTGATCAAGCGCCGCGTCAAGACTGCAGTCGCCGCGCGCAATGTCGCCGCCAACGGCAAAAAGGCTGCGCCGAATCATCTGGTGCATCTGATTCTGGGTGAAGAAAACGGTTTGCCCGGACTGCTGGTCGACTGGTTCGGCGGCCGGCAAGGGTATCTGGTGTGCCAGTTTCAGGCGGCCGGCGTCGATGCCTGGAAAGTGCCCATCGTGCAAGCCCTGATTGCCGAAACCGGCTGCCCGAATGTGTATGAGCGCGCGGATGAACTGGTGCGCAAGGGCGAAGGCTTGCCGGTCACGTATGGCGTACTGGCCGGAGACGAACCGCCGGACGAAATGCTGTTCACCGAAAACGGCGTGCGCTATGGACTCAACATCAAAACCGGGGAAAAGAACAATTTCAGGTAGGAATTTAGTCGCTCGATGAGCCGGTCAATACAACTGACCGGCTGGAAGCCGGCGAACCTTGTGATGGGAAAATAAAAAGCCCGGACGTTTAACGGTCCGGGCTTGAAATTTGGTTGCGGGGGCAGGATTTGAACCTACGACCTTCGGGTTATGAGCCCGACGAGCTGCCAGACTGCTCCACCCCGCGTCTGAGGAACGAACTATAGCACACATATGATGCGGCGCAACAAGCAATGGCATCGCACATGCGCAGGGAGCAAGCTTTACAATACCTGTTACCGATCTCGTCCCATCCATGCCCAGAACTCCAGGAGTTGTACCTTGCTGACACCCGATTTCATCGCCTCCACCCGCTTTGATGATCCCGCTGCTGCGCTAGATCAAGTGCGCGCAATTTATGAATCCAGCATCAACCACCTGCGCGATTCGCTGCAGCGCTTCGTCAGTGGCGAAAGTCCTGCAAGTCATGTGCGCGCCTGTTATCCGTTTGTGCGGGTGCATACCGACACCGTGGTGCGGGCTGATTCGCGCCTGTCCTACGGCTTTGTAGCAGGTGCCGGCACCTTTGAGACCACGCTCACGCGACCCGATCTGTTCTCCGACTATTATCTGGAGCAGTTTCGCCTGCTGTTGAAGAACCACGGGCGCAACCATCAGGTGCAATTGGAAGTAGGTACCAGCGCGCAGCCGATCCCGGTGCACTTTTCGTTTGCCGAGCACGACCATATCGAAGGCAGCATGAACGCCGAGCGGCGCCTGTCGATGCGCGACATGTTCGACCTGCCCGATCTGGCCGCGATGGACGACGGCATTGCCAACGGCACCTATGAGTCTGCGCCCGGGGAGGCTAAACCCTTATCGTTGTTTACCGCCCCGCGGGTCGATTATTCGCTGCAACGGCTGCGCCACTATACCGGCACTGCGCCCGAACATTTCCAGAATTTTGTGCTGTTTACCAATTACCAGTTCTATATCGACGAGTTCATCCGTCTGGGACACGAGATCATGAACCGCGCTCCCGATCCTCTGGCCCCGGCGGACGAAGACGCCTATATCGCGTTCGTCGAGCCTGGCAACGTGATTACGCGGCGCGTCGGCCACAATGCGCAGCCGGGCGACGAAAAAGGCGCAGCGCCGCCACGCCTGCCGCAAATGCCGGGCTTCCATTTGATGCGCGCCGACGGCAGCGGCATCACCATGGTCAACATCGGGGTCGGGCCGGCCAATGCGAAGACCATCACCGACCACATCGCGGTGCTGCGACCGCATGCCTGGCTGATGCTCGGTCACTGCGCCGGGCTGCGCAACACCCAGCAGTTGGGCGACTATGTGCTGGCCCACGGTTATGTGCGCGAAGACCACGTGCTGGATGAGGACCTGCCGCTGTGGGTGCCGATTCCGCCGCTGGCCGAGGTGCAGGTGGCAATCGAGGCCGCGGTGGCCGAAGTCACCCGGCTCACCGGTTACGAGCTGAAACGGGTGATGCGTACCGGCACCGTGGCCAGTACCGACAACCGCAACTGGGAACTGCTGCCGCAGCGCACCCCGGAACGCCGCTTCAGCCAGAGCCGCGCGATTGCGCTGGACATGGAGAGCGCCACCATCGCCGCCAACGGTTTCCGTTTTCGCGTGCCCTATGGCACGCTGCTGTGCGTCAGCGACAAGCCGCTGCACGGCGAGATCAAGCTGCCCGGCATGGCCAACCAGTTCTATCGCGAGCGGATCGATCAACACCTGCGCATCGGCATCCGCGCGCTGGAGCTGCTGCGAAAACTCGGTGTCGACAAGCTGCACAGCCGCAAACTGCGCAGCTTCGCCGAGGTGGCGTTTCAGTAGGAGCGCACCCGGGCGCGACCGGCTTGCGACTCGCCACCGGGGCATCGCGCCCGGGTGCGCTCCTACAAAACCACGTCATCGCACTTCAGATTGACATGCGACTAAAAGATTACATAAAAATAGGGAGTATAGTTATTTTTACATCATTTTACGCATATATTTATTGCGGTTAATAAAATACTATTAATAGTATGCTGTGATGACGGAGATTCCGCTATCCAGCTCAAGCACCATTGACATCCCGCAAGGCAAACCGTTGCCATCCATTCAAGATTGAAAGCTATTCCAACCGCTGAAAATTAGCTCTTTCAAGGTGCCATGGACTTGACATCGGATGATGAAACGCTGGATCCGGCATCTCCGGCCGCAGCGCAGCCGCCGGTATTCACTCTGCGCGACGTCAGCAAGACTTACACGATGGGTGAAGTGCAGGTCGAGGCGCTCAGGCATGTCGATCTTGACCTGTATGCGGGCGAATTCATCGTGCTGCTGGGCGCATCCGGCAGCGGCAAGTCCACCTTGCTGAACATTCTCGGCGGGCTCGATACGCCGACTTCCGGCACCCTGAACTATCTGGATCACGAGCTGACCAGCGCCGGCGAAGCGGCATTGACCACCTTCCGGCGCGAACACGTCGGCTTCGTGCTCCAGTTCTACAATCTGATTCCCAGCCTGACTGCGCTGGAAAACGTCCAGCTGGTGACCGAGATCAGCACCAATCCGATGGATGCGGCAGAGTCATTGGCGCTGGTCGGTTTGAGCGATCGGCTGCACCACTTTCCGGCGCAATTGTCGGGCGGCGAGCAGCAGCGGGTGGCGATCGCCCGCGCGGTGGCGAAGCGGCCGGATGTATTGTTGTGCGACGAGCCGACCGGGGCGCTCGACGTCAAGACCGGCAAGATCGTGCTGCATGTGCTGCAGCGCATAAATCAGGAACTTGGCACGACCGTCGCCATCATTACCCACAACGCGGCGATCGCCGGCATGGCGGACCGGGTAATCCATATCGGCAGCGGACAGATAACCAGCATCGAGCGCAATGCCGCACGCATGTCGCCGCAGGACATCGTGTGGTAAGCCTGCGCCCGCTCGACCGCAAGCTGCTGCGCGACCTGTGGCGCATGCGCGGGCAGGCGGTGGCGATTGCGCTGGTGGCGATGTGCGGGATTGCCACTTTCGTCACGATGCGCGGCTCGTATGAAGCGCTGCTGTCGTCGCAGAACAACTACTACGCGCAATACCGCTTTGCCGATGTATTCGCCAATCTGCGGCGCGCGCCGATCACGCTGCTGGAGCGGATTCGGGACATCCCCGGCGTCAATGCGGTCGAGGGGCGCGTGGTGTTCGATGCGACGCTGGATGTGCCGGGCCTGGATGAACCGGCCAGCGCGCGGCTGGTCTCGCTTTCCGCCACGCCGGACACCCGGCTCAACCGCGTCCATGTCCGCAGCGGACGGATGATAGAAGCCGGCAATGCAAGCGAGGTACTGGCCAGCGAATCGTTTGCCACTGCCAATGCGCTGCGCGCCGGCGACACGCTGGTCGCCGTCATCAACGGCCGCAAGGAAACCCTGCGCATCGTCGGCATCGCAATTTCGCCGGAATACGTGACTGAAATGAAAGGCAGCGGCGCGTTTCCCGACAATAAGCGCTTTGGCGTGCTGTGGATGGGATACGAAGCGCTGGCCGCGGCCAGCAATTTGCAGGACTCCTTCAACGATGTCGCCATTACTCTCGCTCCCCATGCCAGTGCGGCACAAGTGATCGAACAATTGGACCGGTTGCTGGAACCGTACGGATCGTTTGGCGCGTATGGCCGCGAGGATCAGCTGTCGCATCATTTTCTGGAAAATGAACTGGCGCAGGATCGCGTGACCGGCACCGTGCTGCCGGCGATTTTCCTGGGGGTCGCCGCTTTCCTGATTCATAGCATCCTGCTGCGGCTCACCACGCTGCAGAGAATGCAGATCGCGATTCTGAAGAGTTTTGGTTACAGCAATCTGGCGGTCGGCCTGCATTATCTGAAGTTTGCGCTATTGACCGTGATGACCGGCGGTGTCGCCGGCATCGTGCTTGGCGCTTGGATGGGACGCGAGCTGGCCGAAATTTACGCCCGGTTTTTCCATTTTCCGACTCTGGTGTTTTCGCTCTCGGCGTTCTCGGTGACGCTATCGCTGCTGATTGCCGTGCTGGCTGCGCTGCTTGGGACGATATTGGCGGTGCTGCGGATACTGGCGCTGTCGCCGGCAGAAGCGATGCATCCGGAATCCCCTGCGCTGTTCAAGCCGGGTCCGCTGGAGCGGCTCGGCCTGCAGCGCACGATTCCCCTGCCGGTGCGCATGATATTGCGCAACCTGGAGCGCAGCCCGCTCAAGGCGCTGTCATCGGTCATCGGGCTGTCGCTGGCGCTGGCCCTGCTGATCACCGGCCAGTTCTCGTATGACGCGCTGGAAGAAATCATCCGGGTGCAATTTCGCATGGCGCAGCGCGAAGACGCGACCGTGGTCTTCAACGAAGCGCGCAATGCCAGAGTAGTCCACGATCTGGCGGCCCTGCCCGGCGTATTGCGGGTGGAGCCGTTCAGGAGCGTGGCAGTCAAGCTGCGTTTCCGGCATCGGGAAAAGAAGGCCGCCATCACCGGATTGTATCCGCAGCGGGAACTGCGCCTGATTCTGGACGAGCATGAGCGCGCGGTTACGCTGCCGCAGCACGGCATCGTACTGACCACCAAGCTGGCGCAGACGCTGGGCGTGACTTACGGCGATCTGCTGAGCGTCGCTTTTATCGAGGGCCAGCGCAAAACCGCCACGGTCAGGGTCGCCAACGTCGTCGATGAAATGATCGGCCTGGCCGCGTATATGGATGCGCAAGCGCTGTTGCGGCTGGCCGCCGAGCAGGAGGCGGTATCCGGCGCCTTTCTTTCTATCGATCCGCTGTACCAGCGCGCATTGTTTCGCACGATAAAGTCGATTCCTGCCATTGCCGACATCAACCTGCGGGAAGCCACGCTGAAAAGCTTCCTGGCGACGGTGGCCGAAAATCTGACCACCAGCACCGCGGTACTGATCGCATTCGCCTGCGTGATAGCGGTCGGGGTCGTGTACAACGCCGCGCGCATCGCCCTGTCGGAGCATGCGATCGAATTGGCCAGCCTGCGCATACTCGGCTTCACCCAGTTTGAAGTCGGCGCGATGCTGCTGGGCGAACAGGCGATACTGACGCTGGCATCGCTGCCGCTCGGTTGCGCGCTCGGTTACGGCCTGAGCGTATTGTTGTCAGCGCTGCTGAGCGAGGAAGTGTTCCGGATTCCGGCGGTGGTCAGCAGCAAGACCTTCCTGATTTCGATTGGCGTCGTGCTCGCTTCGGCCGCAACGTCGGGCCTGCTGGTGTGGCGCAGGGTGCAGCGACTGGATTTGATTGCAGTCTTGAAAAGCCGTGAATAAATGAATCAGACAAACGAAGCGAGCAAAGCCCGTCTTGGCCTCAAGAAATGGCGTGGCGCCATCATCGCCGCTGCGCTTTTGATCGGTGTTGTATGGTTCCTGTTCGCGCCCAGCCCGATCGAGGTTGAATTGGCCAGGGTAAGCAAAGGCCCGATGCAAGTCAGCATCGACAACCAGGGCCGAATACGCGCGCATGACAAATACATCGTGGCAGCGCCGGTTGCCGCCGAACTGGAGCGCATTGCGCTGCGCGACGGCGAGCAGGTCAAAAAAGGTCAGGTGCTCGCAATCCTGCATCAACTGCCGCTGGATCCGCGCCAGCAGCAAGAAGCGCTGGCGCGGCTGGATGCTGCGAGGGCACTGCTGCAGGAAGCCGACGCACGGGTGCAGCGAACTTATACCGACCTGCAACTGGCACGCAAGGAACGGCTGCGCATCGCAGCGTTGGTGCGCGGTGGATTCGTGTCATCGCAAGCGATGGACCAGGCCGTCGCCACAGAAGCAACCAGCAGCGACGAATGGCGCGCCGCACAATCGCGTCAACAGGCTGCCGCAGCCGATGTCAGGAACGCGTCCTCTGCATTGATCGCATTTCAAAAAAACGGGCGCGACAGTAAACCGATCCGGCTGACTTCGCCGGCAGACGGTTACGCATTGAAAGTGCATGAAACCAGCGAGCGCGCCGTCGCTGCCGGCACACCGCTGATTACCATCGGCGACCCCGGCAAATATGAAATCGTCGTCGATGTGCTGTCCACCGACGCGGTCAAGATCCAGCCCGGCAACCTGATGCAAATCGATGGCTGGGGCGGCGCTGCGGTTCTGCGCGCCATAGTCCGCCTGGTGGAACCGCAGGCATTTACCAAAATATCCGCTCTGGGCGTGGAAGAGCAGCGCGTCAATGTGATTGCGGACCCGGTCGACGCGCTGGGCCCGCTGGGAGACGGCTACCGGATCGAAGCCCGCATCGTCATCTGGTCGGCGCCGGATGTGGTCAAAGTACCGGGCAGCAGCCTGTTTCGGGTCGGAAATGCCTGGCATGTATTTGCCGTCACAAATGGTCGCGCCCGCGAACGCGAGGTCAAAATCGGGCAGCGCAATCAGGATGAAACCCAGATTCTGTCCGGCCTTGCAGCCGACGAGGTCATCATCCGCTATCCGGGCAACCAGATCAGCGAAGGCGTGCGCGTGACTGCGGCAGCAGAGTGACCCGCCTGGATTTAGCGCTAGCGGAGAACTGTCAGACAGGCTCCTTCTAGTTGGCGCTGTGCTCTCCAGGATTCATGCATGCGCTTGCGCCCATGCCACGATACCGGCAGCATCCATCGCACCCGCTTGCCGCGCCACTTCACGCCCGTTCTTGAACAGCGCCAAAGTCGGAATGCTGCGAATCGCATACTGCGCGGCCAAATCCTGTGCCTGTTCGGTATTGAGCTTGACGACCCGGACCGCCGGCTCCAGCCGCTGCGTCGCCTGCGCATAGGCCGGCGCCATCATCCGGCAGGGGCCGCACCACGGCGCCCAGAAATCGACCAGCACCGGGATCTGGTTGCGCGCAATGTGCTTGATGAAACGCGCGCTGTCGAGCTCCAGCGGTTGGGCGGTGAACAGGGGTTTCTGGCACTTGCCGCAGACGGGCTGGGCGCTGAGCCTGGCCACCGGGACGCGGTTGACCGCATCGCAATGCGGGCAGACGATATGCAGGGAATCTGTCATGACTTTCCTTTTTAAATTTCACTAAAAATTGGGGTATGGCAAATAACACGTCATTTACCGCATATAAAACATGCCTGATGTAAAAATACTCGCAGGCTGGTGCTGAGCGCAGTGAAGCCCAACGCCGGCGCCATAATTTTGATGAGTATATTTCATAGCCGCAATTAGAATATGCGGCAAATTCCATAAAAATTGCCATACTCCATGTTTTATCAGTATTTATGCGGCGACTGCAAAGCAGGTATTTTGCCCGGCATGCACTGCCGCCCGCGTCGACCCAAGGTCCGGATCGCCGACTCGGTGCGCGCCTCGAGATAACCGTGCACCAGGCCGGCGCTGTAGGCCAGTTCAGGATGGCTGTGCGCCAGCCGGCCCAACAGGCGGCCGGCTACCGCGACATCATTGAGCCGTCCCAGCCGATCCTGCAAGCCCGACAGGGCCTTGAGATACGCACGCATCCGTTTGGGCCGGTACAGCGACTGGAAAAACTCGCTGGAATAACGTAACTTCTTGGCTGCAATACGCACCCGATGGCGTGCCTGAGGAGTGTCATCCTGCAGCCGCTTGACGCGCTTTTTCAGCGTACGGTGGCATTTCTGCAGCGTGTTGGCGGCAAAGTCAGCCAGCGGCGAGGCCCAGCCTTGGTCGCCCTGCTCCGGCGAGCCGCGCGCGCTGTGCAGCCAGCTGCCCAGCGCCAGCAGGAAAGCCGCATAGCGGACCGAGCCCAGCGCCAGCCCGGCCCGGCGTCGATGCCTGTGTGCCAGCCTGTGCGCAGCCTGCTGCAGCGCATCCCATTGCGCCGGAACCGGGCCGGCATCTGCCAGCGTATCGAGCGTACCGGAAAAAACTTCCCAGTCGCGCGCCGCACCCAATATGCCCAACAGCCATTTCAGCTCGATCTGCAGCGCCGCAGGACAAGGGGCAAGCCGGGCGAATAATCCGGATGCGCAGCGCAACCGGCGCAGCCCGACCCGCATCTGGTGCACGCTTTCCGGATCGCTGCCGTGCATGACCCCATCCTCATTGCCCTGGATCTGCGCCAGGCAGTTGCCGACTATCGCTTGCAAGCCCTGCTCTACGCTCAAGTCTGGAGCAAGCAGCAGGCGCGCCGCCACCGCCACCGTCGGCGCTTGCGGCGCCAGCAACGCATAGCCGCGCTCGGCCTTGCTGATATTGCCCACCCGCAGCGGCACCGCTTGTTGCAGTTGCAGGGCAAATGCGAACAGTCCGGCCGGGTCGCCGGATTTGAGTTCCAGTTCGATCTCGCTGATCGGCAGGCGTGCGTCTGCATGCACTATCTCGCCCTGATCGAGTACCAGTTCGACCTCTTCCCCGTGCTCCAGGCGCAATTGCCACAGCGTGCGCTTGAAGCGGGTGGTGAAAATCGGCTCCAATTGCGCGCCCAGGCCGGACTTGCGCAACCTCCGGCCCCACTTGCCGTGCGCTCCGACCAGATCGGCCAGCGCAGCCAGGTCGGGAACTGCGCCGGCTACCGGGGATTCCCATTCCTGGCGCTGGTGCAGGCCGGCCGCCACCTGACCGTCCGCCTTGAGGGTCTGGATCCACTGGCGCTGCACCAGGCGCACCCGCAAGCCGGCATCGTGGCGCCTGAAATAGCCGTCCGGCGTATCGAAATAGATGCTGGTAAGCTGTTGCGGGACCGGCCTGGCAAGCGCATACCGGCGCAACAGCGGGTGGCGGCGGAAAACCGCCACGTCGGCCGGGTCCAGCAATAGTTTCAGTTCGGTTTCCATACGCACGCCGGGAAATTGATTCATGAATTGCAAAATAGCACACCCGATACATCGGGCCATGCTGTGCATCAACAAGCTGCGCAGAGCAATCGCCGCCACGCCCGGCTAGCCAATTCCTGCCGCAAACGGGCCTTGATCCGCAGGAAGTCAAGCGGGGAAAAAACATGTCAAACATAAAATAGTGCAGCATAAAGTTAATGTAATTCATCATGAAGCGCGCTAACTAGCGGTTTCATAAGGATTTTTTAATCTATCCACAACAACTGTGGATAACTTTGTGGATAACACCTACTTGACAGGCTGCGGCACGAGCAAAGACGCGGGTTTCAATAAAATGCTCAATCCGATTGCAATAAATAATGCATTAAAAATCAATGACTTGCAAAATAGGATTCGATCATCCAAAAAATAATTAAATATTTTTCTCCTTGCTTTATTTGTGCATAACTGGTCGACACAGCGAGCATTTCCAGCCCAAAACCAGACCATCCTGGAGATCGGCCGCGGCCCGCAACTACCGGCCGCCCCTTCAGGAGCGGCGGCTGCGCAGGCGCCCAACCAGTTGCGGCAGATTCAGCTGGCTGCCCAGGCTGCTGGCCTGCGCCCTTTGCAGCAGCTGCGGCCGAAAATCATGCCGGCATTCATTAACATGAAAGTCGCGTAGTGACTCACTTTGCTCCCCTCTCCCGGCATGGCTTTTTCTGGTGCCCGAATCGCCATGCGATTCGCCTGCGGGAGAGGGGCTGGGGGGTGAAGCAGGGGTTTCGGACAGCATGCTGCCCGCCTGCTGAACGACATTCGCTTGCAAGCGAATGTGCGCCCTACAAGGGAGGGCGGCCATGGCGCTTTCGTGCTTTATGTTGACATTTTCGCCATGGCCATTATCGCCACCGCCATCGGGGTTGATGGCAAACACAATCCGGTTGCCGCCCCCTTCAGCGCGGCACCAGCAGACCCGCCGATCAAACTCCGCATGCAGGTATTGCATGCAAAATTCCAGCCGGGGATCGCGATCGATGATGTTGGCAACCAGCACACCGAGCGGATTGAGTGCGCGCCGGCAGGCCGCATAAAAATGCACGGAGCATAAATCCGGCGGCAAGCCATCCGCGCCGAAGCCGTCGAGCAGCAGCACATCGACGTCCTGCTGCGCACTTTCCATATAGGCTGCGGCATCGGCATGAATGATCTGCAGGCGCGCATCGTCAGGCGGAATCATGAATTGATCGCGCAGCGCAATCACGTCGGCATCCAGTTCCAGCACGGTGATGCGGGTGTCGGGCAAATGGCGATAACAGAACTTGACCATGGAACCGCCGCCCAGCCCGACCATCAGCAGATGCTGGGGGGCGTGCTGGAATAGCAGAAAACCCATCATCGCGCGGGTGTAGCTGAACATCAGTTGATCCGGCGCAGACAGCCGCATTTCGCTCTGGATCGCGACCCCGTTAAAATGCAGAGACAGCAGGTCGCCCCGGCGCTGAACGAAGGGTTTGCCGCCGGCCCCGTCCAGCAAATCCATGAAATCGTCGAACTGGGTCTTGTATGGCTTGGGCATCTGGCATCCGTCGGTTGGTTAATGTGAAAGTCGCGTAGCGGCTCACTTCGCTCCCCTCTCCCGCGAGCGGGAGAGGGGTTGGGGGGTGAGAGGCGGCCATAGCGCTTTCATATTGGGGGTGGCATTTTGGCCATGGCCGTTAATGGTTCGCAATGGTGCGCCGAAGCGGCACTGCGGTGCAAGAAAAAGGCGGCAAGGCAAGTCGCTTTGCCGATGGTTCAATGGAGTAGAATTTGTATCAGTACCTGTTTGCAACACACATATCACCTCAGGGATTCACACGTTTATGGAATACGAAGTCGTCAATATCCAAATCTCGCCGGAAGGCCGGCTGGAAGTACTGTCCAAGGCGGAAGTCAGCAAACTGCTAGACACCAGCCATGGCGGCTTGTACACCTTGTTTCGCAACTGTTCGCTGGCGGTACTCAACTGCGGCAGCGACGTCGATGACGGCAAGGAACTGCTGGAACGCTACAAATCCTTCGATATCAGCATCATCCAGCGCGAACGCGGGATCAAACTCAACGTTCTGAACGCGCCGGGAGTGGCCTTTGTCGACGGCAAGATGATCAAGGGCATCCACGATCACCTGTTTGCGGTGCTGCGCGACGTCATCTATGTCAACGACGAAATCCATGACAACCCGAAATTCGACCTCGGCAGCCCGGACGGCGTCACCGATGCGGTCTTTCACGTATTGCGCAACGCCAATATCCTGCACCCGTTAATCAATCCGCAACTGGTGGTGTGCTGGGGCGGCCACTCGATCAGCCACGAGGAATACGATTACACCAAAAAAGTCGGCTATCAGCTAGGCTTGCGCCATCTCGACATCTGCACCGGCTGCGGCCCCGGCGCGATGAAAGGACCGATGAAGGGCGCCACCATCGGCCACTCCAAGCAACGCATCCACGGCGGCCGCTACATCGGCATTTCCGAACCGGGCATCATCGCCGCCGAAGCCCCGAACCCGATCGTCAACGACCTGGTCATCATGCCGGATATCGAAAAACGGCTGGAAGCCTTCGTGCGCGCCGGACACGGTATCGTGGTGTTTCCCGGCGGCGCCGGCACCGCGGAAGAAATCCTGTACGTGCTGGGCATCCTGCTGCACCCGGACAATGCAGCCATTCCGTTCCCGCTGGTGTTTACCGGCCCGGAAAATTCGGCCGACTATTTCCGCCAGATCGACCAGTTCATCGGCGACACGCTGGGCAGCGCGGCGCAACAGCGTTACAAAATCATGATCGACGATCCGGTCGGCGTGGCGCAGGAAATGCTGTCCGGCATCAAGCAGGTGCGCGAATTCCGCAAGGAAAGAGGCGATGCCTACTATTTCAACTGGCTGCTGAAAATCGATGCGGAATTCCAGCGGCCGTTTGTTCCGACCCACGACGCGATGCGCGGTCTGGCGCTGCACAAGAATCAGCCCAGCCACCTGCTGGCGGCTAACCTGCGGCGCGCGTTCTCCGGCATCGTCGCCGGCAACGTCAAGGACGAGGGCATCCGCACCATCGAGCGCCACGGCCGCTTCGAAATCCGCGGCGACGCCGCCATCATGGCGTCGATGGACGCGCTGCTGGCATCCTTCGTGGAGCAGCACCGGATGAAGTTGCCAGGAAAGAAATACATTCCCTGCTACAAGATCATTCAGTAACTCCATCCCGCCAGCGCGCCGAGAAGCACTCTCGGGGCGCCGGCGAATCCGGGTTCATTCCTATTTTTTTATAAAAATCATGGAGTATGGCAAGAAACATGCCGTTTCCCGCAATACTTTAGTGCTACTTTTATAATACCGTCATCAGTATTACTTGAGCCGGCAACTCAGCAGCCAGCAGTGCTGCAGGCGCAGGATGCGGATGTCTTTGGCTACGCCGGCAAATTTCTTGCGCAGCGCGCTGTCGGTCGGAAAGTTCTTCACGTATTCGTAGCGTTCGCCGTCGGCCAGCGTTTCAATCTGATAGGTATTGCCCTCGGCATCGGTACGCGCCACCGGCGCCGTGTCTTCTTCCAGATAGTTGTCGTCGATCAGGACCAGCAAGCCATCCTTGCCGATGATCCCGCGTATTCGCGCCAGCAGCCCGGCCTGCTGTTCGCGTTTGACATGGGCCCAGAAAAAACCGGCAAAGCATGCACTGTAGCCGCTTGCCAAATCGCCGCCGGCCAAATCCGGTTCGAATGCATCGACCTGGGCAATTTTCACCTTCTGCGGCGGCAAATTGCGGGCCTGCGCCGCTTTCAGCATCAGCGGATTGTTGTCGGTCGCCAGCACGAAATCCGCCGAGTCGGCCATTGCCGCAGTCCAGTAGCCGCTGCCGCAGGCCAGTTCCAGTACCTTGTGCCCTTGCACCAGCGCGGCGACGCGTTCGCGCAACATGGCAAGCTGATCCTGCCGGTCTTGCTGCGCATAAACGCGATCGGCGATGGCGGCGCGGCTGGTGTAATAGGCGCTCAGGTCGGTATGCAAGGTATTCATCAGGCGTTATTCCACAATAATAATTTCATAATTCGTAACTTTCTTTCTCGCCGCTCATTGCCCGCTCGACCAGTTTTCGGTTCAGCGTCGGCGTCAGCAATTCGATGAAGGTATATACATAGCTGCGCAGATAAGCACCCTTCTTGACCGCCACCCGCGAGACATTCATGCCGAACAGGTGGCCGACCGGAATCGCCAGCAGGTTCTTGTCGCGCTCGGCATCATAAGCCATGCCGGCGATGATGCCCACGCCCATGCCGAGTTCGACATAGGTCTTGATGACGTCGGCATCGATCGCTTCCAGCAGCACATCGGGCTTCAGGCTGCGCAAGGCGAACGCATGATCGATCTTGTTGCGGCCGGAAAAGGCGCTGTCGTAGGTAATCAGCGGATAGGTGGCGATTTCTTCGAGCGTAATCAGCTTCGATTTCAGCAGCGGATGCTCGGCCGGCACCACCACCACATGCTCCCACTGGTGGCACGGAAACGAGATCAGACCATCGATGCTGGCAATCGCCTCGGTAGCGATGACGACATCGGCCTGATCCTTGAGCACCATGTCCGTGATCTGATGCGGATTGCCCTGCAGCAATGACAGCCGCACCTTTGGATATTTTTGGGTGAACGCCTGCACCACCTTCGGCAGCATGTAGCGCGCCTGCGAATGGGTGGTGGCGATCGTGAAGCTGCCGCTGTCCTGCGCGGCAAACTCCTTGCCGATGCGCTTCAAGCTTTCGATTTCCAGCATGATCAGTTCGACCGCCTTCAACACCTCGTGGCCGGGCTCGGTCAGGCCGCGAATCCGCTTGCCGTGGCGCGTGAAAATGTCTATCCCCAGCTCTTCTTCCAGTTCGATGATCGCTTTCGACACCCCCGGCTGCGACGTAAACAGCGCCTTGGCGGCTTCGGTCAGATTGAAATTTTGCCGAACGGCTTCACGCACGAAGCGCAGTTGATGGAGATTCATGGAGTTTTCCCGGGGTCAGCGCCCTGATTTTATTACTGAATTTTATTGCCAAAAGTATTTTTCAGGTGCGGTGCCGGAAAGCGTTCATGGGCAGCCGGCATCGGATGCCGAATAACCGCATAAGCAAATAAATACTTTGTAGTTTGGAATACGGCCGTTGTTTATTACGATTACGTCCATTATACGCGGGGTGATATGACTATTTCTTATGTGTTTGCCGGATTTGCTGTCGGTTTGCTGGTGGGTCTGACGGGCGTCGGAGGTGGTTCATTAATGACGCCGCTACTCACCTTATTGTTCGGCGTCAACCCGACCGTTGCCGTCGGCACCGATCTGGCATTCGCTGCCATCACCAAATCCGCAGGCACCTTCACCCATCGCCTGCGCGGCACGGTAAACTGGGGAGTCGTCAAACACCTGTGCTTCGGCGCATTGCCGGCGGCCGTTGTTACCACGTTGATACTGAAATATTTCGGCGGCATGAATGACAGCATGGGCCAGATCATTCGCTACTCGATCGCCGGCTCGGTCATGCTGACCGTGGTTGCGCTGCTGTTCAAGGGCCGCATGCTCAGGTGGCTGAATGCCCATCCGGAAAAGCAGTTGCACGGATCGAAGCTGACCGCAGCTACCATCTTCGCCGGCGCCGTGCTTGGCACGCTGGTGACGGTGTCGTCGATCGGTGCCGGCGCCATCGGCGCAACTTTGCTGGTCATGCTGTATCCAAAAATGAGTGCCGCCGAAGTCGTCGGCACCGATATCGCTTATGCTGTGCCGCTGACCGCCATCGCCGCCTTCGGCCACTGGTGGCTGGGCTCGATACATTGGGTGCTGCTCGGCACCTTGCTGCTGGGTTCGGTGCCGGGCATCATGCTGGGCTCATGGGCGGCCCGTGCAGTGCCGGAGCACTTTCTGCGCGGATTGCTGGCGACAACGCTAACAGGTGTTGCCTTCAAATTAATATCTTAAAAACGGTTTTTAAGGAAACAAGATGTACAAGTACGATCAATACGATCACCAGATCGTTAAAGAACGCATTGCACAGTACCGCGACCAAGTACAGCGCCGCATCGCCGACGAATTGACGGAAGAGGAGTTCCTGCCGCTGCGCCTGCAAAACGGGCTATATATGCAGCGCCACGCCTACATGCTGCGCCTCGCCGTGCCGTACGGCCTGCTGTCGTCGCGCCAGATGCGCATGTTTGCCCACATCGCACGCAAATACGACCGCGGTTACGGCCATTTTACGACTCGCCAGAACATCCAGTTCAACTGGATCAATCTGGAACAGACGCCCAATATCCTGACCGACCTGGCCTCAGTGGAAATGCACGCGATCCAGACCTCCGGCAATTGCATCCGCAACATTACCTCCGACGAGTTCGCCGGCGTTGCGGCCGACGAGATCATCGATCCGCGCCCTTATGCCGAAGTATTACGTCAGTGGAGCACCTTCCACCCCGAGTTCATCGCCCTGCCGCGCAAATTCAAGGTGGCCATCAATGGCGCCGTGGAAGACCGGGCCGCCATCGCCGTGCACGATATCGGCCTGACGGTGGTGCACAATGAAGCCGGCGAAATCGGCTTTAAGGTCATGGTCGGCGGCGGCATGGGCCGCACCCCGATCCTGGCCAGCGTGATCCGCGACTTCCTGCCGTGGCAACACCTGCTGACCTATGTTGAAGCCGTGATGCGCGTCTACAATCAGTACGGCCGCCGCGACAACAAATACAAGGCACGCATCAAGATTTTGGTCAAGGCGCTCGGCGTGGAAGAATTCACCCGCCAAGTCGAAGAGGAATGGGTGGACCTGAAGGACAGCCTGTCGACCCTGACCGTCGAAGAAATGGCGCGCGTTGCCGCCTACTTCCAGCCGCCGGCCTATGAAACATTGCCGAACATCGACCCGGCTGCCGCACATGTCGAAAACAAGGCCTTCGCCAACTGGCTCAAACGCAACGTCAAGCCGCACCGTGTTCCAGGTTACGCCGCAGCAGTGCTGTCGCTCAAGAAAACCGGCGTGCCGCCAGGCGACGCGACGGCGGAGCAGATGGACTTTGTTGCCGACCTTGCCGACCGCTACACCTTTGGCGAATTGCGCGTAACCCACGAGCAGAATCTGGTGCTGGCCGACGTCAAGCAATCGCTGCTGTTCAAGCTGTGGAACGAAGTTAAAGCGCACGGCCTGGCGACGCCGAACATCGGCTTGCTGACCGACATCATCTGCTGCCCGGGCGGCGACTTCTGCTCATTGGCCAACGCCAAGTCCCTGCCGATCGCGGCGGCCATTACCGAGCGTTTCGACAACCTGGACTTCCAGCACGACATCGGCGAGATCGAACTGAATATTTCCGGCTGCATCAATGCCTGCGGGCACCACCACGTCGGCAGCATCGGCGTGCTGGGGGTCGACAAGGACGGCAGCGAATGGTATCAAGTGTCGATCGGCGGCGCGCAAGGCAATAACGCAGCGATCGGCAAGATCATCGGACCGTCGTTCTCGGCACAGCAAATGCCGGAAGTGATCGACCGCCTGCTGCAAGTGTATGTGCGCGAGCGCTTCGAGGATGAACGGTTTGTCGATACCGCCCAGCGCCTGGGCGTCGCGCCGTTCAAGGAACATGTGTATGCAACGCCGATCAAGGTCGGCCATTTGGTTGGGGAAGATTATGCTTGAGGCACGCGACGAAATTATTAAAAACCGGGCCGTGGTTGCGGACGATTGGGCGCTGCTGCGCCTGGACGAAGGCGAAGCGGCCGACACCGTGACGGTGCCAGTTGGCAAGGTCATCGTTCCGCTGCTCGTGTGGCAAGCGCAGCGCGCTGCGCTGGAGAGCCGACTGCCGGACATCGGCGTCTGGCTAGCCAGCAACGAGCGCCCGGAAGTGTTGGCCGGCGACGTGGAAAAATTTGCCGTGATCGCCGTCAATTTCCCGAAGTTCACCGACGGCCGCGGTTATTCGATTGCCTACAACCTGCGCGCCCGCCTCGGCTACAAGGGCGAGCTGCGCGCCATCGGCGACGTCTTGCGCGACCAGTTGTTCTCGATGCAGCGCGTCGGTTTTGACGCATACGCCACCCGGCCCGACCGCAGCATCCATGAGGCATTGAAAGGGCTGTCCGTGTTTTCGGAAACCTATCAGGCATCGTGGGACGAAAAGGCGCCGCTGTTCCGCCGTCACAAGCGCGATGTCCAGAGCCCGGACACCGATATCGGCTTCGGCATTTAAAAGGAAACGATCATGAACGACATGACTGCCCTCGTCGCCGGCACCCAGCAAACTCTGGAGCGCATCGCCAGCGACTTCACGCCGGCCGTGTTCGCCTCCAGCCTGGCGGCCGAAGACATGGTGCTGACCGACCTGATCCTGAAGGCGAAGTTGCCAATCGACATCTTCACGCTGGAAACCGGCCGTCTGCACGCAGAAACCCTGAACGTGATCGATCGCATCAAGGAAACCTACGGCTACGATGTGGCGCTGTACCGGCCCGAGCCGGCTGCCGTGGATGCCTACGTGCAACAGAACGGCCTGGATGCCTTCTATGACAGCATAGACCTGCGCAAGGAATGCTGCCGCATCCGCAAGATTGAACCGTTGGGTCGTGCTCTGGCAGGCAACAAGGCATGGATCACCGGCCAACGGCGCGCCCAATCGACCACCCGGGCCGCACTGGACATACAGGAAGATGATCCAGCGCACGGCATGAGCAAGTTCAATCCGCTGGCCGACTGGTCGGAACAGGACGTCTGGGACTATATTCGCAGCAACAATGTGCCTTACAATTCGTTGCACGACAAAGGCTATCCGTCGATCGGCTGCGAACCTTGCACCCGCGCCATCGCCCCCGGCGAAGACGTGCGTGCCGGACGCTGGTGGTGGGAGAACCCGGACACCAAGGAATGCGGGCTCCACGTCGTCGATGGCAAACTCATCCGTATCAAACCAGTATCTGCATAAATATCGGCATAAATATCATGACATCTGCAGTAGAAAAACACTTTATCGATGCCGCCAGCAACCGTCATCTGGACTGGCTGGAATCCGAAGCGATCCACATCATGCGCGAAGTCGCAGCCGAATGCGCGAATCCGGCATTGCTGTTTTCGGGCGGCAAGGACTCCGTAGTATTGACGCGCATCGCCGAAAAGGCATTCCGTCCGGGCAAGTTTCCGTTCCCGCTGGTGCACATCGACACCGGCCACAACTTTCCCGAAGTGATCGAATTCCGCGACCGTCGCGCCGCCGAGATGGGCGAACGCCTGATCGTGCGCTCGGTCGAGGACTCGATGCAGCGCGGCACCGTGCGCCTGCGCAATCCGGCAACCGATTCGCGCAATGCAGCGCAGGCGGTGACCCTGCTGGAAACCATTGCCGAATTCAAGTTCGATGCCTGCATCGGCGGCGCCCGCCGCGATGAAGAAAAGGCCCGCGCCAAGGAACGGATTTTTTCGTTCCGCGACGAATTCGGCCAATGGGACCCGAAAGCGCAACGCCCTGAGCTGTGGGATCTGTACAACACCCGCGTCCATCCGGGCGAAAACATGCGCGTGTTCCCGATCTCGAACTGGACCGAACTCGACATCTGGCAATACATCGAACGCGAGAAACTGGCGCTGCCGTCGATTTACTTCGCGCATCAGCGCCAGGTGATCCCGCGCAACGGCCTGTTGGTGCCGCTGACCGACCTGACGCCGGCCCGGGAAGGCGAAACCGTCGAGACCCAAGTGGTGCGCTTTCGCACCGTCGGCGACATCTCCTGCACCTGCCCGGTTGCCTCGGATGCCACCACCGTCGATGCGATCATCGCAGAAACCGCCATCACCCAAATCACCGAGCGCGGCGCAACCCGCATGGATGACCAGACATCCGAAGCCTCAATGGAAAAACGCAAGAAAGCAGGTTATTTCTGATGAACGCAATCGTTTCTGCAACTGTACTGAGTGAACTGAAAAAAGAGCGCGGCCTGCTGCGCTTCATCACCGCCGGCTCGGTCGATGACGGCAAGAGCACGCTGATCGGCCGCCTGCTGTTCGACAGCAAAGGCATCTTTGCCGACCAACTCGACGCGATGTCGCGCGCCAAGCACAAACGCACGGTCGGCGACACGATTGATTTGTCATTGCTGACAGACGGTCTGGAAGCCGAACGCGAACAAGGCATCACGATTGACGTCGCCTACCGCTATTTCGCCACACCGAAGCGCAAGTTCATCATCGCCGACACCCCGGGCCACGAGCAATACACGCGCAACATGGTCACCGGCGCATCGACCGCCGACGCGGTCATCATCCTGGTGGACGTCTCCAAGGTGAAGCTGGGCGATGACGGCAGCGTCGAACTGCTGGTGCAAACGAAACGCCATTCGACCATCGCGCACCTGCTGCAAATCGAGCACGTAGTGGTTGCCGTCAACAAGATGGATCTGGTCAATTACGATCAAACCGTGTACGACCGCATCGTCGCCGCCTATCAGGAGTTCGCGCAGCAACTCGGACTGAAAGACATCCGTCCGATCCCGCTGTCGGCGCTGGCCGGCGACAACGTGGTGACTGCCGGCGACAAGATGCCGTGGTATCAGGGCCCGACCCTGATCGAATTGCTGGAATCGCTGAGCGTCTACGACGAGTCGCACGACGAGCCTTTCCGCTTTCCGGTCCAACTGGTGGCGCGTCATAACGGCCATGAAGCCAACGATTTCCGCGGCTACATGGGGCGCATCGAAGCCGGCATGGTCAGCAAGGGCGACAAGCTGGTGGTCCAGCCCAGCGGCCAGAGCGCAACGGTGAAGGACATCCTGACGCTGGAAGGCTCGCTGGAATCGGCGGTCGTCGGCCAGTCGGTCACCATCCTGCTCGACGAATACCTGGACATCTCGCGCGGAGACATGCTGGCGGCAGCGGAGCGTCCGGCGACCCTGCTCAAGACGGTGAACGCCGATGTCTGCTGGCTGTCGGAAGAACCGCTCGACCTGCGTCGCAAGTACTGGCTCAAACACACTACCAAGCAGGTGTCCGCGCGCATCACCAAAGTCGACACGCTGCTGGACATCAATACCCAGGAAAAGCGTCCGGCCGACGTTATCAAGCTCAACGACATCGCCCGCATCAGCATCAACGTGCAGCAGCCGCTTTCCGCCGATGCCTACGATGCGATCCGCACCACCGGCGCCTTCATCCTGATCGACGAAGTCACGCACCAGACCGTGGCGGCGGGCATGATCCGCCTGGATTGATCAAGCTTGATTGATTGAGAAGTTTGCAAGGGACGCACCGGATGCGTCCCTTTTACAATCTGCAGCCCGCAACGCGGCCGCACTAGTTATACTCCCTGAACAAATCCATTTTCAAAATTGACAGAAAGAATCGCATGACCGCACCATTGGGAAAAGTGTTTTTAATCGGTGCTGGCCCCGGTGCCGCCGACCTGATCACTGTGCGCGGCGCCCGCATCCTGGCACAAGCCGACGCGGTGCTGCACGATGCACTGGTCACCGAGGAAGTGCTGGCGTTGTGCCCGCAGGCGGTAAAAATCCCGGTCGGCAAACGCTCTGGTCATCGCTCGATGGCACAGGGGGTGATCAATCAGCAGATCATTCAATCTGCACAGCAACATGCGCTGGTGGTACGCCTGAAAGGCGGCGACCCGATGCTTTTCGGGCGTGCCGATGAAGAGTTGCATGCACTGGAAGCTGCCGGCATTGCGGTTGAGATCGTGCCCGGGATCACCACCGCCTTCGCCGCCGCAGCGGCCACCCAGCAGCCGTTAACCAAGCGCGGAATCGCCCGTAGCGTGGCATTCTTCACCTCCAGTGCCGCACCGGACCACCCTGAACAAACCACCATGCCCGATTGCGATACGCTGGTGCAATACATGGGCGGACGCGAGGCCGCCGCCACCGCGCAAAAACTGCTATCGCTGGGTCGCAGCGGCAGCACGCCGGTCATCGTGGTCGAAAACTGCAGCCGCCAGGATCAGAAAATTTTGCGTCTATCCCTGACGGATCTGGCGCAAGGACTGCCCGGCATGGCGGGTCCGGTGCTGGTGATGATAGGACAGGCGATGGCGCAGCGCTGAATTGCATTGAAATAATACAAGGTTATGTATTATTAAGAGGCCAATAAAACAATGCGGGAATGGCATTGTTTTATCACATACTCCCGTAAAATAATTAATCCTTGAGCATCAAGCGCCTCGAAGGCTTGAAAGCTACGCCATCGCGCGCAGGCAGTACTGCGCGATGGCCTGCAGCACCGATGCATCCTCGCCGACCGCATCCGCCTGGTTCAGGCGCAAGCCCGGGTATTGTTCGCGCAGGTCCGCCATCAGCAGCGGCAGGTCGCGCAACACATGGCCGCCCTGCCCCAGAAATACCGGAACGATCGTGATGTCGCCGCATTTTTCCTGCACCAGTTGCGCTACCGCGGTGGGCAAATCGGGCTGCATGATTTCAAGGTAGGCGTTGCGGACGGCGAGTTCCGGCTGTGCTTGCTGCGTGATCTGTTGCAGTTTCTCGAACGGTGCCGCCCAGCGCGGATCGCGGGCGCCGTGTGCGAACAATATCAGTGCGCGTTGCATTGGCATCTCCATCAATTAATGCTTCTCTACCCACCATAATGCACTCAGCGCCGCCAGCAGAAACAGCGCGCTCGGCAATGCCGCAGTGGCGAACGCGGGCCAGGTATTTAACAAGCCCAGATGCGAAAACAGGCTGTTGATCAACTGAAAACTCACGCCTATCATGATCCCGGCGAAGATTTTCAGGCTGACGCCGCCTGCGCGAAAATGCAGATACGCAAACGGCAGCGCCATCGCCATCATCACCAAGATCGCAAACGGGTAAATGGCTTTCTTCCAGAACGCGATTTCATAGCGCTCGGTGACTTGCTTGTTCTTCTCCAGGTGTTTGGTATACGCGGCAAGATCGACCGCCGACATGCGGTTCGGGTCGGCGAACAATACGGACAGGATTTCCGGCGTGATTTCGGACGCCATGTCCTGGCTCGGCAGTTTCTCTATCACGACCCGGTTTGCCGCATTGTCCTCAAACCCCGCGGCAGGAAAGCGGGTCGACGCAACATTCTTCAGACGCCAGATGCGCGCGCCGACATATTCGGCGCTGTCGGCCAGAATCAGCGCAGTCATGTGAAACTCACGATCGAGTTCATAGATTTTTACGCCATGCAGCTGACCGTCGGTGCGCAGTTCGCTGACATTGATAAAGCGCGAACCGATTGGATCGCCGCTGATGCCGTTCGAGCGGATCACGTCCTTGGTCCATAAGCCGGTGCGAAATCCCTGCGACAGCGACGATCCCTGCACCCGCAGTTTCAGGGTTTCCGCTAACCGGGTGCTGGCCGGCGCCACAAACTCGCCGATCAGGAAAGTCAGCAGCACCAGAACCAGGCCGATCTTGGCCAGCATCCAGCCCGCCATCAGGGTCGACATGCTGGCGGCACGCATGATGGTGAATTCGGAGCGCGAGGCGAATTGCGCCAGCGCATAAATGGTCCCGATCAGCGCAGCAATCGGCATCAGTTCGTAGGCGTAGCCGGGCAAACCCAGCAATACGTACAGGAATGCATGCTGCAACTGGTAAGCGCCCCGCCCTATCGACTGCAGTTCGGCGATCAGGTCGAAAAACATGAACAGCGCCAGGAAAGCGATCAGAACGAACAGGACCGAGCGCAGTATCTCGACTGCAAAATAACGCTGCAGGACTTTCATGGCGCGGCCCGTCCATCGATACGGACATGCTTGCACCTGGACCAGATCACCAGAGGGTGGAAACGGCTATTCACGTTCAGGCGCCAGGAAAACATCGCGACAATCAGCAGCGCCGCAGCCAGGTGGATCGGCCACCACGCGATGCCGAACGGCAATTTGCTCTGCACCACCGTGGCCTGGAAATAGCTCACCATATTGCTATAGGTGGTAAACAGCAACAGGGCGATGATCAGGTTGGCTGAGCGTCCGGCGCGGGGATTGACGAAACTCAGCGGAACCGCCAGCAACATCAATAAAATTCCCATCAGCGGCAAGGAAACGCGCCACAGCACTTCGCCCATGTTATAGACGCTGCGGTTGGCCAGCAGTGCTTGTATCGGCAACGAACGTGCATTCTTGTCGCCCACCGCCGCTTGCGAGTTCGCCGTCACCAGCACGCCGTACCGTTCGAACTCCATCAGCCGGAAATCCGGCTCGCTCGGTACGCCTTCATAACGCCGGCCTTTGCTCATTACCAGAAACTTGTCGCCGCGAGCGTCGATCTCGATCGTGCCCTCCTTGGCGACGACGACGCTGTTGCGGCCGTCCTTGATGGTATTGACGAAAACATTCTGGACCTTGCTGACGTCACTGGACAAGCCTTCCACAAAGAATATGCGATCGGCCGATGCGGATTCCTGGAATTTCCCCGGCGAAACCCGCGAAATATCCTCGCGCTTGGCGAAGCGCTCCTTGAATTCCGCGCTCTGGCCGTTGGCCCACGGCGTGACCACGAAGCTCAAGGCCGACGTCAGCAGGATAATCGGAATACCGAAACCCAGTATCGGCCTGATCCAGCGTGTCAGGCTTACGCCGGACGCGAACCAGACCACCATCTCGGAATCCTGATAGCTGCGACTGACGACCAGTTGCACCGTGATGAATCCGGTCAGGATCAGAATTATCGGCAGGTAATTCAGCGCGGAAAACCCGATCAACTGCACCACATCCGAGGATGCGACTCTGCCGCCTGCGGCCTGACCCAGGATACGAATCAACATCACGGTGATGGTAATGGTAAAAAGTGTCGTGAAAACGGCGCCTGCGGTACTTACCAATTCGCGTTGAAGCGCGCGCTGAAAGATCATTCGAAGACTATAATTAAAAGTTGATAAAAAGACTGAGGAATTAGCCGTGGACTTTAGCATAAAAACATTCGATGCAAAAAACACACTCGACAGCGCCAAAGCCGGCTGCATCGCGGTTGGCGTGTATGAAAATATGAAACTGACGCAGGCGGCACAGGCTCTTGATCACAAGGGCGTCATCAGCGCCGCGCTGAAGTCCGGCGACATCAGCGGCAAACCAGGCTCCACCTTGCTGCTGCGCGCACTCGACGGCGTCAGCGCGGCCAGGGTCCTGCTGGTCGGGCTGGGCAGCGATGAAACCGTCAGCGACAAGAATTTTACCCAGGCGGCACAGGCAATCGCGCGCGCATTCACGACCCTGGGCGCCAGCGACGCGCTGATAGCGATGCCATTGGCCGCGATCAAGGACCGCGATGTCGGCTGGGCGATCCGCTGCGTCACGCTGGCGGTGCGTGAAAACGCCTATCGTTGCGACAGTCAGAAGAGCAAGAAGGAAGCGACCCAAGGCGGCATCAAGAAAATTGCCTTTGCGCTCGGCACCGGCGCTGCGGCTGCAGCCAGACAGTCGTTGGCACAGAGCCTGGCCCTGTCCAACGGCATCGACCTGACCAAGGATCTTGGCAATTTGCCGCCGAACGTCTGCACCCCGACCTATCTGGCCAACACCGCCAAAAAACTCGCGAAGGATTACAAATTCGGCATCGAACTGCTCGATCGCAAGCAATTGCAGGCGCTCAAGATGGGCAGTTTCCTGTCCGTCACCAACGGTAGCGAAGAAGCACCGAAATTCATCGTCCTCAAGCACATGGGCGGCAACGCGAAAGACGCGCCGACGGTTCTGGTGGGCAAAGGCATTACTTTCGACTCGGGCGGCATTTCGCTCAAGGCCGGCCTCCACATGGATGAGATGAAGTACGACATGTGCGGTGCGGCATCGGTGCTCGGCACGTTCCGCGCGATCGGCGAAATGAACCTGAAGCTCAACGTCATCGGCGTCATTCCCGCTTGCGAAAACATGCCGTCGGGGCGCGCCACCAAGCCCGGCGACATCGTGACATCGATGTCCGGACTCACCATCGAAGTCCTGAATACCGATGCCGAAGGCCGCCTGGTGCTGTGCGATGCGCTGACCTACGTCGAGCGCTTCAAACCGGCCGCGGTGGTTGACATCGCAACCCTCACCGGAGCCTGCATCACCGCGCTGGGCCACCATAATTCCGGCCTGTTTACCCGGCACGACGCCGCGCACGACGCCCTCGCCGACGCACTGCTGGCCGCCGGCCGCGACAGCGGCGACACCGCCTGGCGCATGCCGATCGAGGACAGCTATCAGGAACAGTTGAAATCGAATTTTGCCGACATCGCCAATATCGGCGGCCCGGCTGCCGGCAGCATCACCGCCGCCTGCTTCCTGGAGCGCTTCACAAGAAAATACACCTGGGCCCATCTGGACATCGCCGGCACCGCATGGAAATCCGGCGCCGCCAAAGGCGCGACCGGGCGCCCGGTTGCGCTGCTGACTGCCTTCCTGCTGCAACGCGCGGCCGGCTGAAGCGCTTCTTGCAGGCGCAACGGGTAAAAATCCAGTACAGACGGCCGACCATTGCGGATGACCTGTACTGGAATACAAAACCCGGCGCATTTCGAAAACCATCCAGCTGATGCGAAAAAACCAGAACAGTTCCTGCAAGCAGGATCGGGTCAATGGGGTATTGCTGATTGCATTGTCGGCAACCGGCTTCGGCGCCATGCCCGTTTTTACCCGCTATGCGTATGCCGATGGCGCCGACCTGTATGGCGTACTGATCACGCGATTCTGGGTCGCCGGACTCGCTCTGCTGGCTGTAGCATACATGCGCAAGCTGGCTTGGCCGCCATTGCCGTTGATCTTGCGATTGGCAGCACTGGGCGGGTTTGGCTATGTTGGCATGTCGTATTGTTATTTTTCGGCGCTGAATTACATGCCGGCGTCACTGGCAGCGCTGCTGCTGTATGTGTATCCAACCATCGTAACGCTGCTGGCAGCACTGTTCTTGCATGAAAGAATAACCGCGGTAAAGCTTGCTGCACTGCTGCTATGCAGTCTGGGCACCGCGCTGACCATTGGGCCAAACATGCACGGTGCCGCGGCCGAGATATCGGCGCTTGGCATCGGCCTGGCGCTTGCCGCAGCGATGATTTACGCAAGCTATATCACCGTGGGTACCAAAATTTCGCAGCGGGTCGATCCTATCATGACCACCCTGGTGGTCTGCCTGGCCGCCGCTGCGGTATTTACGCTGCTGGCCCTGATTCGAACAGCGATCGGCGTGCCGCCCCAATTCCCGCAGACGGCAAGCGGCTGGATCGGCGTCGCAGGTGTGACGATATTCTCCACCGTGATTGCAGTGATCGCATTTTTTGCCGGATTAAAGCGGCTCGGAGCATCGCAGTCGTCGATGCTGTCAACGCTGGAGCCTGTTGTGACAATCGGCTTGGCGGCGGGTCTGCTGTCGGAGTCGCTGAGCGACTGGCAGTTGCTGGGCGGCGCATTGACGCTGACCGGGGTCATCTGGCTGGCTGGCAGCGGCAAGGATGCGGAAGTGATATTGGCTCAACATCAAAAACTTACCGATTCCGCCTAATAACGCAGCAATCCGCATGCATCAACGATCTGGAGACCTAATGAAACTCGCAACCTGGAACGTCAACTCCCTCAAGGTCCGGCTGCCGCAAGTGCTGCAATGGCTGGCCGCCAATCCGGTCGACGTGCTGTGCCTGCAGGAGACCAAGCTCTCCGACGATAAATTCCCTGCGGCAGAGATCGGGGCGGCCGGCTATCAGGTCGCTTATAGCGGCCAGAAGACCTACAACGGCGTCGCCATCCTGTCGCGCCACCCGATCGCCGACGTGGTCAGGAACAATCCGCACTTCGCCGACGAACAGCAACGCATTATCAGCGCCACCATCGACGGCATCCGCATCGTCTGCGCCTACATCCCGAACGGGCAATCGGTCGATTCGGATAAATACCGCTACAAGCTGGAATGGCTGGATGCCCTGCGCGACTGGCTGCAGCAGGAGCATCAGACGCATCCGAACCTGGCCTTGCTGGGCGACTACAATATCGCGCCGGAAGATGCTGACGTATATGATCCGGTCGCATGGGAAGGTGCAATTCTGTGCTCGGATGCAGAACGCGCCGCCTTCGACCGTCTGCTCAACCTCGGGCTGAAGGACGCTTTTCGCATGTTCCCGCAGGAGCCGAAATCGTTCAGCTGGTGGGACTACAGGCAAATGGCGTTTCGTCTCAACAGGGGCCTGCGCATCGACCATATCCTGTTGAGCGAACAACTGGCGCAACGCTGCAGCGCCTGCGCCATCGACCGCGCTCCGCGCAAATGGGAGCAGCCGTCGGACCACGCGCCGGTGATTGCGACGCTGGAAATAGTGTGAGTTGATGGCGCCGCCGGCTTGTCGATCCGAAGCCCACGCTCAAAACAGTCCGGTTGGGCGTGAACGCTAATCACCGGCAATTTCAATCCGGTTGCGACCACTTTCCTTGGCGCGGTAAAGCGCCATGTCGCTGCGAGAAAGTGATGCGTCGGCGCTGGCATCGGTCGCATTCATGACAGCAATTCCGATACTCACTGTTACCAGGATTGTCTGATCGTCCGCAACCAGAGGCGTTTCAGCGATCTGTTTTTGCACGCGTTTCGCGAAGATATTTGCCTCGGCGACACCCACACCGGCCAGAATAATTGCAAACTCTTCGCCTCCGACGCGGCCCACGGTATCGTTCTTGCGCAGCGCATCCCGCAGGATGCCTGCGAAATGCTTGAGTACCAGGTCACCTGTCGCATGACCGTAACTGTCATTGATTATCTTGAAATGATCGAGATCACACATCAGAACTGCAGCATGCGTGCCGGCGACATTCTGAATGCGAGCCAGTTCTTCTGCCATTCGTGCCATGAAAAAGCGCCGATTCGATAATTGCGTCAGGAAATCCATTGTGGCGAATTCCTGCAATTCCATCTCCGTGCGCTTGCGCTCGGTAACGTCGGTGACAAAACCATGCCACAGTGTGCTGCCGTCCTGCAATCGACGCGGCTGCGCGTCGCCATTGCGCCAACGCAGACCTTGCCTGGGCAATATGACGCGGTACTCAAGATGCCAGGGCGCCAGGCTGACGGCGGATGCGTCAAGCGAAGCACGGTAATTGGCGTAATCATCCGGATGAATGATTTCATCTATGCGGGAGACGTTATCGGCGACCTGTTCTGGCGTGAGCTCGTAAATATCCCTGAGTCCGTCGCTGACATAAGAGAAAAATGCATCCCCATTCGGCAATAAGTGATGTTGATATACAAGACCTGGAATTTCATTTGTCAGACAGGTTATCAAGTCGGCACTCTGCTGCACCTTGTCGGACAACGCCCGCATGGCTGATATATCGGTCGTCGTGCCTATCATGCGCAGCGGCTTGCCTTCCAGGTCGCGACTGACAACCTTGCCGCGGCTCGATATCCATTTGTAGCTGCCATCCTTGCAGCGAACTCTATGCTCGACCGCATAGCTTTCTGATTCTTGATCAAAATGTGCCTGCATTGCCGCTTGAACAAAAGCAAGATCATCGGGATGCACGCGCGTATAACTTTCCTCGATCCGACTGGTGAGCTCTGAATCCGTGTAACCCAGAATCGCTTTCCAGCCGGTTGAATAATGAATCTCGCCAGTTGCAATATTCCGGTCCCAAATCCCGGTTCCGCTCCCTTCGACTGCCAGCGCGATTCTCGTTTCACTCTCGCGCAACGTATTCTCAGCCTTTTTTATCCTGGCTTGGTCGACGCTGCGCTCAATGGCAATCGATGCCAGCGCGATGACATCGGCAATCGATTGCCGATGCCGGTCGCTGGCCCGCTCAGGCTTTTGCGAATAGCTGATGAAGATTCCAAGCATGGAATCTGTAGCCGAGAGGATCGGAGTCGCCGAGCATGTGTACAGTCCATGCTGCAGTGCCAAGTCGCAAAATCCGCTCCAGAATTGGCTTGCTTCGATATCCGCGGCGCCAATCGTTGCGTCAATAGCAATGCCATCCATTGCGTGCAGATAGTTTTGCAGACTGGGCGCGGCCCCCGGATGCAGGTGGCGGCCATCATCAGCCAGCAAGAAAATAGCGCCCGATATGCCGGGGTTTTGATCTTCAATGCCATTGACAATGCAATTCAGCGTCTGGGCCAGAGGCGCGCCCCTTGCGATGTGCGCCAACGTTAAATTGTTCGCTGCCAGCAATCTCTGATGCACATTGAAATCCGCGCTGTTGCCGGTTATGTCCGACGCTACTATGTAGCCAACATTAGTTCGCATATGTTGCTCAATGGTCGAGGCAGATACATAACAATCATTTGAAACAAGGGAAACCCGATCGCAGCATTGACAATCAGTGGCGCCGTGAGACCGCCGCAGACGGCAGCATTGTTGCTTCAATTCATTATTACACTAAACCATTTTTCCGGTGCAACGCCGGCCGAGGCTGGAGTGGCTGTGTTGCCGGCGAATCGGAAAATTACTTGATGAGCTTGGACAAGTCCCGGAACTGCGGGTGTTGGGCGTCGCGCAGCCACTCGAACAGCACCATCTCGGTGCTCACCAGCCCGATGCCGGCGGTGCGCATCCGTTCCAGTGCGGTGTACTTGCTGATCGGGCGGCGCGAACCCACCGCATCGACCACCAGCCGCACGTCGAAACCTTGCGCATGCAACTGCAGCGCGGTTTGCAGCACGCAGACATGCGCTTCGCAACCGCTGATGAGCAGGGTCGGCGCGCTGCATGGACTCAAGCGATGCAGCGCCTCCAGAAAAGCCGGCGTGCCGCAGGCGCCGAATGTGGTTTTTTCCACGCTTTCGCCGCACAGGGCGGCAAGCCCGGCTGCGGTGCGGCCCAGGCCGGCCGGGTACTGCTCGGTCATCAGGGCCGGAATCGACAGCACTTGTGCCGCCTGCGCCAGTATCAGCGCATTGCGCAGCACTGCATCGGCATCGTCGATCGCAGGCATCAGCCGCTGCTGAAAATCGATCACCAGCAGCAGGCTGCTGCCGGCATCGATCAAGCCGGCAGCGCGGCTTGCCGCGACAGAATCGGTGGACGTCATCGGATATTCTCTTGAGTTATTCAATGAGAAGCATTGTCCACGAAAACACGGAGCGGCATTGCAACACCATACGACTCTTTAAAAACAGGGAGTATTGAAATTTTCATGGCATTTCCCGCATTATTTGATTGCGACTATAAAAATACATTAGTGTGTATAACAGGCACTGCCTCATCCTGCCCATGCTGCAAAACCGCCCTCGCTCCCGGCCTCTCTCCCACAAGCGAATCGCATGGCGATTCGGGCACCAGGAAAAGCCATGCCGGGAGAGGGAGTGTTCATCTAAACAACACCGTCAGCTGACCAGCGCGCCTTTGATTTGATTCAGCGAAGCCGGGTCTTCAATCGACGACATGTCGCCCGGGTCGCGTCCTTCGCAGATGGCCTGGATCGAGCGCCGCAACAGTTTGCCGGAGCGCGTCTTCGGCAGCTGCGCGATGAAATACACCCGGGACGGACGCGCAACCGCACCCAGTTGGTGATCGACCACGCCCATGATTTCCTTTTCCAGCGCTTGCCGCGCCTGCACCCCATTGGCCGTGTCCGGATTTTTCAGGATCACGAAGGCAACCGCGACCTGCCCCTTGAGCTTGTCTTCGACGCCGACCACCGCGACTTCCGAGACATTGGCATGACTGGAAATGCTTTCTTCGATTTCACGCGTGCCTAGCCGGTGGCCGGCGACATTGATCACGTCGTCGGTGCGGCCGAGGATGAAATAGTAGCCGTCGGCATCGCGAATGCCCCAGTCGAAGGTCGAATACAGATGTTTGCCATTGAGCACGGTCCAATAGGTGCTGACGTAGCGCGCATCGTCGCCGTACACGGTTTGCATGCAGCCCGGCGGCAGCGGGCCTTCGATCATGACCACGCCCTTTTCATTGCTGCCGCATTCTTCGCCGGTCGTTTCATCGAACAGCTTGACGTTGAATCCGGGAGTCGGAATGCCGGGACTGCCGAGCCTGGTCGGCATGTCTTCGTAGCCCTTGGCGATCGACAGGATCGGCCAGCCGGTTTCGGTCTGCCAGTAATTGTCGATGATCGGCACCTTCAGCGCGTCCGAAATCCAGCCCGAGGTGGTTTCGTCCAGCGGCTCACCGGCCAGATACAGCGCCTTGAGCGAAGTCAGATCGTATTTCTGCATGAATTCCGGCGGTTGCTTGCGCAATACCCGCACCGCAGTCGGGGCCGAGAACATGCGCGTGACCTTGTATTTCTCGACGATGCTCCACCAGATGCCGGCGTCAGGCGAAGTTGGCAAGCCTTCATACATGATGGTGGCCATGCCGGCGATCAGCGGGCCGTAGACGATGTACGAGTGGCCGACCACCCAGCCGATGTCGGAGGTGGCAAAGTACGTCTCGCCCGGATTGCCGCAGAAGATGTGCTGCATCGACGAAGCCAGCGCCACCGCATAGCCGCCGACATCGCGCTGCACGCCCTTCGGCTTGCCGGTGGTGCCCGACGTATACAGGATGTAGGACGGCTCGTTCGATTCCAGCCAGGTGATAGGTACCTGCGCGTCGATATGTTGCGCACGCAGCGTTGCGTAATCGACATCGCGCCCGTCCACCAGATTCATCGGGGCCAGATTGCGGTTGACCAGCAGCACCTTGCCCGGCTTGTGCGCGGAAAGCGCAATCGCCTCATCCAGCAAGGGCTTGTAAGGGATCGCCTTGCCGCCACGGGAGCCGGCGTCGGCAGACACGACCAGCTTCGGCTGCGCATCCTCGATCCGCGACGCCAGGCTATGCGCGGCAAAGCCGCCGAACACCACCGAATGGATCGCGCCGATGCGGGCGCAGGCCAGCATCGCGAACGCGGCTTCGGCGATCATCGGCATGTAAATCAGCACCCGGTCGCCCTTGCCCACGCCCAGCGCCAGCATGATGGCGGCGGTGCGGCTGACTTCCGCCTGCAACTCGGTGAAGGAATAGACTTTTTCGGAACCGGTTTCGGTCGAGATCGCGATCAGTGCGGCTTTCTCGCCCTGGGTGGCAACCCAGCGATCGACCGCGTTGTGGCACAGATTGGTCTTGCCGCCGACAAACCATTGGGTAAAAGGCGGCTTTGAATAATCGAGCACGTGCGAGTACGGTTGCTGCCAGTCGATCAGCTTGGCTTCGCCGTCCCAGAATGCCTGCGGTTGTTCAATCGAATTTTTATAGATAGCTGCGAAACTCATGATTCCTCCGAATCTCCAACCGCTTGCAAACCAAGCGAGTACTTGGAAATATTATTTTAGGGGCAACAACTTACCGTGTACTTACCACAACGAAAAAGCAATAAAAAGGGGAAAAGAAAAAAGTCGGCACGCCTTTTTTGTTGCCCGATAGCGGGCCGTCAGATCACGTACAAATCAACATATTCATGCACCGGCATCGCTTCCAGTGCAGCCTGGTCGAGCGAGATGTCGACGATGGCTTTTTGTTGTTTGGCCGGGAACTGGCGTGCCAGATTTATCTTGAACTTGGCTTCCAGCAGCGGGATGCCATCGGTGCGGCGGCGTGCGTGGCCGATCGGGTATTCGACGACGACCTCATCGAAATTGCTGCCGTCATTGAATTCGACGGTCAGCGCATTGGCGATCGAACGCTTCGCGGGATCGTGGTAATCGGCGGTGAAAGCCGGATCTTCGACGCAGACGATCTTGGCGCGCAGGATGTCGATGCGCGGATCGGCAGCGACATTGTCTTCGTAGTCGGAAGCAGTCAGACGACCGAAAATCAGCGGCATCGCAACCATGTACTGGATGCAGTGATCGCGATCGGCCGGGTTGTCCAGCGGACCTTTCTTGTCGATGATGCGGATGCAGGCTTCGTGGGTGCGGATCGTGACCTTCTTGATATCCTCAAGCGATTTGCCGGCGGCCTGCAATTGCGCGTGCAATGTCATGCCCGCTTCGACCGCAGTCTGCGCGTGGAACTCGGCCGGGAACGAAATCTTGAACAGCACGTTTTCCATCACGTAGGAACCGTATGGGCGCTGAAATTTGAACTGCTTGCCTTTGAACAGCACATCGTAGAAACCCCAGGTCTTGGCCGACAGCACCGATGGATAACCCATTTCGCCGGTTTTTGCCATCAAGGCCAGGCGCACCGCACGCGAAGTCGCGTCGCCGGCAGCCCACGATTTGCGCGAACCGGTGTTCGGCGCGTGGCGATACGTGCGCAGCGATTGGCCATCGACCCATGCCAGCGATACCGCGTTGAGAATTTCGTCACGGGACAGGCCCATCATTTCAGCCACGACGGCAGCCGAAGCCACCTTGACCAGCACCACGTGGTCCAGACCGACCTTGTTGAACGAGTTCTCCAGCGCGATGCAGCCCTGGATTTCGTGCGCCTTGATCATCGCAGTCAGCACGTCTTTCATCAGCAGCGGCCTCTTGCCGGCAGCGACCGCGTTGCGTGACAGCCAGTCGGCTGTCGCCAGAATGCCGCCCAGGTTGTCCGATGGGTGGCCCCATTCGGCCGCCAGCCAGGTGTCGTTGAAATCGAGCCAGCGGATCATTGCGCCGATGTTGAACGCGGCTTGCACCGGATCGAGCTGGAATTGGGTACCAGGAACCTTGGCGCCGTTCGGCACCATCGTGCCCGGCACGATCGGGCCCAGCAGCTTCTTGCAGGCTGGATATTCCAACGCTTCCAGGCCGCAACCGAGGGTGTCGATCAGGCAGTTGCGTGCGGTTGTATACGCAACGCTGGAATCGATCTTGTAGTGCATCACGTAATCGGCGATGTCGACTAAGACCTGGTCCCAGTCGGGGCGTTTGGCGGATTTCATATTGAATCAGACTTAGAAGCCGGCGGTATTGCACCTCGGAACGCGTCGCCGGGCACGCGTACCCATCCTTCCATCAGCACCCGGGCGCTGCGGCTCATGATGGCCTTGGTCACGCTCCATTCGCCGCTCTGGCTCTGGCTGGCTTCCGCGCCGACCCGCAAGGTGCCTGATGGGTGACCGAAGCGCACCGCGGTTCGCAAATGGCCGCCGGCGGCGAGGTTCACCAGCGTACCCGGGATCGCCGCGGCGGTGCCGATCGCGACCGCTGCCGTACCCATCATCGCGTGGTGCAGTTTGCCCATCGACAGCGCACGCACCAGCAGGTCGATGTCAGCGGCAGCGACGCGTTTGCCGCTGGAGGAAACGTAATCGGCCGGCCTGGCGACAAAGGCGACCTTAGGCGTGTGCTGACGGTTAGCGGCTTCATCGATGTGCTTGATAAGGCCCATGCGCACTGCGCCATGGGCGCGAATGGTCTCGAATTTGGCCAAGGCCTTGGCATCGCCGTTGATCGCGTCCTGCAACTCGGTGCCGGTGTAGCCGACATCTTCCGCGTTGACGAAGATGGTCGGGATGCCGGCATTGATCATCGTGACCTTCAGCGTGCCGCTCGGTGCAACATCTGCCGGCACTTCCAGATCGTCGACCAGATTCCCGGTCGGGAACATGGAGCCGCCCGCGCCTTCCTCGTCGGCGGCCGGGTCCATGAATTCAAGCTGGACTTCGGCTGCGGGGAAGGTGACGCCGTCAAGCTCGAAGTCGCCGGTTTCCTGCACCGCGCCGTCAGTGATCGGCACCTGCGCGATGATGGTCTTGCCGATATTGGCCTGCCAGATGCGCACGGTCGCCATGCCATTCCGAGGGATGCGGCTGGCATCGACCAGCCCGCTGCTGATGGCAAATGAGCCGACCGCGGCGGACAGGTTGCCGCAGTTGCCGCTCCAGTCGACGAAGACCTTGTCGATGGACACCTGGCCGAACAGGTAATCGACATCGTGATCTGGGCGGCTAGCTTTGGACAGGATGACCGTCTTGCTGGTGCTGGAAGTCGCGCCGCCCATGCCGTCGATCTGCTTGCCGTAAGGGTCGGGGCTGCCGATCACGCGCAGCAGCAGCGCATCGCGTGCCGCGCCGGGCACTTGTGCAGTCTCCGGCAAGTCCTGCAGGCGAAAGAACACGCCTTTGCTGGTGCCGCCACGCATATAGGTGGCGGGGATTCTTATTTGTGGTCGGTGAGTCATGAAAATTTTTTTCCTGATTAAGTTTTGCCTGAACTCCCTTCTCCCGTTTGCGGGAGAAGGGCTGGGGAGTTGAAGCACCGCTTCGACGGTGGTTCAGCTAGCCGCAACGCCTGGAGTTACTTGGGAATACCCACAATATTCAAATAAATCACGCTTCGGCTTTCTCGATCACCCTCACCCCAACCCTCTCCCGCTAGCGGGAGAGGGAGCTCGATTGCTGCTTTATGCCGCCTTGGACGATTCGAGGAAGTCTTGTGCAAAACGCTGCAGCACGCCGCCCGCTTCGTATATCGACACTTCTTCCGCGGTATCGAGACGGCAGGTCACCGGCACTTCGACGCGCTCGCCGTTCTTGCGGTTGATCACCAGCGTCAGCGTGGCACGCGGCCTACGCTCACCGATGACGTCGAAGGTCTCGCTGCCGTCGATGCCCAGTGTCAGGCGGTTTTCGCCCGGCTTGAACTCCAGTGGCAGCACGCCCATGCCGACCAAATTGGTGCGGTGAATGCGCTCGAAGCCTTCGGCCGCGATTGCTTCGACACCAGCCAGGCGCACGCCCTTGGCGGCCCAGTCGCGCGAAGATCCCTGGCCGTAGTCGGCGCCGGCAATGATGATCAGCGGCTGCTTGCGCTCCATGTAGGTCTCGATCGCTTCCCACATGCGGGTGACCTTGCCTTCCGGCTCGATGCGGGTCAGCGATCCCGCTTTCACCTTGCCGTCCACCAGCACCATCTCGTTCTTCAGAGTCGGGTTGGCGAAGGTGGCGCGCTGCGCAGTCAGGTGATCGCCGCGATGGGTTGCGTAGGAATTGAAGTCCTCTTCCGGCAGGCCCATTTTCGCCAGGTACGCACCGGCAGCGCTGTCGAGCATGATGGCGTTCGATGGCGACAGATGGTCGGTCGTGATGTTGTCGCCCAGCACCGCCAGCGGGCGCATGCCTTTCATCGTGCGCTCACCGGCCAGCGCGCCTTCCCAGTAAGGCGGACGGCGGATGTAGGTGGTCTGCGCACGCCAGTCGTACAGCGGGCTGACCTGCTCGCCGTTGTCTACCTGAATAGCGAACATTGGGCCATAGACCTTGCGGAACTGCTCGGGCTTGACGCTGGAGGCGACGATGGCGTCGATCTCTTCGTCGCTCGGCCAGATGTCCGCCAGCCGCACCGGCTTGCCATCTGCATCAAGTCCCAAAACGTCTTTTTCAATGTCGAAACGGATGGTGCCGGCAATCGCGTAGGCCACCACCAAAGGCGGCGAGGCCAGGAAGGCCTGCTTCGCGTACGGGTGGATACGGCCGTCGAAGTTACGGTTGCCTGACAGCACGGCGGTGGTGTACAGATCACGCTCCAGCGCTTCTTTCTGGATTACCGGATCGAGTGCGCCGGACATGCCGTTGCAGGTAGTGCAGGCAAATGCCACAACCCCGAAGCCCAGTTTTTCCAGTTCCGGCAGCAGCTTGGCTTCTTCCAGATAGAGCTCCACCGTCTTGGAGCCCGGCGCCAGCGAACTCTTGACCCACGGCTTGCGGGTCAGGCCACGCTGATTGGCGTTGCGGGCGATCAGTCCGGCGGCAATCATGTTGCGCGGGTTATTGGTGTTGGTGCAACTGGTGATGGCGGCGATGATCACCGCGCCATCAGGCATCAGGCCGGGCTCATTCTCCACCTTGCCGCTGATGCCGCGCGCAGCCAGTTCGGAAGTCGGCACGCGATTGTGCGGGTTGCTTGGGCCGGCAATGTTGCGCACCACGGAGGACAGATCGAACCTGAGCACGCGCTCGTATTCGGCGTTCTTCAGGCTGTCCGCCCAGAGGCCGGTTTGCCTGGCGTAGAGTTCCACCAGCTTGACGAGTTCATCGTCCCGTCCGGTGAGCTTCAGGTATTTGATGGTCTGCTCGTCGATGTAGAACATCGCTGCGGTGGCGCCGAACTCCGGCGCCATATTGGCAATGGTCGCGCGGTCGCCCAGCGTCAGCGCAGAGGCGCCTTCACCGTAGAATTCAAGGTAGGACGACACCACCTTTTCCTTGCGCAGGAATTCGGTCAGTGCCAGCACGATATCGGTAGCGGTGATGCCCGGCTGCGGGCGGCCGGAGAGCTCCACGCCGATGATGTCCGGCAGGCGCATCCAGGAGGCGCGGCCCAGCATCACGCTTTCGGCTTCCAGGCCACCGACGCCGATGGCGATCACGCCCAAAGCGTCGACCATCGGGGTGTGGCTGTCGGTGCCGACCAGGGTATCCGGGAAGGCGACGCCATCTTTCACCTGCACCACCGGGCTCATCCGCTCGAGGTTGATCTGGTGCAAGATGCCGTTGCCCGGCGGGATCACGTCGACGTTCTTGAACGCCTTCTTGGTCCAGTCGATGAAGTGGAAACGGTCTTCGTTGCGTCGGTCTTCGATGGCGCGGTTCTTGGAGAACGCATCCGGATCGAAGCCGCCGCACTCAACCGCCAGCGAATGGTCGACCACCAGTTGGGTCGGCACGACCGGATTGACCAAGGCAGGGTCACCGCCCTGGGCTGCAATCGCGTCACGCAAGCCGGCAAGGTCTACCAGTGCGGTCTGGCCCAGGATGTCATGACACACCACACGGGCCGGAAACCACGGAAAGTCCAGGTCGCGCTTGCGCTCGATGAACTGCTTCAGGGAATCGGTCAGCGTGGCCGGATCACACCGGCGCACCAGGTTCTCGGCCAGTATGCGTGAGGTGTATGGCAGCTTGTCATAGGCGCCGGGCTGGATCGCGTCGACCGCAGCACGCGTGTCGAAGAAATCTAGCTTGGTGCCCGGTAGGGGCTTGCGGTTTATCGTATTCACGGATTAGTCCAGAAAGAGTGTAATGGTCAGGAGTCAGACTTTACTTACGGTCCTTGATCGGCCCGAACTACTGGTCGTCGGGGCCGACATTCCTGCTCAAAAAATTTATCGGGTTTTACATTCATTGGCAAGCTGCTGGCCTGCCTTGGCATTCAACAACATGGATTTGGCCGGGATCTGGATCCAGACGTTGCCGCTGGCAGCATCTTCATAGCGCAGCGCGCCGGTAGAGGTGGCAACCGCCACCAGCGGATACGAGCGCCCTTTCCAGGCCAGCTTGATCGCATCCGGGCGCTGCGGATCGGCACTGACATCGACCCGGTTGCCCAGTTCGCAATGAAATTGCCCTGCGACCAAAGCGGTTCTCCTCGGCGCCTGCTGCGCCACCGGTGCGCCGGCAGATACAACTGCCGGTGCCGTTGCTGTTTCCGACACCGGCACCTTGGATGCGCAAGCGGCCAGCAAGGCGGTGAAAATCAGGGTGGATGTCAGTTTCAGGGCAATCATAATATTCTCCGATACCAAGAGCGCGCCGGCCGGATTGGCTAACGTTCGCTGATTGGTATGAATTCTAAATCGTCCGGACCGACATAATTTGCGGAAGGTCGAATAATCTTGTTATCGATGCGCTGCTCGATGATGTGGGCGGCCCAGCCGGAGGTGCGGGAAATCACGAACAACGGTGTAAACATCGCGGTCGGCACCCCCATCATGTGGTACGACACGGCCGAGAACCAGTCCAGGTTCGGGAACATCTTCTTGACTTCCCACATCACGGATTCCAGGCGCTCGGCGATGTCGAACATCGCGCTCGAACCGGCTTCCTGCGACAGATTGCGCGCGACTTCCTTGATCACCTTGTTGCGCGGGTCGGACACGGTGTACACCGGATGGCCGAAGCCGATCACGACTTCCTTGTTCTCGGCCCGGTTGCGGATGTCGGCTTCCGCTTCGTCCGGATTGTCGTAGCGCTTCTGGATTTCGAACGCGGCCTCGTTCGCGCCGCCGTGTTTCGGGCCGCGCAACGCGCCGATCGCGCCGGTTATGGCGGAGTAAATGTCGGACCCGGTGCCGGCGATCACGCGGCCGGTGAAGGTCGATGCATTGAATTCGTGCTCCGCGTACAGGATCAGCGAGGTGTGCATCGCTTTTTCCCACGAGGCGGACGGTTTCTCGCCATGCAGCAGGTGCAGGAAATGGCCGCCGATAGAGTCGTCATCGGTTTCGACCTCGATGCGCTTGCCGTTGGTGCTGAAGTGATACCAGTACAGCAACATCGAGCCGAAGGAGGCCATCAGGCGGTCGGCGATGTCGCGCGCGCCCGGCGTGTTGTGGTCGTCTTTCTCCGGCAGCGTGCAGCCGAGTACCGAGACCCCGGTGCGCATCACGTCCATCGGGTGCGATGCGGCAGGCAGCGCTTCCAGCGCGGCCTTGACACTGGCAGGCAAGCCGCGCAGGGATTTCAGCTTGGCCTTGTAGCCCTTCAGTTCGGCTGCTGTCGGCAATTTGCCGTGCACCAGCAGATAGGCGATTTCCTCGAATTCGCAGGTCTCGGCGATATCCAGGATGTCATAGCCGCGGTAATGCAGGTCGTTGCCGGTCTTGCCGACGGAACACAGTGCGGTGTTGCCTGCGGTCACGCCGGACAGTGCGACGGATTTTTTTGCTTTGAAAGGTACTGCTTGTGATTCGCTCATTTTTTAAGTCTCCTGACGGAAAAAAATCATAGTAGTGCAGGCCTTTGTGCCTGCATCGCTTGCAGGCACGGAGGCCTGCGCTACTGAAAAACAAATGTCTTATTTCTTCTGTGCCGCAAACAATGCATCCAGATGCTGCTCGAAGTCGTGGTAATTGATGCGCTCATACAGTTCCATGCGGGTTTGCATGGTATCGACCACGTACTTTTGCGTGCCGTCGCGACGGATCGCGGTGTACACATTTTCGGCAGCCTTGTTCATCGCACGGAAGGCCGACAGCGGATACAGCACCAGACTGACATCGGCTGCCTTCAGTTCTTCCACCGTGTACAACGGCGTCGCGCCGAATTCGGTGATATTGGCCAGCACCGGCACCTTGACCGCGGCGGCAAACTGCTTGTACATCGCCAGTTCTGTAATCGCTTCCGGGAACAGCATGTCGGCACCGGCTTCGACGTAGGCGATCGCGCGCTCCAGCGCGGACTCCAGACCTTCGCTTGCCAGCGCATCGGTACGCGCCATGATCACGAAATTTTCGTCGGTGCGGGCATCGACGGCGGCCTTGATGCGGTCGACCATTTCCTGCTTGCTGACGATTTCCTTGTTCGGGCGATGGCCGCAGCGCTTGGCGCCGACCTGATCTTCGATGTGGATCGCTGCCGCGCCGAACTTGATCATCGACTTGACGGTGCGCGCGACATTGAACGCGCTGGAACCGAAGCCGGTATCGACGTCGACCAGCAAAGGCAGGTCGCAGACGTCGGTGATGCGGCGCACGTCGGTCAGCACGTCGTCCAGAGTCGAGATGCCAAGGTCGGGCAGACCGAGCGAACCGGCCGCGACGCCGCCGCCGGACAGGTAAATCGCCTTGAAGCCGGCGCGCTTGGCCAGCAATGCGTGATTGGCGTTGATCGCGCCGACCACTTGCAACGGGGATTCTTCTTGCATCGCCTTGCGGAAAGCGGCACCTGCGGAATATTGACTCATGTCTTCTCCTGATGGATGGCAAACTTGTTTCATGCAGAGTTCTGCATTCGGACTCTCACTCACTATTGCAATCACCGTGCCAAGTGCGCTGCCGACTTCGCATCGACCCGATGCAATTCAGAATTAGCCATAGAAATCAACAAGCTGCAAATGAATAGAACGGAAATCGAAGTACCTTGAATTTCACGGCCAGAGATAAAATTGTTTCATTACGTGTTACATTGACGAACATTGAAACGTCAATGAAACGCGAGTTGAAACATGCTACGCCCGCCTCCTGCCCCGCACAATGCCGGCGACCCCAGCCACAAACCGGTGATCTGGACCGTCTCGGTCTCGCGCCTGTCCGACCTGTTTCGCGACATTACGCTGGAATACGACGACCGCGCGATCATCGAGCCGATCAATCTGGGCTTCGACGATGCGGCGCGCCATATCCGCGAACGGATGGCGACCGAACGCTGCGACGCAGTGATCGCCGCCGGCTCCAACGGCGCGTATCTGAAAAGCCGGCTGTCGGTGCCGGTGGTGATCGCCAAGGCCAGCGGCTTCGACGTGATGCAGGCGTTGTCGCGCGCGCGCCAGATCTCGCCCGACATCGGCATCGTCACCTACCAGAGCACGATGCCGGCGCTCAGGGAATTCCAGAACGCGTTCGGCTTCAACATTCTGCAGCGCAATTATGCGACCGAAGAAGATGCGCGGGCGCAAATCAATGAACTCAAGGCCAGCGGCGTCAAGGCGATCGTCGGCGCCGGCCTGATCACCGACCTGACCGAAGAGGCGGGGCTGGCCGCGGTGTTCGTGTATTCGGCCGCATCGATCCGCCAGGCGTTCGACGATGCGCTGGAAATTGCGCGCCTGACGCAGCTGGAGTCGAGCCGCGGCCGCGCTGCGCCGCTGGCCGATACGCTGCGCGCCAAACACGGCATCAACGATCTGCGCGGCGACTCGCCGATGATGGAAACCCTGCGCCAATCAATCGTGCTGTATGCGAAATCGCAGGCGACGGTACTGATCCAGGGCGAAACCGGCACCGGCAAGGAGCTGGTCGCGCAAGCGATCCACCGCGAAAACCCGCGCGCGATCAGCGGCAACAAGCCGTTTGTCGCGGTCAATTGCGGCGCGATTGCGGAATCGTTGCTGGAATCGGAACTGTTCGGCTACGAGGAAGGCGCATTTACCGGCTCGCGCCGCGGCGGCCACGCCGGCCTGTTCGAAGCCGCGCATCGCGGCACGCTGTTCCTGGATGAAATCGGCGAAATGCCGCTGACGCTGCAAACCCGCTTGCTGCGGGTGCTGGAAGAACGCGAAGTGGTCAGGGTCGGCGGCACCCGCCCGATCCCGGTCGAGGTGCGCATCATCAGCGCCACCCATTGCGACCTCGAAGCGCGCATCCGCGAAGGACGCTTCCGCTCCGACCTGTTTTACCGGCTGGCGGTGCTGCGCCTGACGCTGGCGCCGCTGCGCGAACGCCCGGACGACCTGGTCGCGCTGGCCGAATGGTGCCTGAAAAAAGCGCTGGCTGCGCTCGGCGCCCGCCCGCACCCGAACCTGCATGCCGAACTCAATGCCTGCGCGCCGTTGCTCAGCGCCTATCCATGGCCCGGCAATGTGCGCGAAGTGCGCAACCTGATGGAACGGCTGGCGCTGTTCCTGGCAGCCGAACCGTTGCAGGCGCTGTCACCCGGCTTCGTGATGACGGTCGCGCCGGAACTCGCCCGGGCATCGATGTCGGAACCTGCGCTCGCAACCTTAAGCACCGCACCGCTTGAAAGCATCGCCCAGGTGCTGGCCCGCTTCGACGGCAACCGCGAAGCGGCCGCCAAACACCTCGGCATCAGCCGCACCACGCTGTGGCGCAAGATCAGGCAGGGTCAGTAGATACTGGTTTTCCACGAAGAGCACGGACAGGATCCACAACATTTTTGTATCTATTCAACCTGCTATGAACACCCCCTCTCCCGCTGGCGGGAGAGGGTTGGGGAGAGGGTGATTGCAAAGTCAACGATTTAATCAATCGCTGTACTCTTCGTGGATGCTTTGTCGGGGGTAGCCCCATACGCGCTAACCAAATTTTCAAGCACGCATTAAAATAATGCCAAATTGAAACGAACAAAAAAAGCAATGCAAGCAGAAGAGTACGCAAAGATTGGCGAAGACTGGACAAAGATAGTGGAGCTATT
>JAUYNR010000066.1 GCA_030698225.1 Oxalobacteraceae bacterium | reverse complement strand
CCCTCTAATTTTTTCCGCGATGGGCGGGGCTGCGCCAGTCGCGCTACGCGCTCCCTGCGCAGCCCCGCCCATCGCAATATCTAAAGACAACTACAAAACCATAAAATCAGACAACAAATCATCTAAAACAGCATACAAGGGTTGGGGAGAGGGCGCATGCAATGACGAAGGTGGGCCAAAACAAGGTGCAAACTTGACAGCCTTGCACATGACGCGGCGGCCGGAAGATTTGCTCACACCCTCTCCCCCGGCCCCTCTCCCACGAGTGGGCGAGGGGAGTAATGGAGTATATGCAAAAATACTGCCATTGCCGCATATATTCATTGCGAGTATTAAAAATACAGTGTTCAGTATATTTTATATGGCATTGCCGCAGAATTAGCCCCCGTTCCGGTCGCGCAACTGGCGGCGCAGGATCTTGCCGACGTTGGTTTTCGGTAATTCCCCGATGAATTCGATCTGCTTCGGCCGCTTGTAGCCGGTCAGCTGATGGCTGCAATATTCCTTCAGCGCCTCGGCGGTCAGCGCCGGATTGCGTTTCACCACGAACAGCTTGACCGCTTCGCCCGAATGCGGGTCCGGCAGGCCGATCACCGCGCATTCGAGCACGTCCGGATGGGCGCCGACCACTTCCTCGATCTCGTTCGGATAGACGTTGAAGCCGGACACCAGGATCATGTCTTTCTTGCGGTCGACGATCTTGATGAAGCCGCGCTGGTCGATGGTGCCGACGTCGCCGGTCTTGAAGTAGCCGTCGGGCGTCATCGCATCCGCGGTTTCCTGCGGCCGCTGCCAGTAGCCCTGCATCACCTGCGGCCCGCGCAGCGCGATTTCGCCCGCCGCGCCGGCCGCCACGTCGAGGCCGTCGTCGTCCAGCAGCCGCACTTCGACGCCCGGCATCGGCAAGCCGATGCTGCCGCTGTACTTGAGCAGCGTGGCAGGATTGCAGATCACCGCGGAAGCGGTCTCCGACAGGCCGTAGCCTTCGACGATGGTGCAACCGGTGATTGCCAGCCATTTCCGCGCCACCGATTCATGCACCGAAGTGCCGCCGCCGATCGTCATCGACAGTTGCGAAAAATCGAGCTTGGCGAATTCGGCGTTGTCGGCCAGCGCATTGAACAGGGTATTCACCGCCGGGAAGAACTGCAGCGGGTACTTCGACAGCGTCTTCACCGTGGCCGCGATATCGCGCGGGTTCGGGATCAGCACCACCAGCCCGCCGGTGCGCATGCCGAGCAGGCCGCAGGTGACGAACGCGAACACGTGATACAGCGGCAACGCGCAAATCAGCGTCAGCTGGCCGTCGATCGGCTTGCGTTCCAGGCCGGGCTGCATCCAGGCCTGGGTCGACAGCAGATTGGCCAGGATGCAGCTGTGCAGCAGCGTCGCTCCCTTGGAGACGCCGGTGGTGCCGCCGGTATATTGCAGCACCGCGACATCGTCGGCCTTGATGTCCGGGCGTCGCAGCTGCAGCGTGCGGCCCAGCTTGAGCGCATCGTTGAAGCGCACCGCGCCCGGCAGCGCATAGGCAGGCACCATCTTCTTGCGCTTGCGCACCAGATAATTGACGATGCCGCCCTTGATGGTGCCGAGCATGTCGCCCATGCTGGCCAGCACGATATGCTTGACCGGCAGATGTTCGAGCACTTTTTCTAAAGTGCTGGCAAAGTTCTCCAGAATCACGATCGCCTGCACATCGGCGTCGCGCAACTGGTGTTCCAGCTCGCGCGGGGTGTACAGCGGATTGATGTTGACGACGATGAAGCCGGCGCGCAGGATCGCCGCCACCGCGACCGGATATTGCAGCACATTGGGCAGCATCAGCGCGACCCGGTCGTTGCGCTGCAGCCCGCGCGACTGCAGCCAGGCGCCCAGCGCATTGGAGAGCGTGTCGATGTCGCCGTACGTGATCGCCTTGTCCATGCAAACGTAAGCCCGGCGCGCCCGGTACAGGCTGAAGCTCTGTTCCAGCAGCGCCACGATGGAACTGTATTGGCTGACGTCGATGGTGGCGGGCACACCGGCCGGGTAGTACTGCAGCCACGGGCTGTTGTTCATGGATTCTCCTTGTGCTAGGTTGACCTGGTCGATATTTTTTTCGGCTGGCCAGGCTGGTCGGACGGCCTGCGTTTGAGTCAACAGATGACCCTGCCAGCGCAAACACCTGGGCATTCTAGCCGCACAAAGGGCGCGGCGGACGCCATCAGCGAATATTTTTGACCGATCGTGCTATTTTGTGGGTGGGTAAAAATTGAAGGGCTTGTATTTTTTTCGGTGTTGCGGTAGAGAGGCTAAAAGCTGGGTAATTCGGTAGGGCGGAAAAGCGCAGCGCCTTCCGCCGCATGTGTGAGCCATCGCATGCGAAACGGTATCCGCTTGCAAGCGGATATGCGCGCTGCAAGGGCTGCGCTTTTCCGCCCTACGGCCCTTATTTCGAGCATTCGAGTCAAACGTCGGAAAAGCAAACACTGAAAATCCACCTTGAATTATTGAGAAGCCCTTGTAGTCTGAATCAAGGAGCGGGCTTTAGCGCGTCCCGCTTGAACGACGGGTAGCGGCGTCGGACCGCTCACTACAGGCCTTGAGTTCGATTGTCGGCCAAGCGCATGCCAGGGACATCTGATCCGGCACACTTTGACCGCCGGCGGGATGCAAACGAAGGAGGAAGAGCCATGCCGTTCTACCTGACCCGGTTCAGTTACACGCCAGCAACATGGGCGAAGCTCATCAAGAACCCTGAGGACCGCCGAGCGGCAGCCAAGCAATACATCGAAACGGTCGGCGGAAAGTTGCACGGTTTCTGGTATGCCTTCGGCGATCACGATGGCTACTGCTTGTGGGAGGCTCCCGATAACGTGTCGATGGCAGCCACGGCGCTCGCGATCAGCGCGGGCGGAGCGCTGAGTTCCTTCCAGACGACGGTCTTGCTGACCGTTGAGGATACGCTTGCAGCCATGCAAAAGGCCTCGTCGATCACGTATCGGCCACCGGGAGATAAAGGATAGGAGCTCGGTAGGGCTGCGCTTTTCCGCCCTTGTATTATGTTTTTACAGTCACAGTTTCGATAGTACTTATTTCGATGGCGCCGCGTTGGGGGTGGCGCAGGGAGCGCGTAGCGCGACCGGAGACGCCCCCAACGCGGCGCGCGCCGAGATGAGGTAACAGTTCTCGAT
>JAUYNR010000063.1 GCA_030698225.1 Oxalobacteraceae bacterium | reverse complement strand
GGAAGTGGTTTGCGTCGGCGAGAACGGCGTCACCGAAGCGGACCTGCTGGTGCACGATGAAACCGCCGGCAGCAGCGCGCTGGCATTCCTGCTGGCGCAGCTCGAAGCGCCGGAGTTCCCGGTGCCGCTGGGCGTGTTCCGTGCATTGGAAATGCCGACCTACCAGCAACGCGATGCCGAACAAGCCGCCGATGCCCGCCAGGCCAAGGGCACGGGCAGCCTTGCCAGCCTGCTCAACAGCGGCGATACCTGGACCATCGATTGAGGTTTTTAAGGAAAGTGGCGCAGCGACGGGCTTTTGCGATTTAAAAATACTGGATTATGTATTTTTAAATATGCATCAAAATAGTGCGGAAAAGTATGTGTTTTTTCATATACCCCATTAAAAACTTAACAGCATCTACTCAAGCGGCCATGCGCTTGCAGGTGCCCGAATTAACTAACCAACCAAGGAGCATGAAATGGCTTTGACAATCAACGGCGACTGTATCAATTGCGCGGTATGCGAACCGGAATGCCCGAACAGCGCGATCAGCGAAGGCGACGGCATTTATATGATAGACCCGGACCGCTGCACCGAATGCGTCGGGCATTTTGCCGAATCGCAGTGCATCGACGTCTGCCCGGTCGACTGCATCATCGTCGATCCGAACCGCACCGAGTCTGCCGAGCAACTGCAGGAAAAATTCCACCGCCTGGAGGCCAGCGCAGCCGTCTGATGGTGCGTAGTGCGTAGGGCGGAAAAGCGCAGCGCCTTCCGCCACATGCATACGGCGGAAGGCGCTGCGCTTTTCCGCCCTACATCCCTACATCTCAAATTCCCAAGCTGCGCTGCAACAGTTCCGGCTGCCCGACCAGATCCCTGGTGGTGCCGTCGAACACGATCTTGCCTTTGACCAGCAGGATATTGCGATCGGTAATCGCGGAGACCGCGGCAAAGTTCTTGTCGACGATGATGGTGGCGATGCCGGTGGCGCGGATCGCCTTGATGATATTCCAGATATCCTGCGCAATCAGTGGCGCCAGTCCTTCGGTCGCCTCGTCCAGGATCAGCAGCTCGGGGTTGGTCATCAGCGCCCGGCCGATGGTCAGCATCTGCTGCTCGCCGCCGGACAGTTTCTGGCCGCCATGACTGAGCCTTTCGGCCAGCCGCGGAAAGCTGTCCAGCACCCGTTCGTAAGTCCACTCGCGCCGGCCATCTTTCCCGGCGCGCGCTGCCATCACCAGGTTTTCGCGCACCGACAGGTTCGGAAAGATGCCGCGCCCCTCCGGCACGTAGGCGATCCCTTGCCGCGCAATCAGGTGCGGTTCGGCCCGTGTCATGTCGCGTCCAAAGACATGCACCGCGCCGCGCCGCGGCCGCACATGGCCGATCAGGCTGCCCAGCAGCGTGGTCTTGCCCATGCCGTTGCGCCCCATCAGGCCGATCGTCTCGCCCGCCCGTACCGCTAAATCGATGCCGTGCAGGATATGGCTTTCGCCGTAATAGGTATGCAAGCCTGTGGCCTGGATGATCGGGGTCTCAGCCATGGTGTTTTTCCTCTTCCGGGACGTCTTCGCTGCCCAGATACGCGCGTTGCACCTGCGGGCTGTTGCGGATCTGCTCGGGGCTGCCCGACTCCAGAATGTTGCCGTTGACCATCACCGTCAGCGTCTGCGCCAGCGCAAATACCGCATCCATGTCGTGTTCGACCAGCAATACCGCGTGGGTCTGGCTGATCTGCTGCAGCAGCCGCACCATGCTGGCCGCTTCTTCGGCGCCCATGCCGGCCAGCGGCTCGTCGAGCAGCAGCACTTGCGGCCGGGTCGCCAGCGACATCGCGATTTCAAGCTGGCGCTGTTCGCCGTGGCTCAGGGTGCCGGCAGTCACGCCGGCCCGGTGCTGCAGTCCGACCGCTTCCAGCGCCTGCTCTGCCGCCTGCACGATGGTCCGGTAGTAGCTCGCTGGGCGGAACGGATTGAATGCATGTGACTCGCGCGATTGCGCTGCCAGCCGGCAGTTCTCCAGCGTGCTGAAGCCGCCGAAAATATTGGTCTTCTGGTAGCTGCGGCCGATCCCCATCTGCGAGCGCTGTTGCGGCGACAGGCCGGTAATCTCGCGCCCGTGCAGATGGATCTTGCCGCCGCTGGGCAGGATGTCGCCCGACAGCAGATTGATCAAGGTGCTCTTGCCGGCGCCGTTCGGCCCGATCACCGCATGCAGCGCACCGATGGTCAGTTGCAGCGACACGTTGTTGACCGCAGTCAGCCCGCCGAAGCGTTTGCTCAAGCCGCTGACGCTGAGTGCAAAATCGCTCATTTTTTTCCTTTTTCCGCAGCAGTGAGGCCAAACCGGCGCAACATACCGGCCAGCCCATTCGGCAGCAGCAGTACCATCAGCACAATGAAGGTTCCCATTGCCAGCTGCCAGTGACGGGCCCAACTGCCGAACAGCACTTCACTGGAAAAAAACTCTTGCAGCATTACAAATGAAAAGGCGCCGATCACCGCACCGTACAGGGTGCCCATGCCGCCCAGCAGCAGCATCATCAGGACGTTGCCGGAATGGTGCCAGGACAGGATTTCCGGGCTGACGAAGCCGAACTGGCAGGCCGCCAGGTAGCCGGACAATCCGGCCAGCATGCCGGCCAGCACGAAAGCGCCGAGCTTGTACCAGAACACATGGAAACCGAGCGAACGCATCCGGTGCTCATTGGCCTTGATGCCGAGCAGCGCATGGCCGAACGGCGAACGCAGCACCATGCGCAAGATGAAATATACCGCCAGCATCAGGCCAAAAATAAAGTAGTAGAACTGCGCCGGGTCATCCAGGTTCAGCAGCTGAGTCCCGCCCAACCGCAGTTCCGGCTTGACATACAGATACAGGCCGTCCGAGCCGCCGCCGAGTTTGGTGTCATGGAACAGGAAGTACAGCATCTGCGCGAAAGCGAGCGTGACCATGATGAAATAAATGCCCGAGGTGCGCAGCACCAGCAGTCCGATCACCAGCGCCAGCCCGCCGGCCGCCAGCATCGCCAGCGGCAGCGTGGTCAGCAGGCTGGCCGCTTCGTACTGCGGCGACACCAGTGCCACCACATAGCCGGCCAGCCCGAAATAAGCCGAATGGCCGAGGCTGACCAGGCCGGTATAGCCGACCAGCAGATCAAGACTGAGCGCGAAGATCGCCATGATCATGATCTTGCTGAACAGTTGCAGGTAAAACGGCGAACCGACCAGCGGAATCAGGCCGAGGCCTAGCGCTCCCAGCGCCAGCAGCAGCGGCAGGGCCCGGGCCGAGAAGCGCGCTCTGTTCGCCGGCGCGCCGGATGAAATCAGCGGCATCGCAGCGGTCGTGGTTTTGGTTGATGTTTGCATAATTTTCTCAAGCTCCCTTGAACAGACCCTGGGGCCGCCACAGCAATATCACCGCCATCAGCAGATACACTGCGAAGCCGGAAAATTCGGGCAGAAAAACCTTGCCCAGCGTATCGGCGAACCCGATCATCAGCGCCGCCACCAGCGCGCCCTTGATCGAGCCGATACCGCCAATCACGACCACCACGAAACAGATGATCAGGATCTGGCTGCCCATGCCCGGATAGACCGAAGACAGCGGCGCCGCGATCATGCCGGCGAATGCGGCCAGCGCCAGACCGACCGCAAACACCAGGCTGTACAGCAGCTTGATATTGATGCCGAGCGATTGCACCATCTTGCGGTTGGAACTGCCGGCCCGGATCATCATCCCCAGCCGCGTCTTCTGGATCACCCAGTACATCGCGCCGGCGATGAGCAGACAGGTGCCGGAGACGAACAGCCGGTACACCGGATAACTGAGGTTTTCTGTCAGTGGGATAGAGTAGTTCAACAGCGCCGGAATCGCGACGCCCTGCACGTCGTCGCCGAACAGGATGCTGCGCAACTCCTCGAAAATCAGGATCAGGCCGAACGTCAGCAGCACCTGCTGCAAATGGTCGCGCTGGTACAGACGCCGGAACAGCACCGATTCGAGCATTACCCCGAGCAGCAGGACGATCAGCAGCCCGATCGGGATCGCCAGCCACAGGCTGCCGGTCTGCTTAGCCAGCCAGTACGCCAGATAGGCGCCGATCATATAGAAGCTGCCATGCGCCATATTGATCACGCCCATGATGCCGAATACCAGCGTCAGGCCGCTGGCTAGCAGAAACAGCAGCAAGCCGTACTGGATGCTATTCAAAAGCTGGATTAGGAATTCCATTGTGCTGCGCCCTTCAAAGTGTGTCGGCTGCGAAAGCCCCGGCCGGCAGCGGCGGTTCAGGCCGATCGCTGCCGGTCATGCGGACCATGCTCGCTGCTTATGTGATCTTGCAGCCGCGGGCCGGGTCTTCGAGCGCCTTGGCAGCGACCCCGGTGACCTTGTTTTCCTTGCCGACTACCTTGCGCAGGTAGATATCCTGCACCGGGTTGTGTGCCCGCGACAGCGTCCACGGCCCGCGCGGGCTGTCGATCTTGACTTTTTCCATCGCCGCGATCAGCGCCGGTTTATTGGCGGTATTGCCCTTCACCGCATCCAGGCCCTTCGCGTACAGCAGGCCGGCATCGTAACCCTGCACCGCATACACATCGGGCTGGATCTTGTAGGCCTTGACATACGCCAGCCGGAACGCCTTGTTGCGCGGGGTGTCGATGCCATCGCCGTAGTGCAGCGTGGTTTCCAGCCCGTCGGCCGCTTCGCCCTGCGCTTCGAGCACGCCGTCGGTCAGGAAACCGGAGCCGAACAGCGGGATCTTGCCCTTCAGGCCGGCTGCCGCATAATCCTTGACAAACTTCAGTGCGCCGGCGCCGGCAAAAAATGCATACACCGCATCGGGCTTGAGCGATGCAATCTGGGTCAGCAGCGCCTGGAACTCGACGGTCGGGAACGGCACCCACAGTTCTTTTGAGACCTTGCCGCCGGCCTTGGTCAGGCCTTCGGTAAAGGCGTTCACCGATTCTTCGCCAAACGCGTACTTCCAGGCGATGGTGACGACATTCTTGTGGCCGCGCTCGACCAGGACCTTGCCCAGCGGATAGGAGGTTTGCCAGCTGGAAAACGAGGTGCGGAAAATATTCGGCGCGCACAGAGCGCCGGTCGCCGCGTTCACGCCCGCGTTCGGGATGATCAGCAGGGTGCCGCTATCGCGCGCGATCTTGACCATGCCCATCGCCACCCCGCTGTGCACGGTGCCGATCATCACATCGACCTTGTCGCGCAGCACCAGCTTGTTGGCGTTTTCCGGCCCCTTCGACGGGTCCGACTCATCGTCGACGGTGAAGTATTCGACCTCGCGGCCGCCCAGCTTGCCGCCGTGTTCGGCCACCGCCAGCTTGAAGCCATTGGTGATCGCATTGCCCAGCGGCGCGTAGGTGCCGGTATATGGCAGCATCAGGCCGATCCGGATTTTTGCCGATTGCGCCAGGGCGGAACGGCCCGGCACAAACAGCCCGGTCGACAGCAGTGCTGCACCGGCCAGCAACTGCCGGCGGTTCTTGTTCAGGTTCGAATCATCACGCATGCTCGTCTCCTCGTTATTATCAGGGTGCTACTGGATGTTGCTACTGGTCAGGACGTGAATTCTGTGTTCACTGTTTCCTGGTGATATTGCGCAACTTGAAGCGCTGGATTTTTCCGGTGGCAGTCTTCGGCAAGCCCTCGGTGAATTCGATCCAGCGCGGATACTTATACGGCGCCAGATTGGCCTTCACATACTGCTGCAAAGCGGCTGCCTGTTGCGCGTCCGGCGCCAAGCCGGGGCGCAGCACGACATACGCCTTCGGCTTGACCAGCCCGTCATTGTCGAGATGGCCGACCACCGCGGCTTCCAGCACCGATGGATGTGCGGCAAGGGTGGATTCGACCTCAAACGGCGAGACGTAGATGCCACCGACCTTCAGCATGTCGTCGCTGCGGCCGCAATAGGTGAAATAGCCGTCTTCGCTCTCGATGTATTTGTCGCCGCTGCGGGTCCACTCGCCCAAAAAGGTGTTGCGGCTTTTTTCAGTGTTATTCCAGTAGGACGATGCGCTGCTGGGGCCGCAAATGTGCAACTCCCCTATTTCGCCGGTGGCGACTTGATTGCCGTCATCGCCGATAAGCCGTACCAGATAGCCGTCAATGCGCTGGCCGGTGGTGCCGTAACGCACCTGCCCGGGGCGGTTCGACAGGAAGATATGCAGCATTTCGGTCGAACCGATGCCATCCAGAATTTCAACGCCGGTTGCCGCCGTCCAGCGCTGGCCGATGTCGGCCGGCAGCGCCTCTCCGGCCGAGGTGCAGCGGCGCAGCTTCAGTTCATCGCGCTGCGGCAAATCCTGGCTGGCCAGCATGGAACCATACAGGGTCGGCACGCCGTAAAAAATGGTTGGCTGGTATTGGCGCAGCACGCGCGCGACGCTGGCCGATGTCGGACGTTCGGCCATCAGCACCGCCGTGGCGCCGACTGAGAACGGAAAAGTCATGCCATTGCCAAGCCCGTACGCAAAGAACAGCTTGGCCGCCGAGAACACCACGTCGTCTTCCCGTATCCCCAGGATCGGCTTCGCATACAGTTCGGCGGTATAAATCAGGCTGCCATGCAGATGCACAGTCCCTTTCGGCGCGCCGGTGGAACCGGATGAATACAGCCAGAAACAGGCGTCGTCGCACCCAGTCGGCACCGCCTCGAACTGCGGCGCAGCGGCTGCCATCAAATCGGCCATGCGCAGCTTGCCGTGCGCATCCTGCCCCGACACGATGATATGCTTCAGATACGGTTGGCCGTCCAAAATCGGCTTGAAACTGTCGAACACCGCCTCCGACACCACCAGCACCTGGGCCCGGCTGTCGCGCAGCATGTAGTCAAAATCCTTGCTGGTCAGCAAGGTGTTAACTGCGACCGGCACGATCCCGGCCTTGATCGCGCCCAGGAAGGCGGTCGGAAAGTCGATGGAATCCTGCAGGCAAAGCAGGATTCTTTGCTCCATGCAAATACCGAGCTGGGTCAGCGCGCCGGCAAAACGGTTCACGCGGGTCGCCAGCTCAGCATAGGTGTAACTGCCAAGTTCGTCATAAACCGCGATCTTTTGCCCCCTGCCGGCCGCAAGGTTGCGCTCTATCAGGTCGGCTGCCGCGTTGTAAGGATAAGGAAACGGGCTGCCAGGCAACACGGCCCGGCCAGAATTCGGATCAATCGCACACTGCATTTGTCCCTCCGCAGATTAAAACCAGCATTTTGCTCACAATGTCATTTCATGCACTATGATTCATATACTAGATAACAATCGGACTCAAGTCCAGCAAAATATGTGCAATATATTACACATTAAATTTATACGTGATTTTTGTTGCATGTTTTGAGGCTTGGAGGGCATGATCAGCAGCAGTGATCGCCATCTATCCTAATCGTTTTTGATAAAATGGGCGCTATCCTGCAATACAGTGCATTGCAGACGCTAATATTTCTATTTAACTAACTGGATTGGGTTGAGATTAAATGGACGATTTCAATATTCTGGACTTGCCGACTCCCGAGGACACAACCAGGCTGGAAACGGATTACCTGACCAAACTGGGCGAGCGCGTGCGCAACATCCGGGCCCAGCGCGGCATGACCCGCAAAATCCTGGCCCGCGATTCGAAAGTTTCCGAGCGCTATCTGGCGCAACTGGAAATGGGGCAAGGCAATATCTCGATCAACCTGCTGCGACAAATCGCGCATGCATTGGCCACGCCGCTGGCCGACCTGCTGCAGGAACAAGACTCTCCGGTCGAACTCAAGCTGCTGAACGAATTTTTGGTGCGGCTCGATGCCCAGCAATTGCAGCGGGTATGGGAATTGCTGTTCGTCGAGTTCGGCAACCTGCATGCGCAGGGCCGGCGCGAACGGATCGCGCTGATCGGCTTGCGCGGCGGCGGCAAATCGACGCTGGGCCCACTGCTGGCGAAGCGGATCGGGATTCCATTCATCAAGCTGAGCCAGGAAATCGAGCGCGAAGCCGGCACTTCGATGAGCGAAGTGTTTTCGCTGTACGGACAATCGGGCTACCGCCGCTATGAACGGCGCGCGCTGGAAGCGGTGATCTCCAAGTACAAGCGCGCAGTCATCGAAGTCCCGGGTGGCTTGGTGGCCGAGCCCGGTACCTTTGAACTGCTGCTGTCGTCCTGCATCGTCGCATGGCTGAAAACATCGCCCGAAGAGCATATGGCACGCGTCGTCGCCCAGGGCGACCACCGGCCGATGGATGACAATAACGAAGCGATGGAGGATTTGCGACGCATCCTGCAAGGACGCGAGCCGCTGTATGGCAAGGCCGACATTACGCTCGACACTGCCGGCAAGAGCATCCAGCAAAGCCTGGAAGAACTGAACGCCACGCTGGAATCGAATATTGCGGCACCTCTGCTGACGCATGGCGGCTGAATAAGTGTTGCTGATAATCACTGCAGAAGTTCGCATGAATAAACCTGGCGGTTTCAGTTTCAATGTCCAAGTACAACAAGACCAAGTTTATCGGCCCAGTATGCTTTAAAGTCAAAAGCGTCTACAGGAAGGAATAGCTCGGCTGGGCATTTCCAGCCTAGTGTAGTGCAGCGCTCTTGATGGAGCTTATAAAAGCTGCGACACTTCAGTATGTTTTTCCATGTAAATACTGGAGGATTATCGTGCGAGTAGCACCCGAAATCGTTCTCACTAGTGAAGAGGCGGCGACGTTAACGAA
>JAUYNR010000039.1 GCA_030698225.1 Oxalobacteraceae bacterium | reverse complement strand
CCGAACTTGATCCAGGCCTTTATGAAAAGGGCATCAAAGTGACCGATCAGGAATTCGCGACGATCCGCATAGATCGAGATGTTTTCCATGGAGAATGGAATTATGTAATCGCTCCAAACGCCATATAAAAGACCAAGTTATTTTTTTACGACTCCAAAGAACTGGAGAAAGATTACGGCAGCCGCCAGTGCAACAACGGTGCATCGCAGTTTGCAAAAGCCGGTAATTTTGGGCCAGCGCAGCCGCGAGCGAACGGATACCCATCTGGCCGTATCCTGCACAAAAAAATGCGGTCCAAAGTTAGACAAGCACAATTGGAGTTATTTGTGCTTTGCACAAATAAACACTTGACTAATATTTTTTACCCCTTAGAATATTAATTGCTGCATTGCACAACCCCCCCCCTTACGAGTATTAACGACTGCATAACCTAAGGAGATCTCCATGTTGACAATCTCAGAACAATTTTCCAGCGCTACAAAAGCAAATTTTGAGGCGCAAATTGCCATGCTCACGTCACTGACAAATAAGGCATTTGAAAGCGTAGAAAAAGTTGTTGATTTGAACATGAATGCAGCCAAGGCTTCGCTGGAAGAATCTACAGTTACAGCAAAGCAATTGCTCTCTGCAAAAGATCCACAAGAATTTTTCTCATTGACCACCGCCCAAACCAAGCCGACTGCTGAAAAAGCGCTGGCTTATGGCCGTCATCTGGCAAAAATCACATCAAATGCACAAGCTGAATTCGCCAAAGTTGCTGAAACACAAATTGCTGAAACTAACCGTAAAGTATTGTCACTGATTGAAGAAGTCACAAAGAACACTCCGGCGGGTTCTGAAAATGTAGTTGCAATGCTTAAGACGGTAATCGGAAACGCCAATGCCGGTTACGAGCAGCTCACAAAAACCACGAAACAAGCAGTTGAAACGATGGAAACCAATATCGAAACTGCCGCAAGCAAGTTTTCTGAAGCGACAAGCAAGGCAAGCGGCACCGCAAAAAAATAATCACGCTCAGTTACGTAATCAATTGAGATATCTAATCAGCAACGCATCTAATGCCCCGTAATTACGGGGCATTTTTTTATACATGAATAATACTGAAGCGACACCGTCGCTCGCCTAATCGGGTCATGGATTTTTGGCAGAAAACGGAATTTGCCAATAATTGCTATTCTAGATAATTGTCCGCAAAACTTCCGATGCCCGACAGACAGCCGAAGTCTTGCATCATGTTCGGCAATTTATTCACACATACTGGAACAGGAGATCCTCATGCTATCCCGTATACGTTTTTTACTAAAGGCTGGCGGTCGCGATGCGGCGCTGTTGTGGTACGCATTACGGCAGCCTGAAACGCCGAGATTCATCAAGGTCGGGGCGATCTTGCTGGCTTTATATGTTTTCAGCCCACTCGATGTGCTCCCTGACCTGATTCCGATATTAGGCTGGCTGGATGATGTGACATTGTTTGCTCTGGGAATACCCTTTCTACTCAATAGAGTGCCTCCGCATATCAGGCAAGCGGCTGAGAACCTCCGTAACCGTAAATATCACCAAGGAAAAGCTGGCTAACTTTATCCTGGATCCGTGAGGGGAAATAAATAATATCCTTTAAAATCAAATGGTTAAATAACATATTCACACCCTCTGCTGGGTGAGTGGATAAGTGGCGTAGCGTTGATTCAGAAGGACATTTCGAAATCACATCACGGATTCAGGTTTATGTCAACCGTATCGACCATGAAAAACGCCTTGCAAGTGATCCATGCAAGGCGTTTTTCATTCATTGACACAGACAACCGGGTTTAATCAACCTTCACCGAGATAGGCCTCTTTGACCTTCGGATCGTTCAGCATATCTTTTGCATCTCCGCTCATGGTGATGTAACCGGAATCCATCACATAACCGCGATGAGCCGCCTCCAAGGCAAGCTTCGCATTTTGCTCAACCAACAGTATTGTCACTCCCTGGGCAGATACGTTACGCACCACTTCAAAGATTTTCTCGACCATGATTGGCGACAGGCCCATCGACGGCTCATCGAGCAGCAATAAATTTGGATGCGACATTAACGCGCGCGCCATCGCGAGCATCTGTTGCTCTCCACCCGACAGGGTTCCTGCCATCTGCGATGCGCGCTCTTTCAAGCGGGGGAATACGTCGAACCATTTTTCGATATCGGCTTCGATACCGGCCTTGTCGTTGCGTGTAAAAGCTCCCATCATCAAGTTTTCCTTGATGCTCATGCGGGTAAACACACCCCTGCCTTCCGGTACCATGGCCAGATTATTCCTGACAAGCTTGAACGACTCCTGGCCCTTGATCGAAGTGCCCATGTACTGCAAATCACCGTCTACCTTGCAGGCCGGCAGGGTACCGGTAATAGCCTTCAAAGTGGTGGTCTTGCCGGCGCCGTTGGCACCGATAAGCGTGATTAATTCGCCTTTGTTAACCTCAAGGTCAATACCTTTGACAGCCTTAATTCCGCCGTAGGCAACTTTCAGATTGATGATTTTAAGTATATTTGCAACCATTAATGACCACCTCCCAAATACGCCTCGATAACAGCTGGGTTTTTCTGGATTTCGGCCGGAAGCCCTTCTGCAATTGGCTTGCCATAATCCAGAACAGTGAGTCGGTCGCAAAGTCCCATCATCAGTTTGACATCATGCTCGATCAGCAGAATAGTCTTGCCTTCGCCCTTGATTTTTACCAGCAATTCGCGCAAGCTCAGCTTCTCGGTCGCGTTCATGCCGGCGGCCGGTTCGTCCAAAGCCAACAGTTGCGGGTCGGTGGCTAGAGCGCGTGCAATTTCCAGTCGACGTTGATCTCCATACGACAGATGGCGCGAGGTACGGTCGGCAAATTTCGCTATACCGACGAACTCCAAAAGCTCCATCGCACGCGCCCGAATTTCCTCCTCTTCCTTACGCGCTGCCTTATAGCGCAAAATCGCGCCCAGCACGCCCTGGTGGGTGCGCACATGACGCCCCACCATGACATTTTCAAGTGCCGTCATTTCACTGAAAAGACGGATATTCTGGAATGTGCGTGCAATCCCCGCCTTCGCAACTTCATGCGGCGCCGAAGGTGAGTAAGGCTTGCCAGCCAGTTGAAACGTCCCGGTATCGGGTTGGTACAAGCCGGTTATCACGTTGAAAAAAGTTGTCTTGCCGGCACCGTTGGGGCCAATCAAGCCATATATCTGTCCCTTGACAATCTTGATATTGACATTCGACAAGGCCTGCAAGCCACCGAAACGCTTGTTGACGCCATCAATTTTTAGAATGATTTGTTCGCTCATCAGTGCTCTCCTTATCCAGCAACTACGCCGGTTACACGCTCTGGCTTATCGACATCCGCATCTGGCCTATCCTCGTGCTTTGGCGCTGGCCACAATCCTGAGGGCCGGTTAAGCATGATCAACACCATCGCCAGACCGTACAGCAATTGGCGCAGAATCTCTGCATCTATAATTACCCGACCGAACAGTAATTGTTGAACCGGCTCGACTATATGCCGCAATACTTCAGGCAAGGCAGCAAGAATAATACTGCCGAGTATCACGCCGGGAATATGCCCCATGCCGCCCAATACCACCATTGCCAAAATGATGATTGATTCCATCAAGGTAAAGGACTCTGGTGAAACAAAACCCTGGAAAGACGCAAACATGGCTCCGGAGATACCGCCGAAAGACGCTCCCATCGAGAACGCCAGCAACTTGATATTACGGGTATTGATGCCCATTGCTTTCGCCGCAATCTCATCTTCTCGAATCGCAACCCAGGCACGGCCAAGGCGCGAGTGCTGCAGGCGGGAAGTAATCAGGACGATAGCAATGCACAAGGCCAGGAACAGGAAATAGTATGCATTTACCGATGGCATCGAAAAACTGCCAATTTGCATCGTCGCCATCGAGCCTGGTTCGCCGGCCAGGGAAACACCGAAAATCCGGATCGGCTCGATCATGTTGATGCCCTGCGGCCCATTGGTGATATTTACCGGACCATTCAGGTTGTTCAGGAAAATTCGGATTATTTCTCCGAAACCAAGTGTCACAATCGCCAGATAATCACCGCGCAGCTTCAGTGTCGGAGCGCCCAGCAGAGCTCCAAAAAATGCGGCCACCGCAGCCGCAATCGGCACAATCAACCAGAGTGAAAGATGAATCCCGTTTTGCGCAATTTCAGGGCCAAATACCCACAACAAAAAATTGCCAATGGAAGGGTACTGATTCACGAAGGATTCCAGCACCACCGCAAACTGCGGTGAAGCCAGCAACGCGGTGGTGTAAGCGCCGACAGCATAGAAAGCGATGTAGCCCAAGTCTAATAGGCCAGCGAATCCCACCACAATGTTCAGACCCAAGGCGAGCATGATGTAGAGCAGTGCAAAGTCAATGATGCGCACCCAGGAGTTGCCATAGTTGGCGGCGATAAAAGGGAACGCAATCGCAACGATTGCCAGCAGCGCAAAGCTGGTGTAAGCCTTGGTCGGATTCTTTTTGATGTCAAAGTAAAGTGCCATGAAGTTCTCCTTTAAGCACGATCAGCCACACGTTCGCCCATGATCCCGGACGGACGCAGTGTCAACACTATAATTAGCACGACAAAGGCAAAAATATCCTGATAGTGACTACCCAGGAAGCCGCCTGTCAGATCGCCAATATAGCCGGCACCCAGACTCTCAATCACTCCCAATAGAATGCCGCCCAGCATTGCGCCATATATATTGCCTATACCACCCAGCACTGCGGCAGAAAACGCCTTCAGGCCTGGCAAGAAGCCCATTGCAAATTGCGCCGACGAGTAATTGGCGCCCCACATGACACCGGCTACCGCTGCCAGCGCAGCGCCGATGGCAAACGTCGCCACAATAACCTTATTGGCATCGACTCCCATCAAACCGGCCACACGCGGATTCTCCGAGGTGGCGCGCATCGCACGGCCCATCTTGGTTTTTTCCACCAGGAATACCAGACCTACCATGGCAATGGTCGCCAGTGCCAGCAACATGACCTGGGTCTGCGAAATCAGTGCGCCACCGATATGTATCGGCTCACTCGACATAACCTGAGGAAAAGGCAACGGACTGCGCCCCCAGATCATCATTGCAAAGGTCTGAAGCAGGATGCCAATACCAATAGCAGTAATCAGCGGGGCCAGACGTGGCGCATTGCGCAGACGCCGGTATGCAACACGTTCAATCAGTACATTGACAATCACGCACACTGGTATTGCAGCCGCGATAGCAATCACAAGCTTGAAGATGCCGGGCATGTCGGGAGCGACAGTTTGCATGATCTTGAGAACAGTCAGGCCGACCATTGCACCAATCATTAATACCTCACCGTGGGCGAAGTTGATTAGACTGAGAACGCCGTACACCATTGTGTAGCCAAGAGCAATCAAGGCATACATGCTGCCGAGGACCAGGCCGTTAATGATTTGTTGGATAAGAATATCCATAAGTTCAAGCTCCCTTAGAGGACCGAAATTTAGTTGTTCTGCGGCTTACTCACGATCGCATCATGTGCGACTGCAGCAAGAACCGTTCCTAATAATAAAAACGGCACCCGAGTTGAACCTCTTGGGTGCCGTAATAGGCTCTTGCTGCTTATCCGATCAAATTCTTCGCTATTGCCGGAGCATTGAGGGTGTGTCCGATATTCATTAGCTTGTCTCCTTATCTTGCGTTTGGTCTAAACGCTTTTTTAATATGTTTGTGGGCGCCCTATTCTGGGGAGCATCCAAATTAGGGCGCGATTATACAGAACCCGGATGATCAAACGACTTCCTCAGCCGCAATATTTTGCACACCTTGATGCTACTCCACTGCCCGCACATTACACAGCAATTGTCATGTGCGGATAAAGACAGCCGCCTTCGTGCGGTAGATATGATAATGAGGAATCAGATAAACAATATATGGAAAATTCAAGTTTATCCTGAACATAGTTCCGCACAACTTAATCAACTCGCACATCGGCACAATTAGCAGGTTTCGCCATATCAATAATGTGCATAAAAAAAATGCACCTATATTTTTTGTATTTGCAGGAAAATTTACTGTAGAGAAATAAGAATTTTGCCACCACTCCAGCCAGCGTACTGTCGGCAAGGAGCAAGATAAAATCAAATAAACGCGATGATTATGCTTTGTTGGCGAGTGTGTGCCGCACGCACATGTACCGATTTTGCCCGTTATGTCGAATCAGAAGCCGCAATACTTGAACCACGCGAGTTGCGTAAAATGCGCGATTGCCAGATACGCGTGCAAGCGCCGTCTGTCACGAGCCACCCAGACCTTTTGGCATCGGAAAGGTAACATGCTCTTTAACGCCATCAAGGTATTTCACGTTTTTTGCTCCCAGCATTGTCAGACGGTCGATTACAGCCTGCACCAATACTTCGGGAGCGGATGCGCCCGCAGTCACACCAATTCGTCTCTTGCCAGCCAGCCAGTCGGGGTCGATTTGTGAAGCGTTGTCCACCATGTGCGCGACAGTTCCCTTTTTCTCGGCGACTTCACGCAGGCGATTGGAGTTGGAGCTATTCGGGCTACCGACGACGATGACCACGTCGACCTGCGGCGCCATGAATTTGACCGCCTCCTGGCGATTGGTGGTGGCGTAACAAATATCGCCTTTCTTGGGTTCGATGATGAGTGGGAAGCGACTGCGCAATGCGGCAATAATCTCAGCCGTATCATCAACGGAAAGTGTGGTTTGCGAAACATATGCCAACATGTCCGGCCGCAGTACAGTCAGTGCATCGACATCGGCAACAGTCTCCACCAGATGCATCCCGCCTTCCGCCTGCCCCATCGTACCTTCCACTTCCGGATGGCCCTGATGGCCGATCATCACGATTTCGCGCCCTTCGCGTCGCATCTTGGCCACTTCCATATGCACCTTGGTCACCAAAGGACAGGTTGCATCAAAAACTGTCAGCCCGCGTGCGGTAGCGGCGTCACGCACGGCCCTGGATACGCCATGCGCGGAAAAAATCACAATATTACCGGCCGGCACATCATCCAGTTCCTCGATAAAGATTGCCCCCTTGCTGCGCAAATCTTCTACCACGTAAGCGTTATGCACGATTTCATGACGCACATAGACCGGCGCACCGAACTGAAGCAATGCCCGCTCCACGATTTCAATCGCCCGATCGACACCGGCACAAAAGCCGCGCGGCTGCGCCAGTAGAATTTCCTTCTGTTCCATTACATGATTCCAATGATTCTGACTTCAAATTTCAGCGACTGCCCGGCCAGCGGGTGATTGAAATCGAACCAGGCTCCATCTTCATCGATCGATCGCAAAACACCTGCAAACCGGCCGCCGCCGGGCGCAGCAAACTCCACTGGATCGCCGATCGCATATTGCGCATTTTCGGGAGAGTTTTCCTGCAAGGTCGATTTCGAGACGCGCTGGATCAAGTCCGGGTTGCGTGGGCCAAATGCCTGCTCCGGCGCCAATGCAAAGGTTTGATGCGTGCCTTCCGGCAGTCCGATCAGGCAGGACTCGAGAAAAGGTGCCAGTTGCCCAGTACCCATTTGCAAAGTTGCAGGATTGCCCTGAAAAGTAGTGACAATATCTTGGCCATCCATCGATGCCAAACGATAGTGCAGCGTCAGGTAAGCTGTGGCGGTAACGACAGGATCAAGTGTGGTGGACATGTGAAACTCGTGGTGATTAAAAATAAGCTGGTATTGTAAGTCAGCTTTAGGGTGACCAGCGCATCCGCAGACAAACCTGACTATTTAGGAAACCCGGCATGGCGATTACAGATTGGCCCGAAGATCAGCGCCCGCGCGAACGGCTGATCAAACACGGAGCTCAAAAACTCTCGGATGCCGAATTGCTGGCAGTTTTCTTACGCATCGGCGTCACTGGCAAAAGTGCGGTTGACCTGGGGCGCGAAATGATTGGTCATTTTGGCTCGCTGAACGGCTTGTTTTCTGCACGAATCAAGGAGTTCTCAGTCATCAATGGCCTTGGGCCAGCTAAATTTGCACAGCTGCAAGCGGTTCTGGAACTGGCTAGGCGGGCACTGGCCGAAGAACTGGAAGCCGGCATCACGCTAAGCTCGCCGCAAGCGGTGCGCCATTACTTGCAATTGCTCTTGGGCAACAAGCAATACGAGTCGTTTGCCGTACTTTTCCTGGACGTCAAAAATCGTCTGATTGCTTCCGAAGAACTGTTTCGCGGCACACTCACGCATGCCAGCGTGTATCCGCGCGAGCTTGTAAAAGTCGCGCTCGCGCACAACGCAGCGGCCATCATACTGGCCCACAACCATCCATCCGGCACGCCGGAGCCCAGCGCAGCCGATCATCTGCTCACGCGCACGCTGAAACAGACGCTGGAACTGGTTGACGTACGGGTGCTAGATCACTTCATCGTCGCCGGGCGCCAGATTCATTCCTTTGCAGAACATGGACAACTATAGCCACCCACCAAGATAAAATAAAAATAAAGGGGTATGTGAAATAATATGGCAACTTCCGCACTAAAATAAACGAATAAAAATTATACATTATCCAGTATATTTTAATTAGTCATGCTTGATATGGATCAGAAACCTGCCCGCAGGTGCCGCAAATAAAATTGTTAAATTTTTAAATATAACAAGACACAATTTATTTCCACAAGTCATTGATAAATCACAGTTTTTTGTCTATACTTTCATTTTTTCCGAATTCGGAAACCATTGAGGAGTAAAGCATGGCACGTGTCTGCCAAGTTACGGGAAAAGGGCCGATGGTCGGCAACAATGTTTCCCACGCAAACAACAAAACCAAGCGCCGTTTTTTGCCTAATCTGCAAAATCGCCGCATTTTCGTCGAATCGGAAAATCGCTGGGTTTCCCTGCGTTTGTCGAATGCCGGTCTGCGTACCATCGACAAAATCGGCATTGATGCCGTGCTGGTCGACATGCGCGCCCGCGGCGAAAAAGTTTAATTAGCGCAACGGGATAAAGGAAAACATCATGGCAAAATCTGGCCGCGACAAAATCAAACTGGAATCGACCGCAGGTACGGGTCACTTCTACACCACGACAAAAAACAAGCGCACCACGCCTGAAAAAATGGAGATCATGAAGTTCGATCCCAAGGCGCGCAAGCATGTTGCATACAAAGAAACAAAAATCAGGTAATCGATTTTTGCCGTTAAAATGCCCCGCAAGATTAACTCTTGCGGGGCATTTTCTTTTCTGCAGCATTGCCCGTCCAAAATTATCACGAAAAAACGGCCCGGATGACCGGGCCGTTTCATATCGAAAGCATTTCAATCGAGGGCCATCATGCCGGCAGATATTGAGCTTTAGGCGTAGGTTCGCAAACGCAGTGAAAAATCCTGCAAGGCCTTGATGCCGGAAGCCTCGGCCCTGATGCACCAATCCTGCAATTGTTGCAGCAGCTGATCGCGACTGGCGTGCGAACGCTCCCAGATTACACCTAGTTCGACACGCATCTCGTGCATAGTCTTGAGCGCCTTGCTGTGAGCGAACAATTCAGAAAGTTGTTGTTTATGCGCGGCTTCCAGTTTACCCGGCTCACGTTGTAAAAGCTTTCTTGACGAATTCAGGAAGCCTGACTCCAATTGGGCCTTCTCTTTCAGGTGTTCCAGTTCGTCATGCCAGGCGTTCTTAAGGGATTTGGCATACTTGGACATCACGTCATAGCGGTTGGCGATTACCGACTGCAGGGTATCGAGGTCTGCAATCAGCTTTTGCCGATTGAACTTTGGCTCCGGTGCGATTTTCTTAACCTTTGCCAAACCGACGATTTCCATCATCCGGATATACATCCAGCCGATATCGAATTCATACCATTTCGATGACAGTTTGGCCGAGGTGCCGAATGTGTGGTGATTATTATGCAACTCCTCTCCGCCGATCAGAATGCCCCACGGCACAATGTTGGTAGACGCATCGGCGCAGTCGTAATTTCGATAACCCCAATAGTGGCCAATCCCATTAATAATGCCGGCGGCAGTAACCGGAATCCACATCATTTGTATCGCCCATACAGTGATGCCAATCACACCGAACAGCAATACATCGATGAACAGCATCAGTACCACGCCCTGCATGCTGTATTTGGTGTAGACATTGCGCTCCAGCCAGTCATCGGGTGTCCCGTGGCCGTATTTTTGGATGGTTTCCCGATTTTTCGATTCGGCGCGATACAGCTCGGCCCCCTCGAACAGCACCTTCTTGATGCCTCGCGTAACCGGGCTGTGCGGATCCTCTTCAGTTTCGCATTTGGCGTGATGCTTGCGATGAATCGCAGCCCATTCCTTGGTCACCTGGCCGGTGGTCAGCCACAGCCAAAAGCGGAAAAAATGGCTTGGAAACGGATGTAGGTCGAGAGCCCGGTGGGCCTGACAGCGGTGCAGAAAAATCGTAACTGAGGCAATCGTGATATGCGTTGCAATCATCGTAAAAATGAACACTTGCCATCCGCTTGCCCTGGTAATGCCATTGGAAAGAAAATCCAGCGACGCCTCAAAAATGCTATTTAGAATCATTACTTCTCCAGAGTTAATCGCATCTGCGCGATTATTCCCGATAGATTGAATGGAATTCGCGTTTCTGAAATTTTGTCGGCATTGTACGCCATTTGCATAATTCCGATTTATGCCATGGCACTGCCGCGTCCGGCACTGCGATTTTTACTGGATGGCGGATCCGAACCCGGCTACATACCGCAACTGGACAACAAACGCCATTATTTGTAAGGCGTTGCGCCCTGCCGGTGCCGCTCCCAGTTCAGCGCGTAGCGTGCTGCGAGCAGTGGATTTCTGCGGGCGATCAGGATATTTTCCGAATTTTTGTGTTGCGCCGACCAGGTGAAATTGTAGCTCCCGGTAATCACCGTAGCGCTTGCGGTACCGGCATCTATGACGATAACCTTGTTGTGTGCATTCTGATAGCCGGTCTCTAACCACACGGAAATGCCGGCAAGCGACAAGTCATGTGCTTTGGAGGATGGCACTTTGGCGGACTGCGCGGCATCGACCAACACCATCACGCCAATACCGCGCTGCTGCGAGGCAATCAGTGCCATTGCGATTTTTTTACTGGTCAGCAGGTAGGCTTGCACCAATACCTGTTTTTTTGCGCCATCAATCGCGTCAATAATCAACGTTTCGATATCATCCCAGGGCGAAAAAGCCGCTTGCAGGGTTCCCTGCGCAGTTATTGGGTCCGATGAGGATGCATCAAATGCATGCACAACCGGTGCGCCCAGCAGCGCGCTGACGAGAGCGAGGGTGAGGCAAACTTTGCGTGCCCCGCGCGATGCCGCTGCCTGCCAGGTTACAGGCGCAGGCCAGTCACTAACAAGCCTGCTGACCGACTGTTTGAGCATGAAAATCACAGTAATGTGATGAAGTCGGCGCTTTGACTCAGGCAGCCTCGACCGGTTCAGTTACGCTGGCTGGCGCCACTGGCAGCGCCTTGCGCACCAAAACGGCGGCAAAGAAGCCGTCGGTGTGATGCAAATGCGGTGCAAGTTTCAAATAATCCTGCATGTCGAGCGCAATTTTCTGCTCGGCCAGCACTTCTTTCATCGGCAGTAGCGTGAAATCAGGATGACCGGATAAAAACTGGCTGACGATATCTTCGTTTTCCTCGTTCAGCAGGCTACAGGTTGCATACACCAGTCGCCCGCCCGCCTTGACCAGTCTTGCTGCGCTATCCAGGATCGCGCTTTGCTTGGCATTGAGCTCAATAATCGATTCCGGCGTCTGACGCCATTTAACGTCCGGGTTGCGGCGCAAGGTACCCAGGCCGCTGCAGGGCGCATCGACCAGCACGCGGTCAATCTTCCCGGCCAGACGCTTGATCTTGGCATCTCGCTCATGTGCGATGAGCACCGGATGCACGTTCGACAAGCCGCTCCGGGCTAGGCGCGGCTTGAGTTTGGCCAAACGTTTTTCGGAAACATCGAATGCGTACAGACGCCCGGTATTGCGCATCGCAGCGCCGAGCGACAAGGTTTTGCCGCCCGCGCCGGCGCAGAAATCGACCACCATTTCGCCACGCTTGGCACCCACCACCTGGGACAGCAACTGGCTACCCTCGTCCTGGACTTCAATCGCGCCCTCCTTGAACAAGGGCAGGTTTTGCAATGTCGGCTTTTTGATGATCCGCAGACCCAAAGGTGAATAGGGTGTCGGCTCGCACAGAATCGGTGCTTCGGCGAGCTTGGCGATCACGTCGTTGCGCACCGCCTTGATCGAGTTGACACGCAAATCCAGCGGTGCCGGCTGGTTCAAGGCGTCAGCCAGTTGCAAGGTCTGCTCTTCGCCATCACGCGCGACCAGCTTTTCAAACAGCCATTGCGGCAGATTCGCGCGCAATGACGGCTGCAGCAAATTGCGGTCAATTTGCATCACGCGCGTCAGCCATTCGGTCTCTTCCTCGCTCAGACCGCCGAGAGCATCCACGCCGACTGCATCTGCCAAGCCGAGCAGTGTCAGCTTGCGCATGCTCGCGCCGCCACCCGATTCGGCAAAGCTGGCATATACCGACTTATTGCGCAACAGGCCGTAAATGCCCTCGGCAATGCATCCCCGTTCGCGCGAACCCAAGCGTGGGTGGTCGCGGAAATAGCGCGACAGCGTGCCGTCCGCAGGGCCTGTAAAGCGCAATATTTCGCGCAATACTTCTTCAGTTTGGTGTACGACCGCTGGTGGCAATCTCATGCGAAATCCTTCTTTATATGATCTGGCCGACTTTCGTCGGCATTCGTGCGTAACTGCTCCTGCTGCGATGCCAGGCTGCCTTCGATAAACATGCGTACCGCACGCGGGTAAATGATGTGTTCCTGCACCAGCACGCGCGCCGCCAACGACTGTTCGGTGTCATCCGGCAGGAGTGGCACTCTTGCCTGCAGCACGGCCGGTCCATGATCGAGCTCGGCGGTGACGAAATGCACGGTTGCACCGTGCTCTGCAACGCCCGCCGCCAGAGCCTGCCGATGCGTGGCCAAGCCGGGGAATAGCGGCAGCAACGATGGATGGATATTTAATATCCGTCCGGCATAGTGCGCTACAAACGGTGCAGTCAGGATCCGCATGAATCCGGCCAGCACCACCAGATCGGGCGCAAAATCGTCTATCGCCGATTGCAAAGCGGCATCGAAAGTCGCGCGGGACGGGTAATCCTGGTTGGCGACCACAGCGGTCGGGATCGCGTGCGCTGCGGCGAATTGCAGGCCGGGCGCGTCGGCGCGGTTGCTGATGACGGCAGCGATTTTTGCCGGCCAGCGTTCGGCCTCCAACGCGCGCACTATGGCCTCCATATTGCTGCCGCGTCCGGAAATCAGGATGACGATGTTTTTCATGGCGCGCATTGTACCTTTTGTTGGGGTCTGACATGGAAAAACAAAAAGCCGACAACGCGGTCGGCCTGCTCAAGCCCTTCTTGTGCCGTCCCTATTCGAAGGAATAAAAGACCCTGAACGCGACTTTCTTTTCGGCCCAGAAATCGGCGGCGTCGCGAAACACATCCAGCAAGTTTTCGCGCGCTTCCTTATCAAATTTAGGCGTGTTTGGAATCTGCTCCAGCACCACCACAAAGCCTGGCTGCCGACCCGACTTGTAGACCAGATCGGTCAGGCAATCCGACAGCGCATCGAAATTCTTGCCAAAATGCTTCGGGAAAAAAAACGACTCTGCAATGGTGGACAGCACCTGCTGCTTGGTCGTTGCTTCCCCGCAATAGGCATACAGAAAATGCTGCCCAAGGTTGGCCGCTTCCAGTTGTAGATCTGCGACCCGGAACGCGCGAATGGATTGCACCACATTTGGCAGCACGGTTTTTAACATACTCATTGAACCCTCGGCTGGTACAAAAATTGGGCGCTGGTTTTCATGTCCATCATTCTTTGATACGTCGGAAACTGGCATAGTGATCTTCGGTGTAATAATATTCGCCGGATGCCTGCGGGACGCCGCCGGCCACGATCCGGCGTGCGCCACGGCTGCGCGAACCCGGCGTCTTGACCGTATATTCATGGTAGTACCCACGCTTCTGCCTAGGCAGAGTTTGTTCATAATTTCCAAAAACCGCACCATCCTTGGCATAAGAAAAAGGGCCTCCCTGCCTGATTTGTACCAGTACCCGTTGCGCCTGTCCGGGCAAGTCGGATATATGCACCACAGCCAGCGCAGCGGCATCTGTTGCCGACCCCCCTGCGGAAAACAGGACCGCGGCAAGAAAAAAAATGGAGTTGCGCAGTGATTTGAGATTCAAAATCATTTTCCGTCGATTTAATGCATCCATTGGCAAGCGCCAGAAACCCGAATCCCCATAGGGTAACGTGTTGTCCAAAACGAATCAACCCGAATCATAAGGCAGCATCTTGTCTGTATATGTGGCAATGCAACAATTAATCAAGCAGACGGATTAAGAAACATGCAACTCGAGCCGTCATCGGTGCGGCAACATTTTTTTCATACGATTGCGACCCCTAAACAGCATCGGCATCATCAATATACTGGGCAATGTATATTTTATATATCAGTAAATATATGCGTAAAAATTGGACAATATGCATATACCCAACATATTTTAATAATTCATCAGATCTAGTTGACGCGCATCAGCGGCAACCGGCAGCTCGGGCGCAAAAAAATCCAGTACGTTTTCACGCTGTGCAAAAGTATCCCGCGCCCCCAGAGCAATCAGCTCACGGGTGTAGCTGGATTGGAATAATAGGTAGGACGCCAGTGCCGCGCCACGGGCCTCGGTCGCTCCGATGCCGCCCAGCAGCGTTCGGATCGGACGCGGCAGGCTGTCGACGTGGCGGCTGGCGATTTCATCGAGTCGCTCGGAAGGCGCAATGATCAGAGTCTGGATCGGACGCAGCGAAGTCTTGTTTTCCATTTCGTCAGACAGCATGGAAAGCGTCAGATTGATGCGATTAAGGCGCTCGATGTCCACCGCCAGGCTGTCCAGAAAAATGCTGGACATCGCGTGGCCGGCAATCTGGGCCAGGCTGGGATAGGGTGCGAACTCGACTGTGGTGCGCACCGGCTCCGTCAGGCGGCCGGCGCCGATCACCAGCACCTTGTCCGCCCCCAGGTGGATTGCCGGCGAAATCGGCGCCAGTTGCCGCATCGAGCCATCGCCGAAATACTCGCGACGACCGAAACAATACAGAGGGGTAGCCGGGAAGATGAAAGGAATGGCTGCCGAAGCCAGCAGATGATCGATTCCAATCTGGCTGCGCAGTGCGGTGCGCTGGGTCCTGCTCCAGGGCTCGATATCGGCTACACACTGGTAAAAAGTCAGATGCTGGCCGGCGGTGTAAGACGACGCGGTCACCGCCAGCGCATGCAAACTGCCACCGGACAGCGCCGCATCCAGTCGCGGCAAGTCCAGCATCCGATGCAACAGGCTGATCAGCGGCGTGTTGTCCAGCAATGCATTGGGCGGGTTGGCATGCCATTGGCGCAGCATCCAGCCGAACGACAGGATCGACAGCCAGCGCGCGCCGGAACGGATTACGCCGAGCGAGTCAGCGCGATATACATGCTCCACTTCGAAGTGTTCCCACACATCTACCAGAGTCTGCACGCCTGCGCCGAAATCGTCGGCCCGGCAAGCCAGCGCGGTCGCATTGATGGCGCCGGCCGAAGTGCCGCAAATGATGTCGAACGGATTACGTTCGGTCGGCCAGCCCGCTTCGCGCAGCAACGCCGCGATGGCCTGCAACACGCCGACCTGATAAGCGGCGCGGGCGCCGCCACCGCTCAGTACGAGGCCTGTTTTCTTTCTTTTTAGCATGATCTCAGATTAACAGACCGCGGCTCTCTTGTGGACTCCGCCAGCACGCAATCCACCAATCCGCACGCGCTAATCGCCTTTGACGACGCCCTCCCGGCGCGGATCGGCACCGCCGAACCACATCTCTTCGCCGTGGATGTTGAGGCGCATGATCCCTTGCAGGCCGGAAGTCTGCTCCATCACGCGCACGTTATGACCCTTCGCCTTCAATGCCTCCACCAGCGCATCCGAGACACGGCCCTGCTCCAGTTCGGTCGGGCCGTTGCGGCTGCCGAAGTTCGGCAGGCTGATCGCCTGCTGCACGTTCAAACCCCAGTCCATGGTGCCGACCAGCACCTTGCCGACGTAGTTGATGATGGCGGAACCGCCGGGTGAGCCGGCGATGAGCACCAGTTTTTTGCTGCCTTTTTCGAATACAAAAGTCGGTGCCATAGAGCTGCGCGGACGCTTGCCGCCCTGCACCCGGTTGGCGATCGGACCGTTGGCGTCAGCGGCATCGAAGGAAAAATCGGTCAGCTGATTGTTCAGCAAGAAGCCGTCCACCATCTGACGCGAGCCGAATGCATCTTCAATCGTGGTCGTCATCGAAACCGCGTTGCCGCTGCCATCCACGATCGAGATATGCGAAGTACCGGACAACTCCGGCGAAGTATCCTGGCCCCAGGCCAAGTTCATCGCCGGCGGCGTGCCGGGCTTGGCCGGGCCCATCGACTTGTCGCCAATCAGTGCCGCGCGTTGCGCCAGATACTGTTTGTCCAGCAAGGGCTTGAAGCTGTTTCCCGGCAACGGCACGAAATCGGTATCGGCTACATAGCGGCCACGGTCCGCATAGGCCAGTCTTCCCACTTCCGAAAACAGATGGACCGCATCCGCACTCAAGACCCCGCCTTGCGGTGCGAACGGACGAATATCCCGGCTTTCCAGCATCCCGAGCATTTGCCCGATGGCGATCCCGCCGGAGGATGGCGGCGGCATCCCGCATACGGTCCAGGCCTTGTAATCGCTGCACACCGGCTCGCGCAACTTGGCCTGGTAGCCGGCAATATCGGCCACCGTCAACAGGCCGGGATTGAGTGGATGGCTGCCGACTTTGGCCGCAATATCCTGCGCGATGTGCCCCTGATAAAAACTATCGGTACCTCCTGCTGCTATCTCCTTGAAAACTTGCGCCAATGGCGGATTTTTCAGTACATGGCCGACCGGCCACGGGGCCCCTTGCCGATCATAAAAATATGCGGCGGCGACTGCATCTTTCTTCAGATGCTGCTCGGAGGCCAGCAGCGTATGCAAGCGCGGGCTGACGGCGAAGCCCTGCTCTGCCAAGCGGATTGCCGGCGAAAACAGATCGGCCCAGCGCAGCTTGCCGTATTGCCGGTGCGCCAACTCCAACATGCGCAGCACGCCGGGCGCACCGACTGAGCGGCCACCGACCACGCCGTCATAAAACGGCAGCGCTTTTCCATTCGCATCCTGAAACAGCTTTTCGGTGGCCCTGGCAGGAGCGGTTTCGCGGCCGTCGAAGGCCTTCACGCTGCTGCCATCGAAATGCATCAAAAACGCGCCGCCGCCGATGCCGGAGGACTGCGGCTCGACCAGACTCAGCACCATCTGGGTCGCAATCGCCGCGTCCACCGCCGATCCGCCGGCCTTGAGCACCTGGTAGCCGGCGTCGGTGGCCAGTGGATTGGCTGCGGCCACCATGAATTTTTTAGCGGTTACTCCGGATTTCTCGGTATAGCCGCTGGCGGTTTCCGGTGCGCTCATGCCGGCAACCGGCATCTCGTAACGGAAACCCGGACTGCTGGCACAGGCACCCAGAAAAACGGCGGCAGCACAGGCGATAGCGGCGGTTCTGATTGCGGTCATGACGGTCTCCCAATAGAAAAAAGGCAAGCGAAGCTTGCCTTAGTGTAATCCGATTAAGCGATATCGGCATTGCCGCAATGGCAATGCGGCAATGCGGCCGATTATTTCGGTTGCATCCGAATCGCGCCGTCGAGCCGGATGGTTTCACCGTTGAGCATCACGTTTTCGATGATGGCTTTCGCCAGATGCGCATATTCGGCCGGCTTGCCCAGGCGCGGCGGGAACGGCACCATCTTGCCCAGCGCATCCTGCACTTCCTGCGGGAAGCCGAGCAGCATTGGAGTCTCGAAAATCCCCGGAGCAATGGTCATTACGCGAATCCCGCTGCGCGACAGGTCGCGCGCCATCGGCAACGTCAGGCCGACCACGCCGGCCTTGGACGAGCCATATGCGGCCTGGCCGATCTGGCCGTCATACGCGGCCACCGAAGCAGTATTGATGATGATGCCGCGCTCACCTTGTTCGGTAGGATCGGTTTTCGCGATTGCATCGGCAGCCAGGCGCGACATGTTGAAGGTGCCGACCAGGTTGATGTTGATGACGCGCTGAAACACTTCCAGCGGATGCGGACCCTCTTTACCGACCGTTTTCACAGCCGGCGCGACCCCGGCGCAGTTGACCAGGCCGCGTAACGTGCCGATTGCGGTTGCGGCGGCGACGACTGCCAGCCCGTCCGCTTCGGAAGTGACATCGCACTTGACGAATGCGCCGCCCAGTTCTGCGGCGAGTTTTTCGCCTGCTTCCACCTGCACGTCGGCCAGCACGACTTTACCGCCGCCTTCGACGATCATGCGTGCGGTTGCCGCGCCCAGACCGGAGGCACCGCCGGTGATGATGAATACGCTATCTTTGATTTGCATGGTTTGCTTCCTTGATGAGTGGGGTTTCGATTGCTGCCTGGGTTGGCCGCATTACGTTTACGTAAGCGTCAATCATCCCGGATTGTAGCCAATTTTTGCACTGCAACGTTAAAAAAGCGGCTTCCGCCGCTTTTTTTGTATTGCAGGTTGCTTCAGCGCAGGCTTCCTTCTGTTGCAATCGGCGGTACAACCGTGCTTACGGCCACCGCAGGCGCGATACCGCCGCCGACGTTGGCCGATGCCGCCACCAGCGCAACCGGCGCTGACATGGCGGCAGATTGCATCCCGGTTGCCGGCAGCAAAGGCACGATCAGCAGCGCGACAATATTGATAATCTTGATCAGTGGATTGACTGCCGGACCGGCGGTATCCTTGTAGGGGTCGCCGACCGTGTCGCCGGTGACTGCCGCCTTGTGCGCATCGGAACCCTTGCCGCCAAAATTGCCGTCTTCGATGTATTTCTTGGCGTTATCCCAGGCGCCGCCGCCGGTGGTCATCGAAATCGCGACGAACAGGCCGGTGACGATGGTACCCATCAGCAGGCCGCCCAGCGCAGCCGGTCCCAGAATCAAGCCGACCAGCACCGGCACCACCACCGGCAACAGCGACGGTATGACCATTTCCTTGATCGCGGAGGCAGTCAGCATATCGACCGCCTTGTCGTACTCCGGCTTGCCGCTGCCGTCCATGATGCCCTTGATGTCGCGGAACTGGCGCCGCACCTCGACTACCACGGCGCCGGCGGCGCGCCCTACCGCCTCCATCGCCATCGCGCCGAACAGGTACGGAATCAGGCCGCCGATGAACAGGCCGACAATCACCATCGGGTTCGACAAGTCAAAAGAAGTGCTCATGCCAACCGAATCGAGGGCGTGGGTGTAATCGGCAAACAGCACCAGTGCCGCCAGACCGGCGGAACCGATTGCGTATCCTTTGGTGACAGCCTTGGTGGTATTGCCGACCGCATCCAGCGGATCGGTAATCGCCCGTACCGATTCCGGCATGCCTGACATTTCGGCGATGCCGCCGGCGTTATCGGTGATCGGACCGTATGCGTCGAGCGCCACGATGATGCCGGCCATCGACAGCATCGAGGTGGCGGCAATCGCGATCCCGTACAGACCGCCAAGCCAATAGGAAGTCAGGATGGCGGCGCACACCGATAACACCGGATACGCGGTCGATTTCATCGATACGCCCAGGCCGGCGATGATGTTGGTGCCGTGGCCGGTGGTCGATGCCTGGGCGATATGCTTGACCGGTTTGAAATCGGTGCCGGTGTAATACTCGGTGATATACACCATCAGGCCGGTCAGCACGATGCCGACCAGGGCCGAGCCCATCATCGGCCAGCGCATTGCCGGCGGCATGATCAGCCAGGTCGCGATCGCAAAGCCGATCAGGGAAAGGCCGGCCGCCCACCACAAGCCGGTGTACAACGCCGCCATGATTTTCTTGCCCGGTTTTGCTTTCACCATGCTGCAGCCGATGATGGAAGCGAAAATCGATGCGCCGCCCAGCGCCAGCGGATACAGCACCGCCTGCGATTCCGCGCCCTTGACCAGCAGGCTGCCCAGCAGCATGGTTGCAATCAGCGTCACTACGTAGGTTTCGAACAAATCGGCCGCCATGCCGGCGCAATCGCCGACATTGTCGCCGACGTTGTCGGCGATGACTGCCGGATTGCGCGGATCGTCTTCCGGAATGCCGGCTTCCACCTTGCCGACCAGATCGGCACCGACATCGGCACCTTTGGTGAATATCCCGCCGCCCAGCCGGGCGAAAATGGAAATCAGCGAAGCGCCGAACGCCAGTCCGATCAGCGGCTTGATGACGTCATGCAGCGATACCGCATTTGCCGGCCCGTTCGCTGCAGACGCCGTGAGTACCCAGTAAAACAGCGTGACTCCCAGCAGGCCGAGTCCGACCACCAGCATGCCGGTGATAGCGCCACCCTTGAACGCGACATCGAGCGCCTGGCTCATGCCCTTGGTAGCGGCCTGTGCGGTGCGCACGTTGGCGCGCACCGAAACATTCATGCCGATAAAGCCGCAGGCGCCGGACAGCAGCGCGCCGATCAGGAAACCGACCGCGGTGGTCAGCCCGATCCCTGGCAACACGGCAATGATGATGAAAAGGACCACGCCGACCAGTGCGATGGTGCGGTACTGTCGTGCCAGATAGGCGGCCGCGCCCTGCTGAATGGCCGCTGCGATTTCCTGCATCCGGGGGTTGCCGGGATCCTGCTTGAGAATCCAGCGCCGTGAATTGAGCCCATAAATAACTGCAACCAAACCACTCAGCACCGCAAACCATAAGACTGCTGTCATATTGCTTCCCCCTGTTATTAACGACATGGCTAAAACATCCCTGGTAGTGGCGCTGGGTTTTTGTTATCCGACGGTCGCTACCTGTTTTCTACGTAATTCCATGGTTCTTTTACTGTAATTATGATCCGACACATTTTTCACGAAAGGCACGAAGCAGGCTCCCAACCCAATAAATTTCCTATAAAACATGGGGTATCGCCATTTTTATGGCATTTGCCGCATATGTTTGTTGCTGCCATAAAATATACTCAACTGATTCTGCGCCGAATCGCCGTTGCAACCTAAGCAGCGGCTCCGGCGCACGCCATTACCACTTTTTTCGTGCCTTCGTGTTTGTTGTGGACTTGTTTTTCGCCATACTGGAGATGCGCATCTGTATTACCGGATGCCTGATTGATTGCTTGCGCCAACAAAAAAGCGGACACAAGGTCCGCTTTCTTTACTCTGCCAGTGCAGCAAAAGCCCGATCGCGAATTTCCTCGACCTGGCCGACGCCGGCGATCTTGCGATACTTCGGCGCACCCGGCAAACCGGCTTGCGCCCAGTCACCGTAGTACTTGACCAGCACTTCAGTTTGCTCGTGATACACCGCAAGGCGCTTCCTGACGGTTTCTTCCTGGTCGTCATCACGCTGCATCAACGCGTCACCGGTTTCGTCGTCTTGACCGGCAACCTTGGGCGGATTGTATTTGACGTGGTAGGTGCGGCCGGATGCGGCGTGGACGCGGCGACCGCTCATGCGGTCGATGATGACGTCATCGGGCACATCGATTTCCAGTACGTAATCGATGGCGACACCCGCATCCTTCATCGCATCTGCCTGCGGAATGGTGCGCGGGAAACCGTCGAACAGATAGCCGTTGGCGCAATCGGCCTGTTTCAAACGATCCTTGACCAGACCGATGATGATGTCGTCCGACACCAGGCCGCCGGCATCCATGACTTTTTTTGCTTCCAGGCCCAGCGGCGTTCCGGCCTTGACCGCGGCCCGCAGCATGTCGCCAGTGGAAATTTGCGGAATATTGTATTTTTCCTTGATGAATGTGGCCTGTGTGCCTTTGCCGGCACCTGGTGCCCCTAACAGGATGAGACGCATGTTATTTCCTAAGACGAGTTTGAATTATGTTCGCAGTTGCATCCGATATGCGCCGAGTCCGGGCAATACGCTGCAACGCGATAATATGTTTTATCACATTAACTTTTCACGAAACTTACCACAAAATCATGCCGGATCGCTGTTTTGATATCGATTCCATAACAAAACATTGGCATAAAACAAGCATTTACTGGAAGTATTGCCGCACCCGGATCAGGTCTTCCGGGGTATCGACTCCGGCCGCCGGCGCGCTATCGGTGACGTACACGGCAATCGGAAAACCGTGCCACAGCACGCGCAACTGCTCCAGCGCCTCGATCTGTTCCAGCGGCGACACCGCCAGCGCCGGATAGGCTTGCAGGAATGCATTGCGGTATGCGTACAGGCCGATATGGCGCAGTGTGCCCGGCGGCAAGACGAATCTGGATTGCGCAAACGCGTCGCGCTGCCAGGGGATGGTCGCGCGCGAGAAATACAGCGCCCGGCCGGCCTTGTCGAGCACGACTTTCACCACGTTCGGACTGAAGGCATCTTGCACGTCATCGATAGCATGCGCTGCGGTGGCCATCGATACGCCGTCGGTGATCCGTGCTGCGGTAGCGGCAATCAAGGCCGGGTCGATCAGCGGTTCATCGCCCTGCACATTGACCACCACCGCATCGGCAGCCAGGCCGATGGCAGCGGCGACTTCAGCGATCCGGTCGGTGCCGCTGGGATGGTCGCTGCGGGTAAGGCTGGCGTGCACTCCGTGGGCGGCGCAAGCGGCCAGGATCTCGGCGTGATCGGTGGCGACGATGACGTCGCTGGCGCCGGACAGCATCGCGCGCTCGGCCACCCTGACCACCATCGGCTTGCCGCCCAGATCGGCGAGAGGTTTGTTGGGCAGCCGGGTCGATGCCAGGCGGGCCGGGATGATGACGGTAAAAGCCATCGTTAAGTGTTGTCCTGGATCTGCAACGGCGCATTCAGGTCACGAGCCTGTTCGGCCCACATGATAGGAATCCCGTCGCGGATCGGATAGGCCAGTTTGTCGGCGCGGCAGATCAGTTCCTGCGCTTTTTTGTCATGTACCAGCGGGCCCTTGCACAGCGGGCACACCAGGATATCAAGCAGTCGAGTGTCCACGACATTTCTCCAGAATTCGTTGGGCCAGCGCGCCATCGAGGCGCGCGGTCACGGGAACCACCCACAGGCGCGGGTCGTCTTTCAGTTCAGTCACAAGCGCACATTTTACTGCATCCTTCTCTGTCATCAGGATGATGTCGGCCGCAATATCGTCAAATGGATTGACGGCAAAATCGTAATGATCCGGCAACGGCAGCTCCTCAAACGCTAGCCCGGCTTGGCGCAAGGTGGCAAAAAACCGTGCCGGATTGCCGATGCCGGCCGCGGCCACGATTTTCCCCGGCAACGCATTCAATTCATGCAGCGGCAATTGCTGCGCCGGGTCGCACAGGCGCAGCGCAACTGCGCCGGCCAGATCCATCCGATAGGCGTCAGCCGGCATGCCAACCGGCACAGCGGCGCCCTGCACCAGATTGACCACCGTAAAGTCGCGCCGGCGTGCTGCCGGCTCGCGCAACGGGCCGGCCGGCAGCAGCCAGCCATTGCCCGCGCCGCGGCCATCGAACAGGACGATTTCGACGTCGCGCGCCAGCCGGTAATGCTGCAGGCCATCGTCGGACACGATGCAATCGAGTTCCGGATGCGCGGCCAGCAGCGCTTGCGCCGCTGCCACCCGGTCGCGCCCGACCATTACCGGGCACTGCGCACGGCGGACGATCAGCAGCGGTTCGTCGCCGACCTGCTGCGGCGTCGCATCCGGCAACACCAGTCGCGGCATTTCAGCCGATCCACCCGACGCTCCATATCCGCGTGAAATCACGCCCGGCACACGGCCGCCGCGGCGCAACGCATCGACCAGCCAGATCACAAGCGGCGTCTTGCCGGTGCCGCCGACGAATACATTGCCGACGATGATGATGGGCACCGGCAGCCGCACCGACACCAGCCAGCCGCAGCGGTACAGCGCCCGCCGCAGCGCCAGCAAGCCGCCGAACAGCCGGGACAGCGGCCACAGCGCACGCGCCAGCAGCCCGCGGCGCAGCCAGGCGCGGCTCAGAGTCGATTCGAGAGTGGATCCGGCAGAGGCCAAGACAGTCTTTTTCGATGATCCGGGCAAGCTCATATACTCACCACAGCATTTTTAAAATGGCAATATAATAATGCGGGAAATGCCATGTTTTCTGGCATACCCCTGCATAAATTATTTCTTTTGGCTGACCTGGGTGGCGAAAGTCACTTTGGCAAATTGCGCCAGGCGCGCCGCTTCCAGCACGTTGATCACGCTCTGATGGGGCGCGGTGCCATCGGCGCTGATGACGACCACCGGGTCTTTTTGCAGCACGCCATTGACCGTCGCGGCGGCTCTCAAGCTTTCCGCCAATTCCTGCACATCGTGATACGCCACCGCGGTATTGTTGATCAGGTAACGACTGCTGTCGGTACTGACGCCGACATTGATCTCGAACGGCCGCTGCTGGACCTGTTCCGCATCGGCGGTCGGCAGCGTAATCTGCAATTCGGAAAATTTGCTGTAGGTGGTCGTCACCATCAGGAAAATCAGGATCACCAGCAGCACATCGATGAATGGAATCAGATTGATTTCAGGGTCTTCACGGGTGCGAATTTTACGAAATTTCATGCCGGATCTTCCACCTATGACTTGCGTGCACCATGCACCACGTCAACGAATTTCACGGCCTTTTGTTCCATGTCGACGATGAAGCTATGCACCAGCGCGCGAAAATGGCGGTAAAAAACCATCGCCGGCATCGCAATCATCAAGCCGAAACCGGTGTTATAGAGTGCCACTGAAATACCATGCGCCAGTTGCGTCGGATTGGCTCCGGTCGCAGTCTGCGAGCCGAAAATTTCGATCATCCCGACCACGGTACCGAACAGGCCCATCAGCGGCGCCAGCGAGGCAATCGTTCCCAGCGTGGTCAAGAACCGTTCGAGTTCGTGCGCTGCGCCGCTGCCGGCTTCCTCGATCGATTCCTTCATGATGTCGCGCGGTGCGTCGACGTTGCGCAGGCCGGCGGCCAGCACCCGGCCCAGCGGCGAATTCTGTTCCAGCTTTTCGATCACTTCGGCGCTCACCTTGCCGCTGCGATACACGCGGATGACTTCATCGAGCAAAGTCGGCGGCAGCACCAGACTGCGGCGCAAATACATGCTGCGTTCAATAATTAGCGCCAGCGCAATGACCGAAGAGATGAGCAACAGCCAGATCGGCCACCCGGCTGCTTGAATAATGGCGAACAAAAGGAACTCCCTGTAGGTGTTGAGGATGGATTGAATATCGCGAAGCCGCAATGTAACGTGTTGGGCACTTCACGGCAAGCACGAATCCATCCGCAGCGCCGGATCAACACTGCCTTGACGGTCCACTAGGCGGCTCCGGGAGTTCTGCACAAAATATGTGGATAACTTTGTGTGCAAGTCCGGGGAAGCGCATTAAGTATATGATTTTTATGACTTTATAATGCATGCATGAAAATGAGGCAGGGCTATTGCGGAGTGCTATCCAACCAATCGCGAATAACTGCAATGTTGTGCACATATTATGTGGATAACTTTGTGCGCAAGTCGATGAACAATCCATAAGCCATTGATTATAAAGCGATTTAATGCATTGATTAAAATCAAGGCAGGAACGTTTTCCGATCGGGATCTGAATGATTTTGTTGCGGGCGGCGCCATCCGATGCTAATGCGCGAGATAAAACGGCGCAGGCCGGCACCATTGCATGGCACAATCGCCGGCATCGCCAGTTCTGCACAGTTTCTGTGGATAACTTTGTGCGCAAGTACCGTTAAGAAGGTCGAAGTGCTTGATCCGTAAGAACATTTTATTACCGCCCATAAACAATGCAGCACCATTTTGATGACTATGCCAAACGAATCCCCGGAACTCTCCGCTGCCGCCGCACCGATCCTGAGCGTCTCGGCACTCAATCAGGCGGTAGCCAGGATGCTGGAACGCAGCTTTCCGCTGATCTGGGTGGCGGGTGAAGTCTCCAACTTCACCCGCGCCGCTTCCGGCCACTGGTACTTCACGCTCAAGGATAGCGCGGCCCAGGTGCGCGCGGTGATGTTCCGCGGCCGCGCCCAATACGCGGACTTCATTCCGAAGGATGGCGACCGGGTCGAACTGCGCACCCTGGTCACCCTGTATGCGCCGCGCGGCGATTACCAGTTGAATGTGGAAACGATCCGGCGTGCCGGGCTCGGCAACCTGTTCGAAGCGTTTCTGCGGCTGAAAGAAAAACTCGGAGCCGAAGGCTTGTTCGACCCTGCGCGCAAACGGCCACTGCCGCTATTCGCCCGGACCATCGGCATCGTCACCAGCCCGCAGGCGGCCGCGCTGCGCGACATCCTGAGCACGCTGCAACGGCGCGCCCCGCATGTCGCGGTAATCCTGTACCCGACCCCGGTGCAAGGTGAAGGCGCTGGCGCCAAAATTGCCGACGCCATCCGGATCGCCTCCAACCGCGGCGACTGCGATGTATTGCTGGTGTGCCGCGGCGGCGGCAGCATCGAAGATTTGTGGGCGTTCAATGACGAAGCAGTGGCGCGCGCGATCGTCGATTGCAACATGCCGGTGATCGCCGGCGTCGGCCATGAAACCGACTTCACCATTGCCGACTTCGCCGCCGACCTGCGCGCACCGACCCCGACCGCCGCCGCCGAACTGGCGGTGGCGCCGCGCGCCGACTGGCTGGCGAGCGTCATGGCGCAAGCCGGCGCGCTGCAGCGCGCGATGCGGCGGCAACTGTCGGACCGCGGTCAGGCGCTGGATTGGCTGGCGCACCGATTGCATAGCCCGCAGGCCGCGATTGCACGCGAACGGCAGCAATTGCAGGCGCTCGGCAAGCGCTTGCAGCTGGCGGCACGCGTCCCGCACAATGCGGCGCGTTTTGCGCTGGCGCAGCTGGCAACCCGGCTAGCCGCACAACGGCCCGATGGCACAGGTCAGCGCGGCATGCTGCAGGAATATGCCCGCCGGCTCGATGCGCGGCTAACGAGCGCAGCCATGCAGCGCCGGCAAGCGCTGGCGGCGCTGACCGCCCAGCTGGAGCTGCTGAACCCGCAACGCACGCTGGAACGCGGCTACGCGATCGTCACCGATGCCAAAGGCCAAGTCATCCGCAGCCCCAACGCTCTGCACCCGCGCGACACTATCACGCTGCGCCTGGCCAGCGGCGCCGCCGAAATCGGCATCGCCAGCGTGCAGCCGGCACTGGAATCGATGGAATGAGCGCCGCCTGCAAGCGCTGCGCATCCGTCATACAATTGGCGATCCTGCAAAATAGATTTTTACCTCAACGAACAACTAAAAGGACGCATCATGGAACATACCCTGCCAGCCCTGCCGTACGCGATGGACGCATTGCAACCCCACATTTCTCAGGAAACGCTGGAGTACCACTACGGTAAACATCACCAGACTTACGTCACCAACCTCAACAACCTGATCAAGGGCACCGAGTTTGAAAGCGCCACGCTGGAAGACATCATCCGCAAGTCCTCCGGCGGCCTGTTCAACAACGCAGCCCAGGTCTGGAACCACAGCTTCTACTGGAATTGCCTGGCACCCAAAGCCGGCGGCGCACCCAGCGGCGCACTGGCTGACGCGATCAACGCGAAATGGGGTACGTTCGACAAGTTCAAGGAAGAATTCACCAAATCCGCGCTCGGCAATTTCGGCTCCGGCTGGACCTGGCTGGTGAAAAAAGCCGACGGCTCGGTCGATCTCGTCAACACCTCCAATGCAGCAACGCCGTTGACCGGCGCCGACAAGCCGCTGCTGACCTGCGACGTCTGGGAACACGCGTACTACATCGACTACCGCAACGCCCGCGCGAAGTACGTCGAAAATTTCTGGAATCTGGCCAACTGGGATTTCGTCGCAAAGAATTTCGCGTAAGGGATTTGGCTGCGGTTTGCTGCAAAGATGCAGTGAATTGCCGGCATTAGACGCAAAGAAGCACTTGCTTTGCCGCAAGTGCTTCTTTTTTTTGCGACCGGAATGTCAGTGGCGATCCACCAGCAGCATCAGGCTGGAAGTATCCAGTTTGCCGCCGCCGCGTTTTTGTATTTCCGCATAATACTGATCGACCAGGCGGGTGACAGGCAGTTGGCTGCCGTTGCGCTGCGCCTCCTCCATGCAGATGCCCAGATCCTTGCGCATCAGATCGACTGCGAAGCCGAAGTCGAACTTCGACGCCAGCATGGTCTTTCCCCGGTTTTCCATCTGCCACGATTGCGCCGCGCCCTTGGAGATTGCGTCGATCACGCGCTCTCCGTCCAGCCCTGCGTTTTTGGCGAATGCCAGGCCTTCGGCCAGCGCCTGCACCAGCCCGGCAATGCAAATCTGGTTCACCATCTTGGTCAGCTGCCCTGCCCCGGCAAAGCCCATGTGCACTACCGCGCGCGCATAGGATGCGATAATCGGTTCGGCCGCTGCGAATGCCTCTGCATCGCCACCCACCATTACCGTGAGCTTGCCATTTTCGGCGCCAGCCTGGCCGCCCGATACCGGCGCATCCAGGAATTGTATGCCCAGCTTGCCGGCCTCCTGGTAAAGCTTGCGCGCAGCATCGGCAGAACATGTGGTGTTGTCGATCAGCACGCTGCCCGGGCGCATGCGCGACAGCGCGCCGTCCGGGCCCAGCGTCACATGGTAGAGATCGTCGTCGTTTCCGACGCAGGTAAATACGAATTCCGCACCTTCCGCCGCCGCTGCCGGCGTGTCCGCGCTGCGCCCCGGATGCGTTCCCAGCCATGACTGCGCACGTGCTGCAGTGCGATTGAATACCGTCACCGCATGGCCGTTTGCTGCCAGATGCCCGGCCATCGGATAGCCCATCACGCCCAATCCTATAAATGCCACTTTTGCCATTTTTAGCCCCCTTGTTATCGGTCAATCTGCTGGTCAAATTATTATGCCCGCTGAAATTGTGGCATAAATATTGGGCGGCAACGCTGCTCGCTCCAAATTGGTACCATTGGTGCATCGTCACCCCAAGCCATCGAGGAACCGCATGCATCACCTGATCTATATCGCCGACCCAATGTGTTCCTGGTGCTATGGTTTCGGCCCACAGCTTAATGCACTGCTCGATGCGCTGCCCGGGGCGCAACTCGATATCGTCACCGGCGGGCTGCGCGCCTACAACACCGAAGTGATGGACGCAGCCAAGAGAACAGCTATTCTGACGCACTGGAAACATGTGGAACAAGCCAGCGGACTGCCGTTTTCGACCGCGGGTATCGCGCGTCCAGGCTTCGTCTACGACACCGAACCGGCCTGCCGGACAGTGGTCGCAGCCCGCATCCTGGGCGACGACTTACCCGCGCGTTCGATACTGGACGTATTTCATGCGATCCAGCACGCCTTTTACGCGGAAGGCCGGGATGTCACCAGTCTGCAAGTGCTGGCGGAAGTTGGCGCCGCGGCACTGACGGATGCTCGCGATCGGGCCGGCCTGATCGAGCCGCCAATTTCAACCATCGACAGTACGGCTTTTCTGGACACGCTGCGCGCCGCCTCGACCATCTCGGAAACCCGGCAGGATTTCGCGCAAGCCCAGCGCTGGGGCATCCAGGGCTACCCGGCGCTAGTGCTGGAGCATGATGCAACGCTGCATCTGATCTGTTCGGGCTACACAAAAACCGCGGTCCTGCTGGAGCGCATTGCTGCCATCGTTCAGGCAGCGCCGTAGACGCTGCAATAAAAAACGCTTGCCAATAATTTATACAGGATAGTGTACTTATTTTAACGCACTAAATTAATGCGGCAACCGGTTGTTTTTTGGCATACTCCTAATTTTTTAGATAATACCAAAATTGCATTGGAGTTCCATCGCGCCTGACTTGATGCATATCATGCGGTTTTTCCCGCGTACCCACTATAATCGCCGCCCTGCTTTTTCATTCGGAACGCCACCGCCGCCATGTCCAACGCCCCTGAACTACTGCTCCCCGCCGGCTCGCTCGCCAAGATGCATGCCGCCTTCGACTATGGTGCCGATGCCGTCTATGCGGGCCAGCCGCGCTACAGCTTGCGCGCCCGCAACAACGAATTCTCGACGCTGGAAACCTTGCAAGCCGGCATCAGCGGCGCCCATGCGCGCGGCAAGCAGTTCTTTGTCGCCAGCAACATCTTTGCGCACAACGCCAAGCTGAAGACCTACCTCAACGACATGACGCCGGTGATTGAGATGAAACCGGATGCCTTGATCATGGCCGACCCCGGTCTGATCATGATGGTGCGCGAAAAATGGCCGGAAGTGCCGGTGCACCTGTCGGTGCAGGCCAATGCGGTGAACTGGGCCGACGTCAAGTTCTGGCACAAGATGGGACTGACAAGGGTGATCCTGTCGCGTGAACTGTCGCTTGACGAGGTCGAGGAAATTCGTCAGCGCTGCCCCGAGATGGAACTTGAAGTATTCGTGCATGGAGCGCTATGCATCGCCTATTCCGGCCGTTGCCTGTTGTCCGGCTACTTCAATCATCGCGATCCGAACCAGGGCGCCTGCACCAATTCCTGCCGCTGGGATTACAAGGTCGAGAATGCCGCCGAGGACGCGACCGGCGACCTGGCCCGGATCCCGGTCGAAACCATCAAGCTCAATTATCAGCAGGCGATGGAAGAAGCGAATCAGGCATTTTCCGAAATGGGCAACCTGCAGCGCCACCCGCTGGCCAACCAGCCCTATCTGATCGAGGAAGCAGGCCGCCCGGGCGAACTGATGCCGATCCTGGAAGACGAGCACGGCACCTACATCATGAATTCGAAGGATTTGCGCGCGATCGAGCATATCGAGCGGCTGGTCAAAATCGGCGTCAACTCGCTGAAAATCGAAGGTCGCACCAAGTCGCTGTATTACGTGGCGCGCACCGCGCAAGTGTATCGGCGCGCGATCGACGATGCTGTCGCAGGGCATCCGTTCGACATCAACCTGCTGAGCGAACTGCAAGGCTTGGCCAACCGCGGCTATACCGACGGCTTCTACCAGCGTCACCATACGCAGGATCACCAGAATTACATGGAAGGCGTGTCGAAGGCGCATCAAAGCAAGTACGTCGGCGACGTGTTGTCGGTGGCAGACGGCTGGGCGCTGGTGGAAGCCAAGAACCGCTTTTCAGTCGGGGATCGGATTGAGATCATTCACCCCAGCGGGAACCAGACCATGACGCTGGAACGCATGCTGGCCGCCGACGGCAGCGAGATCAGCGTCGCGCCCGGCAGCCCGCACAAGGTCCGGATCCCGCTCGACGCCCGCTTCGACAAGGCGTTGATATCACGCCTGCTGTAAAGCGGCGCTTCCGTTACACTCTCGTCTACACGGAATTTGCGAGAGTGCGACATGAAATGGGAAGGCAATCGCGAAAGCGACAATATCGAGGATCGCCGCAGTAGCGGCAGTGGCTTGGGCGGGCGTTCGATCGGACTCGGCACCATTGCGATCGCGCTGGTGGCCTCGTATTTCTTCGGCATCAACCCGATGACGGTGATCAGCCTGCTGTCCGGCGGCCCCGGGCAGATCGACATTTCGCAATCGGCGCCGGCGCAACCGGCTGCGAGCAATGAGCCGATGGTGAAATTCGTCGCCACCGTGCTGGCCGATACCGAAGATACCTGGGGGCCGATTTTTCGCCAGCGCGGCTCCAGTTACGTACAGCCGAAACTGGTGCTGTTTTCCGGTTCGACTCCAACCGCCTGCGGTACCGGCGACACCGCATCCGGCCCGTTCTACTGCCCGGGCGACCAGAAAGTGTATATCGACCTGGCATTCTTTGAAACCATGCGCGAGCGGTTCCAGGTTTCGAGCGATTTCGCGCAAGCCTACGTAATTGCGCACGAAGTCGGACATCATGTGCAGCACATCACCGGCATCATGGACAAGGTGGACAAGGTGCGCGGCAACGGCTCGGAAAAACAGGCGAACGCAATGTCAGTCAAGCTGGAACTGCAAGCTGACTGCTTTGCCGGCGTATGGGCGTTCCATGCCAATCAGGCGCGCGACATCCTGGAAGCGGGCGATGTGGAAAGCGCATTGAAGGCGGCCACCGCGATCGGCGACGACACGCTGCAACGCCAGTCGCAAGGCACGGTGGTGCCGGATTCGTTCACCCACGGCACTTCGGCGCAGCGGGTGCGCTGGTTCAAGCGCGGCATCGATAGCGGCCAGATGAGCAACTGCAATACCTTCGAGGCGCAACAACTCTGAATTGCGCCAAACCGCTTACGCGCCGTGAGCCGAAGCATGAAATATACAACCCATTGTATTTTTACATCCGCACTATTTTCATGCGGAAGATTCTGGTATTTTCAACATACTCTGCAGTTTAATCAAATACATGATAAGTTTCGAAAGAGCCGGGATATTTCGGTGCGCAGGTAGGGTCTGACTACGCAATGGCTTGGCAGCAACATCGCCAGCACCGGAACCAACCAAGCGCCTGCCACTGCACCTCAGCAAGATCGGTGGGCGATATTGCAATAGGCACCTTAGCAAATGAGCGATACAGACAAATTGAACACCACTCCCTTACCCAACAAACAGGATACTGGGCCAAGCGCCGGGCAATCACCCTGGTCGCAAACCTGGAGCCTGGTATCGGCCAGATTCAAGGCGCTGTCCCACAAGGCAGCCCAGCGCATCAACCAGCGCACGCTGATCATCGGCGTCTCGACGCGGATTTTTCATCCGGAACCCGGCTCCACTGGCTTGAGCAGCAAAACCCTGCAATATCTGGAAGAATCGATTGCGCAGTGGGTGATGTCGCGCGACGTGATGGTGTTGATGATACCGTCAGTCAACAGCAACAGCCTGCTGCACAACAGCAGCATCCGGTTGCGCGACTACGCGAAACAACTGGACGGACTGGTGCTGCAGGGCGGGGCCGATATCGCCCCGATGAGTTACGCAATGGCCGTCACCCGCCCCGAATGGAACGGCGACCGTGCGCGCGACATGTACGAACTGGAACTGCTGCACGAATTCATCGAAGCCGGCAAACCGGTGCTCGGTATCTGCCGTGGCTGCCAATTGATCAATGTCGCCTTCGGTGGCACGCTGCATCAGGACATTGCTTCCGAGGTACCGAACGCGATTGCGCATGTAAACGACAAATACGACAGCAATTCCCATTCCATCCGCCTGACCGAGGGTGGATTGCTGGCCAGCCTGTTTGCCGACAAACCGGTGGCGCTGGTGAATTCGATCCACCATCAGGCGGTCAATACGCTGGGGCGCGACATCGTCATTGAGGCAACCTCGACCGACGATCAGGTCATCGAGGCAATCCGCTACCGCAAGTCGAACTTCGTGGTGGGACTGCAATGGCACCCGGAATTTCATCGCGCCGGCAGCGCCGAACTGCTCGATTGCACCGCCATTCTGGACAGCTTCCTGCGTACAGCGCGCGAAACCCGCTTCTGACAGGCAGCAATTCGTATCCGCCATCGAAGAATGGGCAGCGCACAAAAATTGCTGCGAACCGCCGGCTCCGACGTATACTCGCTGCTTGAGAAAAAGCAACCGGGAATCAGATGCAAAAACTATCATTCACGCTGGATGGCGAGTACGTCGAATTGAATCAATTGTTGAAATTGAGTGGCATTTGCGATAGCGGCGGTGCCGGTAAAATCCTGGTCGCCCAGGGCAATGTTTCGGTCGACGGTCAGATCGAATTGCGCAAGACCTGCAAAATCCGCGCTGGCCAGGTGGTGAGCCTGGGCGATGTGCGCATCCACGTCATCGCAGCTTGACCTTGTCCCATTAAGTCCTGCCACTCGGACGCAGGCGCTTGCTCCGGCTTTATTGCACGACTTCCGGGACCGGCCCGACAACGGGGCCGGCCTTAATCAAGAACTCCGCCAGCGCCGCATCCATCGTATCGACATGATGCGCAAACCAGTTCGGCAACTCCTGCGCCAGCCGCACACCAACCTCAGCGTCGCCTTGCAGTGTGCACTCGCGCACCTCGCGCAATACTCCCAATACAGCATCATGCTCGCGCTGGTGGCAACCGGCAGAGGGGAAATCGCGCTCCAGCATCCAGTTATTCTCCTGCTCGAAATGTATCGCTGTATGGGCAATCAGCGCGTCGAGTCGCGCCAGAAAAGCAACGCCGTCGGCGCTCGCCAGGGCGGCGCACAGCGTGACGAATTCCCGGTGTATTGCATCCATCGGCTCATAATGTAGCGTCAGGCGATCCGACTGCGCCGACAGGTTTTCAGTCATGGGGCCTCTCCAACAATTTGACCTTAAAAAAATGGCCTTCCGGAGTACTTTACGTACCCGGGAAGGCCAGATCACAACTCGCTGATAATTTCTATTAAGCTGCGCGCGATGATTTCTTGCGTTCGTTTTCTTTCAGGTAGCGCTTGCGCAAACGTATGCTTTTCGGCGTAATTTCAACCAGCTCATCGTCGGCGATAAACTCGACCGCATATTCCAGCGACATCAGGATCGGCGGTACCAGGCGCACTGCCTCGTCTGTGCCGGATGAACGCACGTTGGTCAACTGCTTACCCTTGATCGGGTTTACCACCAGGTCATTGTCACGGGAATGAATGCCGATGATCATACCTTCATACACTGGGTCATTGTGGCTGACGAACATGCGGCCACGATCCTGCAGTTTCCATAGTGCATAGGCAACCGCAGCGCCATCGTCCTGTGAAATCAGTACGCCATTGCGGCGGCCGGTCATTTCACCCTTGCTGGCATCTACCGGTGCGTACTCGTCGAAGATGTGACTCATCAAGCCGGTACCGCGGGTGAGTGTCATGAATTCGCCCTGGAAGCCGATCAGGCCTCGCGCAGGAATGCGGTATTCCAGGCGCACACGCCCTTTGGCATCCGATTCCATGTTTTGCAGGTCGCCGCGACGACGACCCAACTCCTCCATTACGCCGCCCTGGTTCGCTTCTTCCACATCCACCGACAGCAATTCGAACGGCTCGTGGCGCACGCCATCGACCATCTTGTAGACCACGCGCGGACGCGAGACGGCCAGTTCAAAGCCTTCGCGGCGCATGTTTTCGAGCAAAATCGTCAAGTGCAATTCGCCGCGGCCGGACACTTCGAAAATCGTGTCGTCGTCGGTCGGCGCAACCCGCAATGCGACGTTCGCCTTCAATTCGCGATCGAGGCGTTCGCGCAGTTGACGGCTAGTGACGAACTTGCCTTCACGTCCGGCCATAGGCGAGTTGTTGACCATGAAGTTCATCGTCAGGGTCGGCTCGTCAACCGTCAGCATCGGCAACGCATCCGGGGCATCCGGTGCGCAGATAGTGCTGCCGATACCGATTTCGTCAATGCCGTTGATGAGCACGATATCGCCGGCGACCGCTTCATCCACCAGCACGCGATCGAGACCCTTGAAGTTCAGAACCTGGTTGATGCGCGCCTTGATAGGGGTCGAATCGGGGCCGTTCATCACGATCACGTCCTGCAGAGCCTTGACGCGGCCGCGGGTGATGCGGCCGATGCCGATCTTGCCGACGTAGGACGAATAGTCGAGCGAGGTAATTTGGAACTGCAGTGGACCGTCCTGGTCGTCTTCCCGTGCCGGCACGTGTTGTAAGATGGCTTCGAACAACGGCTTCATGTCGCCTTCACGCGTGTCTGATGTAAGGCTCGCATAGCCGTTCAGTGCGGACGCGAACACGACCGGGAAGTCAAGTTGTTCTTCGCTCGCGCCGAGTTTGTCGAACAGTTCGAAAGTGGCGTTGATCGCCCAGTCAGGGCGCGCGCCCGGACGGTCGATTTTGTTGATGACGACGATAGGCTTGAGGCCGAGAGCCAGCGCTTTGCGCGTAACGAAACGGGTCTGTGGCATCGGGCCTTCTTGCGCATCGACCAGCAGCAAGACTGAGTCAACCATCGACAACACGCGCTCAACCTCGCCGCCGAAGTCGGCATGGCCCGGGGTATCGACGATATTGATATGTGTACCTTCGTACTCAACTGCGCAATTTTTCGACAGAATCGTGATACCACGCTCTTTTTCGAGGTCGTTGGAATCCATCACGCGGGCATCAACCTGCTGGTTGTCACGGAAAGTACCGGACTGGCGCAGCAATTTGTCGACGAGTGTGGTCTTGCCGTGATCAACGTGAGCGATGATGGCGATGTTGCGAATTGCGCGTTTTGTGTTTGACATGGTCGTGAAGGTGTGATTCGGTTAGCGGAAGATTATAACATGCTGCAATGCACAGAATTAAATTGTCTTTGTATTTCAAGAGCTTGCTTGCTTCCACGAAAACAATTCGCTTGTTCCTCGATGAAAAAACTAACAAGGAGAATGCGTGGATATCAATCGTTCAGGGGCAAGCACCCCAAATTCCTCCATTTGTCCGGTTCCCAGCAGTCGCCCATCGCTCTGCCGGTAAACCCTGATGCGCCCTTGCTCGGCAGGTAAGGCGACGTCCTCTTTGGTCAGCGATAAACGCTGCCCATGCAGGAACCTGGCCGACAACGGATCCGTCAAAAATGCTGCCGGAAAGGATGAAAGCAGGGTATCAACAGGGGCCAGGGATTGGCTGCGACCCGATTCGGGCAACTCGGTTATTGCATCCAGCGTCAATGCGTCCGTCAGCGACAACCCCCCAACCTGAGTGCGGCGCAAAGCCCGCAAGTGCGCACCGCAACCCAGTACAGCGCCGATATCCTCGCCTAGCACGCGAATATAAGTACCCTTGCTGCAAGTTACGCGCAATGTAATGAAAGGAGCATTGTATTGAATGCACTCCAGTGCATGAATGCACACCCGCCGCGCTGCGCGATCCAGCGTCAGTCCGGCACGCGCGTATTCGTACAAGGGCTTGCCATCGCGCTTAAGGGCCGAATACATCGGAGGGATCTGATCGATTTCTCCGACGAATTGCAGCAAAGCTGCATCTATCTGGCTCTGCGTCGCTTCCACCACGTGGGTTTCCAGCACATCGCCCTCCGTATCGCCGGTTGTCGTCTTGATACCAAGATGCACGACGGCTTCGTAGGATTTGTCAGCATCGAGCAAATCCTGCGCAAATTTTGTCGCCTCGCCAAAGCACAACGGCAATAGTCCGGTAGCAAACGGATCCAGAGTGCCGGTATGCCCGGCTTTTTTCGCATTTAGGAGACGCTTGACTTTGATTAACGCATCATTACTGGACAAGCCGACAGGTTTATCGAGCAATAACACGCCATCAATCGCCTGCCGCAAAAACCTGACTTGATTTTTAACCATGTTGGTATGTGGTATCTGTTGGGCTTGCGGTAGCACGATCAAGAATTAGTACGGGTAACAATTTTGCCGCACGCGCAACAGTGAAAATATCAGTTTTCACCGTTGTCCAGTGCCCGTGAAGCGTTAGCCTGCTGTATCAATTTAGACAAATCCGCACCACGCGAAATCGAGGAGTCATACAGAAAATGCAATGCAGGAAGCGTGTGTATTGATAAGCGGCGCCCCAATTGCCCGCGAATAAAACCTGCCGCCTTGTTCAGGCCTTCAACCGTGTTCTGCAATGCTTCCGGGCTATCGTTGAGCGTGGTAAAAAATACCTTCGCGTGTGCATAATCGGGTGTCACCTGCACTTCGGTAATGGTGATCATCCCCACGCGAGGATCTTTCAACTCATAGGCAATAATTTCGGATAAGTCGCGCTGAATCTGGTCCGCAACTCGCAGGCCGCGCCCGGGTATGGATTTGCTATGTTTAGCCATGTGTAATTAACTGCCTGTAATCGTCGATATCGCAAAAATGAGCCGCCATAAGTAAATGCCCCGGCCGCACGCTATGCGCGCTGCCGGGGCATTCATAAGCGAAAACGACGCTGATAAATAAATGTGACAGCGAGGTGTTACAGCGTACGTGCGATCTCTTGAACTTCAAACACTTCCAGATGATCCCCTTCCTTGATGTCATTGAAGTTCTTCAATGTCAAGCCGCACTCAAAACCGGCCCTCACTTCTTTGGCATCATCCTTAAAGCGCTTCAGTGAGTCGAGTTCACCGGTCCAGACAACGACATTATCGCGCAGCAGCCGCACTGAAGCACCCCGTTTGACAACACCGTCAAGCACATAACAACCGGCAATCGCACCAACTTTGCTTACTAGAATAACCTGACGGATCTCAACCTGGCCCAAGACTTGCTCACGCCGCTCAGGAGCAAGCATGCCTGACAGCGCCGCTTTGACCTCGTCAATCGCATCGTAAATAATGCTGTAGTAGCGGATATCAACCCCGTTTGCTTCCGCCAACTTGCGGGCTGAAGCATCTGCACGAGCATTGAATCCGATGATGACTGCTTTGGATGCCACAGCAAGGTTCACATCCGATTCGCTGATACCACCAACGCCGGCATGCACCACTTGGACCCGCACTTCACTAGTCGATAGTTTTTGCAGGGATTGAACCAGGGCCTCTTGTGAACCTTGAACATCTGTCTTGATAATCAATGGCAAGTTCTGTACCTCGCCCTCGCCCATCTGCTCAAACATATTTTCCAGCTTGGCTGCCTGCTGCCTTGCAAGTTTCACATCACGGAATTTGCCCTGACGGAACAAGCCGATTTCACGCGCCTTGCGCTCGTCTGCCATAACCATCACATCCTCACCAGCCACCGGAACTTCTGTCAGACCTTGAATTTCAACTGGTATCGATGGGCCCGCTTCTGTAATGCTCTTGCCGTTTTCATCCAGCATTGCACGAACGCGACCATATGATGAGCCTGCCAAAACCACATCGCCGCGCTTCAAGGTCCCTGACTGCACAAGTATCGTCGCAACCGGACCACGCCCCTTGTCAAGTCGTGCCTCCACAACCAAACCGCGGGCAGGTGCATCCCGCTGTGCCTTCAATTCCATGACTTCGGCTTGCAGAAGCACACTCTCAAGTAAATCATCAATTCCTTGGCCGGTCTTTGCAGAAACCGATATGAATGGTGCATCGCCGCCATACTCCTCCGGCACGACTTGTTCGGCAATCAATTCCTGCTTAACACGGTCAAGGTTGGCACCCTGCTTATCAATCTTGTTGATGGCAACGACCAACGGTACGCCAGCTGCCTTCGCATGAGCGATCGCTTCTTTGGTTTGCGGCATGACACCGTCATCAGCTGCCACAACTAGAATAACGATGTCCGTTGCCTGCGCACCACGTGCTCGCATCGCAGTAAATGCCTCGTGACCTGGAGTATCAAGGAAAGTGATCATGCCACGCGGTGTTTCCACGTGGTAGGCACCGATATGCTGAGTGATCCCGCCAGCCTCACCGGAAGCCACCTTGGCGCGACGAATATAATCGAGCAGCGACGTCTTACCGTGATCGACGTGACCCATGACAGTCACTACGGGCGCACGTGGCAGCATCTCAACATCTTCGTGCGCCACGTTGGATTCCAGCAGTGCTTCAGGGTCATCAAGCTTTGCAGCGAATGCCTTATGCCCCATTTCCTCGACCAGAATCATTGCTGTTTCCTGGTCCAGGACTTGATTAATCGTTACCATCTGGCCCAGCGTCATCAAATGCTTGATGACTTCAGATGCCTTGACGGACATCTTATGCGCCAACTCGGCAACCGTAATCGTTTCTGCCACGTAGACGTCTTTGACTACGGCTTCTGTAGGTGCCTGGAAATTAGTGTTACGGTCATCATTATGGGAATTTCTGCGTCCACCGCGCGAACCGCTACGCCAAGCATCGCGCCCGGAACCTGTGTTGCCACGCGGCTTGATTGTACTGACTCCACGTTTTTTAGCGGCGTCATCCTGCCAGGTCGAGGAGACATTGGCTGACTTAATGGATTTTTTATCGACAACTACCGGCTTTTTCTCGCTCGGCTTTTTGTCCGCAGGTTTATGCAGCGTGCCTTCAGGTGCCTTTGCTACCACCGGCACTGGCACCGGCTCAGGAGCCTTGATTACTCTGCGCGGCGCACTCAGCATAGCTTTGATTTGCGCAACTTCGTCCGCTACAGCTTTACGAGCCCGTTCAGTAGCGGCGGTTTTCTCGGATGATTCTTTCGCGAGAAGGTCAGATTTTTTCTTGGCATCTTCAGCGGCAATACGCTTTTTTTCTTCTGCAGCGACACCACCCGTTGTAGTCGCGACAAGCTCAGCTTGGGCAGCGATTTTTTCTGCCTCCACCTTGGCTTTTTGCAGCACTTTTTCTTGCGCCTCGGCCTGCGCTGCTTTTTCAGCCTCAAGTTTTATCAAACGCTCTTGCTTTTCGCGCAACTCCGCCTCCTGGCGAGAAATCAACTCGGCTTGACGTCGCATTTCTTCTTCGCGCCGAGCAATCTCATCCTCATCAACCACGGGCAAAATCGCGACAACATCCGCGCCTTCTACTGACGCTTCCTCGCGCTTGACAAAAGTACGCTTCTTGCGCACCTCCACTTGAATCGTGCGCGACTTGCCGGTGGCATCAGCCTGCTTGATCTCTGTCGTTTCTTTACGTGTCAACGTGATTTTTTTCTTATCGCCGTCCTGCACAGCACCATGCGCGCGGCGCAGATGATCCAGAAGTTTGTCCTTATCTTCTTTGGACAGCGGATCGAACGCCGAGCTTTTCTGTACGCCAGAGGCATGCAACTGCGTCAGCAGCAAATCCGCTGACATATTCAGCTCGGTGGCAAATTGGGCTACGTTGTTACTCGCCATTCAGTCCTCTTTTCTATGTTGCTCGACAGATAATAATGAAACGCTCAATTCACTTAACCTCAACCAGGCTCCAAGCCTTAGCTTGCAGTGTCTTGGCGCGCTCATCGTACTTGGCATCAATGAGCTTCATCTCTTCATCCGTCACATCTACAAATTCATTTTCAATCAATTGCCGCGCCCGCTCTGCCGACAATGCCAGAATCGCACCGAATTCATCGTACGCCAGGTCAGCAAATTCCTTGATCGCCTTGATACCGACCAGCCCCAACTTGCCAGCCGTGATACGATCCATGCCCTCAAGATTTACGAGGCCATCCTCCATACCATCAAGACCTTCTTCTGAGGCAATCGCCTCCGACACCAGAACGTCTCGGGCCCGGTTACGCAATTCAGTTACCGTTTCCTGATCGAAAGATTCGATTTCAAGCATTTCGCTAATAGGCACATAAGCGACCTCCTCAAGACTGGTGAATCCCTCCTCGACCAGAATGTCGGCAACCTCCTGATCAACATCGAGCTTATCCATGAAGAGCAAGCGTATTGCAGCGGTTTCCAATGCTGATTTATCGGCTGATTCCTCTGCGGTCATGATGTTGATTTTCCAACCCGTCAACTCCGAGGCCAGACGCACATTCTGCCCACTGCGACCAATTGCAATAGCCAAGTTTTCCTCATCAACGACGACATCCATTCCATGCTTATCTTCGTCAACCACAATCGACAACACATTCGCCGGCGCTAACGCGCCAATCACGAATTGCGCCGGGTCCTCCGACCACAGCACGATATCCACACGCTCGCCACCCAGTTCGCCAGTCACCGCCTGCACTCGCGAGCCGCGCATGCCGACACAGGTGCCGATAGGATCGATGCGTTTATCATTGGTAAAAACGGCAATTTTGGCTCGCACACCTGCATCGCGGGCGGCAGACTTCACTTCCAGACTGCCTTGCTCTATCTCAGGCACCTCAAGCTCAAACAGTTTCATGATGAATTCTGGAGCTGTGCGCGAAAGAATTACCTGCGGCCCACGAACATTGCGATCTATTCTCAAAATATAGGCACGCACTCGATCACCGATGCGCAGATTCTCCTTGGGAATCATTTGATCCCGAGGCAACCGGGCTTCAATTTTACCAGACTCGACAATTGCATCCCCGCGCTCCATGCGCTTAATGGTGCCGGTTACAAGCGAATCACCACGCTCCAGAAAATCCATCAGAATCTGTTCACGCTCCGCATCGCGAATACGCTGCAATACGACTTGCTTCGTATCTTGCGCAAAACGACGACCGAAATCGACCGACTCAATTGGCTCTTCTATGTAATCGTCAACGTCGATGTCAGCGATCTGCTCCTTTGCCTCGAAATGCAAAACTTCCTGATCAGGCAACTGCAAACCAGCCTCATCCGGCACGACATGCCAGCGCCGGAACGATTCGAATTGGCCTGTTTCACGATCAATGGAGACGCGAATATCGACATCCCCCTCATATCGCTTCTTCGTAGCTTGGGCCAGCGCATGCTCAAGCGCGCCAAAAACCACATCTTTATCGACATTTTTTTCACGCGCTAACGCATCAACCAATAATAAAACTTCTCGACTCATGCTTTGCGGCTCCTAAAATCCACTTTTGGCACCAATCGTGCCTTATCTACGTCAGCGACCGTAAAATCCAATGCCGCCATCCCATCTTTTCCCTCAAACTCCAAACTCAACGCTTCGCCCACAGGCTCATGAAGAATACCTTGAAACGTTTTACGATTCGACGTCCCTGGCATTGGTAAGCGCAACTTCACCACCACCTCCTGCCCTGCGAACCGCACATAATCTGAGAGCTTCCTCAATGGACGATCCAGACCTGGCGATGAAATTTCAAGCCGAGAATAGTTTACATTTTCGACCGTAAATACGTGCGTCAATTGGTGACTCACTTTTCCACAGTCTTCAACCGTAATGAAGCCTTTTTCAACATCCTCAGCCATAAAATCAATATATACGCGCAACAGGCCACGCTCAGCCTGCTCGAAATCGACAAGCTCGTAACCCATACCGACAACTGTTTTTTCAATTAAATCCAGCAAACGCAAAGCATTCTCCGTACATAAGCCATTCCTGCCACGCCACAACAGCGGCCATTGGATCTGAAAACCATTCAGCAAAAAAAAAATGGGCCTCTGCCCATCTTATTTACACATCAAGCCAAGCTGTTCGACCACAACGGATTCTGAGTGACTTTTTAAGTCAGCGGATTATATACGATCGAGTCATATTCCGCAATGTAAAAAATTCTCAGCGCCAGAGTGAAAAACATACTTATTTCGATAAAAATACCGGGCATTTCAGAAAAAATCTAAATCACCCTGATCCAGTTCGATTTGGGAAATTACCCTTTATTCCGACGGCGCGGCGCAGCCTGCTGACCACTCGCTCCGTAAGGCTGGCGACTGGAATTGCGTCTTGGCTGCCCCATGCCGGCATAGCCAAACGTGGTCTGAAGCGGGTCAGGCTGACGGCTTCGGGGCGGCTGCGTCTTCCCTGTCTCAAAGCTTTGACCCTGCTTTTTATAGCCTGCATTTTTTTTGCGGTCACCGACATCTTTGCGTTCCCGGTTCTCACCGTAGCCCATGGATTCATTTCCACGGCCTTTGGCAGCAATCTTATCCAATCCGGACAAACTTAATAACTCCCGGACTGCATTTTCTTCCATCTCCTCCCATCGACCGCGCTTCAAACCGCGCGGGAGGATCATGGAACCATAGCGGGTGCGTATCAGCCGTGATACGGTTAGCCCGATTGCTTCAAACATGCGTCGCACTTCGCGATTTCTGCCTTCGCCAATGATGACGCGGTACCATTTGTTAATACCCTCGCCACCGCCGTCCGCAATTTTGGAAAATTGCGCTAGGCCATCTCCCAATTCAACACCGCTTAGCAGTTTCTGGCGCATGCCTTCCTCCAACTCCCCCAAAGTGCGAACAGCATACTCACGGTCAATGCCGTAGCGAGGATGCATTAGGCGATTGGCAAGATCACCAGACGTCGTGAACAACAGCAACCCTTCCGTGTTGAAATCCAGACGGCCGACCGCTAGCCACTTTCCTGTCTTCATATTCGGCAAACGATCAAAAACAGACGGACGTCCATCCGGGTCGTTATGACTGACAATTTCGCCGGCTGGTTTGTGATAAATCAGCACCCTGGGAGGACGCTTGCTGACTTTCCGCTGGATCTGTTTGCCATTGATGCGCACAATATCCGTAGGCAAAATCCGCTGTCCAATATGTGCAGGCTCGCCATTCACCGAGACGCGCCCCGCAATGATCAAATCCTCCATGTCGCGACGCGAGCCGAGGCCAGCCTCGGCCAATACCTTATGCAACTTTGGCGCGTCATCGTCCGCAGTCAGGTCGCGTCTGACGTTTTTTGGCGGCGATGTGCGGCTAGTCTGACGCAGGCCGTCATCAGGGCCATCAATCTGACCATGATCAAACTCTTCGGAAATGACAAACGAAAAGAGTGCATCGGCATCTGCCGGCTTTGTACGCGTTTGAGGTGCTCTGCCATTTTCCTTGCTGTTAAATGGTTTTGATGCAACGGGTCCGGACTGGTTCTGTTTCTTTTGCCGAACGCCATTCCCACGGCCGCGCCGCGGATGCGCTGAGTCCGGTGTCGCCACACTTGCTGCTGGCATATCCTCTTTGACTGCCAGCGACTCGGCAACAGAACTTTCCTGCACAGAATCTGGTGCTGCGGCAGCCTGACTGATCGGCTGCGATGAAAGCGAAAGCGCCTCTGTTTTTCGTGGTGCGCGCGGAGTGCGCACGGCACGTTTGACCGGCGGCACTTCGACTACCGCGTCAATTTTTTCTATATCAGCAGTTTTTTTCCGCGTACGCACACGACTGTTTTTTGCAACTACCACCTCATCACCTTGAGTAAGTGTATCGGGGCTATCTGGCGGGATATTTTTTGGATTGGACGGGTTCATTATTTACTTCGTGATATTACTGTTCGCATTCGCATCAATCATTGATTCAGTCGTATGACCTGAAGAAACGGCTTCAATTCGTGAAGCGGGAATGTGCACATCGGGCTCCTTGCCTTGTGCAGAATATGGAACGACATCGTCGATATTGCTGGCCAACTCTATACGGACAGTGCCATCACAGGCTTCCGTCAGACCCACGGCTTGAATATCTGTCTCCATCGTTTGTAATTGCAGCAAGGCTTCGCCCTGCATTTCGATCTTCGATACCTGCTCCAATTGCGGTAGTTTATCTAGGGAAACCAGCCCGAGATCACTCAAGAATTTCTTGGTGGTGGCAAGTAAGGCAGGACGCCCCGGAACATCACGATGCCCCACAGCATCAATCCACCCACGCTCCTCAAGCAATTTTATCGTTTGCGAATTGACGGCGACGCCACGTATTTCCTCTATGTCGCCTCGGGTCACAGGCTGTCTATAAGCAATGATGGCCAAGGTTTCCATAGTCGCTCTTGAATAACGTTGCGGCTTCTCGGGACTCAAGCGATCCAGGTATATCTTCATCTCCGGCTTGCTTTGAACACGCCAACCAGACGATAGAAATACCATTTCTATACCTTTGTCCAGCCAGTCTGTGCGCAACTCATCGAGAATCGCATGAATATCATCGGCACCGAATTCATCCTTGATCCCATTGAATAATTTCCTCATGTCATTGACGGACAAAGGTTCATGGGCACACAACAATGCGGTTTCGAGGATTTTCTTGGCCTCAGGAATATCCATGCACAAAACTTAAGTGACTATTGCGAGATAATATTTGATGACGAACTTTCAAAACATCGAGCGACTCGATATCTCGCTTACACTGATTTTCAGCACTCGCATCGCAGAACGTGAAATGAGCGGCATTTTGAAAGAGTTGCACGGCTAAGCGTTATGGCATTGCTATTACTGCCAATGAACTTATCTTGCCTCTGACTATGGAACTGCGATTCGCCTGTCGACTAAAGACGATTAAATAGCGCTTGCTTAGGTTTTTAAATTATAACCGCAATTAGCAAACTATATCAAAAAAGTGTTTGCGACCCAGGGCAAACGCATCAAATGACCAACGGGCATAAACCAAGAACGTCTGCAAGGTATTGATCATGGAGCGCAGCATAGAGACGTTTTTTCGGAATGCTACGCTTCATCGAGGTGTCTTGTCGCAAGAGGTTCATGGTGATT
>JAUYNR010000030.1 GCA_030698225.1 Oxalobacteraceae bacterium | reverse complement strand
TGCGTATTCCGGTGAACGTGACCGCTCATTCCGGGGCAACGTGACCGTTGCGCATGAGATGGTGTTACGCGATTAGATTGTAATGTCAGCGGTCACGATGGATCCGTATTTTTCTCCTTTTTTGATGATTTTCAATATTTTTTTGGGTTGACTGGCCCGCAGCGGCGGACGTTGTCCCTGATGCTCTGCGCGGAGATCTGTCAAGGGGACCGTGGAATAAATGGGAGGCGGTTTTTGCCGCCCGTTTATGCCGCGAAAGCCCCTTGACAGATCGCAGCAACCCCACGCTATGGCGGCTGCCGGGGATGGTTTTTTCATCCTCGGCGGCTGCCACGTGGCGAACGCGGGGTTTGGGGCGGCGCCCCAAGGTGTATGCGCTGCGGTCACTTGCTGCTTTTCTCTGACGATCCTTTCCGCTTCTCCGGATGACGCAATGACTCGCCGGTCAGCGTGAAGCGGTGATTGCGCTGCATGATCCGATCTAGAATGGCATCGGCGATCGTCACGTCTCCGATCCATGCGTGCCAGTGATCAATCGGTAATTGGCTGGTAATGATCGTGGCCTTGTTGGCCGCCCGGTCATCGATAATTTCCAGCAAATCCGAGCGCGTCGCGCTATCGATGGCACCTGTGCCCCAATCATCCAATAACAGGACATCGGTTTTTGCGAGCTGAAGCAGCCACTTGCCGAAGACACCGCTGCCATGCCGGATACGCATCTCTTCCTGCAGGCGTGGGACGCGCTGGTAAATAGCGGAATAACCGCGTCGACACGCATATTGCGCCAGCGCGCAGGCCAGCCACGACTTGCCGGCGCCGGTCGGCCCCGTGATTAATACGCTGTGCCCGGACGTCACCCAGTCGCCCAGTGCCAGACTCATCACCGCACTCCGATCCAGTCCGCGGCCAGACCGGGTATCGATGTCTTCGATGGCCGCCTGACCATATTTTAGTTGTGCGCTCTTGAGCAGGCGCAGCAGTTTGCGGTCGCTGCGACAATGGACTTCCCGATCGACCAGGAGCGCTATGCGCTCCTCGAAACTCATCGCTGCCATGGTAGAGAGCGCGAGTTGTTCTTCCAGGCCCGTAGCCATGCCATCAAGCTTTAAGGTGCGCAATTGCGCCAGGGTGGTATGCATCATCATTTCAGTAATCCTTATTGGTAGTAGCCGGAACCACGCACGTGGGCATGATCGGGACTGATCCATTCAGCGGCTGTTGCAGGCATGTTTTTGTCGCGGTTGTTGGCGAGAATGTCGCGCACATGGCGGTACTGGCATGCGCCGATTTGCAAGGCCAGCGTGCAGCCTGCTTCGAGCCGCGGTTTGCCATAGCGCTTCGCGAGGGAAAGCAAGCCCAGGCAGGCGCGATAGCCATGCTCGGGATGTTTGCTCTCATCCATCAAGCGCGTGACCGCGACGGCCGTGGCCGGGCCGATGGTGAGCCCCCAGTCGATCAGGCGCTGCGGCGTCCATTCCATGTGTGCCCGGTGCGCAGCGGGCATGTGCGCGGGCACGGTGCTGAATCCGCCGGGCCGGCTGTTCAGGCAATGGCTGGCCACGCGTTGCCCACGATGGAGAATTTCGACCGCGCTCGCGGTGATGCGCGCTTCCAGCACTTGGCCGACCAGGGCGTGCGGGACGCTGTAGCGGTGCTTGTCCACCTCGACGTGATAGTCGATATGGACCGTGACGGTCTTGAAATGTGCCATCTCATAACGCTGCGCCGGCAAGGGTTGCAAGGCCGGCGCATCGAGTTCTGCGAAGGCACTGGCGCGACTGCCAGGGAGCTTCTGGAATAGGCGCTCATTGAGCCGCTTCAGCAGCGGGGTGATCGCGACGTTGACCTCATTTACGCTGGCGAATTGCTGATGCCGCAGGCGCGCCATGATCCAGCGTTCGACGATTTGTACCGCAGACTCGGCCTTGGGCTTGTCTTGCGGATGGTAAGGCCGCGCCGGCAGAAATGACGTGCTGTAGTGCCGGGCAAAATCAAGCACCGTGTCATTGGCGCGCGGCTCATAGCGGTTCGAATCGGCGATCAAAGCGCGCGGGTTATCTGGAATAATCAACTGCGTTACACCGCCGTAAAAGGTCAGAGCCTTTGCCGTCGATTCGAGCCAGTCGAACATCGTTTCCCGGGGCGTGGCGCAGGCGTATGTGTAGCTGGAAGCACCCATGGCCGCGACAAAGATGTGGGCGCGACTGCCATCCGTGAGGCCTATCGTCGGGCCGGCGTAATCGATGAACAGTTTCTCGCCGGCGCGGTGAACCTGGCGCATCGAGCGCTTGAGTTTCTTCGCAAAGCTGCGGTAGTTCTCGCAAAACTGCGAATAGCTGTAAGTCTGCTTATCTGCGTAGTCTGCCCGGTATTCCTCGCACAGCAGCATCAGCGTCACGCCCTTGCGGCGCAGTTCGTGATGGATGCGGCCATAGTCAGGCTGAACATGGTCACGCGGTTTCTCGGGCGCGACCAGCAGTTGCCGCTCAAGTGCAGCTTCGTCTAAGCTTTGCACTGCCGGCCAGTCCAGGCCCGCCGCTGCCGCAAGCCCAACATATTTGGCGACAACGCCTTTGGATATGCCCAACGCAGCGGCAATCCGCTCGTGTGAGAGCTTGGCGTCAAGTTTCAGCCGTAGTACCTCTTGCAGTTTACGCATAGTAATCCTCGGTGCGGGCATGCAGTTTCCAGACAAAAAAAGCTGGAAGCCTACCCGATCGGTTGTTTTATATGCGTAACACCATTTCAGTGCTGTACGACACCGTTCCGGTATCGTGACCG
>JAUYNR010000020.1 GCA_030698225.1 Oxalobacteraceae bacterium | reverse complement strand
GCGATCCAGTTGAATACCTTTACCCCGGTCGGCACCGCGATCAGCATGGTGGAGTACATGAAGAACAGCTCGCCGGCCACCGGCATGCCCACCGTGAACATGTGGTGCGCCCACACCATGAACGACAGCAGCGCGATGGAGGCGGTGGCGTAGACCATCGAGTGGTAGCCGAACAGCGGCTTGCGCGAGAACGTCGGGATGATGGTGGAGAGGATGCCGAATGCCGGCAGGATCATGATGTACACCTCGGGATGGCCGAAGAACCAGAAGATGTGCTGGAACATCACCGGGTCGCCGCCGCCGGCGGCGTTGAAGAACGTGGTGCCGAAGTGCCGGTCGGTGAGCGTCATCGTTACCGCGCCCGCGAGCACCGGCATCACCGCCACCAGCAGGTACGCGGTGATCAGCCAGGTCCACACGAACAGCGGCATTTTCATCAGCGTCATGCCGGGCGCACGCATGTTCAGCACTGTGGTAATGATATTGATCGCTCCCATGATCGACGATGCGCCCATGATATGCACGGCAAAAATCGCCATGTCCATGCCGGGCCCCATTTGGGTCGACAACGGCGCATACATGGTCCAGCCGGCTGCGCTGGCGCCACCCGGCACCAGGAATGAGGTTGCCAGCAGGATGGCCGCCGGCGGCAACAGCCAGAACGAGAAGTTGTTCATGCGCGCAAAAGCCATGTCGGATGCACCGATTTGCAGCGGAATCATCCAGTTGGCAAAGCCCACGAAGGCCGGCATGATGGCGCCGAAAATCATGATCAGACCGTGCATCGTGGTCAGCTGGTTAAAGAATTCCGGCTGCATCAGCTGCAGGCCCGGCTGGTATAGCTCAGCCCGGATTCCCATCGCCAGTATCCCGCCGACCATCAGCATGGTGAGCGAAAACCACATGTACAACGTGCCGATATCCTTGTGATTGGTGGCATACAACCAGCGACGCCAGCCGTGCGGATGGTCGTGCGCGTGGTCGTGAGAAAGATCGGGTGCGTGATCGACTACAGTTGTACTCATCTCAATATCCTAACGATTCATGTTACTTGCGCGCAGCAAGAACTTCGGCTGGTTGAACAATGTTTTCCTGGGCCTTGTTGGACCAATGATTGCGCGTATAAGTGATTGCCGCCGCAATGTCGGTGTCGGAAAGCATCTTCCAGCCAGGCATCGCATTTCTGCCATTCAGCACCAGTTTGATTTGATCTAACTTGGGTCCGGCCACTACCGCAGAACCGTCCAGTGCCGGGAATGCCCCCGGAACGCCTTTGCCGCTGGCCTGATGGCAGGCGACGCAATTGGCAGCATATACCTGCTCGCCGCGCTGCTTGAGTTCATCCACAGTCCAGACCTTATTCGGATCATCGGCCTTGGCTGCCTGTTCTTTCTTTTTGGTGCCAACCCAGTTGGTGTATTCCTGATCCGTGACGACATTGACGACGATCGGCATGAACGCATGTTCCTTGCCGCACAATTCGGAGCACTGGCCGCGGTAGATGCCGGTTTTTTCCGCCTTGAACCAGGCATCGCGCACGAAACCAGGAATCGCATCCTGCTTGACGCCGAATGCCGGAATCGCCCAAGCATGGATTACATCATTGGCGGTGAGGATGACGCGCACCTTCTTGTTGACCGGAACAACGACTTCGTTATCGACTTCCAGAAGGTAATTATCGCTCTTGATTTTGGTCGGATCGACCACTTGCTCGCGTGGCGTGGACATGCTGGAAAGGAAAGAAACTCCTTCGCCTTCACCCTTGATGTAGTCGTAGCCCCACTTCCATTGCATGCCGGTTGCCTTGATGGTCAGATCGGCGTTGGAAGTGTCCTTCATTGCCACCACGGTCTTGGTAGCCGGCAGAGCCATGCCGATCACGATCAGGAAAGGAACCACGGTCCAGGCGATTTCGACTTTCGTGCTTTCGTGGAAACTGGCCGATTTATGGCCCCTGGATTTGCGGTGCTTGACAATCGAATAGAACATCACCGCGAACACGACGAGGAAAATTGCCAGGCAAATATACAACATCAGATTGTGCAGCGAATAGATCTCGCGCGCGATCAGCGTCACTGGTGGCTGCAAATTCAGTTGAAGCACGGCAGGGCCGCCCGGACTATCCACTACGGCCCACGACGGCGAGCCTGTTGCCAGAAGAGCAGTACCGACCATCAACGATTGCAGTCGTTTCGCATTTTTCATGTTTTCCCCACCAGCCCTAAATTAGAATTTTTCTGATTGCCCGACGCCAGCGCACGCCAATTGTCGCGCAAACTCGCGCCCGTCTCTTGCATTCCGTCAAAAACATCCGGGTTCGACTTGAACGCCTTGCGCAATCATAGAAAACCGGCGCTGTGCCGGCTTTTTATATCGGTAGGAGTATAAGTTGGAAAGCAACGCATTATCAAGTGCTAATGCGTTCTGATTGCGCGAAGGGGAAGGAAGCCGTCAATTGGCAGTTGGAGGTATTGACCTAACTGCGTTTTTCAAATATAAAAATTGGTCGGCCGGCGTTGCCGGCGCGGCAAAACCGCTGCCTTATTTCCGGTTGGGGTTGGGCTCGATCCGGATGATGGCTTCGCCGCTGCTGGTCACCGTCGGCGCCGGCCTGAATGCGTGGCCGTAAATGATTTCGAAGGTCAGCGGGATTTTGCCGTCTGCCTGGCGCTGCTGCTCCAGATTGCCGACGACCCTGGACCAGTCGCCCTTGCCCAGCAGGCCGCGGCGCCGGGTTGACAGCGGGTTGCCGCCCAGCGCGCGTACATCCGCCATTAATTTATCCACGCTGGCGTAGGTGACCGTGATGTGTTCCATGTCCATCACCGGGGTCGAAAATCCGGCCTCCACCAGCATGTCGCCCAAGTCATGCATATCGACGAACGGCAGCACGTGCGGCGCGGCATCGATGGCGGCAAATGCGCTGCGCAACTGCTTGCAGGTGTCCGGGCCGAAACAGGAAAACATCAGCAAGCCGTCCTGCCGCAGCACCCGGCGCCATTCGCGAAATACCCGATCCGGTTGCGGGTGCCAGTGCAGCGCCAGATTCGACCAGACCAGATCGACCGCATTGTGCGCCAGCGGCAACTGGGCGAAGTCGGCGCACAGCAGCGCTGCATCCAGCCCGGCGCCCGGGCGGGCCTTGCCGGGAAGGTATTTTGCCAGCAGCCGGTTGACCGAGGATAGGGCGGCGGCCAGCCGATTCCTGGCTTCAAGCAGCATCGCGGCTGAGCCATCCGCGCCCAGTATCTGCGCCTGGGTAAACTGTTTTTGCAGCAGCGCCAGATCGCCGCCGGCGCCGCAGCCGGCGTCGAGCAGCCGTTGCGGTGTGATTTTTACCAGTTCGAGGCGCTCGAACATTCTGGCCGACACTTCGCGCCGCAGGAAATCGGCATCGGCGACCCGCTGCGCAGAAGAAAACAAATGCCGCACCCGGACCAAGTCTATCGGTGCGCTCAAGCGGGGTTCGGAGGATGAAGGTGTGATGGTCACGGAAATTTCGCTTCGGCAATGAGATAATCGGCCCAGTTTACACGTTTGAGAACGGCTGCGCCGCATGCAATCCCGAATCCACCACTGGTCCCATCTGTTGCGCAGTCGCATGCTGTCGCTGCTGCCGTCCTGTTGCGCGCTATGCGCGGCCGCCGCGTCTGATCCGATCTGCAGCGCTTGTCGGCTGCAATATGGCAGCCGGCAACGGCAGCGCTGCCCGCAGTGCGCCATGCCGCTGGCAAGCGGCGAAGCCGCCAGCACAGTCTGCGGCGCCTGCCTGAAAAACCCTCCGGCGTTCGATGCCACGGTGGTTGCGGTGGATTACGCTGCGCCGCTGGATCAACTGGTGCTGGCGCTGAAATTCGGCAGCCGGCTGGCGCTGGCGCCGCTCTTTTCAGAGATGCTGCGCGACGCGCTGCTGCAACAACGCAACCGCGCACTTCCGACGCTGTTGACCGCGGTGCCGCTGAGCGGGCAAAGACTGGCCGAGCGCGGCTTCAATCAGGCGCTGGAAATTGCCAAGCCGCTGTCGCGCGCACTGGGGATTGCGCTGCTGCCGGCTGCCGCATGCCGCCTGCGCGATACCCAGGCGCAAGCGATGCTGCGTCCGCAGGAACGCCGCAAAAACATCCGGCATGCATTTGGCATACCGGCGCAGGCGATCGATCGCATCCGGGGCCAGCACATCGGCATCGTCGATGATGTGATCACTACCGGAGAAACGCTCAATGAACTGGCTGCGACGCTGAAACGCTTCGGCGCGGCACGCGTCACCAACCTGGTTTTTGCGCGCACCGGCGTGCATTAAAATGCCATATGAAAAACCCCGCATCAAGATATCCGATAACCGCTGGAGAATAGCTTGTTCCATGTCGTACTGGTTGAACCCGAAATCCCGCCCAACACCGGCAACATCATCCGTCTGTGCGCCAACAGCGGCGTCCAGCTACACCTGATCGAGCCGCTCGGATTTACGCTGGACGACGCAAAAATGCGCCGCGCGGGGCTCGATTATCACGACTATGCAACGATGCAGGTGCATCGCGACTGGGCCGCCTTCATCGGCGCAGCGGCACCCGACCCGCAGCGCATGTTCGCACTCACCACGCAGGGCTCGACCCCGTTCGGCGCGATTGCCTTCAAGCCCGGCGATGTGTTCGTGTTCGGTTCGGAAACGAAAGGACTGGAGCCGCAACTGCGCGACACCTTCCCGCCGGCGCAGCGCATCCGGCTGCCGATGCGCCCGAATAACCGCAGCCTGAACCTGTCCAACACGGTCGCGGTGGTGGTCTATGAAGCGTGGCGGCAGAATGGCTTCGAGGGCGGCATCTGAACTCCTGCGGACAGATAATTACCTGGGGTATGTGAAAAAATACGGTAGTTTGCGCATATTTTTAGTGCGGATATTAAAATACACTTCCCAGTGCATGCCTCCGTGCCTGCGGCCCGGCGCAGGCACGGAGGCCTGCACTACTTGGCCGGCTCGATGCGCAGTACCGTATACGCGCCGTTGACGATGTCGATGTGGAAACGAATCTTCTGGCCCGCCTGCACCTGCTCCAGCATGGCCGGGTCCTTGACGCGGAACATCATCGTCATCGGCCCCATGCCCAGGTTCTTGATCGCGCCATGGGCGATCGTGAGCTTGCCAGTGGTCTTATCGACTTTCTTGGCGATTCCTTCCGACCACACCGGCTCGGCAGGCACCAGCGCGCCCTTTTTGGCGGTCTCGGTAACCGGTTCCGATTCTGCGGCAAATACCGGTTGCGCCAGCGCACAAGCCAGTACCAGACTCGATCCAGCCTTGAACATTGCGTTCATTTTGATCCTCTGCTATTTTGCAGTGCCATTGTAATGCTGGTACACCGTGTACCGGCCGTCGGCGTGGAATGCCAGCACATCGTAAGGGTCGCTGCGCGGCCCTTCCATGCCGGGCGAACCGAGCGCCATGGCGGGCACCGCCAGACCCCCGACTTTCGCACGTTCGGCCAACAAGCGCTTGATTTCGCGCGCCGGAACATGACCTTCCAGCGCATAGCCGCCGACCGCGCCGGTGTGGCAGGAGCCCAGCGCCGCGGGAATGCCCAACTTTTGCCGGTAAGCTGTGGTGTCGTCCACATCATGCGCATTCACGCTAAAACCGTTGGCGCGCAAATGCGCTACCCACAGACGGCAACAGCCGCAGCTGGGGGTTTTGTACACTTCGATCGCCGGCACAGCGGCGCGTGCCGGCAAGTGCGCGCCCAGCACGCTTGCCAAGATTGACTACAATACAATCCGACGCTGCATGTCGTGCCTCTGATACATTTCCAGGAAAAGACCGGTGGTTTCTCAATTTCCCGAGCGCACCTTGTGCAGCAGCCGGGTGGTCGAGCGGTCGTGGGCAAAATCGATCGCCACTGCCTGCCCGCCGTATGCCAGCACCGCCTGCCCTTCCGGGATTGCCGTCATGTCGTAATCGCCGCCCTTCGCGTAGATTGCAGGACGCGCCTGCCGCACCACTTCCAGCGCGGTATCCTCGTCGAACGGCACCACCAGGCTGACCGACTCCAGCGCCGCCAGCAGCGCCATCCGGTCGGCGCAGCAGTTCAGCGGGCGATCGTCGCCCTTGCCCAGCCGCTTGACCGACGCATCGGTATTCACCGCCACCACCAGCGCAGCCCCCAGCGCGCGCGCCTGCGCCAGATACGTCACATGGCCGCGATGCAGGATGTCGAACACGCCGTTGGTCAAGACCACCGGCTGCGGCAATGCGGCCACGCGGGCCTGGAGTTCGGCGCGTGGACAGAGTTTGGTTTCAAACGGTGGGGAATTAGGCATCGGGTCTGCGACAGAAGTCAGGTTAATCGTAAAAACACGGGGTATGGCAATAAATACGTTGATTCCCGCATGTGTTCAGCGCCATATCAAAAATACTCATTGAAGCAGCAGAACCGCGCAGGAATCAGGCCGCTGCCGCGGCGAGCGCCAGTCGCGCCGCGATCTTCTTGCGGTAATGACTCAGATCCTGCACCGAGTCGAAGGTCTGCTCCAGCAGCAGCGACAGATTGTGCAGGATCCGATCGACCACCTTTTTTTCCCAAGCGCCATCGAACTTGATCTGGTCATCCAGCCAGTGCTCCAGCCAGCCCGGGTCCGGTACCCGCGACTGCACGGTATCGTTCGGAAACAGCGCATGGTTGACGTGCAGATTGGTCGGGTGCAAAGGCTTCTCGGTGCGGCGGGCCGACGCCATCAGCACGCCGATCCGGGCGAAGGCGCCGCGCGCACGGTCGCCGCTGGCCAGCAGCGCTTTTTTCATGTAGCGCAGGTAGGCGCCGCCGTGGCGCGCTTCGTCCTGACTGATCAGCTTGTAAATCTGCTTGATGACCGGCTCATGGTGCCAGTCGGCGGCGCAACGATACCAGTGGTTGAGGCGGATTTCGCCGCAAAAATGCATGGTCAGGGTTTCCAGCGCCGGCGCCGGATCGAACTCGAAGCGCACCCGGTCCAGCTCGGCTTCGGTCGGCACGAATTCAGGGCGAAAGCGGCGCAGGTACTCGATCAGGACCAGCGCATGCTTTTGCTCCTCGAAGAACCAGATCGACATGAACGCGCAAAAATCGCTGTCATCGCGGTTATCGCGCAGGAACATCTCGGTGGCCGGCAGCGCCGACCATTCGGTAATCGCATTCATCTTGATGGTCTGCGCCTGCTCGTCGGTGAGCAGGCTGGCATCGAAGCTGTCCCACGGAATATCCGTTTCCATGTTCCAGCGCACTTGCTCGAGCGATTTAAACAGTTCCGGATACAACATAGGCACCTTCAGACTTGTTGGGTTTATCGGCTGCGTGTTTCGGCTGAATGTTCGGCTGATTTTAGCAGAGTTGCCATTGCGTTTTCAGGCCCCGCGCAGTTCTGCCGCATATCCGATCATTGCGGGGGTATTTATCAAAATGGCCACATTTCGCATATATTATATGTGATACTGAAATATACACTTGCCAGTATAAAGATAGGAAAATGACTGGATAGCGGTTCCGGCAACTCAAGTTCGGAGCGATTTTGCCGTTGATATGCATGGAGTCAATTTAAAACTATTGCGGATCAATCATGCACACAATAATCAACAACATTCGCAACTGGGGCATCGGAACCAAGCTCGCGCTGGCAATCTTCCTGCTGGTCGGCAGCCTGTACACCGGCTTTACGATCGCGATCGGCTATTCGAACACGCAGCTCATGGAATCCCAGACGATAGCGGCGGTCAAGACCCAGACCAGGATGGTGGTCGACATGATCGAGGTCGTCGATAGCACGACCCGCAACGAAACCGGCCGCTCCGCGAAGTTATTGAAAAACTATTTCTACGGCGAATTTACCGTCGACACGGCCGCCATGCTCGATGCCGGCGGCACCCAGACGCCGACCCTGAAGAACGGCGACACCACGCTCAATCTGGATTATTCGGTGGTCGACAACTTCCTCAGCCAGACCGGCGCCACCGCAACGATTTTCGTCAAGTCGGCAGAGGATTTCGTGCAGATTTCGACCTCGGTCAAGAAACAGGACGGGCAGCGCGCAGTGGGCACGCTGCTCGATCGCAACCATCCGGGCTACCAGCGCCTGATCGCAGGCGAATCCTACAGCGGACCGGCGACGCTGTTCGGCCGCCAATTCATGACCCAGTACGACCCGATCAAGGATGCCTTGGGCAAGGTCATCGGCATCCTGTATGTCGGCGTGGACATCACCGACGGGCTCAATGCGCTGAAAGACAATATCAAGAGCATCAAGATTGGCCAGACCGGCTACTTTTCCGCACTCAATGCGAAAGAAGGCCCGGACTACGGCAAACTGACCATCCATCCCCAACGGGAAGGCGAAAGCATCCTGGGCGCGCAGGATTCCAATGGCAAAAGTTTCGTCAAGGAAATGCTGACGAAGAAGCAAGGCATCGTCACTTATCCGTGGAAGAACAAGGGAGAAGCTTCCGCGCGCGAAAAAATTGCCGTCCTCGAGTACGTCAAGAACTGGGACTGGGTGATCGTCGGTGGCGTCTACACCGATGAGATCACCGACTCGGCAACCTCGCTGCGCAACACTTATGCGGTCATCGGCACCATCCTCAACCTGCTGATGGCCGGCCTGTTGTATCTGGTGATACGCCAGATGGTCAGCCGGCCGCTCGGCAATGCGACGCGGGCCGCGCAACAAATCGCCTCGGGCGACCTGACCACCTCGATCAAGAGCAGTGGGCGCGACGAACTGGGCCAACTCGCAGAGGCCATGAACGGCATCAGTCAGGGCCTGGCCAACGTGGTCGGCAACGTCCGCCACGGCACCGACAGCATCGCACTGGCATCGGGCGAAATCGCCTCCGGCAATGCCGACCTGTCGGCGCGCACCGAATCCCAGGCCAGCTCGCTGGAACAAACCGCCAGTTCGATGGAACAACTGACCGGCACCGTGCGCCAGAATGCCGACAACGCGCGCCAGGCCAACCAGC
>JAUYNR010000019.1 GCA_030698225.1 Oxalobacteraceae bacterium | reverse complement strand
GCTGGTTGGCCTGGCGCGCGTTGTCGGCATTCTGGCGCACGGTGCCGGTCAGTTGTTCCATCGAACTGGCGGTTTGTTCCAGCGAGCTGGCCTGGGATTCGGTGCGCGCCGACAGGTCGGCATTGCCGGAGGCGATTTCGCGCGATGCCAGTGCGATGGTGTCGGTGCCGTGGCGGACTTTTCCTACCGTGCTGATCAAGCTTGCATTCATCAACTTGAGTGCATCAAATAATTGTGCAACCTCGTCTTTTTCCCTGGCTTCGATAACGGTTGTCAAATCACCTGTGGCGACATGATTTGCGACATCAACAGCCGACTTTAAAGGCAATACAATGCTTCGCGTGATAAGCCATGAGAATATCCCGCCGAATGCCAGGGCGATTATGCCAATCGCAATTACGACATACATCAAATTGTTTCCTGCCGATACATTGCCGTCAATTATTTGGCGACTCCTGATCTGCTGAGCGCCGATCAGTTTATTGATTTCAGCTACGGCCAGATGATTTAATGGATTTACGTTGGACGTAATGACGGTAATGGCTCGATCGCTGTCGAAGGCTTGAACTGCTCGAATCACCTCTTTGACATGGCCATCAAGTTCATTATCTATTTTGGTGAGATTGTGAATAAATTTCTTCTCGTCTTCCGTAAGGCCGATGGCGACAAGTTTGTTTTGCATGTCGACATACAATTTACGTTGCTTTTTTACTTCCTCATACTCAGCCTGCATCTTCTGGAGGTCAAACTGCAGACCAATATTGCGCATGGCAATACCGCCTTCGAGCAAAGCACCCTTCATTGTTGAGGCCAGAGCGACTTTTTCATTGATTGCGTTAAATCCGCCGATCAATTCAGTTCTGCTTCTTTTTGTCATCAAAGTTGCAGAGAGCAAAACGATAATGAACATCGTCAAAATGATGCCGAAACCCAAGCCTAGACGCGTGCCAATACGCAGATTACGCAGATTCATATATCTCCCCCAATTTTTCTAATTTGTGATGTGGTCCCATAACCTGTTTTTATGCTTGATGAAGTCTCTTCAACATCGGACATTATCAGTATTTGCTCTTTGACTGATCATGCGTTCAATGATGAATCCCGTTTCTTTATTTCTTTGAATATAAGATACGGTCGCAAGGCATTTATTTGGGACTCTGTTTATTTTAAGAAAATATCCGATCTTCATAATTGACCGAATCAGTGCCTGGTTTTTGACGTGACAAAAGCAACGCTGATACATCAAGAATCAAGGACACTCCGCCATCGCCAAGTATGGTTGCGCCGGAAATGCCAGTCACTTTGCGATAGTTTGATTCAAGATTCTTGACTACGATTTGTTGCTGACCGATAAGCTCGTCGATTAATAAGCCAATCTTCTGACCATCCGTTTCAAGAATCACGATAATTCCTTGAGATGGGTCGGTAAAGCGCGGAGTAATTGCAAATATTTGATAAAGTGAAATCAGTGGCAGATATTCGCCACGCACCCTGACGACACTTCCCTGACCGCTGATTTCTTTGATGTCACCCGGTACAGGTTGCAGTGATTCAACGACAAAATTCAGCGGTAGGATATATACCTCATCGCCCACTTTAATTGACATGCCATCCAGTATTGCCAAGGTTAACGGTAATGAAATTGTAATCGCGGTCCCGGAGCCTCTGGCAGAACGAATTTCTACAACACCTCCCATGGCGCTAATGTTTCGTTTGACGACATCCATACCAACACCGCGTCCCGATACATCAGTCACTATTTCTGCAGTAGAAAATCCGGGCGCGAAAATCAATTGCCAGACGTCCGCATCCGCAATCACATCAGGGATATTCAACCCCTGTTGCTTTGCTTTAGCCAGAATTTTTTCACGGTTGAGGCCGCCACCATCGTCACTAACCTCGATGACGATTTTTCCTCCTTGATGGCCAGCAGAAAGAGTGAGTCTCCCAGTTTCATTCTTACCAGCAGCTAGACGGATATCAGGTGTTTCTATGCCATGGTCAATGCTGTTTCGCACCAGATGTGTCAAAGGATCGACAATGCGCTCAATCAAGCCTTTGTCAAGTTCGGTGGACGCACCATGTGTGATGAATTCCACTTTTTTACTGAGCTTGCCCGCCAGATCTCTTACCATGCGCGGAAAACGGGAGAAGACATAGTCCATCGGCAGCATGCGGATAGACATGACAGCTTCCTGGAGGTCGCGCGTATTTCTGGTTAATTGGTTGACGCTGTTTAGCAAGCGTTCATGCGCAATCGGATCGAGCACGTCCGTGCGCTGTTCTATCATTGCTTGCGTGATGACCAGTTCGCCCACCAGGTTGATCAGTTGATCCACTTTCTCAATACTGACGCGAATCGATGACGATTCGTGATTAACATGATTTTTTTCTGCGTCACGCGGTTTGAAATCATGCTTTTTTTCGGGCGTGATTTCATCCAGGCCTGCATTCGTACCAGAGCAGCCATTGTCCAAAATGTTTGGAGCAGGTTCGGAATTTCGATTTTGCGAGCTTTTGTTGCCATTCATACCTAACTCGGCCATTGATTCGAAGAATCCGTATCCCAAGTCATCCTCTGATGGTGTCGTATCTGTATTTGAGGAAACGGGTTCTTCCGAAATTTTCAGATCATCAGGGTCCAGCATGAAGGCACAAATGGACACGATCTCTTCAGTGTCTTCCTCTGTGAGCAGTGTCAATACAGCAGGCTGAGAATCTGCTGGCGTTTGTCCAAGTGGACCGAGTAATGCCAATTCAGTTGCCAATGATTTCAGGTCGCGTTCCGACATGCTTGGCAGGCCGATATGAATCTTGCGGAGTTTTTTGCCATTGCCAGGGGAAGTCGCTCTAGGCTGAATTGCATCAGTGGCTGCAGTGCCGGCGGATGGTGAGTGTAGTTTAGTATTTTGCGAAAGCAGTGCCAATCGTGCACGAATCTCTTCAACAGCGCTCAAATCAACTTCTGCGCCATTTCTATGTCCATCAAGTTGCATTTTCAGAACATCTTTAGCGCTGAGGAAGGCATCCACATGTTCTGTTTTTAATGTCATCTCGCCTTTACGAATTTTGTCGAGCAGGGACTCCAGCACATGCGTTATGTCTGCCATATCGGAAAAGCCAAAAGTTGAGGCTCCTCCCTTGATAGAGTGCGCAGTGCGAAAAATAGCGTCTAGATCTTCTTTGTCGGGATTCGCTAAATCGACATCAAGCAGTAAGCGCTCTTTTTCTGCAAGCAGTTCTTCCGTCTCGTCAAAGAAAACCTGAAAGAACTGGCTCATATCAATTGTCATTATCGGCCTTTGCCTTTTTTTTTACAAAATTGCCATAGCGGTGATCGACTAGCCAATCACTTTTTTCACTACTTCTATCAAGCGCTGAGGATCAAACGGTTTAACCAGCCAGCCGTTCGCACCCGCAGCTCGCCCCAGCGCTTTCATTTCGTCGCTCGACTCCGTGGTTAGCATGAGAATTGGCACCCGTTGATAACTCGCCATCTCACGTAATGCCTTGATTAGGGCGAGGCCATCCATGCGCGGCATGTTTTGATCGGTCAAGACCAGATCAACAGTCTGGTTTTTTGCCTTATCAAGACCATCGCGGCCATCTACCGCTTCAATTACCTGATATCCGGCAGCTTTCAAACTAAAGGCCACCATCTGTCTCAGTGAACTTGAATCATCTACTGCAAGTATTGTTTTACCCATTTCCTATTTCGCTTTCTTAGCATATTCACAGGTCAAATATCGGTCACGATATGAATTAAGATCGTCAAAACAGTTCAATATCGCCGCTGTCCATTTTGCTTTGGCTGACCACTTTGCGTAGCGCACCTTCCAGCTCGATGCTTTGCGTAACCAATGCCTTATTTATTTCATTCAAGAATGCAATAATTTCTTCACCACCACTCTCTGGAAGCATTTGAGCACTAGTGCTTCCCAGAGAAGCTAGTGCATCTCTTAATCCTACGACTCGTTTTACCGTCCGGCCAATCAGTTGATTTGTCATGTCCTGGAATTGCATGTTGGTAACTGCAGCATTAACATGTCGTCCAACTTCTGAATGAATATTTTTCAGCCGTTCAATATCTTCAAGCGATGGTTGTTTTCCGGAAAGAAGCAGATTGACAGTTTCTTGCTGAAAATTTATAGCTTCGTGAATTGCTATAAAACTAATAACCAACTTGTCAATTGCTTCCCCTAGTAAAGTCGTGGTCTGGATCAAGTCAACTTCCACTTCCAAAAGATGTTGATTGCCATGATTGGAAACACCGGATAGCAGGTCTTTTAGTTGTGGCGCCAATATTTTATTATTTGCCATGCATTTATCCTGTCGTCGGCAAAAAAACAATATGAAAAGAGAACGTAAAGATTCAGTTTTTGATTGTTTGGGTGAGTCCTTGCTGGTTTAGCGGCTCATTGGGGACTTCGATAACACCGCCATCCCTGGCGGCAGTTTCTTCAGTCTTTTTGTTCATCACGATGATGCTGATGCGCCTATTGACAGGATTTAGGGGTTCTTTTTTGTCAAAAAGCACTGCGGAAGAAAGGCCAACGATGCGTACGATTTTCGACTCTCCCATGCCGCCAGCAATCAATTCCCTTCGAGAAGCATTGGCTCGGTCGGCAGAGAGTTCCCAGTTGCTGTAAGCTTTTTCTCCGCTTGAATAAGGTGCGGCATCCGTATGTCCCGACAAACTTATCTTGTTTGGGACTTGATTCAGAACTGCGCCAATTTCATGCAGGATTACCTTAGTGTACGGTTGCAGATCAGCCTTTGCGGAAGAAAACATAGGCCGGTTTTGTTCATCAACAATCTGAATTCGCAAACCCTCAGAGGTAATGTCGAGCAACAATTGATTTTTGAACTGCTTCAGCATCGGATGCGCTGCTATGTGTGCCTCAATAAGATTTTTTAATCCCTTTAACCGACTTGCTTCAAGCCTTTCAAGCGCTTTTTCTGCCTCTTTCAGATCATAACCTTTCTTTTGTGCGGGGCCATCATGAAGTTTGACTTGGCCATCTTGCCGTGTCAGGTCTTTGCCCCCACCCTTTATAATGCTTGAGCTGTCGCCGCTCCCAGAACCACCTGCCATTGCCACTTTAAGCGGTGTTTGGAAGTATTCTGCAATACCTTGTAAAGTACCCTGAGCAGTGGAACCCAGCAGCCACATCAAAAGAAAAAACGCCATCATTGCCGTAACAAAATCAGCATAGGCAATTTTCCAGGCGCCGCCATGGTGACCACCAGCAGTTTTTTTTATACGCTTAACAATTATCGGGCGCGGTGCGTCATCTGCCATAAATCAGTTCCTGAAAAACACCTATGATCATTTTGATTTGGCTTGTTTGACGTGGTCTTCCAACTCGATAAAAGTTGGACGCTCAGTTGAAAATAATACTTTTCTACCAAATTCAACTGCTAATGCAGGAGCATAGCCGTTCAGACTGGCGAGCAATGTTACTTTGACACACTGCAGTATTTTTGAGGATTCTTGCAGTTTTTGTTCTAACAATCCTGCTAGTGGGCCAACAAATCCGTATGCCAGCAAAATTCCCAGAAAGGTTCCTACCAAAGCATTTGCGATGAGGATACCTAATTCGGCAGGTGGAAGACCCACAGATGCCATCGTATGTACCACGCCCATGACCGCAGCGACGATACCGAAGGCTGGCAGACCGTCACCAAGCTTGGCAATGCAGTGTGCGGCAACTTCGCCTTCGTGGTGATGCGTCTCTAGTTCATTGTCCATTAGGTTCTCGATCTGGAAGGCATCCATATTTCCGGAAACCATTAATCTGAGGTAGTCCGTCATGAACTCAACGATATGATGATCAAGGAGAATATTCGGATACTTGTTGAAAATCGGGCTTTGTTCGGGTGATTCGACATCGCCCTCAATGGACATCAGTCCTTCCTTACGCACTTTGCTTAATATTTCAAAAAGCAAAGACATCAATTCCATGTATAAAGCCTTACTATATTTTGAGCCCTTGAATATAGTCGGAATTGCCTTAAGGGTTGCCTTGATCGCCTTGCTATTGTTACCAACTAAAAATGCCCCGGCCGCACCACCGCCAATCATTAATAATTCAACAGGTTGCAGGAGTGATGCCAGATGTCCACCGGCTATGGCAAAGCCGCCAAAAACAGAGGCAATAACAATAATATATCCAATAATTACTAACACGTGCTTACTCTCCAGCAATCAAGTCGGGGGTCAGGTAATTCTATTAACACATCACTATTTTTTGATGTAAAAAGCGACTTGCCACTACGGGTTGCCGAATGGATTTTATAAAGTTTTAATGATGTTGTGAACGGCAAATACTACACAAACTTGAGTCAATGTCTAACTAAAACGAAACGATAAACGCACTTCACATGCGCCAACCGTACAGATCCGGCCCACCAAATTCTGGAGAAATAATGAGGCTCGGGCTTGCTTCCGGAATTGAAAACTCATAACTTAGTAACAGCGTACCGGGCTTCATTTCTAGGGCAGCCTGTCGCCAGAGCGCAGGCATTGCCGCAGGAGATAGGTAGGCAAATACCACGTCATAGCCTGCAAGCGAACGATGCTCGTAATCGCCGCGAATAAAGTGTGCAGTACTTTTTTGGAATGCGGCGCGTAACCTGCTTATCAGCCAAGGCAGGGGGGCCAGTTCAATTCCGATGAAGGCACTTTCAGGGCGTCGTGCAGCAAGAGTCAGGATCAAACTTCCTAAGCCGCTGCCAATGTCTATCATCCGAATCTGCTTGTCATGAGGCAGAAGCTTTTCAATTGAGTCCCAAACTTTGGAGTTCGATGGGTAAAAAGGGACTTGGGTACGAAATGTCGTCCAAAAAAATCCGAGTAAAAACACAAACGCAGCAAGAAAAAAGCCAGCTGGAATTTGCAGTGAAAGGGTCAGTACCAACGCGCAAGGAAAGACGAATTGTATTGGCCGCCACCAAGGAGCCATCTGGCGCCAATACGAGAGGGACATCGCGATTACGCCCTGTAGCAAAGATGTAAATATAATGTCGTTGCGGATACCAAACAATAGCCAAATGGTGGGAAGCAATATGAATGCGAAAAAAAAACTGATAAATTGAATCAGCAGTGCTCGAATTGCCGGAAGATTAACGAAATATCTGCTGCGCGCTACAATGGCAGGAAACGAACTCCCATTACTCAAAATACATATCCTTGCAACAATCAAGTCAACGACATATCGGGTATCGATTCGTTCGCTTTGACTTTTTTGGTTTTTCCTGCGCGTGACGGAATATGGCACAGGCCGCACTGATAGTCGTCACTTAAATCAAACGCATGGACGATAAAATTACCGCCACATTTGACGCAACATGCAGTTGCAAGCATTTTACTATCGAAAAAACGTACCAATGTCCACGCCCGTGTAAGTGAAAACACCGATTCGTCACCCGGCTTGGAATGGAATTGTATCTGTTCAAGATAAAGCTTATAAGCTTTAATCAATGCCACCACACCGGAAACGCCGGCGTGGTCAACTAGGTATTTGTGAATATTGATAAATAATGATGCGTGAATATTTGGCTGCCAAGTTAAAAACCAGTCAGTAGAGAAGGGAAGCATACCTTTTGGCGGTGACAAGCCCTTGATCTCCTTGTATAGATTCAGTAATCGCTCGCGAGAAAGCGTGGTTTCACTCTCCAGCAATTGGAGTCGCGCTCCCAGCTTAATGAGTTCGATCGCAGTCTTAATTTCATTAGCTTCTGCCATGACACTTTTTTTTGACATGATGGCCGTAACTACATTATTTCTTCAATCGGATGTCCTGCCATCAAGATCGCTGCGTGCGATTGGGCTTGTGAGCGCTCCTTGTTGTGGTTGGTCAGCATCATCAGGATGGCACTGTCATCAAACCTGAAGCGAGCCAGCATCATGTTGGTATTCGCAAGCCTGAGAATTTGGGCATTGTTCAATCCATCAATCAGATCAGCAATTTCCATGCTCAAACCAAGGCGAAAAATAGCAGTAGCCTTATCAAAGCGAATCATCTGCTGTGCAAGCATCAGGTAACTTAGGTTCGCATCACGAATCTCGGCAATTATGTCATTTTCTGTCATGTGATTCTCCGTCGAAATTAAATAATCCTTACGTCCAGATAATATGGATACTGATGCTTTAATCAGACGGGGTAAATAAGCTCTATTCGTTATTTTTTGTGAGTATAGGCGCCATGAATCCCGTCATTGTTTGTCTTACAAACAACGAGCAATGAAGATATGTTTGCCTGAGCAGCAATCGCCACCGAAGCGCTTGTGAGCACCGGTCGGCGATGTTTGTTGCGGCTCAAATCTAAAAAAACATTCAGAGACGTATCAAAGCGCAACAAATTAGCGGGTCTTGTTTAAGAAACTTTAGGGTTTCTTAAAAAGATTCTTGATTTGATAAAATCAAAAGGAGCTCTGCCAATTCATGGCTGGATAGGACGATGTTTATTTGCGAAAATTTTTTGCTGGAATGTTTGTAGTTAAGTAATAAGATTATGTGCATCAAAATTTAACTCTGTTATAATCTTCTGCTTGTTTTGACGATGCATGCTCAAGTTAAAGCAGGTACAATTCCCTGATAGCTCAGTTGGTAGAGCGACGGACTGTTAATCCGCAGGTCCCTGGTTCGAGTCCAGGTCGGGGAGCCAGAATACTTTGCAATAGATAATCAAGCACCTACGAGAGATCGTGGTGCTTTTTTTTTGTGCGCCCAGCATGGGCGCAATCTTGGAGGTGCAAGTCCTCCCGTAAGCTGACCACAGCGAACGAAGTGAAGCGCAACTGCGGAAGGGTGACCGACCGTGGGGAGGAAGCGTGGATCGAAACTGCGAGCCGATGGACAA
>JAUYNR010000035.1 GCA_030698225.1 Oxalobacteraceae bacterium | reverse complement strand
CCTTTGGCTTCGCCGCCAAATTTCTTCGACAATACGGTGGCAATCGCTGCCGTCAGCGTGGTCTTGCCGTGATCGACGTGTCCAATCGTGCCCACATTCACGTGCGGCTTGGTCCGCTCAAACTTGCTTTTTGCCATTTTAAAATTTCCTTCAAAAGAACGATTTAAATATTTGTTTAGAAACTCACTCTTTGCAGAGTGAGGAATGCAAATTGAATGCTTATTTGCTTTTGGCAGTAACGATTGCGTCAGCTACATTTTTTGGGGCTTCAGCGTAATGCTTGAATTCCATCGTGTATGTTGCACGCCCCTGCGTTGCAGATCGCAACGATGTCGAGTAGCCGAACATTTCTGATAGCGGAACTTCCGCGCGTATGACCTTACCGCCGCCGCCTGCAATTTCATCCATGCCTTGAACCATCCCTCGACGGGAAGACAAATCCCCCATCACGGTACCCGCGTAATCCTCAGGTGTCTCCACTTCCACTGCCATCATCGGCTCTAGGATAACGGGACTCGCCTTGCGACAACCATCCTTGAAAGCCATGGAAGCTGCCATCCGGAAGGCATTTTCATTCGAATCGACATCGTGATACGAACCGAAAAACAATGTAACCTTGACGTCCACGACCGGATAGCCGGCCATGACACCAGAAGTTAATGTTTCCCTGATACCTTTTTCAACTGCAGGAATATATTCACGCGGAACGGTGCCGCCCTTGATCGCATCAACGAACTCGAATCCCTTGCCCGGCTCCTGCGGCTCGATTTTCAGTACAACATGTCCGTATTGACCGCGGCCACCAGACTGCTTGACGAACTTGCCTTCAATTTCTTCGCAAGTCTTGCGGATAGTTTCACGATACGCTACCTGCGGCTTGCCTACTGTTGCCTCGACGTTAAATTCGCGACGCATACGGTCAACGATAATATCGAGGTGTAATTCGCCCATGCCGGAGATGATGGTTTGCCCCGATTCCTCGTCAGATTTGACGCGAAACGATGGATCTTCCTGCGCCAGACGGTTCAGCGCCAGGCCCATTTTTTCCTGATCTTGCTTGGTCTTTGGCTCCACGGCCTGTGAAATCACAGGCTCAGGGAACACCATGCGCTCCAGCGTAATGATAGAGCCTGGATCGCACAAAGTTTCGCCGGTAGTCGCTTCTTTCAACCCTACAGCTGCAGCGATATCGCCTGCGTGCACTTCTTTGATTTCTTCGCGCTGGTTGGCATGCATCTGGAGGATACGGCCGAGTCGCTCTTTTTTGTTTTTGACTGGATTGAATACCGTATCGCCCGACTTCACCATGCCTGAATACACGCGGAAAAAAATCAGCTGACCGACAAACGGATCGGTCATGATCTTGAATGCGAGCGCCGAAAATTTTTCATCATCAGCTGCTTTACGGCTGGTCGGCTGATCGTCTTCATCCAGGCCACCAACAGGCGGAATATCGACTGGCGATGGCAGATACTCGATTACGCCATCCAGCATGGCTTGCACACCTTTGTTTTTGAATGCAGTACCGCACATCATCGGCACTATTTCACTTGCAATGGTACGCTGACGCAGGGCTGCTTTAATATCGGCCTCAGACAAATCGCCCTCATCCAAGTATTTGTTCATCAACTCTTCTGTGGCTTCAGCCGCCGCTTCCACCATCTTTTCACGCCATTCTTTGGCCGTATCCATGAGTTCAGCCGGAATTTCGCGGTAATCGAATTTCATGCCTTGCGAGGCATCATCCCAATAGATTGCCTTCATTTTGACCAGATCGACCACGCCCAGGAAATTTTCTTCCGCGCCAATCGGGATTTGCAACGGGATGGGATTAGCCTTCAATCGAGCACGCATCTGCTCGTAGACCTTGAAGAAGTTTGCGCCAGTGCGGTCCATTTTGTTGACAAATGCCAAACGCGGCACCTTGTACTTATTGGCCTGACGCCACACCGTCTCGGACTGCGGCTGCACACCGCCAACGGCACAGTACACCATGCAGGCGCCATCAAGGACGCGCATCGAACGCTCAACTTCGATGGTGAAATCGACGTGGCCCGGAGTGTCAATAATATTAATATGGTGCTCTGGAAAATTATTGGCCATACCCTTCCAGAAGCATGTGGTAGCAGCGGACGTGATCGTGATGCCACGCTCTTGCTCCTGCTCCATCCAGTCCATAGTGGCGGCACCGTCGTGCACCTCACCAATCTTGTGATTCACGCCGGTATAGAACAAGACACGCTCAGTCGTAGTTGTCTTGCCAGCATCAATATGAGCAGAAATACCGATATTGCGGTAGCGCTCAATGGGGGTCTTGCGAGCCATATTCAATCCTAAATTTTTAATGTACAAAACCGAGCGCCATTTTCCGAAAAAATGTGCCCGGTTTCGAACAAATTAAACACGCAGATAGCAGCCTTCATGCGCCTGAAGGAGCGATCGCTTAATCAGTTAAAAGCGAAAATGCGAGAACGCCTTATTCGCATCAGCCATACGATGAACCTCATCGCGCTTTTTCATTGCGCCGCCGCGACCTTCTGCGGCCTCCAGCAATTCACCACCAAGGCGTTGCGGCATGGACTTCTCACTGCGCTTGTTAGCCGCCTCGCGCAACCAGCGCATGGACAATGCCATCCGACGAACCGGACGCACTTCGACAGGAACTTGATAATTGGCACCACCAACCCGACGGGACTTCACCTCAACCATCGGCTTGCAGTTGCCAATAGCAGCAGCAAACACTTCCAGCGGATCTTTTCCTGACTTGCTCTGAATATGCTCAAATGCACCATAGATGATATTTTCAGCGACAGATTTCTTACCTGAAAGCATTAAAACATTCACAAATTTTGCGACATCAACATTACCGAATTTTGGATCCGGCAGAATTTCTCGCTTTGGGACTTCACGACGACGTGGCATTTCGATTCCTTTATATCTTCAGTTGAACACACTCAAGGTGCATTCGCGAATGACCATCATGACCACTCACTTACTCGGCCCATTCGGGACCGACAACAACTCCGCTAGCAATAGAAACAGCGGGAATGATTACTTCTTGGCAGCCTTAGCGCGCTTGGTGCCGTATTTAGACCGTGACTGCTTACGATCCTTAACGCCCTGCGTATCTAGTGCGCCGCGCACCATGTGATAACGAACACCCGGCAAGTCCTTGACACGACCGCCTCGCAGCAGAACCACGCTGTGCTCTTGCAGATTATGGCCCTCACCACCGATGTACGAGATAACCTCGAAACCGTTGGTGAGACGTACTTTAGCCACTTTCCGCAAAGCCGAGTTTGGCTTTTTAGGTGTTGTTGTATAAACGCGAGTGCATACTCCGCGCTTTTGCGGGCTGTTTTCCAGCGCCGGCGATTTGCTCTTGACACGCGCGGAAACGCGTGGCTGGCGAATCAATTGATTGATGGTTGGCATCGTTATAAATCCAACAAAATTACAACATTAATAACATGGCCCCAAAATCCATACTGAGGGACACATACTTGGTACAACAGCGCATCCAGTACGCCACTTGATCAAAACCTCAAAAACAAAGGCCTTGGCAAAATGCGCTTAGCATAAAATCGAGAACTGACTAGTCTAAACCAGTGTAAAACAGCAGTCAACAAATGCATTATTTTTGAATGATAATTTACATCCATTACTGCTGAAATATTCAAAAGCTCAAGCAATCCATCCAGTAAAGTTGGAGCTAAAACATAGCCAAAATTTTTGGCTGGCAGCCGATGTCACAGCAAGCAATAGATGGAGTATGGCAAAAATAATACTATCTAGCGCACAGATATTCCGGGAAAAATATAATACTGCTTATGGTTTCCATGTTTCAAAATATCTACTCGACACCACAATTACAAACCACTTGCTGCTTTATAGTTAGACATGACGAACCGCCGGTATAAAAAAACATCTCGTTAAATGCAACAGCTTCGTTTCGGTTATCCCAAATCAAATTTTGACTAGCTATAAGAAAACAGCACCGGAGTCAGACTCCGGCGCTGTCAAGTTATTCACAAACGCGTCAGGCTATACTTCACCGTCCGCACTGCCACTCACTTCTGTAATATCGTTTTCAGCCTCGCTGATACGTGCGGCCTTTTCGGATTGCAAGAGTGCAGTACGCTCTTCTGCTTCCCAGGTTTCTTTCAGCTTGCGTGCACGGTGAAACGCCAGGCCCGTACCTGCCGGGATCAAGCGACCAACGATTACGTTTTCCTTCAACCCGCGCAGGCCGTCGCGCTTGCCCATGATGGCCGCTTCCGTCAGAACGCGTGTTGTTTCCTGGAAGGAAGCAGCGGAAATGAAGGAATCAGTCGATAGCGATGCTTTGGTAATACCGAGCAGGATATTTTCATATGTCGCCGGGATCTTGCCTGCCGCAATTACGCGATCATTCTCATCCAGCAACTCCGAACGCTCAACCTGCTCACCGACGATGTAGTTGGCATCGCCTGCATCGACAATTTGCACTCGTCGCAACATCTGACGAACGATCACTTCAATGTGCTTATCATTGATCTTCACGCCTTGCAAACGATATACATCTTGCACTTCGTCAACGATATAACGTGCTAGCGCTTCAATCCCCAACAAACGCAAGATATCTTGTGGATCAGCTGGGCCGTCAACAATCATCTCACCTTTATTTACGACTTGGCCATCATGCACCAATACTTGCTTGTCCTTGGTAATCAGGAACTCGTGCTTGTTACCGTCCATATCGGTAATTTCAAGCCGCTGCTTGCCTTTGGTTTCCTTACCGAACGCAACGGTACCGGTAACTTCCGCCAACATACCAGCATCCTTCGGCGAGCGAGCTTCAAACAACTCGGCGACACGCGGCAAACCACCGGTGATATCGCGTGTTTTTTGCGATTCGGTCGGAATACGTGCCAGCACCTCACCCATGGATACTTGCTGGCCGTCTTTGACGGTGATCAGCGCACCCACCTGGAAACCGATCGTCACCGCATGTTCGGTGCCTGCGATCTTCACTTCTTCGCCTTGCTCATTCAACAGCTTGACTTGCGGACGCAGTGTCTTGGTGACGGACCCGCGGCGCTTTGCATCGATTGCAACCAGAGTGGAAAGACCAGTCACTTCATCCACTTGCTTGGCTACGGTTACGCCTTCTTCGACATTCTCGAAACGCACAGTGCCGGCATACTCGGTGATGATCGGACGCGTCAGCGGATCCCAGGTCGCCAACAAAACACCAGCCTTGATGACCATCCCATCCTTGACTGCGAGAGTAGCGCCGTACGGCACCTTGTGGCGCTCGCGCTCGCGGCCATAATCGTCGGTAATCAGAACTTCACCGGAACGGGAAATGACGATCTGGTCGCCCTTACCATTTGTGACATACCGCATTGTCGCAGTGAAACGGATGGTGCCGCTGGATTTGGCCTCGACACCGGATGCAACTGCCGCACGCGATGCTGCACCACCAATGTGGAAAGTACGCATCGTCAACTGGGTACCCGGCTCACCGATCGATTGGGCAGCAATCACACCGACAGCTTCGCCTGCATTGACCAGCACACCGCGACCAAGATCGCGGCCATAACACTTCCCACACAGGCCGAAACGGGTATCGCATGTCAGTGGCGTGCGAACCTTGACTTCATCAATCCCCAGGAGTTCAATCTCTTCAACCATGTCTTCGTCAAGCAAAGTGCCTGATTCATACAGGGTGGCCTGTGTTTCCGGATTGATGATGTCGTTTACCGCTACCCGACCCAAAATACGATCGCGCAATGCTTCAATGACTTCGCCGCCTTCGACCAGCGCCTTCATGACTGCGCCATTCGAAGTGCCGCAATCGTCCTCAATCACAACCAGATCCTGCGTCACATCGACTAGTCGACGCGTCAGGTAGCCGGAGTTCGCGGTCTTCAGTGCGGTATCCGCCAAGCCTTTACGCGCACCGTGAGTGGAGATGAAGTACTGCAGAACATTCAAGCCTTCGCGGAAGTTGGCGGTAATCGGCGTCTCGATAATCGAGCCATCCGGTTTGGCCATCAGTCCACGCATACCCGCCAACTGGCGAATCTGTGCTGCCGAACCACGGGCACCGGAATCCGCCATCATGTAAATGGCGTTGAAGGATTCCTGAGTCGACTTGACGCCATCGCGCTTGATGACATCTTCAACTTTGAGTTGGTCCATCATCGCCTTGCCGACCTCATCACCGGTCTTGCCCCAGATATCCACCACTTTGTTATAGCGCTCGCCGGAGGTCACCAAGCCGGATGAATACTGCTGTTCGATCTGCTTGACCTCATGTTCGGCTGCGGCAATCATAGCCGCTTTTTGAGGCGGCACCAGCATGTCGTCGATACAAATCGAAATACCGGCACGGGTCGCCAAACGGAAACCCGATTGCATCAACTGGTCAGCAAACACAACGGTAGCGCGCAAGCCGCATTTGCGGAACGAAGTGTTGATCAGTTTCGAAATTTCTTTCTTCTTCAGCGCACGGTTCAGCACCGAGAACGGCAGACCCTTCGGCAGAATTTCCGACAGAATCGCACGACCGATCGTGGTTTCATAACGCGTCACTGTCTTGACAAATTCGCCGGTAACAGCATCTTTCGGGTATTCGGTAATGCGCACGGTAACCCGGGACGTCAGTTCGACTTCCTTGTTGTCGTAGGCACGAATCACTTCCGATACGTCCGGGAACATCATGCCTTCGTTCTTGCCGTTGATCTTTTCACGAGTCGCGTAATACAGGCCCAGCACGATATCCTGGGACGGCACGATCGACGGTTCGCCATTGGATGGGAACAGGATGTTGTTGGAAGCCAGCATCAATGTGCGTGCTTCCATCTGCGCTTCGATCGACAATGGTACGTGGACCGCCATCTGATCGCCATCGAAGTCGGCGTTGAACGCCGCACAGACCAGCGGATGCAGCTGGATTGCCTTGCCTTCGATCAGGACTGGCTCGAACGCCTGGATACCCAAACGGTGCAGCGTCGGCGCACGGTTCAGCATCACCGGATGTTCGCGGATCACGTCTTCCAAGATGTCCCATACCACCGGCTCTTGAATCTCGACAAGCTTCTTGGCGGCCTTGATCGTGGTCGCCAAGCCCATCAGTTCCAGCTTGTTGAAAATGAAGGGTTTGAACAGTTCAAGCGCCATCAGTTTCGGCAAGCCGCACTGATGCAATTTCAACTGCGGACCGACCACAATCACCGAACGACCGGAGTAATCGACACGTTTGCCCAGCAAGTTCTGACGGAAGCGACCGCCCTTGCCCTTGATCATCTCGGCCAGCGATTTCAGCGGACGCTTATTGGCGCCAGTCATCGCTTTGCCGCGACGACCGTTGTCCAGCAAAGAATCGACTGCTTCCTGCAACATCCGCTTTTCATTGCGGGTGATAATTTCCGGTGCGCGCAATTCCATCAAACGCTTCAAGCGGTTGTTGCGGTTGATGACGCGGCGATACAGGTCGTTCAAGTCGGAAGTTGCAAAGCGACCGCCATCCAGCGGCACCAATGGACGCAGTTCGGGTGGCAGCACCGGCAACACTTCCATGATCATCCAGTCCGGCTTGATGCCGGAACGCTGGAACGCTTCGAGTACTTTCAGGCGCTTTGCGTATTTCTTGATCTTGGCTTCGGACTTCGATTCTTTCAGTTCGACGCGCAGCGTTTCTGCATCGCGGTGTATATCGATCGAGCGCAACAGTTCACGAATGCCCTCTGCACCCATGTAAGCGGTAAAGTCGTCACCGTACTCGTCGTATTTGGCGGCGTAATCGTCTTCCGACATGATCTGACACTTTTTCAGCGGCGTCATGCCAGGATCTGTGACAACATAGGCCTCGAAATACAGTACGCGCTCAATATCGCGCAAGGTCATATCGAGTACCATCCCCAAACGCGATGGCAGCGACTTCAGGAACCAGATATGCGCAGTCGGCGAAGCAAGTTCGATGTGTCCCATGCGCTCACGACGCACCTTGGCCAGCGTGACTTCAACTCCACATTTCTCACAGATGACGCCGCGGTGCTTCAGACGCTTGTACTTGCCGCACAGGCATTCATAATCCTTGATCGGGCCGAATATCTTGGCGCAGAACAGACCATCGCGTTCCGGCTTGAAGGTGCGGTAGTTGATGGTTTCGGGCTTTTTAACTTCCCCGTATGACCAGGAACGGATTTTTTCCGGCGACGCGAGGCCGATTTTAATCGCGTCAAATTGTTCATTTTGCTGAACTTGCTTGAATAAATCGAGCAGTGCTTTCATGTATCACTCCAGGTTGGCGTGAAAAAATTCATTATTAAGACTGAGCCTCAGGGGCTCGAAACCGTGCCCGGATCACGACAGCCGGTTGATGACCGTCATGATCCGGCAATCCGATTAGTTGCGCTCTAAATCAATGTCGATGCCCAGCGAACGGATTTCCTTCACTAACACATTGAAGGATTCAGGCATGCCGGCGTCAATGACGTGATCGCCCTTGACGAGGTTTTCGTATACTTTGGTACGGCCGTTCACGTCATCGGACTTGACTGTCAACATCTCCTGCAACACATACGAGGCGCCATACGCTTCCAGAGCCCAAACTTCCATCTCGCCGAAACGTTGACCGCCGAATTGCGCCTTGCCGCCCAAAGGCTGCTGGGTAACCAGCGAATACGGCCCGGTGGAACGCGCATGCATTTTGTCATCAACCAGGTGATGCAGTTTCAGCATGTGCATGTAACCAACAGTTACCGAACGCTCGAACGCTTCGCCGGTGCGACCATCGTACATCGTCACCTGATTTTTAGATGGCGTCATCCCGAGCTGTTTTGCAACCGGGTCCGGATAGGCCAAATCAAGCATGCGGCCGATTTCTTCTTCGTTCGCGCCATCAAATACAGGCGTTGCAAAAGGCACGCCATTCTTGAGGTTATTGGCGAGATCGAGAATCTCATCATCCGAGAAGCTGTCCAGATCCTCGCTCCGGCCTGTCTCGTTGTAAATTGAGGCCAGGAACTTGCGCAATTCGGCTGCCTTGGCCTGTATCTTCAGCATTTCGCCGATACGCAGCCCAAGACCTTTAGCAGCCCAGCCCAGATGGACTTCCAAAACCTGACCAACGTTCATGCGCGATGGCACACCCAACGGATTCAGCACAACATCCGCTGGCGTACCGTCAGCCATATAAGGCATGTCTTCTACAGGAATAATCCGTGATACCACACCCTTGTTGCCATGGCGGCCAGCCATCTTGTCGCCGGACTGCAGGCGACGCTTGACGGCCAGATAAACCTTGACCATCTTTTGCACACCTGGCGGCAAATCATCGCCTTGCGTCAACTTGGTACGCTTTTCTTCAAAATCGAGATCGAACTGATGCCGTTTCTCGGCGATGGATTCCTTGATCGCCTCCAGCGCATTTGCACTCTCATCGTCGGCAGGACGGATATCAAACCAGTGGTATTTATCGAGGTCAGCCAAGTATTCCTTGGTGACTTTCGCACCTTTGGCCAATTTCTTCGGGCCGCCATTGACTGTCTTGCCAATCAGCATTTTTTCCATACGCTGGAACGCGTCACCTTCGACGATTCGCAACTGATCGTTCAAATCGAGGCGGTAACGTTTTAATTCGTCGTCGATAATTTGCTGAGCGCGTTTGTCGCGTTGGATCCCTTCGCGTGTAAATACCTGCACATCAATGACAGTGCCGATCATCCCGGAAGGCACACGCAGCGAGGTGTCTTTCACATCGGATGCCTTTTCACCGAAAATTGCACGCAGCAATTTTTCTTCCGGCGTCAATTGCGTCTCGCCTTTAGGCGTCACCTTACCGACCAGCGTATCGCCAGCGGTAACTTCCGCACCGATATAAACGATACCGGCCTCATCCAGACGCGCCAATTGATTCTCGGCCAGGTTGGAGATGTCGCGCGTTATCTCTTCGGCACCGAGTTTGGTATCGCGCGCAACAACCGACAATTCCTCGATATGAATTGAGGTATACCGGTCATCTTCCACCACCTTCTCGGAAATCAGAATCGAATCCTCGAAATTCAAACCATTCCATGGCATAAATGCGACCAGCATGTTTTGGCCGAGCGCCAACTCGCCAAGATCGGTCGAAGCGCCGTCAGCAATGACGTCATTCTTGGCAACGCGGTCACCGACTTTGACGATCGGACGCTGATTGATGTTGGTATTCTGGTTCGAGCGTGTATATTTGATCAGATTATAGATATCCACACCCACTTCGCCGGCCGTCGCCTCATCATCATTGACACGGATCACAACCCGACCCGCGTCGATATAATCGACTACACCGCCGCGCAACGCCTGTACCGTAGTTCCGGAGTCGATCGCAACGGTGCGCTCAATCCCGGTTCCGACAAACGCCTTCTCAGGGCGCAGGCAAGGCACTGCTTGACGCTGCATATTGGCACCCATCAACGCGCGGTTCGCATCATCGTGTTCCAGGAATGGAATAAGTGAGGCTGCCACCGACACGACTTGGCCAGGTGCCACGTCCATGTACTGAATACGCTCTGGGGATACCAGCAAAGTTTCGCCCGCCTCACGCGCGGAAACCAGCTCATCCGACAGTCTGCCGGTGCCATCGATGGTCGCATTCGCCTGCGCGATAATATAGCGGCCCTCTTCGATCGCCGACAAATAATCGATCTGGCTGGTTATTTTGCTGCCCTCCACTTTACGATATGGCGTCTCCAGGAAACCGTATTCGTTCAGGCGCGCATACAGGGCCAGCGAATTGATCAAACCAATGTTCGGTCCTTCCGGCGTTTCAATCGGACAGACTCGACCGTAATGGGTCGGATGCACGTCGCGCACTTCAAAACCAGCCCGCTCCCGCGTCAAGCCGCCCGGGCCAAGAGCTGAAACGCGGCGTTTATGGGTGATTTCAGACAATGGGTTGGTCTGATCCATAAACTGCGACAACTGCGACGAGCCGAAAAACTCACGAATGGCGGCGGAAATCGGTTTAGAGTTGATCAGGTCGTGCGGCATCAAATTATCAGCCTCCGCTTGACCCAGACGCTCCTTGACAGCGCGCTCGACACGCACCAAGCCGGCGCGGAACTGATTTTCAGCCAGTTCGCCAACGCAGCGAACACGCCGATTGCCCAGATGGTCGATATCATCGACTTCACCGCGACCATTGCGCAGCTCAACCAGAATCTTGATGACCGCAAGTACGTCTTCATTCGACAATGTCATTGAACCTGTCAGTTCATCACGTCCAATGCGCCGATTAAACTTCATGCGGCCGACTGCTGACAGATCATAACGATCTTCGTTATAGAACAAGCCGTTGAATAATGCCTCGACAGAATCTTCAGTAGGCGGCTCACCAGGGCGCATCATCCGATAAATCGCAACCTTTGCCGCCATCTGATCGCTGGTGTCATCCGCACGCAGAGTTTGCGATATGTATCCACCCTGATCCAGGTCGTTGGTGTATAGCGTTTGCAATTCGGCAATATTGGCTTCACGCAAACGTGCCAGCAACTCTTCAGTAAGTTCATCGTTGGCGCTGGCTACGATTTCGCCAGTATCGGCATTGACTATATTCTTGGCCAGCACGCGCCCGAGCAAATAATCCTCCGGCACCGACAGGTGCTTGATGCCTGCGGCTTCGATTTCGCGCACTTGCTTGGCATTGATGCGCTTGTCCTTTGTCACCAGCGATTTGCCAGACTTGTCAACCACGTCAAAGCGCGCAACTTCACCGCGCAGACGTTCCGCCACAAATTCCATCTCCGCCCCATCCGAGCGAAGCATGAAATTGTCAAAGACGAAGAAATTGGCAAGAATTTGCTCAGGACTCATTCCAATAGCTTTGAGCAAGATCGTCACCGGCATCTTGCGACGGCGGTCGACACGGAAAAACAGAATGTCTTTCGGATCAAATTCAAAATCAAGCCACGAACCACGGTAAGGAATGATGCGGGCAGAAAACAGTAACTTGCCGGAAGAGTGTGTCTTGCCCCTGTCATGCTCAAAAAATACACCTGGAGAACGGTGCAACTGAGAAACGATGACACGCTCTGTGCCATTGATAACGAAAGACCCGGTTGTCGTCATGAGCGGCAACTCGCCCATGTACACTTCCTGCTCTTTCATTTCCTTGACCACTGGCTTGGTAGGCGATTCCTTATCGAGAATCACCAACCGCACCTTGGCACGCAAAGGCGATGCATAGGTCAAGCCGCGTTGCTGACACTCTTTTACGTCAAACGGTGGATCACCCAAAACGTATGATAAAAATTCGAGGCGAGCAAAGCCATTGTGCGACACGATTGGGAAAATCGATGTGAAGGCCGACTGCAAGCCCTCATTTTTGCGCTGGGAAGGTGTTTTTTCCGTTTGCAAGAAGCCTAGATATGATTCAAGTTGAGTCGCCAATAAGAACGGAACTGGATGAACGTTAGCACGCTTCGCGAATGATTTACGAATACGCTTTTTCTCGGTAAATGAGTAATGCATGGACACTCCGTGAGTGACAGAAAGGATAGAGAATTCAGGATTCGAGGCCGGCAAGCAATGCCTATAAATCTACGAAACCTCAAGTCTCAACCCTTCGAGATCAACTTGGCTTAGCGGAAACAACACTTTGACTATTGCGCACAGCTATATAAAAAACCGAAACGACAAAGGAGCCAAAGCAGAATCCTCTCTTTTCAGAGAGAATTCTGCATTTTGACTCCGGCGCAGCAATATGCGCTGACGAACTGGAATTACTTGATTTCGGCTTTTGCGCCAGCTTCTTCCAGTTTTTTCTTTGCTGCTTCTGCATCCGCTTTCGACACGGATTCTTTAACTGGCTTCGGTGCGCCATCAACCAAGTCTTTTGCTTCTTTCAAGCCCAAGCCAGTGAGTTCACGAACTGCTTTAATAACGCTGACTTTGTTAGCGCCAAATTCAGTCAGAACTACGGTGAATTCTGTTTGCTCTTCAACAACAGCAGCACCGGCTGCAGGACCCGCAACTGACATTGCAGCTGCTGAAACGCCGAACTTCTCTTCAAACGCCTTGACCAAGTCATTCAAGTCCATTACAGACATTGCGCCTACTGCTTCAAGGATATCGTCTTTGCTAATTGCCATTTGAAACTCCTAAATTGATTCTGTATTTACATCTAATCGATTTGACAAAAAATAACGCCGAGAACATATTGCCAAACACTTAGCAAATTATGCTGTCTCTGCTTCTTTCTTTGCTGCCAAAGCAGCCAAGCCACGCGCAAAACCTGCAACCGGCGCCTGCATCATACCCAGTACTTGGGCCAGCAGAACCTCACGGCTAGGAATACTTGCCAACGCAGCAACACCCGCTTTATCAAGCGACTTTCCTGCGTAGTTACCTGCCTTTACAACCAGCTTGTCATTGCCCTTGGCAAAGTCATGAATAACTTTGGCAGCAGCAACGGCATCCTCGGAGATCGAATAGATCAACGGGCCGGTCATTTCGGTGGCGAGGCTTGCAAATGCCGTGCCCTCAACTGCGCGACGCGCCAGTGTATTTTTCAACACTCGCAAGTACACGCCCTGAGCACGGGCTTTGGCACGTAATTGTGTCAAATGACTAACCTGGATGCCACGATATTCAGCCACGACGATAGTCTGTGCAGATGTTATTTTTGCAGAGATTTCAGCGACGACGGCCTTTTTGTCATTCAGATTGAGACTCACGGTCAACCTCCAATTATGATGCGCAACATACTATTCATAAGCGAACAGCCATCTTGCATCGGTTCGAACACGGCGTCCGAAGTTAGGAGTTCAAAGCTGACAAACCAGCGTAGAGACTACAAAACTTGATCGGGTACACCATCTGCGCTGGGCACTTACGATTACGCATAAGCGGTTTAACATTGCACATAATTAATAGTGCGCCGCCCAACGGTCTTTGACTTGCTGGAGTTATTCCAATGTGCCGGTATAACTCCACCCCAAAGCTACGCCTCTTGCCATGAAGACAGGAGGTCTTGATTCTTTTGCCAGTTAGGCGACCAGAGTGCCCTGATCTACACGGACACCAACGCCCATTGTGGACGAAATGGAAACCTTGCGCAGGTAAACGCCTTTGCTGGACACAGGCTTGGCCTTGCTCAACGCGTCAATCAATGCCAGCAAGTTCGATTTCAGAGCTTCATCACTGAACGATTTGCGGCCGATGGTTGCGTGAATGATACCGCTCTTGTCAGTACGGTACTGAATCTGACCTGCTTTTGCATTCTTAACTGCAGTCGCAACATCGGGCGTAACAGTGCCGACCTTTGGGTTAGGCATCATACCGCGGGGGCCGAGAATCTGGCCCAGCGTACCGACGATACGCATAGTGTCCGGTGATGCGATCACTATATCGAACGGCATATTGCCAGCCTTGATTTGCTCAGCGAGATCTTCCATACCGACGATATCGGCACCTGCCGCCTTCGCCTGCTCAGCCTTTTCACCGGTAGCAAACACAGCAACACGCACTGTTTTTCCTGTACCGGCCGGCAACACTACCGAGCCGCGAACAACCTGATCGGATTTTTTCGGATCAACGCCCAACTGGACCGATACATCGATCGATTCATTGAATTTGGCAGTTGCACACTCTTTGACAATCGACATTGCGCTGTCATATGAATAGGCTTTGGTGCGATCGACTTTTGCTTTGAATATTTTTGCGCGCTTGGATAACTTAGCCATTACAGACCCTCCACCGTGATGCCCATCGAACGTGCCGAACCGGCAATGGTACGCACTGCTGCATCCATGTCAGCAGCCGTAAGATCCGGTCGTTTTAAAGTGGCGATTTCCTCAGCCTGCTGACGCGTCAGTTTGCCGACCTTGTCAGTATGTGGCTTTGGCGAACCCTTCTGAATACCGGCCGCTTTTTTGATTAAATAAGTTGCAGGCGGCGTCTTCATTACGAAAGTGAAGGACTTGTCCGCAAAGGCAGTAATCACGACAGGAATTGGCATGCCAGGCTCTACACCTTGCGTCTGTGCGTTAAACGCTTTACAGAACTCCATGATGTTCAAGCCGCGCTGGCCAAGTGCCGGACCGATTGGTGGCGATGGATTCGCTTTACCAGCTGGTACTTGCAGCTTGATAAAACCTATGATTTTCTTTGCCATGATGGCTCCTGCTAAGATTGAGTGTTATCGCCTGTTCCCCTGCCGCTGGCAGCGTATTAAGGCTCCTCCCTGGATTTTACAAATTTGACTTTGCGGCACTCCAGGTAAGTGCTTTATAAATACTTTGACTACAAATCACTCAGACTTTTTCGACCTGAGCGAACTCCAGCTCTACCGGCGTCGCACGACCGAAAATAGTCACCGTGACGCGCACTCGAGATTTCTCGTAAAAAACTTCTTCGACATTGCCGTTGAAATCGGTGAATGGACCATCTTTGATGCGCACCAACTCACCCACTTCATACAAAACTTTGGGACGTGGCTTCTCGACACCGTCCTGCATTTGCTGCATGATCTTATCGATTTCGCGCGCCGGAACAGGCGTCGGTTTATTCGATTTTCCACCGATAAATCCGGTAACTTTATTGGTATTTTTAACCAGGTGCCAGGTTTCGTCGGTCATTTCCATTTCGACCAGCACATAGCCTGGAAAAAACCGTCTTTCCGTAACTGTTTTCTGGCCGTTCTTGACTTCGACCACTTCCTCCGTGGGGACCAATATTTGGCCAAACTGATCCTGCATCCCAGCACGCTCGATACGCTCAGTCAATGCACGCTGCACGCTTTTTTCCATTCCGGAATAGGCGTGCACTACATACCAACGTTTCTTGCTGGCAGGCGCTGCAACTGCGGCAGATTCCTGCGCGCCGTCTTGCATATTTTCGCTCATCATTATCTCCAGCCAAGCACGATGTCATACAACAGGAATTCGAGTAACTTGTCGGTTCCCCAGAGAAAAACAGCCATTACAAGCACAAAGCCAAAGACAATGGCAGTCATTTGCATCGCCTGCTTACGCTTCGGCCATACAACTTTCTTGGTTTCACGCACCGAATCATTTGCGAAACCGATAAATTCACGACCCGAAGTCGAGGTCCAGGCGATCGCGATGGCAATTAGCATCGCCGCAAACAATACGCCGGCACGCACCAGCGTTGATTTATCCGACAAATAATAAAAACCGACCACACCCGCAATCACGGCGCCAACCGATAGCGCGATTTTAAGTTTATCGCTCGAGGTGGTGACGGTTTGAACGGGATTATTTGACATACAGTTTGACTTTCGACGCCATTGCGGCTGAATCCGTGGCAGGGGCGGAGGGAATCGAACCCCCAACCTTCGGTTTTGGAGACCGACGCTCTGCCAATTGAGCTACACCCCTACATTTAAAACACTGACTTGTATTGGCACTGCGAGGAAGAACAATTCTACCTCGCAGAACAAGTATTTTTACTCAAGAATCTTTGCAACGACGCCAGCACCGACAGTGCGACCGCCTTCGCGAATGGCGAAGCGCAAGCCTTCTTCCATCGCAATCGGGTTGATCAGCTTGACCGTGATCGAGACGTTGTCGCCCGGCATGACCATCT
>JAUYNR010000010.1 GCA_030698225.1 Oxalobacteraceae bacterium | reverse complement strand
AACCTTTATCAGAAGGGCATCAAAGTGAGCGATCAGGAATTCTCGACGATCCGCATAGACCGGGATGCCTTTCATGGCGAATGGAACTATGTAATCAGTCCAAACATCACATAAAAACCAAGTTATTATTTTACGCACCCTAAGCTAGTGGATAAGTGCGCATCCATTCCGTAGTTCAATGGTTCACAAGGAAAATATTGTATTGATTGAAATTAATACGATGCTTGCCCCGCTGGTGTCGGACGTACTGGTGCAGCAAGCAGTCGCTTAATGGATTTTAAGAAACCGTGACGCGTCCCGCACATGACCGGCGTTCTGCGGTGCCGCTTACAGCCACCTACTACTCATAAAAATACGGGGGTATCACTGTTTTTAGTGCATTTACCGCATATATTTCTTGACATATTAAATATACAACCACATGTACATAATTCGCATCAAGCGCTTTTTTGAAAGCAATCATGTCTGAATCCGACCCCATCGCCGCCACTGCCTCCGCTGTCGCCGCCATTCTGGTGGCGCGCCGCAGGTCTGGCGAACAAGGCCCTCGCCTGCCCGAGTGTTGCCGTCCATCCGGGCTTGACGCGGCGCTGGCGATACAGGCGGCGGTCAGCGCGCAACTCGGCGCTGGCGTCGCCGGGTGGAAATGCGGCTTGCCCGCAGCCGGGAATTGGGTGCTGGCGCCGATCTATGCCGGCACTGTCCACACCATCGGCGCCGGCGTGCGCTGCGCGCTGCAAGCCCGTGCCGGCCAGGCGCGAGTGGAGCCGGAACTCGCCTTCATCCTCGGGCGCGACCTGCCGGTTCGCGACCGGCCCTACTCGCCGGCCGAGGTCGATGCCGCGATTGCGCGCACCCACCTCGCGCTGGAACTGATCGACAGCCGCTACAGCGACCCGCACGACGCCAGCTTCGCCGAGAATCTGGCCGATGGCTTGCTCAACTCCGGCCTGTTCATCGGCCCGCAGGCGGATGCCGGGCAGGCGCGCGCTGCCAGCGCGATGGCGATAACAATCACCATTGCAAGCGGCGAGCAAACCCGGCTTGACGGCCGCCACCCGAGCGGCGATCCACGCGCGCCGCTGTATTGGCTGACTGAGTTCTTGCGCAGCAAAGGACTGGGGCTGCAAGCAGGCCAGGCGGTGATCACCGGCTCGTATGCGGGGACCTTTGATTTGCCGCTAGGACAAGACATCGCCATTCAGTATGGCGAGCTGGGCACACTGACGGTGCATTTCGTGCGCAGATGAGCAGAATTTCCATCAATACATATCAGCCGTGTGTCTGAATTTTCAACACCACCTCCGATATCCATCCCATTCGATGGTGCGCGATAGATCAGCCGATGTGCAAAATCAGCGCGTTGATGTGATGCGCTATAAGACGTGAATGTGGACACAGGTTTCGTCCTGAACAAATAGGGGACACCCATTAGCCGGCCCGTGTCAATCGAGCAAACAATTCCATGGCGGCGCCAATGCCGTCCGGGGTCCTGCGCTTTCCGTCACGACGGAGTCTCCAGCGCCTGCGCTGCCGCAATCAGGGACGCCGCATGTTCGATCAGCTCGTCGCCGAAGCCTACCGTGACATCGAGCTCGCCCTTCTGCCAGGTGGCGTTTGGTGTGGGCCTGGTTGAGCAACAGCCACTGCTGCGGCGTGAACCCCAGCGTATGTTCCAGGCACTGAAACACCAGATAGCGGTTTTCGCTGCGGTAGCCGTGAGCACGCAGGGCCGATAGCGCCGCCGCATGCGCGGCGTTGTAGGCCAGGTCAAAGCGGCTTTCCAATGCGAGCGTCGTCTGTCGCGCGTCCTGCAGGCGCACGGCGGCCGAGCGCAACAAGCCGGCCCGCTCGCGCGCATCAGGCGGCTCCGCTTTAAGCTTGCCGATGCGCGCCAGGTTCGCCAGATTGGCCAGCGCTGCCGAGTCGGGCAATGTCATGTTCGCCTCCTTTGACAAAGATTTTGGGCTGCTCCAGCACCCGCAGGATGAAGGATCTGCCGTCGCGCACGCGTTGCGCGAATTCATCCGGCGTATACAGCGTCGGATTCACCGCCCGGCCCAGCTGCGCCTGCGCCGGCATCAGCGCTTCCAGCAATTGTGCATTCGACGGCAGCGCCCCGATCACCATCAGATCGACATCGCTGCCGGCATGCTCGGTGCCCTTGGCCAGCGATCCGTAGACAAACGCCAGCTCGACGGACGGCCACAGTGGCTGCAGCGCAGCGCGCAGCACATCGGCCACACCGAAGGTTTTCAGGACAATGCCGCGCAACTCGGCGAAGATCGGCGCAGCAGGATTTGCCTGGTAATGCTTCTGGTTGCCGATCCGGTGCACCGTCACCAGGCCGGAAGATTCCAGCCGCGCCAGCTCCCGCTGCACCGCACCGGAACCCGACCCCGCCAGGCCGATGATTTCATTGGCGTAAAACGAGCGCTGGGATTGACCAAACAACACCGCCAGCACCCGCTGTTGTGTCTTCGTGAAAAGTGCATCCGCATAAATACCCATAACGGGCATCATAATACCCAATATAGGCATTGTCAAACCGTGCAGCGTCACCGATCCGACGGACAAATAGGACAAATAGGCGAAAATGGCACCACGTCGCTTGCAGAGATTCCCATGACTTTCTCTTTCTCCTTGATTGCACAGAATGTGCAAAACTTTGTACATTCCAAGGATGCTGCCGGAGATTATTTTGACAAGTTCGGCGCAACAAGCCCATGCCGCCATTTTTTCTACTGAAAGCGCCCGCGCAAGTGCCATTCTCCCGGCGCGATGTCGTTGGCAATGGCAATCCGCGTGGCTTCATCGACATCCGGACCGGACGGGTCGTACAGGCCGCAATACCGTAATGTCTGCCGCACATTGATGGACCGTCCGAGGTGCTCATAGATCACGCGAGCGCAGCAGGGCATGCGCTCATCGCTGCCGGAAACGCCTAATTTCAGCCCGGTCAGGCGTGTGACGCGATTCTTGAATGACGGGAACAGGATGGTCTGCGTCATTTCGAGCCCGGTCAGGGTTTCGTAGTCGTTGAGAAAAATCCGGTCGGTCAAAAGGTGCACCATACCCAGATAGATGCCGTGGTAAGCCTTTTTGCTGGGGGGCTCGATCATCCGTTCGGTGCGCTGGTAATAGACGCGGTCGCCCCGGCGTTCAATGGCAACCAGGGTGCGTAGAATTTTCCCCGGGCAGGCCATCGACATATACGTTTCGAAGTAGAAGCCGAGAAATCTGTCCAGCCCGGCCGTGCCACTTTCTTTGAGGCGAGCCAGATGCGGCGCTTCGGGCGCGTTATCGGTTTCGCCGTGGCGGGTCCGCGGCCGCACTTGCACCAGGTGTTCAAACTGCGCGCTTGGCAGGAGGATTTCATGTTCCTCAACGCCAAAAAAATCGCAAAAGCGTTTCAGCGTATGCGCGTTGGGTCGATAGCGGCCACTGAGGTAGCGGTTGAACTGCGGACGGCTGAAGTTCAGCCGTCGGCACACCTCGGCGATCGATTTGTAATAGCTGCATAACAACCGCAAATTGCGGGCGAAATCCTCGTTCACCGGTCTTCCCTCTACGCTTCGCTTGCAATGGAACAGTATGGCACACTCATAGCGCCATTTTGCGCTGCTTTGTGCCAGATCGGCAACTCCCGCTCGCTCCAACCGCCTGCTTTAATGGGCAGGCCTTCCGGCAAAAAAAAACTTACAGCAGCACATCGCAAATGGAGACAAACCATGCCAAATACTTTTAACTGTTTATTAAGTTCGCCTGCCCAAACGGCAGCAATATATGGAGGAAATCGTCATGCTTAATTTTCTGAACGATCTTCTGTGGAGCAAGGTGCTCATTGTCGTACTGATCGGACTGGGGTTGTGGTTTACGATCGGCTCGCGCTTCGTGCAGTTCCGCTATTTCGGCCGCATGTTTGGCATCCTCGGTGCCAATCAGGCGTTCTCGAAAGACAAACACGGGCACCTGAGCTCTTTCCAGGCGCTGATCCTGTCCGTCGCAGGTCGCGTCGGTGGCGGCAACATCGCTGGCGTTGCGGTAGCGATTACGCTTGGCGGCCCCGGTGCAATCTTCTGGATGTGGGTGGTGGGCCTGATCGGCATGGCCACCAGCTACTTTGAATGCACGCTCGCTCAGGCTTACAAGAAAGCCGAGCCCGACGGCACCTACCGGGGCGGTCCGGCCTACTATATTTCGCGCGGCATGGGCGACAACTGGAAGTGGCTGGCCGCACTCTATTCGGTGCTGCTGCTGGTGACCTTCGGTTTCGGTTTCAGTGCGCTTCAGTCCTATTCGGTCGCAACATCGATTAACGATGCCTTCGGAATTCCGGTCCTCGCGACAGGAATCGGCATTGCACTGCTGGTTGGTGTGATCATCTTCGGCGGCGTCAAGCGTATCGCTCAAGTCGCCGAAGTGCTGGTCCCCATCATGGCGATCGGTTATCTGGCGATTGCGCTGGTGGTACTGGCTCTGAACGTGGAGCAGATTCCGGCCGTGATCGCACTGATCGTCAAGAGTGCCTTCGGACTCGAACCCGCCATCGGCGGCGGCATGGGCGCGGCCATCTTGATGGGCGTCAAACGCGGCTTGTTTTCCAATGAAGCAGGACTGGGCAGCGCGCCCAACGTCGCCGCCGTCGCCTACGTTCCACATCCGGCAAGCCAGGGGATCGTGCAAGCCTTCTCGGTGTTCATCGATACCATCATCCTCTGTTCATGCACCGCCTTCATCGTTCTGCTTGGCAGCGTTTATCAGCCTGGCATGACGTCAGAGATCGGTGGCGTGGCGCTCACCCAAGCTTCGTTGGCCGGCCATGTCGGGGAGTGGGGACGCATTTTCGTCAGTATCGCAATGTTGCTGTTCGGCTTCACCACCATCATCTATAACTACTACCTCGGCGAGAACAGCCTGAAATTCTTCAGTGACAAGAACCAGGGGCTCATCATGGTTTATCGCGTTGCGGTCGTCGTTCTTTGCGGCTGGGGCGCCACCACCGATCTGGGCACCGCCTTCGGCTTTGCCGACGTGACGATGGGCTTTCTTGCACTCGCCAACCTGTTCGCACTGGTCATGCTGTTCAAGCCCGGCCTGCGTCTGATGCGTGACTATGACCAGCAAATTGCCAAAGGCATTGCCGAGCCAAGCTTTGATGCCCGCCGCTTCGCGGATATGAACATCGACCTCGATGCCTGGGTACTGGAACCGCAAGACAACGTTCCTGCCGACAAGACCGCCGTGCAGACCGCCTAAACCTGGCTGCAAGCTGCGCGTGGCCGGAGTCTTGCGCTCCGGCACCTTCACCTCTTATGAAAACTAATCCGATCATGACACAACCTACCCGTACCGAACACGACTTGCTTGGTGACATGGAACTGCCGGCCGACAGCTGGTTCGGCATTCAGACCCAGCGTGCCGTTGACAACTTTGCCATCACTGGCGTGCCGATCAGCCACTTTCCAGCCTTCGTGAAGGCGCTGGCAATGGTCAAGGCCGCCGCCGCACGCGCCAACAGCGAACTCGGTCTGCTCGCGCCGGACAAGGCGCAAGCGATCCTTGCCGCCTGCGACGACATCATCGGCGGGCGCCTGCACGAAGCCTTTGTGGTCGACCTGATTCAGGGCGGCGCCGGCACCTCGACCAACATGAACGCCAACGAAGTGATCGCGAACCTTGCGCTCGAAAAGCTGGGACATCCGAAAGGCAGCTACGAACACCTGCACCCAAACGACGACGTCAACCAATCGCAATCGACCAACGACGCGTATCCGACTGCTGTCTGCGTCGGTCTGCAGTTCGCCGCGGAGCCGCTGATCGAGGCCATCGCCAGCCTCAAGCGCGCACTTGAAGAAAAAGGCCGCGAATTCGCCGACGTGCTGAAGATGGGCCGCACCCAGATGCAAGACGCCGTGCCGATGACGCTGGGTCAGGAGTTCGATGCCTTCGCGGTCAACCTCGGCGAGGACATCGACCGCATCCGCGAAGCCTGCCTGCTGCTGTGCGAAGTCAATCTCGGCGGCACGGCGATCGGTACCGGCATCAATACCCACCCGCACTACGCGGCGCTGGCGGTGCGTTACTTGGCGGATATCTCGGGCAAGCCGATCGTAGCCGCCACCAACCTGATCGAAGCCACCTCTGACATGGGCGCCTTCGTGCTGTTCTCCGGAATTCTCAAGCGCCTCGCCATCAAACTGTCCAAGGTCGCCAACGACCTGCGCCTGCTTTCCAGTGGCCCGCGCACTGGCTTCGGCGAGATCCACCTGCCCCCGATGCAGCCCGGCTCGTCGATCATGCCTGGCAAGGTCAATCCGGTGATTCCGGAGGCAGTCAACCAGACCGCCTACCAGGTCATCGGCAACGATCTCGCCGTCACCATGGCGGCGGAAGCCGGTCAGCTCCAGCTGAATGCGATGGAGCCGCTGATCGTCTACAACCTGCTGAGCTCGATCAAGATGCTCGACTCCGCCTGCCGCATGTTCGAACATCGCTGCATCCGGGGCATCCGGGCGGATCGCGAGCAGTGTCAGCGTCATGTCGACCGCAGCATCGGCATCATTACTGCGCTGGTGCCGCACATCGGTTATGCGAATTCTTCGCGGATCGCCGCGCAGGCGCTGCATACCGGTTCAACGGTGCGCGAGCTGGTGATCGGCGAGGGTCTGCTCGACGCCGCCCAACTCGACGCCCTGTTGAGCCCCCAGTCGATGCTGGCGCCAAGGGCCGCGGCATGAAGACGCGCCGGGTCTTGGTCCTGCACACCGGCGGCACCATCGGGATGGAGCCGTCCGCTGACGGCTACCGCCCGATGCGCGGCTTTGCCGGGCGCGTGCGCGAGGTGCTGCTGAGACACGCCGGCGGGGAATTGCCCGACTTCGACGTGATCGAGCTGGATACGCCGATCGACAGCGCCAATTTGCGCCCAGCCAGCTGGCGCGCAATGGCAGATGCCCTGATTGCGCACTGGGAAGCCTATGACGGCTTCGTCGTGCTGCACGGGACCGACACACTGGCTTGGAGCGCTTCGGCGCTTTCATTCATGCTGCGCGGCAACGACAAACCCGTCATCTTCACCGGCTCGCAAATTCCCCTCGCGCAGGCCCGCAGCGATGCGTTGGCCAATCTGGAAGCGGCGCTCCTGCTGGCGGCCAGATTCCCAGTGCATGAGGTGGGGGTTTTCTTCGGCCGCCAGCTGCTGCGGGGAAACCGCAGCAGCAAGCTCTCCAGCGACGCATTCGACGCCTTCGGCTCGCCCAATTATCCGCCGCTTGCCGACGTCGGCATCGACGTTCGGATGCATGCCGAGCGCTTGCTAGCACCGACTGCGCGTAACTTCGTCGTCCCGCACTTTGATAACGCGGCTGTCTCAGTGCTGACCCTTTACCCCGGCGTTTCCGGCCGCATGCTGGATGCCCTGATCGATGACCGCGCAACACGCGGCCTGATCCTGCGCAGTTACGGTGCCGGCAATGCACCGGATGCCGATGGCGGCCTGATGGCGGCCCTCGAGCGCGCAGTCGCGCGTGGCGTCGTGGTGCTGAACATTACGCAATGCACCTCGGGCAGCGTCGTGCAGGGTGCCTATGCAACGAGCGCAGCACTGTCCCGAATCGGCGTCGTGCCGGGCGGCGACATGATGCTCGAAGCGGCGTTCGCCAAGCTGCATTTCCTGCTAGCAACCGAGCTTGATTACGCTCAAGTGTGCGGTACCGCTTCCACCCCGCTGTGCGGCGAACTGACTGCTGCAAACGTTTTGCTCACAACGCCGAACCACCGCCAATAGCAGTGCGGAGCCAGTCGCCCCGGTTGCACGACCGGGGATGCAGGATATAGAGAAAATTTTGCAGAGCGCCGGCGCTACCACATCAAGTCGTCCGGTATCTGGAAGGCGGCATACGGATCGTCCGCATCGATCGCGGTGCTGGTCTTGTTGACCCGCACCACGAGCGAGGCATCGCGCTCGGCGATCTTGTCGGCGACAATCCTGGGTACCAATTCGGTGGCGCCGCCCTGGCAGACGATCACCAGGCGCCCGGCGATCAAATGCGCCTGGACTGCGGCCGACACATACATCCGTTGGATCTTCTTGTCGTGGGTAAAATTGTAGGCGATGTCGCCGGCGCCCTTGCTCTGGCGATTCTTCTGCACCATCTGGGAAATCTGCGCCATGATCGCCTTTTCGGTGGCGGCCGCATCGCGCTGGGCATTGAGTTCACGGGCCCGCTCGGCATTCTTGCGTTGCGTATCGAGTGCGGCCAGGCGCGCTTCATCGACACTGTGCGTGCCGGTCCGGCGCTCGACCTTCTTCTGCTTGCTCTTGTCCTGGTGGGCCAGTTTGACTTTGTTTTTATCGACTAGGCCGGCTTTCAAAAACTGCTCTTGCAAAGAGGCCATATGTGCTACTCCGTAAATAGGGTCCGCCGGCCCAGGCAGCGGCTCCGGCCAGTGGAAAGTCGCTAGCATAGCAAAAATGTCGACTCTGCAGATCCGCGATGGCCGCGACATCAGGAAGGCCGCCAAGCCAGAGGAACCCGGCATGGCGCAAAGGGAAGTGCGCGACTACAACACTGGCGTCTTATTTACCCAACAGCGCCAGAGTATGGTTCCATTCCGCAGCCCATGCATGCAAGAAATCATGCGCGTTAAATGCTCTTTTCAGATGTGATACAGGCACCCGATACACATCATTTAATCCCAGCGCCAACGTGACCGGATTCCACACGGCTTTGTTTTTTGCCTTTTTGGCGCTGCCTTTGACCCTTGCTCCATCATCGCCGAATATGCCGCCGCCACTGCCAAGCGCCTGTTCCAAATCAATTTTCACCAGACTGGCAAATGCCATCAACACCTGCTCCTTGTTGATGCCGATCTGCGATTCCTTTGCCACCGCAATTTTGACTGGTTCAGGCTCGGCCTCGCGTTTGAGTTTGCTTGCCAGGCGCTCCAGGTCCTTCTTCAGAAAACGTAATTCATGCAAAGCCCTTCGAAAGCCCGGGGGCTTGAGTTGCGTCACGATCTTGTAGGCGTCTTTCGTGATCGTGATGAGCACGTCCTCGCTTCCGGCCGCAAGTCGTTGGGTGTCGCCTTCGAAAAAAATCGGCGCCGGATATCCACCGTTCGCGTCACCGAACAGCGCAGGATAGTCGGCGTCGTAGTCCAGCCAAACGTAGGGAGTCAAGCCGTTCTCTAGCATGCGCGCCAATGCCCATCGCGTGCCGGTTTGCTGCGCAAGCCAGTGGCAAGCTTGCGCGGTTGTTGCCCGAAAAGGCAGTTCGATGATCGTCATTCTTCTTTCTTTCACACGCTGCTGACATTACTGCGGGCATTTTAGGATAAGTGCCTCGACCCGGCGTCATTCCGGATCGAACTCAGCGACGACGGTATCAACGGCATCGGGCCGCGGACCGTGAATTACGACCGAGCCGGTGGATGCAATGCTTGCGCTTGCGCCCACCGCATGGCAGCCTGGCTCAACCCAGGTTGTAAATGAATACGATCAGCACCGCGACCGGCGTGACGTAACGCACCAGCGTGTACCAGACCTTGAACTGCATATTGTCCTCCATCTCCAGCGCCTCGCGTACGCTTTTGCTGGAGAGCGCCCAGCCGACAAACAGCGCGGCCAGCAGCCCGCCCAGCGGAAGCATGATGTTGGCGGTGAGGTAATCCAGCAGATCAAACATGGTCTTGCCCTCGAACATCTTGAACATCGACAGTGGCTTGACATCGGACCATATGTTGAACGAGAACACGCTTACCAGTCCCAGCAGCCAGATCGAAACGCCGCCGCCGATGGCGGCGATCTTGCGGTCGATGCCCCGGTGCTCTTCAAGCCATTCCACCAGCGGCTCCAACAGGGATATGGAGGAGGACCAGGCGGCAAATACTAGCAGGATGAAGAACAGGGTGCCGAACAGTGCGCCGCCGGGCATCTGGCCGAAGGCCAGCGGCAGCGACTGGAACACCAGGCCGGGACCGGAACTGGCCTCAATGCCATTGGCGAAAACAATCGGAAAGATGGCCAGACCGGCCAGCAGCGCCACCACGGTGTCCATGATCGAAACGATGATGGCCGTCTTGGCGATGGAGACCTTCTCGGGCAGGTATGAACCGTAGGCCATCATGGCGCCCATGCCGAGGCTGAGGGTAAAGAACGCGTGCCCCATGGCGGTGAGCACCGCACTGGTCGTCAGTTTGCTGAAATCGGGCCGGAACAAGAAGGCAAAGCCACGGGCGAAATCGCCCGCTGCCACCGCGTAGCCGACCATGACCAGCAGCAATACAAAAAGCGCCGGCATCAACAGGGTGACAGCACGCTCCAGACCGCCGCGCACGCCGCGGGCTACCACCACTATGGTGAGGAGCATGAACAGCGAGTGCCACAGCAGCAGGGTTGCCGGGTCGGCCAGCAGACTGGAGAAGATGCCGCCTATGGTTTCGGCCGATGCGCCGGCAAAGGTGCCGCTGGCCGCATAACCGATGTAGGAGAGTGCCCAGCCGGCGATGACACTGTAGAACGACAGGATGATGAAGGCCGAGGCGATGACCATCCAGCCGACCCACTGCCAGTTGGCGGACCTCCCCGCGCGTGTTGCCAGTATGCGCATCGCGCTGATCGGACTCTTGCGCCCGCTGCGGCCGATCATCACCTCGGCCATCATGATGGGGATGCCGATGACGGCAATACACAGCAGATAGACCAAAACAAAGGCGCCGCCGCCGTTTTCGCCCGTGATATACGGGAATTTCCAGATATTGCCCAGGCCTACCGCCGAACCGGTGGCGGCCAGGATGAAGGCCATGCGTGAAGACCACATTGCGCGTTGCCCGGTTTGTTCGTTCTGATCCTTGCTTGCTGTTGACATTAGTGCGTCTCCTGAAATCATTAAACTAGCCCCCTCCTCTGCGCTTGCTCCCTCTTCCATTTTTGGGCAGAGGGCTGGAGCAGGGGATCAAAACGGCTCCGCCGCATACACTTTTTCTACCTTCACGACAAACTGCATGCGGGGGGTTTATCGTCCCTTGATGCAAGCTATTGCGGCGAGTTTTCTTATTTTTTAGTCAATGCGCTAATGCGGCAGAACCCATGTACGAGCGGGTCTATATTTCCAGCCCCGAATTCATCGCTTGAAGCGTGCCTCGGCCACTTGATCCGCCACCACGCTGGTAGGCAACCCTTCGCGATCGGCCCGGGTGAAGACTTCGGCCAGGGTATCGCTGATTTCACGCACGTGGGCGTCGACATCGGCTTCCGGTTTGGCGAGGTATTCGTAGCAGACCTTGATGATGCCGCCGGCGTTGATCACGAAATCCGGCGCATACAGCACCCCTTTCTGACGCAGCAGCTCGCCCACATCGGCGCTGGCGAGCTGGTTGTTGGCGGCGCCTGCGATGATGCTGGCTTTCAGACGCGACAGGGTGTCGGGGTTCAGCGTGGCACCCAGCGCGCACGGCGCGTAGATATCGGCTTGCACGTCGTAGATGGCGTCGGCCGACACGATTTCGGCACCGAACTCTGCACGCGCGCGTTCCAGCGCTGCGCGGTCGATATCGGCCACGATCAGCTTGGCGCCGGCCGCATGCAGCCGGCGCGCATAGTCGTAGCCGACGTGGCCCAGCCCTTGCACCGCGACGGTCAGGCCTTCCATCGTGTCGCGCTTGAGATGATGCCTGACGGCCGCCTGGGCGCCGACGAAGCAGCCCAGCGCAGTGTATGGCGACGGATCGCCGCTGGCGCCCAGGCCGGCGACATAACGGGTTTTGGTCGCGACATGGGCCATGTCTTCCGGGCTGGTGCCGACGTCTTCGGCGGTAATGTAGCGGCCGCAGAGACGCTCCAGTGCTTCACCCAGAGCTTCGAACAGGGCTGGAGTCTTGTCGGTTTTCGGGTTGCCGATGATGACGCTTTTGCCGCCGCCGATGGGCAGGCCGGCAACCGCATTTTTGTACGTCATGCCGCGCGACAGGCGCAGCACGTCGTTGACGGCCATCGCTTCGCTGGCGTAATTCCACATGCGACAACCGCCCATGGCCGGGCCGAGGTTGGTGTTGTGGACGGCGATGATGCCTTTTAGACCGGATTTTGGTTCGGAGACGAATACCACCTGTTCGTGGTCGTCGAAATTGAGTTCATTGAAGATGAAGGCGGTCATGCTGATGGCTCCGCGCGGATAACAGGCACTCGTCCGGATAAGGTCGGGTGATGCTTTTCCACTTTGTTTATGGTTAAAGGTCGGTGGTAAAACGTCGCGTTTGCGGCGGGTTGGTGCCGACAAACGTTGTGAACGGTGATTGTGTCACCGCAGCCGAGTATAGGTTATCGGTAGTTGAAACTCAATCACACGCACCACAGTGATGCGCGGACTATCGGACTGAAGCCCGACCGGCGCACAGAGTTACTGCGTTGAATATGCCGGATTTGCTGATTAATATGAAATCCGCGTGGCAATATGGCTGAGCGCTCGATCAGATAGTGCCTTGCAAAAGAATGACATGACAACACCAGCAGCAAACTTTTCCATCACCTTGCCGCCTGACTACCGGCGCCAGGATGTCCTTGCCTTTCACGGACGCGATACCGAAGCGACGGCCGAGCGCGTCGAACCGGCGCGCATCCGCAAAGGCATGACCGTCGATGGCGTTGCCGTCGTGCTCGATATCGCGCTCAGCCAGTTCCAGGCCGTTTGCCATGCATATGCGGACGGCGCGCTGCCGGCGGGTGCGAGCGCCCGATTGCTCGGCGCCGCGCGTGGCATTCTTGGCCTGCATATCGACCCTGCGCCGTTTGCTGCGTTGGCAGCCGCCGATGCTTTGTTTGGCCCCGCAGTGCGCAAACAGACAGGGTTGCGGATCGTGCAATCGGGCACGGTCTTCGAGGCGCTGACCTGGGCCATCATCGGCCAGCAGATCAATCTGTCGTTTGCGATCGCGCTGCGCAGAACCTTCATCTTGCAGGCGGGCCGGCAGCACAGCAGTGGCTTGTGGTGTTACCCCGAGGCGGCCGACGTGGCCCCAATGGCGCTGGAGCAACTGTGCAAACGGAAGTTTTCCCGTGCCAAAGCGGAGACCTTGTTGCGCGTGGCGCGTCTGGTCGACGGCGGCCAACTGGCACTCGCCGGGCAGGGGGAGATTGCCGACGTATCGCAGGCGCTGCTGGCGATCAAGGGAATCGGGCCGTGGACCGTCAATTACACGCTGTTGCGCGGCTACGGTTACGCCGATTGCGCGCTGCACGGCGACGTTGCAGTCCAGGCTGCGCTGCAGCATCTGCTCGGTGAACCGGTCAAGCCGGACATCGCGCGCACCGAAGCGATCCTCGCGCAATACCAGCCGTATCGCTCGATGGCAGCCGCACACCTGTGGGCCAGTCTGCATCCACGCTCAGAAGCTTAGGGAAGCAGCACCCGTCATGGGCGCGACGAAACGGTCTTGGTGACCGTCACCCGGTTGATGAGAAACTCGCCGTCCAACACTGTTCGATGCGGCATGCCGACCACATTGAAACCGGGACCGCCGTCATCAAACCAGGCTTGTGCCAATGCGTGAAATTCCTGCGGCTTCATCCGCAACATTTGCGCGCTGATGACAAACGTCGCGCCATACTTTTGCTTATTCAGAAAATCGTCGATCCCGGCCATTTCTTTCACCTTTGACTCCCGCCGCTCAAACCCCAAGTTGATTGAGTCACCGGGAAATATTTCAGAAATGATATCGTAAGTTGCAACGTGAAATCATTCTTAAAAATGACGCTGTGCCAGCGCCGGTGGGGTCCACTGATACAACCAGGTCTCGCACAACGGCTGACCATCCGCAGCCAGATAAACCCGCAAATCAATCGGTGCAGCACTGGCATCCGTCGGTTTCAGATCGAACATCACCCGGTAACCTTGGATATCATCTAACGGCCGCGCCGAACTCACTTCGACCTTGCCGCGCGAAGCACTGATGACCGGCATCACCTTAGCGTCCTTGCCTAGCAACTTCAGATCACCACCGGCAAAATCGACCGCGAAGCGCCATGAATAATAAGTGCGTTTCTTACCAACCACACCACCCATGCCGGTACGCGTCGCCACTACGGTTGCCAGCGGCGGTACGAACGGCATCTTGCTGCCCCAGTGCAAACGATACGTAAACAAATGTTCCTGCCCGGCTTGCGGTTTTTCAGCCGGATTCCAGAAGCAGACGATATTATCGAAGGTTTCGTCGACGGTCGGGATTTCCACCAGTTGTATCGCGCCCTTGCCCCAACCGGACTTCGGCTCGACCCACACGCTCGGACGCCGCTCATAGAACACGCCGTCGTCCTGATAGTGGTCGAAATTGCGGTCGCGCTGCAGCAAGCCGAAGCCACGCGGATTCTCATCCTGATAGCCATTAAAGCGCAGCTGCTCGGGATTGGTAAGCGGCCGCCAGAGCCATTCCCCATTTCCCCGCAGCAACGAGAGCCCGTCGGAATCGTGAATCTCCGGACGCCAGTCGTTGCCGGCAGCAATCCGACGGTCATTTTCGGCATACTGGAACATGCTGGTGAGCGGCGCAACGCCCATGCGTTCGATGGTCTTGCGCGGGTACAGCGCAACCTCGACATCCATGACCATCGATGCCGCAGGTTGAATTTCGAATCGATATGCACCCGCCACGCTGGGCGAGTCCAGCAACGCATATACCACTAATCGGCTTGAATTCTTGCTCGGACGTTCCAGCCAAAAACTGATGAAGTTCGGAAACTCTTCCGGTCGCTCCATGCCGCAATCGATCGCCAAACCGCGCGCCGACAATCCATATTGCCAGTCGGAACCTACAGCACGAAAATAACTCGCACCCAGGAACGCGGAGATGTCGCGTTCAAGATCGGTATGAAAATTTACCCTAAAACCGGCGAAACCCAAATCCTTAGGCATCTTGGCGCCACGCAAACCGCTTTTGCCATAATCAAACATGGCAGGGTCGTACGCCAGTTCCTGGGCCTGGCCATTTTTTAACTCAAAGATTTGCACCGGCGATTTGAAATAGAGGCCCAGGTGGAAGAATTTGGCCTGAAAGCGCAATTGATCTTTGGCCCACAAAGCGTGATCGGGGCGGTAATTAATCGCTTGATACTGGTCCCAGTCCAGCTTCGTGACCTCATCCGGAATATGGTTCTCGGGAGCACGGTACGGTTGCCCGGCAAGTTGTCTTGCGTACCCTTTGAGCCAGGCGTAATCAAAGGCTTGCGCTGTACCAAGAAATTTCAGTGGGCTGGGCGCGGCGGCGGCAGCAAGTAATGATTGGGCCGGAAAGCCGGTAGCAACGAGTGCTGCCGACGCTTTCAAAAAATCGCGTCGTTGCATGGTGCTCCTTGTTTGAGTAAATCAGATTGAAAGACCAGTTTAGTTGGCAGTAAGCAACTCCTGCCACTGGCAGTTCTCTTATGACAAGCTCCGAGCCTCGAAGTGCAATCGGAACAGCATCAGCGGATCGTCCAGCAGGTATTTTCTGGCGCTGCGACAAGCCATCAGGCCCCTGTTTCAATGCAGCTCGAAGCGATACAAGGGTAAGAAAAGAGTGCCGGCGGTTCGATTCCGACCGGGCCATTAAACAAGCGATGGGTTAGGGCCGCAGTGGGCACTAACCCATTTGGTAGCTTTTGCAGGTGATTGGCAGGCAAGCGAAGCGCGACAGGCAGTCAAATGAACGACTGCTACGTCTGCATGTATGAGCCGGACCGTATCTTGAAGGATAGCCAGTAGGAGTGAGCGTCAGTTGTCCGTGGACTCTGCCGGTTTCGCGCCAGAGTCGATGCCCCATTCGAGCCAGTCTGCTCCGAACAGCTCAGCCGGATGTTGCGTGCGCTCCGAGCCGTTTCCGCAGGCTAGCGAACTGACGGGGCAATACTTGTCGCATCCCCAGCAGAGTCGCTCGGGATGCTCTGGATTCACGGGAAATTTTTTTGCCATTTCAGGGCACCTACTGCAGATTGGTAGCGTTCTGGCGAATCAGATGACGGAGCACAGGATGCGACGCTATTGCACGCATTCTTGGCAGTTCCACTGATAAGCACTCATTCATTAACCAATGGTGTATCCGCCATCGACGACGATTTCCTGGCCATAGATATTTTTCGCCGCGTCCGACGCGAGGAAAACGGACGTTTCGGCGATGTCTTCGGGCCGGCCGAACGTGCCCTGCATCAGCCGCGCATTGATTTTTTCTGCGACTGCATTGAGTGTATCGGGCGGAAGTCCAACCGTTGCCCATAAAGGCGTGGCGATCGGGCCCGGTGCGATGGAATTGACTCGTATGCCCTTTGGCGCGAGTTCCGCAGCCAGTGTCTGCGACAGGGATTTGAGCGCAGCCTTGCTGGCGCTATAGATTGCCAACCCGGGAAATCCCACCTGAGTCAGAAAGGTCGTAATGAACTGTATCGAGCCGCCCTTGCGGATGTGCGGGACAAACAGGCGCGCTGTCTCGGCCGCACCGAACAGGTTCACTGAAAACTGCGTCGCGAATGCATCCGCGGTGCTGTCCTCAAAGGAAACAACACGGGCAATCCCGGCGTTCGGCACCAGGATATCGATTGCGCCAAGCCTGTCAACGGTGGTCTTGAGCAGATGTTCCAAGTCTTCCTGTCGGGTGACATCGCCGATCACGGCAATCACCTTGCCCGGATGGGCGGCTTCCAGTGCTTGCAGGCTATCGCCATTGCGCCCAAAAGCGACAACCTGTGCACCTTCGGCGACAAAGCGTTCAACAATCGAGCGACCGATACCACTGCTCGCTCCCGTTACCACTGCAATCTTGCCGTCTAAACGTTTCATCTGTTTTCCCGAAAAAGTTGTTCTGGGTCGCGATGCTAATTGATCGCTACAGCCACTCTAACATAGATACATTTAACATATATCTTTCTGGCGCGCTGATTGACAAAGCGCGGCCGGCATTTCTACAATGGCCGCGCATTCTGACTATGAGAGAGAGCCTGACCATCGAACATCCTGCCATCGCTACAACCACAGTCCTGCAGGCCCAAGGGCTGTTCTTTGATTATCCGCAGCGTGCGCTGTTTGCCGACTGGTCGGCGCGCATCCCGCCCGGGGTCACGCTGGTGCGTGGCGGCGACGGCTGCGGCAAGACCACGCTGCTGCGTTTGCTGGCGGGCGAATTGCCGGCTGACGCCGGACAGCTGCAGCTGGGCGAGCTCCGCCTGGACCAACAGCCGGATGCCTACCGGCAGCAGGTGTTCTGGGCCGATCCGCGCTCGGATGCGTTCGATCAGATGACGGCGCTCGATTACTTCAAGTCGGTGCAGTTGCTCCATCCCGGGTTCGACGAGCCGCTATTGGCCGAGCTGATTGCAGGCTTGTCGCTGGCGCCGCATCTGGACAAGTTTCTTTACATGCTGTCGACCGGATCGAAGCGCAAGGTCTGGCTGGCCGCCGCCTTCGCGTCGGGTGCCGCGCTCACGCTGCTGGACGAACCCTTTGCCGCGCTCGACAAGGCGTCGGTCGGCTTTGTGATGGCGCTATTGGAAGATGCTGCGGACCATCCGGCGCGCGCATGGATGGTCGCCGACTATCAGGCGCCACGCGATGTGCGGCTGGCGGCGATCATCGATCTGGGTGACTGAACTGGATGTTCATAAGGCAGATTGAGACCATCCTAGCGCCGGAAGTCAGGTTGCCATTGATGATTTTGGCACCGGCTATTCTTCTTTGTCTTATCTGAAAAAATTCGACATCGACTACCTGAAAATCGATCAGACCTTCGTGCGCAATCTCATCCACAGCGCTAAAGATCTTGCGCTGTGCGAAGCGATTATCGTGATGGCCCACAAACTCGGGATCAAGGTCATCGCTGAAGGAGTGGAAACCCGTGAACAACGGGATCTGCTGATGGCTGCAGGATGAGATTACGGCCAGGGCTGCTTCTTCTCCAGGCCGATCGCCGCAGCAGAATTTGAAAAATTGCTTGGGAAAAAATTATGCCTGACCCAATGACCATCAATTGAAGGCCACCGGCAGAACCGGTGGCAGTTTGTCACATCAGGCGGATGGAATCTCCAGCCTGTTCGCGGCGGACCTCAATTCGACATCAGGACCGGTACTGTCATGTGCCGGAGTATGTAGCGGGTGCCTGCGCCGCGGCTAACGAAAGGTAGTCCGATATGGCCATGGGCGCCCATGATCAGCAGGTCGGATCCGAGGTCGGCAGCCCTGTTGAGCAGCATATCCATGATGCCGATGTCGTTGACCACCATGATTTCCGAGTTGACCTCGATGCCGTGGCAGGCAAGATGGCGGATTACTTCATCGCAGCTTGTGCGGGCATCTTCTGCGGTGGCGGAGAATGACAGTACCGTGGCGTCATTACAGCCCTCGATCAGCGGCAGCGCATCGTTGAGCGCCCGGGCCGCCTCGCGGGCGTTGCTCCAGGCAATCAGCGGGTGCTTGCCCACTTCATGAAAGGTTCCGACATAGGGCAGTATCAGTACCGGCCGGCCGGAATTGAGCACCACTTCTTCAACCAGATCCGCCGGCGCATACGATATGGTCGTTTCGTCATGCTGGCCCATTACGACCAGATCGGCATGGCGTGCCAGATCGGTGATGTGGCGCAGCACTTCGGCTTCGCTGCCACGGTTGATGTCGTGCCATTCGGCCTGCGCCAGTCCGGCAGTGGCCTTCTCGAATGCGGCCTTGCAATTTTCGGCAGCATCGGCGTATGCCGGGGTGGGCCAGGTCGAGACCGTGCCCACCTGTTGCGCCGGGGCCAGTTGTCCAAACACGCCAATCAGCCGGGCCTGATGCTGACGCGCGAGCGATGCCGCCAGTTCCAGTCTTGATGCAGTGCGTTTGCTTTGGTCCAGATGGACCATCAAATTCTTCAATGACATTTTTTATTCTCCGCTTCGTCAAAAAAACCATTATCAGACAACCCTCATCGGCCGGCATCGAATCCCCGTTTTTTTTCACAGGAAGCATCTGGTTACTTCTCCCGACTTCGATGTATTCAGTATATTCAAGTTCTACGATGCGGTGGAAGTTAAGTAAGTCCGTGAAACAGACCTGAAAATGCTTTTGGGTTGAAACCGTGCGACCAAATTGGCAAGCGATGAAAAAAAACGCTGAGCGAATGCCAGTCTGAAACGCCGCTGAATTTGCCAATATATCGCGACCGGTCGGATGCCAGGATGTGGCCCGGCATCTGGAGCGCACTCCTCCGCGCTCAGCGCCCACAGCAGGCCGATTCCTTTCGCCGGGGAACGAAAATCGGATGTTGTCATCCAATACAGCTATCAGGTCGGCTATCAGATCAATAATTAGCTCAGCCAATCGTACTTACACGGGATTCCAATGTATTCAAGAAAAATAAACCGCGCGGAGGCGCAGCGGCGCCTGGTGGCGTCGATGTTGGCTTTGTGCATCGCGCTGGCGGGCACCAGTGCATTCGCGTTCGGTTTCGCCGATGTCGCGCAGCAAGCCAAGCAGTTGGCGCAGAGCGCCTATAAGAAACCGGCCAGCAATTTGCCCAAGACAATCGAAAACCTCAGCTACGATCAATACCGGGACATCCGGTTCAATACGGACAAGTCGCTGTGGCGCAGTGCCAAACTGCCGTTCGAGGTCGCATTTTTCCATCAGGGATTGTTTTACGATCACCCGGTGAAGATCAATGAAATCGTTGGAAAGAAGGCGCGCGCAGTCAAGTTCGACCCGCGCGCATTCAACTACGGCAAGAACGACATCGATCCGAAACAGTTGGAACAGCTCGGCTTCGCCGGTTTTCGCGTGCACTTCCCGTTAAATACGCAGAAGTACAAGGACGAGGTGGGGGTATTTCTCGGCGCCAGCTATTTCCGGGCGCTCGGCAAGGGGCAGTCGTACGGAATTTCGGCGCGCGGGCTGGCGCTCGATACCGGGCTCAATTCCGGCGAGGAATTTCCGCAGTTCAGTGAATTCTGGCTGCAACAGCCAAAGGCAAACGACAAGGAGCTAACCATTTACGCGCTGCTGGACTCGCGCCGCGTCACCGGTGCGTACCGCTTCGTGCTCAAGCCGGGCGCGGAAACTGCGGTCGAGGTCAAGGCGCAGCTGTATCTGCGCGAAAATGTTACGACCCTCGGCATCGCACCGCTGACCAGCATGTATTTTTTCGGTGAGAACCAGCGTTCGGAAGTCGAGGATCACCGGCCCGAAGTGCATGATTCCGACGGCCTGTCGGTGCGCTCCGGCAACGGCGAATGGATCTGGCGACCGCTGGTCAATCCCAAGCGGCTGCTGGTTACCTCGTTTGCACTGGACAACCCGCAGGGCTTTGGCATGATGCAGCGCGACCGCGCATTTACCTCCTACCAGGATCTGGAATCGCGCTACGAAAGGCGGCCGAGCGCGTGGATCGAACCGAAGGGCAAGTGGGGCAAGGGCCGGGTCGAACTGGTGCAGATTCCGACGCCGGACGAAACCAACGACAACGCTGTCGCGTTCTGGGTGCCGAGCGTGATGCCGAAACCCGGTCAGCCCTACGACATCGAATACCGGATGCTGTGGCAACAGGAATCTGAAACGCAACCGCCGCTGTCGTGGGTAACGCAAACCCGGCGCGGCCACGGTTATACGCGCAAGGTCGATGACAGCATCGCGCTGATCGTTGACTTCGAGGGTCCGGCACTGAAAAAATTGCCAGCCGATGCGAAGCTGGAAGGCATCGTCACCGCCGACGCCAACGGCAAGCTGATGGAAACCAACGCGTATCGCAACGAAATCACCGGCGGCTGGCGCATGGCGGTGCGGCTGCGCCGCAACGACGAGGCCAAACCGGTCGAACTGCGCGGCCACCTGAAGAGCGGCAACGACACCCTGTCCGAAACCTGGAGCTACATATTACCGCCCAACTAAGAAATCCTTCCGCAGAGGGCGCGCAGCTGGCGCCGGCGCAAGGCAACAATCGAAGCGACGCGCATTGCGCCGGCACCATCGAGCGCTACCTCGACCGCCTGCCGCTGACGATGCCGCAGCGGCAAGCGCTGCAGGCCGCCACCGCAGACTGCGACGCGCAGCCGCAGCGGGCGATGCGCGCGCTGCACCAGACGCTGGCCGATGGCATCGACGCGAACAACCTCGCGGACCACGACAATCCGGCCTATGCGTCGGTCGCGACGCGCCTGCAACTGTCCTGCCGGCCATCGCAGGCGGCGCCAGCGATCGAGATCGACCGCTGCGGCCGCAGCCGGGTTTGCACCACGCCGCCGCTGAACCGGATTTCGATGGTGCCGCAGCCATGGGGCCAATTGAATCCGCTGCTGCGCTGGTTCCGCACACTGACCGGCAAGCACGATCACGCCGCGCAAACCATCCGTAGCGGGCCGCCGCCGGCAGACGCGCCCGATCCGCGCGGCGACTGGCAGCGCATCGGCGGCTGGCGCCGACTGATCCTGCTGCTGCTGATGTTCGGGCAAACCGGACTGGCCACCTATTTCATGAGCACGGTGCTGCCGTATCAAGGCACCAGGCCGATGGAAATGGTGACGGTGGCGCTGTTCGCGATCCTGTTCTGCTGGATCTCGGCCGGTTTCTGGACCGCGATGGCGGGTTTTCTGGTGCTGTTGCGCGGCGGCGATCGCTACATGATCTCGGCCAGCATTGCTGGCGACCCTGCCGGCGACCTTGCCGCCAGGCCGATCGACGCCGCCGCCCGCACCGCGATCGTGATGCCGATCTGCAATGAAGACGTGAGCCGCGTGTTCGCCGGCCTGCGCGCCACTTACGAGTCGGTGCGGCGCAGCGGCGCGCTTGAGCATTTCGATTTCTTCGTGCTGAGCGACAGCAGCGAGCCCGACCTGTGCGTGGCCGAACTGGCTGCCTGGAACCGGCTGTGCCAGGCGGTTGATGGCTTCGGCCGCATCTTCTACCGGCACCGGCTGCGGCGGGTCAAGCGCAAGAGCGGCAACATCGACAATTTCTGCCGCCGCTGGGGCAGCAATTACCGCTACATGATCGTGCTGGATGCCGACAGCGTGATGAGCGGCGATTGCCTGGCTAAGCTGGTGCGACTGATGGAAGCCAACCCCGGTGCCGGCATCATCCAGACCGCGCCGCGCGCATCCGGGCGCGACACGCTGTATGCACGCATCCAGCAATTTTCGACGCGCGTCTACGGTCCTCTGTTTACCGCCGGCCTGCATTACTGGCAACTGGGCGAGTCGCATTACTGGGGCCACAACGCGATCATCCGGATGGCGCCGTTCATCCGCCACTGCGCGCTGGCGCCGCTGCCCGGGCGCGGCGCGCTGGCCGGCGAAATCATGTCGCACGATTTCGTCGAAGCGGCGCTGATGCGGCGCGCCGGCTGGTCGGTCTGGATCGCCTACGACCTGGCCGGCAGCTACGAGGAAATGCCGCCGAATCTGCTGGACGAACTGAAACGCGACCGCCGCTGGTGCCACGGCAACCTGATGAACTTCAGATTATTTCTGGCGCACGGCATGCATCCGGTGCACCGCGCAGTATTCGCCACCGGCGTGATGGCCTACCTGTCGGCGCCGCTGTGGTTTCTGTTCCTTGCGCTGTCGACCGGCATGCTGGCGTCGCACACGCTGACGCTGCCGGAGTATTTCACCGAACCGGGCCAGTTGTTTCCGATCTGGCCGGAATGGCATCCGGAAAAAGCGCTGACCTTGTTTTCCGCCACCGCCACGCTGCTGTTTTTGCCGAAAATCCTCTCCGTGCTGCTGATCTGCGTGCAGGGTGCGAAACGCTACGGCGGCCGCCTGCATGTGACGCTCGGGATGCTGATCGAGCTGGTGTTTTCGGCGCTGCTGGCGCCGGTGCGGATGCTGTTTCACTCGCGCTTCGTGGCCGCTGCGTTTCTCGGCTGGGAGATGCACTGGAAGTCGCCGCCGCGCGACAACGCGGAAACCAGCTGGGGCGAAGCATTCCGCAAGCACGGCGGCCATACGCTGCTGGGACTGGCTTGGGGCGGCGGCGTGTTCTGGCTGAATCCGTCGTTTCTGTGGTGGCTGCTGCCGATCGTCGGCGCGCTGATACTGTCGATTCCGCTCTCGGTATTTTCCAGCCGGGTATCGCTCGGGCGCCGGATGCGCCGCCTGCACCTGTTCCTGATTCCGGAAGAGATGAAACCGCCGCCGGAATTGCGTGCCACCAACGCCCATCTGGCGGCATCGCCGCCGCCGCCGGCGTTTGCCGATGCGGTGGTCGACCCCATGCTCAACGCGCTGCTGTGCGCCTACGCCACCGCGCGTCCCGGCTTGCCGGCGGCGACCCGCGCCCAGCATGCGCAGTTGGCTGACATCGCGCTGGAGCAAGGCGCCGCTGCACTGACGCCGGAGCAGGCCAACCTGCTGCTGCAAGATCCGCTGGCACTGTCGCGGCTGCACTTCGATGTCTGGTGCGCGCCGCACGCACATCCGCAATGGCACGCGCTGACCGCGCCGGCGCCGGCGGCGCAGGCGCGCACCGGATGATCCGGCAGCGGGGCGCGCAGTCGCGGCATTTCACATTGGGCGTATATTTTGACTGGCAATGGAAACATGCGGGAAATGCGATGAAAATCACGATACCCGTTATTTTCATCAAATAATCGGGGCTTAAATCACGCCGCGCTGCTGCAATGCTGCAATCTGCTCCGGGCTGCGGCCGAGGGTGGCGAGAATTTCCGCCGTATGCTGGCCGAGTTCCGGCCCGACCCAGCGGGTCTGGCCCGGCGTCTCGGAGAGTTTGGGCACCACGCCCGGCAAGTCGATCGGCGAGCCATCGGGCAAGGTGAATTGCTGGATCATTTCGCGCGCCCGGTAGTGGGGATTCTGGTAGATGTCGGCTGCGGTGAAGACCCGGCTGGCGGGCACGTCCGCCGCTTCCAGCAGATTCAATACGTGATCGATGTCATGCTGCGCGGTCCAGTCCGAGATCGCCTGGTCGATCAGCGCATTCTGCCGCACCCTTCCTTCATTGCGCGCCAGCGCCGGATCTGCGGCCAGGTCGGCGCGCCCGATCGCCTGCATCAGGCGCTTGAAGATGCTGTCGCCGTTGCCGGCGATGATCACATACAGGCCGTCGCCGCACAGATAGGTGCTGGACGGCGAGATACCCGGCAGGCTGGCGCCGCTGCGCTCGCGCACATGGCCGGATGCGCCGTATTCCGGGATCAGGCTTTCCATCACGCCGAACACCGCCTCGTACAGCGCGATGTCGATGAACTGGCCTTTGCCGCCGTTGGCTTTCAGATGATGCATCGCCAGCAGCGCGCCGATCACGCCATACAGCGAGGCCAGCGTGTCGCCGATGCTGACGCCGGCCCGCACCGGCGGGCGGTCCGGGAAACCGATCAGATTACGCAATCCGCCCATCGATTCGGCAATCGCCGCAAAGCCGGGGCGCTGGCTGTAGGGCCCATCCTGGCCGTAACCGGAGACCCGCACCATGATCAGGTTCGGGTTGATCTTAACCAGATCGTCCCAGCCCAGACCCCAGCCTTCCAGCGTGCCGGGACGGAAATTCTCGATCACGATGTCGGCATCCCGGACCAGTTCGCGCACGATCTGCTGGCCTTCGTCCGACTTCAGATTCAGCGTCAGCGATTTCTTGTTGCGACTCTGCGCATACCACCAGAGCGAAGTGCCGTTGTGCAGCTGGCGCCAGTTGCGCAGCGGATCGCCATTGCCCGGCGCTTCGATCTTGATGACTTCGGCGCCAAACTGGCCCAGCAGGCTGGCCGCATACGGGCCGGCGATCAGGGTGCCCAGCTCGATCACCTTAACGCCCTGCAACGATGCCGGTTTGCCGGAAGATGGATTGTCCATGGTGGTGCTTTCTCGATGTCGATCAGATACGCATGTTAATTATCGCAAAAAACAATGTCCATCGAAAATTCGCAGGGTGGGCGCGGCGCAACCGTTCCCACCCTGCATCATGCAATATACTGAATTATGTATTTTTAATATCGCACTATTAATATGCGAAAAATGGCATGTTTTTTCCTATACTCCATCAAAAACCAGTGCTGTGCAAGGTCACGCCAGGGCCGGATAGTCGATGTAGCCTTCCGGGGTCGGCTGATAGAAGGTGGCGGGATTCGGTGCATTCAACGGCGCATTGGTCTGCAGCCGGCGCGGCAGGTCCGGGTTGGCGATGAACAATTGGCCGAACGCCACCGCATCGGCCTCGCCCGCCGCCAGCAGCTGCCCGGCGCTGGCCTTGGTCAATTGCTGATTGGCGATGTAGACGCCGCCGAATGCCTTCTTCAGTTGCGGCCCGAGACGGTTTTCGCTTTGCGCTTCGCGCGCGCAGATGAAGGCGATGCCGCGTTTGCCCAGTTCGCGCGCGACATAGCCGAACGTTGCGGCCGGATCGGAGTCGCCCATGCTGTGCGCATCGCAGGCCGGCGCCAGGTGCATGCCGACCCGCGCCGCGCCCCACACCGCGATGCAGGCATCGGTCACTTCCAGCATCAGGCGGGCCCGGTTTTCCAGCGGTCCGCCATAGATGTCGGTGCGCCGGTTGCTGCCGTCCTGCAAGAACTGATCGAGCAGATAACCGTTCGCGCCGTGCACCTCGACGCCGTCAAAATTGGCCGCCTTGGCGTTTTCGGCGCCGGCGCGGAAAGCCGCGACGATGCCGGGAATTTCCGCCAGTTCGAGCGCTCTCGGGGTCACATAATCGCGCACCGGACGCACCAGGCTGACATGTCCTTTTGCCGCAATCGCGCTCGGCGCAACCGGCAGCGCGCCATCCAGGAAGATCGGGTCCGAGATGCGGCCGACATGCCACAGCTGCAGCACGATGCGCCCGCCGGCAGCGTGCACCGCGTCGGTCACCTGCCGCCATCCGGCCACCTGCGCGCCGGACCAGATGCCTGGCGTATCGGCATAACCGACGCCTTGCGGCGACACCGCAGTGGCCTCGCTGATGATCAGGCCGGCCGATGCGCGTTGCGCATAGTATTGCGCCATCAGCGCGTTCGGCACCCGCCCCGCGCCGACTGCGCGCGAGCGTGTCAGCGGCGCCATGATGATGCGATTCGGCAGATTCAGGTCGCCGATCTTGATCGGATCAAAGAGTATGGTCATGGTCAGTTCCTATCAGGTTGGGAGGGGTTCGAATCGATACTGCAGCCGGGCATCCTCATGCGCACAGATCGTCATTGATATGCGCACGAAAAGCCGCGATCGTCGCTTCATTGCGGCTGAAAAAAATCCATTGACCGACCCGTTTTGCGGTAACAAGTTCTGCCTGCTGCAAGATCGCCAGATGCGCGGAGACGGTCGACTGGGACAGCCCGGCGCGCTGATGGATCAAGCCCGCACAGACGCCCAGCTCGAGCGGATACGCCTGCTCGGAAAAATAGCGCGCGGGTTCTTTAAGCCAGCCGAGTATCTGCCGCCGCACCGGATTGGCCAGTGCCTTGTGAATTGCGTCGAAGTCCATCATAGTCATTTCGCTTTTTGCTGAATCAAATATTGCGATTCTGTGAAATTAATATCGCTATATTACGATATATATGCGGAACGTGCAGCGCATCAATCCGGACCGGTCAGTCCTGCATTGATGCGCGCGCTCGCCGTTCCGTATTTCTACTCGGCGTCAGGCTGCTGCGCCGGGTGGGCGGCGATGAAGGCCGGCAAGCCGGAGCAGCGCGCATGGATGGCCGCGATGGTCGGGTAGGCGGACACATCGACCTGGAAGCGCTGCGCATTGAATACCTGCGGAATCAGGCAGCAGTCGGCCAGCGTCGGAGTGGCGCCGTGGCAGAAGGTAGCCGTTTGCGGGTCGCGCGCCAGATGGGTTTCGATGATGGCCAGGCCTTGCCGCACCCAGTGCCGGTACCACTCGGTCTTGGCCTCGTCGGACAGATGCAGCGTGCCGCCGAGATACTTGAGCACCCGCAGATTGTTGATCGGGTGGATGTCGCAGGCGACGGTCAGCGCCAACGCCCGTACCCTGGCCCGGCCCAGCGGATCGGCGGGAAGCAGCGCGCTGTCCGGGTAGACTTCTTCCAGGTATTCCAGGATCGCCAGCGACTGGGTCAGGATCGCGTCGCCATCCTGCAGGCTGGGCAGCATCGCGCCGGGGTTGATCGCGCGGTAGCCGTCCTGCAGATGTTCGCCGCCGCTTTTCAGCAGATGGACCGGGACGCTCTGGTACGCCAGCCCCTTCAGGTTCAGGGCGATCCGGACCCGGTAGGCGGCCGAGCTGCGAAAGTAGGTGTAGAGCTTCAGCATGAGGGCAACTCCCTATCAGCGTCCCGCATCTCAGCCGCGCGTGGGATAGCGCGCCACCGTCTGCTCGATCGCGCCGAAAATGCTGTCGCCCTGCGGGTCGAACATTTCGATCCGCACGCTGTCGCCGAACTTCAGGAAGTCGGTCTGCGGCGCACCGCTCTCGATGGTTTCGTACATCCGCACTTCGGCCAGGCAGCAGTAACCGACGCCGCCGTTTTCGATGCTGGAACCGAACAGACTGCCCTGTTTGTTGGACACGGTGCCGGAACCGATGATCGAACCGGCTTCCACCTCGCGGGTCTTGGCCACGTGCGCCAGCAGCTGGCCGAAGTTGAAGGTCATGTCAACGCCGGCATCGGGCTTGCCGAACGGTTTGCGGTTCAGGTGCACCACCAACGGCAGATGGACCTTGGCGTCCTGCCAGGCGTCGCCCAGCTCGTCCGGCGTGACCGCCACCGGGGAAAATGCGCTGGCCGCCTTGGACTGGAAGAAGCCGAAGCCCTTGGCCAGCTCGGCCGGAATCAGCTTGCGCAGCGACACGTCGTTGACCAGCAGCACCAGGCGGATCGCCTGCGCGCATTCGGCCGGGCTGGCGCCCATCGCCAGATCGCCGCTGATCACCGCCACCTCAGCTTCCAGATCGATGCCCCAGTCTTCCGACAGCGCATGGATCGGGTCATGCGGGCCGATGAAGGAATCCGAGCCGCCCTGATACATCAGCGGGTCGGTCCAGAACGAAGCGGGCAGCTCGGCGCCGCGCGCGCGGCGCACCAGTTCCACATGGTTGATGTAGGCCGAACCGTCGGCCCACTGGTAGGCGCGCGGCAGCGGCGAATGGCACAGCCGCTGGTCGAACGGCAGTGCGCCGGCGGCTGCGCCGCTATTCAGCGCCGCATAGACTGCGGCCAGTTGCGGCGCGATGCGGTCCCAGTCGTCCAGCGCCGCTTGCAGGCTACGCGCGATCTCGGGTACGGTCCGGCACAGGCTCAGGTCGCGGCTGACGACCACCAGCGTGCCATCGCGGCCGCCGGTTTTCAGGGTGGCTAGTTTCATCGATTTATTCCTTTTACTTCACTCTTTTGCCGAATAGCTGCCGTCGTGCATCCAGGCCGCGTGCTTCGGCGCTTTCTTGGTGCGCGCCCATTCATTGATCATCTCCCACTTGACGTCGTCGAGTTTCTGCATCATTTCCGGCGTGCCGGTATTGACCGCGAGTTCCAGCCGGTGGCCGCTGGGGTCGAAGAAGTAGATCGATTTGAAGATCGTATGGTCGGTCGGACCGATCACTTCGATGCCGTCCGCCTCCATGCGCTGCTTGGCATCCATCATCTCCTCGATTGAGCCGACTTCCATCGCCAGATGCTGGGTCCAGGCCGGCGTATTGCGGTCGCGGTCCATCGGCGCCTGGTTCGGCAGCTCGAAGAAGGCCAGCACATTGCCGCCGCCGGCGTCCAGGAAGATGTGCATGTAGGGGTCGGGTTCTCCGGTCGACGGCACCCGGTCTTCGGCGATCGCCAGCACGAAATCCATGTTCAGGTATTTGCCGTACCACTCGACCGTCTGTTTTGCATCGATGCAGCGATACGCTACATGGTGAATTTTCTTGATCTTCATTTACGTCTCCGGTAATGGTGTGGTTGATGACGGACTTCACGACTTCCTGCGTACATTAAAGTCGAACTTCAACTATCATTCAAACGATATTTTCAAATGGATTTATAAGACAAGCTTATGAATGTAACCCTGCGGCAATTGCGCGCCTTCGTCGCCCTGGCCCGGATCGGCAGCTTTACCCATGCGGCGGACTCGATGCATGTCACGCAATCCGCACTGAGCGGACTTATCAAGGAGCTGGAACTGGCCTTGGGCGTGCAACTGGTCGACCGCAGCACGCGCAAGATCCAATTGTCCGAGGTGGGGCGCGAGTTTTATCCGCTGATCCAGAAGATCGTGCAGGATCTGGACGGGGCGCTGGCTGACATCAGCAATCTGAAGGCGCTGAAGAAGGGCGTGGTGCGGATAGCGGCGCCGCAACTGATGTCCTGCACGCTGCTGCCCGAGGTCATCGCGGCCTACAAGGCAGAGCATCCGGAAGTGCAGATACGCCTGACTGATTGCGCTGTTGAAACTGTCCCGGCGCGGGTATTGAGCGGAGAAGTCGATTTCGGGATCGGCCCGGAGCGCGAGCCGACGCCGGAAATCACTGCCAGAACGCTGTTTGAAATGCCTTTCGTGCTGGTGTTCCCGAAGCATCATCCGCTGCAGCAGCAGCAACGGATCAGCTGGGCCGACGCGGTGCGCTTTCCGTTCATTACCTTGCAGGGGCAGTTTGCCGAGAGGCTCACGCTCGATTTGCATGCGTCGTTGCGCGACCTGACCCTGAACCCGAGCAATGAAGTGACCTTCATGACCACCGCGCTGAGCATGGTCAGTGCCAACCTCGGCATCACCGCCTGCCTGCCGTATGCCGGATCGCTGGTAAGACTGTACCAATTGCAGATGCGCCTGCTGCACGACCCCGGGCTGACGCGCAAGTTTCTGGTTTTTACCAGGAACGGCAGATCGCTATCGCCTGCCGCGCAAAGCTTCATGGAGTTCCTGTTCGGTTTTGTCGAAGAACATGAGTGGAACACCAGCGCAGATTCCGCTGCGACCGATTCGCGATAAATCCGGCCGACTGCGTGCTATGCTCATCCCCCCTGAACACTCAATCCATGATTACCGTTGATGAACACCCCTACTCCACCCCCCAGTCCAGCCCAAACCGCCCGTGTCCTGCTGAAGCAATTTCAGGAAAAATTCCCCGCTTTCCGCGAGTACATGCCGTTGGCAATCGGTATCGACAAACAATTGATGGCGCAGTTTCCAGAGCTTAGCCGCAAGGTTTTGCGCATCGCACTGGGAATCCACACGAATTCGCTGCGCTACCTGAAGGGAATGGAAAAAGCGACTGCCAGGTTCGATCTCGATGGCAACGCTGCCGACGCAGTCACCGATGAACATCGCGCCCATGCATCGGAAATCCTGCGCGAGCGCTTCAAGAAAGTTGCAGAGCAGCGCAAGGCGGAACGTCAGGCCGAAGCAGCAGTGCGCGAGGCCGAACAAACCGCGCGCCGACACACCGAGAAGCTGAGCCAGCTCGCCGAAAAATTCTCGCGCAGCGGCAGCTGACGGCAAATTCCCGGCAATTATCCTGATCAAACCGGGCCTGGCCGGATACCGCCGGCCTGGGCGATGCTGCAAAATGCGGAACTGGACTGCAGGTTTAACATGATTCCAACGCTGAAAATCGACTGAAAAAATAGATCAGCACTACCATCCGGGATTCGGCTAGAATTGCTTTTCTGCAAAATTCTCACGAGCAACAACTATAACGATCGCAGACAGTGCCGGCTGCAAGGCCCGGCCTTAAGCAATCTCCAGAATTTTGCTGCGACACACTTGCGCATACACACCGGATGGGTCCGCTCTGTGCCGATACGCTCTAGGAGTTGAGGATGAAAGCCCTCCTGCAACACATGACGTCGATCACACGGCAGCGCGACCATGCATTACTGGACGCGGCGCTCATCGCGGCTCTGGCGGATCTGACTGCGGCCAGTCAGGTGCGCAAACGGGAAGTGCTGCGGATACGCGATGAAATACGCCTGCACGTCAACTCCTGCGAGCAATCCAATGACGCGCCGTGCCGCGAAAAATCCATCGCGCTGGCTCCGGAACTGGCGGCCGCGCTCAAAAGACATCAAACCAGCGCCCAAAAAATATTGCCGGACGGCAATCACATATTGTGGCTGCCCGTCTGGCTCGATGGTCATTTCGTCGCCTGCCTGGAACTGTGGAATCCCGCCCTATCCGACCACACGACGCTGGAGATGGCGCTGGCCATTACCGCCATTTATGCCAACCATCGCAGCCTGCTCGATTACAGCCAGCGCGACTCCCTGACCGACCTGCTCAACCGCAAGACCTTTGACGAGAATTTTTCGAAAATATTGCGCTCGCTGGCCCAGTACGACATGCCAACCGGGATGCAGCCGGAGGAGCGCCGGCACCACGACGCGAACCAGAACCAGTGGCTGGCGGTAATCGACATCGATTTTTTCAAGCGCGTCAATGACGAATTCGGCCACCTGTACGGCGACGAAGTCCTGCTGCTGCTGGCCAACCTGATCCGCACCTCGTTCCGGCCGCATGACGGCCTGTTCCGCTTCGGCGGCGAAGAATTCGTGATTCTGTTGCGGGCCGCCGCACTGGAAGATGCGCAGCGCATTTTCCAGCGCTTTCGCAGCAATGTCGAACAGCATCATTTTCCGCAAGTCGGCCAGGTCACCGTCAGCATCGGCTTTACCCGCATCGGCGCGAACGCGACCCCGGTGGTCGTGCTCGGACATGCGGACCTGGCGCTCTACCATGCAAAAACCCACGGCAGGAACCAGGTCTGCTATTACGAGACGCTGGTGGCGGACGGCCAGCTGAAGTCCGAGGTATCGAACGACATGGTGGAATTTTTTTGACACGATCCGTATCTGCTCAGCCCTCTATGAAGCATCTCAAAAACTTCAAAACCGTCATTCCCGCGAAGGCGGGAATCCAGACTTCGCACCGGTAAGCACCAGTTTCTGGGTCCCCGCCTTCGCGGGGATGACGGACTTTAAGAGTGATCCAATAGTGTGGTGTGCTGAATAGATAGTGCGCCAGCATAAGCTGGCAGATCGTAGTTGATGCAAGTTCAATACAGGGAAGAAATGGCGAATCACTCTGACCCCGAGTCATGCGTTGCACATCGTGAGGTGTGGGGCGAAGCGTTGACAGGGGACA
>JAUYNR010000009.1 GCA_030698225.1 Oxalobacteraceae bacterium | reverse complement strand
GTAATCCGGATGGGTGGCGAAATCGTGGCCGGCCTTGGCGACCGCCATCGAAAAGCCGTTGCCGGTCAGTTGCATGCCGTCGCCGGAATCGCCGACGAAGCGGATCACGACGCTGTCGAGTGCTTCGACCGGGCGCTGCTGTGCGCCGCTGTCGCAGGTTGCTGCTGGTGTTTGCATGGCCCTCATCCTTGGTAGTGGCGCGCTGCGCTGGAGTGGCGGCAGCCGCGATTTAGTGGAATATGCAGTGCATTATGCGGCAATAATAGTTTTATATCAAACAGATTTTCCATGTATTTTATGCCAGTTGAGGGTGCCTCTGCACGTGACGCAGCTAGCATCGTCCACGCTATGCAGTTCTATTACGAGTTTTGGAAGAACGTTGGCATCAACCGGTTTGCGTGTTTCTTTCTGATACATCATTTCAGACCGTTTGCACTAAATGTAATTGCTGCAATTTTGTATTGACATCCATCATTCGTCGCCCTAAACTTGATACGAAAATTAATATTTGTAGTATAAATTTGAATCATAAATCCGGAGACGAAAATGAAAGACACACTGCAGGCGGGATTAACCGCGACACGGCGCATCACGATCGACAAGCCGCGTACCGTTGATTTTCTGGGCGAACAGTTGCGCGTGTATGCGACGCCGGAACTGGTGCGCGATTTCGAGGTCGCCTGCCGCGAGTTTTTGCTCGGCTTCTGCGACGCCGGCGAGGATTCGGTCGGCACCGGCATCAACATCATGCATGGCGGCGCAACCCTGCTCGGCATGGAGGTCGAGATCACGGTCACGGTCACCGCGGTGGAGGGACGCAAGGTCAATTTCCTGCTGGTCGCGCGCGATGGCGCCGAAGAGATCAGCCGCGGCGAGCACGGCCGTTTCGTGGTCCAGGTCGACAAGCTGCGCGCCAAGGTGGCCGCCAAGGCGGCGCTCACCGCAAGCCCGGCGTCTCAGTCGGCAGCATGACTCTCGCAGCAGATTAACCTGAAGGTGATGACATGACACGCTATGTGATGGTGGTCGATCTGCGCCGTTGCGTCGGCTGCCAGACTTGCACGGCGGCATGTCGGCATGCGAATGCGACGCCGCCCGGGGTGCAATGGCGCAAGGTGCTCGATTTTGAAAGCGGCGAATATCCGGACGTCAATCGCAGCTTCGTGCCGGTCGGCTGCATGCATTGCAGCGAGCCGCCGTGCGTCGAAGTGTGTCCGTCGCAAGCGACCATGAAACGGGCCGACGGTCTGGTCACCATCGACTACGACGTCTGCATCGGCTGCGGCTATTGCGCGGTCGCCTGTCCGTATCAGGCGCGCCAAATCGTGCATCGCGCCCACTTTGCGTACAACGACAGCGCCAGCGCGTCGGAAGCGGCGCGCGCCGACCCGAAACGGATCAATGTCGCGACCAAGTGCACGTTCTGCGTCGACCGCATCGATGCGGCGGCAGAAAATGGACTGAAGCCGGGCGTCGATCCGGAAGTCACGCCAGCCTGCGTCAATTCGTGTATTGCCAGCGCGCTTGCATTCGGCGACCGCGAGGATCCGGACAGCAACGTCTCGCAGTTGCTGCGCGAAAACAAGCAATTCCGCATGCACGAGGAACTCGGCACCGACCCCGGCATGTATTACCTCTGGGACAAGATATGAGCGCAGGCAACCAAAGCAGGCCGCAGCATCAGACCAACTGGGACTGGCGCGCGGCCGGCAATTTCATCGGCGGCGGCACTGGCACCGGTCTGCTGCTGTTCGCCGCCATTTCCTCCGTAGCCGGGCTTTCGCCTGCGGTGCCGGTCTGCGCCGCGTTGGTGCTGATCGCGCTCGGGCTGTTTTGCGTCTGGCTCGAAATCGGCCGGCCATGGCGTTCGATGAACGTGATGCTGCATGTGCGCACGTCGTGGATGACACGCGAATCGCTGCTGGCGCCGTTGCTGTTCGGCTCCGGACTGATCGCGCTGGCGACGGGCAGCGCGGTTGCGCTCTGGCTAGGCGCGCTGCTGGCAATGCTGTTTCTATATTGTCAGGCCCGTTTACTGAACGCGGCCAAAGGGATACCGGCCTGGCGCCAGAAGCTGGTGGTGCCGCTGATCGTCGCGACCGGCCTGACCGAAGGCGTTGGTTTACTGGCGCTGCTGACGGCGTTGGCCGGCTCGCCGCATATTGCCTGGCTGCCAGCGGCACTGCTGGTGCTGCTGCTGATGCGGGCGCTGCTGTGGCGTGCCTACCGCAAGAATCTGGCCGCGCACGGCGCGCCGCAACAGGCGCTGGCGGTGCTCGACCGGCTCGAATCGCCTTTCATCAGGATCGGCCATTGGGCGCCGGTTTTGCTGCTAATGCCGGTGTTGCTGCTGGTGCTGCTGCAGCCAACGCTGGCGGCGGCGCAGTGGCTGACCGCGCTGGCGGGCCTGATCGCAGTGGCCGGCGGCTGGCTGTTCAAGTACACGCTGATCGTGCGCGCCGGCTACAACCAGGGCTATGCGCTGCCACACGTTCCGGTACGCGGCGGTGCCGGTCCGGGCAGCGGCCTGGCATCCAAGCCGGGCTGGAATAGATTTTGATTATTATCACTGCAACCAAGGGGTAGAGATGGTCGAAATTCGCATACATGGTCGTGGCGGGCAGGGCGCAGTGATGGCTGGCGGCATCCTGGCGACCGCACTGGTGCTGGAGGGCAAGCACGTGATCGCGATTCCGTCATTCGGTTTCGAGCGGCGCGGTGCGCCGGTGTCGAGCTTCCTGCGCTTCGATGAACGGCCGATCCGGCAGATGACCAATATCTATCATCCGAATTGCGTGCTGTGCATCGACCCGACGGTCGGCCGCGCCGCCAATATTTTCGACGGCATCCGGGATCATGCGGTGTGGATCCAGACCACTGCCAGGCCGCTGGCCGAATTGCAGTTTCCGGAGCAGGTGGAAACCGTCGGTTTGTGCGATGCGGTATCGATCGCGCTCGCCATCTTCAAGCGCTCGATCACCAACACCATCATGCTCGGTGCATTCGCGAAAACGACTGGCTTCGTCTCGCTCGATGCGTTGCAGCAGGCAGTGCAGGATTCCGATTTTCGCGACGCCGGCCTGCGCCAGAACATGGAAGCGCTGCAGTGCGGTTACAACGAGACTGCGGTGTACCCAATAGAAAGGAAGGCTGCCGCATGAAACAACGGACTCCCTCACCCCCGACCCCTCTCTCAGAGGGAGAGGGGAGCTTCGTGGCGCCGGTGGCGCAAAAATCGGTTGGCATGAGCCAGCAATCCAAACCGATGTTCGACGCATCGACCATTCCCGGCGACCTGTGTCCGATTGCCACCAAACTGAACCCGATGCTGCCCGGCGACTGGCGCAGCATGCGACCGGTGGTCGACCGCGACAAGTGCGTCAAGTGCGCAGTGTGCTGGCTGTATTGCCCGGTGCAATGCGTGGTCGAAAAAGCCGCCTGGTTCGATTTCGACCTTGCCACCTGCAAGGGCTGCGGCATCTGCATGCAAGAGTGTCCGCATGGCGCCATCAGCATGGTCGAGGAGGTCGCATGAAAACCTTATCCAGCCTCGCCCTCATCCCCAACACTTCTCCCAAAATGGGAGAAGTGAGCTTCGCGCGCACCTGCGGTGCGGGAAATCGGATCGAGGAAATAGCATGAGTGCAGTGTTGAAATCCAAACCGGCATTTGCGGTCTGCGACGGCAATGAAGCGGCGGCGCTGGCCGTGGCGCTTTCGAATGTCGACATGGTCGCGATCTACCCGATCACGCCGCAGTCGTCGCTGGTCGAATACCTGGCAAAATTCGCCGCCGACGGCAAACTGGATGCCGAGATCGTCGATGTCGAAGGCGAGCATTCGGTGCTGTCGGTGCTGCACGGCGCCGCGCTGGCCGGCGCCCGCACCTATACCGCGACCTGCGGCCCCGGGCTGGCGTTCATGTTCGAGCCGTACATGCGCACCCCCGGCATGCGCATGCCGCTGGTGATGACGATCGTCACGCGCGACACGCTGACGCCGCAGAGCGTCTGGGGCGGCCATCAGGATGCGATGTCGGTGCGCGAAGTCGGCTGGGTCCAGATGTATTGCGAGACGGTGCAGGAAGTGCTCGACACCACGATCATGGCGTACAAGATCGCCGAGCACCACGATGTGATGCTGCCGGTCAATGTCTGCCATGACGGCAACTACCTGTCGTACGGCGCGACCCGGGTCGAGTTGCCGGATCAGGCCGAGGTTTCCGCGTTTCTCGGCACCCGCGACGTCAACTGGCACGCCGCGCTCGACCCCGACCGGCCGATGGCGATCGACCCGCTGACCGGCGGTGCCGGCGGCCCCGGACCAGCGCTGTTCGTGCGCTACCGCAAGGGCCAATGCGGCGGCATGCAAAATTCATTGAAAATTATCGAGGACGTCCACGCGGAATGGGGACAGCGCTTCGGCCGCCACCATGCGCCGCTGGTCGAGTCGTACCGGATGGACGACGCCGACTACGCGCTGGTCACGATCGGCTCGATGACCGGTGCCGCCAAGGATGCGGTGGATGAAGCGCGCGATCGCGGCCAGCGGGTCGGCCTGCTGAAGGTCAAGACCTTCCGGCCGTTCCCGGTGCAGGCGATGGTGCGCGCGCTGGGCAACGTGAAGGCGGTCGGCGTGGTGGATCGCTCGGTCAGCTTCGGCTGGAATTGCGGCCCCTTGTATCAGGACATGCTCGGTGCGCTGTACCACGCACCGGTGAAGATCCCGGCGATGAGCTTCATCGGCGGACTGGCCGGTGCCGACCTGACGACCGAACACTTCAGCCGCGTGATCGAGCGCACCGCAGCGATGGCCAATGGCGGCGCGGCGGGCGAGACCGTGTGGATGAATGAACATGATTAGGTGCGGACACGTAGGTCGGAAAAGCGCAGCGCCTTCCGACAATTCCCAGTCAGATGTCGGAAGGCGCTTTGCTTTTCCGACCTACTCGCTATGTGACGATGAGGAACAATGTTATGCAGCAAACTGAATACTTGATTGTCGGTGCCAGCCATGCGGCGCTGGCCGCGGTGCAGGCGATCCGCATGCACGACCAGACCGGCAGCGTCACCGTGGTGTCGAAGGACGACGCGCTGCCGTATTCGCCGACCGTGCTGCCGTACGTGGTGTCCGGCCGCTCCGATCCGCAGCGCGTGTTCCTGCGCGACGACGCCTATTTTGCACAGCACAACGTCGATTACCGGAAAGGCGCGGCGGTCAGCGCGCTGGATGTCGGCGATAACAAGGTTAGCCTCTGCAGCGGCGCTGAAATCGGCTACCGGAAGCTGTTGCTGGCGACCGGTGCGGCGCCGCAGCTGCCGCCGGTGCCGGGACTGGAGAGCGTCGACTACCACGTGCTGCGCAGCCTCGACGATGCGGTGCGGCTGCAGCAGGCGCTGGCCGGAAGCCGGCAGGCGATCGTGCTCGGCGCCGGCTTGGTCGGCATGCACGCGGCCGAGAATCTGGCCAAGGCGGGAGTCCAGGTGACCGTGGTCGAGATGCAGCCGACCGTGCTGGCCGGCTATTTCGACCGCGACGCTACCGCCATCATCGAGAGCGTGTTTGCCGCCAAGGGCGTGCGCCTGATGATGGGCAACAAGGTAGTGCGACTGGCGCCCAATCCGAACAGCAAAGGTGAAAAGAGGGGCGTGCAGGTGACGCTGGCCGATGGCACCGAACTGGCAGCCGACCTGCTGCTGGTGTCGACCGGGGTGGCGCCGGTGATCGATTTCCTGGCGGGGGCAGGCGTTGCCACCGAGCGCGGCATTTTGGTCGACGACACGATGCGCAGCACGGTCGCCAACATCTGGGCCGCCGGCGATGTGGCGCAGGCGCGCGGCTTCTTCGATGCCGGCGTCAGGATCATCAATGGCATCCTGCCCGACGCAGTCGAGCAGGGCAAGATCGCCGGCATGGCGATGGCCGGCGACCCGGCCCTGAAACATTACCCGGGCGGAGTGCCGCTGAATACCTACAGCTTCTTCGGCCAGCAGGCGGTCTCGGTCGGCAGCCAGAGCGAAGGCGAAGTGGCGCTGCACGAAGTCGATGCAAGCCGCAACAGTTACCTGAAGATCGTGATGAAAGACGACCGCCTGACCGGCATTTTCGGCATCAACGTCGCGTTCGATCCGGGCGTGATGTGGCAGCTGATCCTGCGCCGGATCGACCTGGCGCCGCTGCGCGAAAAATTTCTGGCCGAGCCGCAGCGCACTGCGCGCAGTCTGATGTCGAACACCTGGAGATAACAGATGGGCAATGCCTACAATACGATTTCCTTCAAGGCCGATCTGTGCGACGGCTGCAATGCCTGCATGACTGCCTGCGCCGAGGTCAAGGGCGGCAGCAGCGACGCTAGTAACTTCCTCAGCAATGCGCGGATCCAGATCGTCGCCGACCAGGCCGGCGGCTACGGGCTGGCGTTGTGCCGCCAGTGCGGCGACCCGAAATGCGTTTCCAATTGTCCGGCCGGCGCGCTGACCAGGGATGACGCCAGCGGCGTGATTGGCTGGGATGGCGAAAAATGCGTGAACTGCCTGCTATGCACGGTCGGCTGCAGTTATGGCGGCATTGTCCACAATCAGGCTGCCGGGCATGTGGTCAAGTGCGATACCTGCGACGGCGACCCGGCCTGCGTAAAAGTGTGCCCCACCGGTGCGCTGAAATACCTGACCACGGCGCGCATCTACAACGAGGTCGGCGCGCTGGAGGATCTGTTTGTGCCAGGGCTGGCCGGCTGCCAGGGCTGCAACACCGAACTGATCATGCGCCATACGCTGCGCCGGGTCGGACCGGAAACCGTGCTGGCGACGCCGCCCGGCTGCATTCCGGGCATGGGCTCGGTCGGCTACAACGGGCTGACCGGCACCAAGGTACCGGTATTTCACCCGCTGCTGACGAATACCGCCTCGATGCTGACCGGCATCAAGCGCCACTACAAGCGCCAGGGCCGCAAGGTGACCGCGATGGCGCTGGCCGGCGATGGCGGCGCTTCCGACGTCGGCTTCCAGTCGCTGTCCGGCGCTGCGGAGCGCGGCGAGCAGATCCTGTTCATCTGCGTCGATAACGAGGGTTATATGAATACCGGCATGCAGCGTTCCAGCTGCACCCCGTTCGGCGCCTGGACCACCACCACGCCGGTCGGCGAGCATGGCAAGGGCAAGACGCAGGACGCCAAGAACATGCCGGTCTTGATGATGATGCACAACTGCGCATATGTGGCGACCGCATCGACCGCGTTCATGGAAGACCTGTACGAAAAGCTGGACAAGGCGATCGCGGCGGCGGAAACCGGCTTTGCCTACCTGCACATCTATTCGCCGTGCACCACCGGCTGGCGCTTTCCGTCGCAGGCAAATATCGAAGTCGCGCGCAAGGCGGTCGAGACCAACTTCGTGATGCTGTGGGAATTCAACCCGCGCGACGGCCTGCAACTGAGCCGTCCGCTGGACCAGCCGTTGCCGCTGGCCGAATACCTTGAAGTGCTCGGCAAGTACCGCCACCTGGAACCCGATCAGGTGGCGCATATCCAGGCTTCGCTGGAACGCAGCGTCGGCTTCATCAAGGGTCTGGCGAAGGTCTGATTCGATTTCGAACAGGACGCAAAGATCATCGGCAGGGTGCGCACCGCGCACCCTGCCGATGCATTTTCCGCAAGTCATGATTTCAATTTAATGCCTTGCCCCACCGACCACCAAACCGCATAGCGGCAATGACTCGCCTGGTTAAAATATATTTCATAGAAATATAATGCATTATTTTACGTTTGCGCTATACTGCACTGAAATATAATGCATGTTGCGCGTAGCGGCAGCATGCGCCTGGAGTAAGTGATTTGTGGTTCGTGCGACGCACGAAAGGTGAAGGGTGTTGCAATGGAAAAGACGTTCGGGCAGGAAGTGGCAGCATTAACGCTGGGACAGGGTGAAGTGTTCCATGGCGAGGGCATCCTCGCGGTTGCCAAGGCGCTGCTGCAATCTGGCGTCAGCTATATCAGCGGTTACCAGGGCGCGCCGATATCGCACCTGCTGGACGTGCTGGGCGACGCCAGCGAGATCTTGGATGAACTCGGGGTCCATTTCGAGCCCGCCGCCAACGAGGCCGGCGCGGCTGCTATGCTGGCCGCTTCGATCAGTTACCCGCTGCGCGGCGCGGTCAGCTGGAAGTCGATCGTCGGCACTAATGTCGCCTCCGACGCGCTGTCGAACGTCGCTTCGGCCGGCGTCAAGGGCGGCGCGCTGATCGTGCTGGGCGAGGATTACGGCGAAGGCGCCTCGATCATCCAGGAGCGCAGCCATGCGATCGCGATGAAGTCGCAAATCTGGCTGCTCGATCCGCGCCCGAATCTGCAGACGATAGTCGATATGGTCGAGCAGGGTTTCCAGCTATCGGAAGCCAGCAATACGCCGGTGATGCTGCAGTTGCGGATTCGCGCCTGCCACCTGCACGGCAGCTTCGTTTGCAAGGACAACCGGGCGCCGAAGTTTTCACGCAAGAATCAGCTCAAGCAGCCGGTCTTCAATTTCGGCGTGATCCCGCTGCCACCGTCAAACTACGAGCAGGAAAAGCACAAGGTCGAGGCCCGGCTGCCGGCTGCGCTGAAATTCATCCGCGAGCAAAAACTGAACGAAATTTTCGACGGCAGCCAGCGCGAAGTCGGCCTGATCCTGCAAGGCGGCCTGTACAACACGGTGCTGCGTTCGCTGCAGCAGCTCGGGCTGGCCGATGCGTTCGGCGTGTCATCGATCCCGCTGTATGTGCTGAATGTCACCTATCCGCTGCTGCCGGACGAGATCATCCGCTTTTGTTTCGGCAAGCGCGCAGTGCTGGTGCTCGAAGAAGGCCAGCCGAATTTCATCGAAGACGCGATCAATGCGGCGCTGCGCCGTGCCGATAGCAACGATACCTTCGTGATCGGCAAGGAAGTGCTGCCGGTCGCCGGCGAATACACCGGCGAAGTGGTGCTGCGCGGTCTGACCCGGTTCCTGCAACTGTCTATGCCGGACGGCGTCGACCAGGCAGCGCTGGCGCAGCCGGGCGACGCGATCAGCGACACCAGGAAGCAAGCGGCCGAGCTGCTGGGGCAGCCGGTGCCGCCGCGTCCGCCCGGCTTTTGCGTCGGCTGCCCGGAGCGGCCGGTGTTCTCGGCATTGAAGTTGGTGGAAAAGGAAGTCGGCAAAATCCACATCAGCGCCGACATCGGCTGCCATACCTTTTCGACGCTGGCGCCGTTCAACCTCGGCAATACGGTAGTCGGTTACGGGCTCGGGCTGGCCTCGTCCAGCGCAGTGGCGCCGATGTTCAGCAAGCGCGTGGTCAGCATCATGGGCGACGGCGGCTTCTGGCATCAGGGTTTGACCAGCGGGATTGCGAATGCGGTATTCCAGAACGACGACAGCGTGCTGATCATCCTGCAGAACGGCTACAGTTCGGCCACCGGCGCGCAGCAGATTCCATCGAGCCGCAACGGTGTAGCAATCGGCACCACCACCATCAATATCAAGAGCGTGCTGCACAGCCTGGGCGTGCAATGGGTGCGCACCGTGACCAGCTTCGAGGTCGGCGCGATGCAGGCGATGCTGCAGGAAGCGCTCAGCACGCCGCAGCCGGGCTTGAAAGTGATCATCGCCGACGGCGAATGCCAGCTCGAAAAACAGCGCCGCGTGCGCTCTGAAAACGCACAACAGCTGGCGGCAGGCCAATCGGTAACACGCAGCCGTTTCGGCGTCGATGCCGACCTCTGCAGCGGCGACCGCTCGTGCATCCGGCTGTCGGGCTGCCCGTCGCTGACGCTGAAGGACAACCCCGATTCGCTGCGCACCGATCCGGTCACCACCGTCAACAACAGTTGCGTCGGCTGCGGCACCTGCGGCGAAGTGGCGCACGCCGCCACGCTCTGCCCATCGTTCTATCAGGCCGAGATCGTGCAAAATCCAGGCTTGCTTGACCGTACGCTCGACCGCCTGCGGCGCAGCCTGATCGGCCGCCTGCAACGCAGCACTTCCGGAGAAAACGCATGAATGCCCACTTGAGCCTGATCCCGCCGACAGCAAAGCTGCCGGCACGGCCGGTCACGATCCTGATCGCCGCGCTGGGCGGCGAGGGCGGCGGCATGCTGGCCGACTGGCTGGTTGCGGCCGCCAACGCCTGCAATTTGCCGGTGCAAAGCACCTCGATCCCCGGCGTCTCGCAGCGTACTGGCGCCACCACGTATTACGTTGAAATCTATCCGCTGCCGCACGATCAGCTCGGCGGTCGGGTGCCGGTGATGGCGCTGACGCCGACCCCGGGCGCGGTCGACCTGATGGCGGCATCCGAATTGATCGAAGCCGGGCGTGCACTGGAAAACGGCTATGTCAGCGCCGACTGCACCACGCTGGTCGGCTCCAGCCATCGCGTGTATGCGGTGGCCGAAAAAGTGATTCCTGGCGACGGCCGCATCGACAGCGGCAAGCTGCTGGCGGCGCTGCAGCAGGTTGGCAAGCGCGCGCTGCTGTTCGACATGGCGCAACTGGCGCAGCAAAGCGGCACCGTGATCAATGCAGTGCTGTTCGGGGCGATGGCCGGTTGCGGCGCGCTGCCGCTGCCGCGCGAAGCCTGCGAGCAGGCGATTAGCAAAGCCGGCAAGGGGGCAGCAGCCAGCCTGCGCGGTTTCGCCGCCGGTTATGGATACGCTGCCGGCACCGCCCAGGCAGCGGTCGCAGCCGCGCCGGCGCTGCCGCAGCAGGCGGCCGAGCGGGTACACCGGGTCTTTCCGCCGGAAACCTTTGCGCTGCTCGATGCCGGCGTCGCGCGCCTGACCGATTACCAGGACCCGGCCTATGCGGCGCTGTATCTGGACCGGCTGGAAGCGGTGCTGGCGCTCGACCGCGAAGCCGGCGGCGCCGCCAACGGCTACCGGCTGACGTGCGAAACCGGACGCCAGCTGGCGCTGTGGATGAGCTATGAAGACGTGATCCGGGTCGCCGACCTGAAAACCCGCGCCGGCCGCTTCGCGCGGATACGGGTCGAGTGCGGCGCCGCCGTTGGTCAGCCGCTGCGGCTGACCGAGTACCTGAAGCCGGGCCTCGATGAAATCTGCTCGCTGCTGCCGCCGGCGCTGGCGCAGCGCTTGCAGCAGTGGGCGAATAAGTGGGCGCAAAAAAAACCCGGCCGGGAAAAATTGTTGTCGGTGGCGGTGCGTCTGAGGACCAGCACGCTGTCCGGCTTCCTGCTGCTGCGCGCGGTCAGCGGCCTGAGGCGCTGGCGCCGCGGCACCTCGCGCTACCAGGCCGAACAGGCGCTGATCGAACGCTGGCTGGGCGCGCTCAAGCGGCTCGGCTTTGCGGTGCAGGATCTCAATTTGGCGCTCGAAATCGCCGAATGCGCGCGGCTGGTCAAAGGCTACGGCGATACCCACCAGACCGGCGTCGCGCATTTCAAGCGGATCTTCGACACCATCATCGAAAGCGGCACTGAAACCGACCCGGACAAGCTGACCGCCGCGATCCGCCGCGCCCGCATTGCGGCACTCGCCAACCCGGATGCTGAGCCGGCGCGGGCGGCCGGTGGGCAGGGCAAGTCGGTGTTTTGGCTGGCGCGCAAGGACACCGATGGCGCAGAACCGGCCCGCGGCTGTCATTGATCGAATTTTGTAGGAGTATCATATTAAACACTATGTTTTGCGCATGTAATTGATTGAATTTAAAAAATACACGGAATAGTATATTTTTCCGCCGCAAATCCCGGAATGGCCGGTTTTTATCAATTTTTCAAGAAAGTCAGAGGACTCAAATGGACCATATCAGCGACTTCATGACCAGCAATCACCATGCCTGCGACGAGCTGTTCGCCAGCGCCGAGGAAAGTGTCGGCAACGGCAACTGGGCCAAGGGCAACAGCGAGTTCGGCGCATTTCTGGCGGCGATGAAGCACCATTTCACGATCGAAGAGGAAGTGCTGTTCCCCGCGTTTGACGAAAAAACCGGGATGGACATGGGCCCGACTTTCGTGATGCGCTCCGAACACCGGCAGATGGAAAAGGTCTTCGGCGATATGCAGCAGGCGCTAGCGGCGCAGGACAGCGACGGCTACCTCGGCCTGTCCGAAACCCTGCTGATGCTGATGCAGCAGCACAACATGAAGGAAGAACAGATGCTGTACCGGATGATGGACCAGCAACTGGCAGAGGAAACTCCGGCGCTGCTGAAGCAGATCGGCGCGTAATGGTGTGTTGCATGAATCACGTAGGGCGGAAAAGCGCAGCGCCTTCCGCCGGGGGCGCCGAGCGCACGCAAACTCTGGCACACTTCATCCATGCCCGATGAGCGCCGCATCGGTTCGTCGCTGGGCTGTGGAAGAACGACGGCGCAGGCATGCGGCGGAAGGCGCTGCGCTTTTCCGCCCTACGCAGATCGGCTCCTGGGAGCCAACCCAATCTAAAACAGAGGATAAAAACCATGCAAGCCGGCCTCAATTTGCAGCAGGCGCCGCCGATCTGGGTGCCGTTCCGTTTTTTCCTGAGCGCGCCGCTGTTCGGCCTGCTGGCGGCGGCGCTGATGCTGTGGCAGGGGCCGGAACTGTTCGCCTCGCGCTGGTCGGCGTCGACGTTGGCAGCCACCCATCTGATCACGCTCGGCTTCATGACGATGGTGATGGCCGGCGCGATGATGCAGATGCTGCCGGTGCTGGCCGGCGCGCCGGTGCCGCGGCCGAAGCTGGTGGCGGCGCTGGTCCATCCGCTGCTGATGCTCGGCACGCTGCTGCTGGCGGCCGGCTTCCTGCTGGCGCAGCCACTGCTGCTGCAATGCGCGGTAGTTCTGCTCGGAACCGGGCTGGCCGTGTTTTTCGGCAGCATGCTGCTGACGCTGTCGCGGGTGCGCAATCCGACCGCCACCATCGTCGCGATGTGGCTGGCCAGCATCGCGTTCGGCATCACGATCGTGCTCGGCCTGACGCTCGGCACCAGCCACGGCTGGGGCACACCTTTGCTTAGCCAGTCGCTGCGCGACCTGCATCCGGCCTGGGGGCTGGTCGGCTGGACCGGCTTGCTGGTGGCCGGCGTCGCCTACCAGATCGTGCCGATGTTCCAGATGACGCCCAATTATCCGCGCTGGATGACGCGCGGCCTGACCGCCTGTGCCTTTATCGTGCTGGCACTGTGGTCGCTGGCGCAGGGCGCGACAGATTGGAGCTGGCTGCGCGTCGCCAGCGTTTGCCTGCTGGTCGCCGCTTACGGCGTGTTCGCCGCCGTCACGCTCGATCTGCAGCGCCGCCGCCGGCGCCGCCTGCCGGACGTCACGCTCGAATTCTGGCGCGTCGGCATGGTTGCCCTGCTGTTGGCGGCGCTGCTGTGGCTGTCGCGCCAGCTTCCGGCACTCGCGTTCGCGCAGTCGGATGTGTTGCTGGGCGTGCTGGTAATCGGTGGCGCCGCAGTCTCGTTCATCAGCGGCATGCTGTACAAGATCATGCCGTTTCTGACCTGGTTCCATCTGCAAGCGTTACCCGCGAGCGGCATGCGGATGCCGAACATGAAAGCGATCCTGCCCGAAAAGGCCCAGCGCCGGCAACTGCGTCTGCACCTGGCGTCGCTCGGCCTGCTGATCGCAGCGGCGCTGTGGCCGGCGCTGTTTGCCTATCCGGCGGCGTTGAGCTTCGGCGCGGCGATGGTGTTCTTGATGGTCAATCTGGTCAGCATCGTCCGCGTGTACCGCGCTTGCCTGCAGCGTGCGGTGCAGCCGGACCATCTTTCCGGAGTGGCAGAAAAACCCGTTCGGCAGTAGCGGCAATGACACGCGGCGCGGTTGCTCCGGAGTGGAAGGCTTGCACTCTTAAACCAGATGCCGGCTTGGCTGCGCACCCATCAAAGGCCGGTCAGGCGTCGTTTTTCGCCAGCTTCATCAGCAACTGGATCAGCTGCCGCGTCTCGCTTTTGGTCAGGCGCGCCAGGATGCGCTTTTCGTGCAGCCTGACCCTTCTCTCGGCTTCGACCAGCAACTGCTCGCCCGCGGCGGTCAGGTGCAGGTGATTGCTGCGCCGGTCCTTGATCGACGCTTCCCGTTCCACTACATTGCGTTTTTGCAGTTTATCCAGCAACGGCACCAGCGACGAGCGGTCGAGCCCGATCGCCTGCGCCAGCCGGGTCTGGGTCAGCCCCTGGTTCCGGCGCAGGATTTCCAGCACGCCGAAAATGGCGGGCGTGATATCGAGGTCCGACAACTCGCGGTCGAAGTCCCTGAAAACCATCACCTGTGCCATGCGCAGATGATAACCGACCAGGTCTGGAAGACCGCCCAGGTCGAGGGGAGAGTTTGTACTTGTCATGGATGGCTAGTTGGCATAAATGCTGCTGAAAAGGGTGGGGCGAGAACAGGGACGCAGACTAACACAGAGTGCAAAAGTACGTTGTTGCCCAACAATTCAGACTTCGTATCGCGAGCAATAATTTGTTTTGTGAAAACCATATAAATCCTCAATTTTGATTTGACATCAAACAATATATCTATATCATGGCTGAGTGCAATGACGCATTCTGAGCCGGAAAATTGCAGTTTTCCAGCCCCCTCTGGCTGGCCACGGTAGCCTGGAGATTGCGTATTTCCTGTGCTGTGCCAGCTGTAACGGAGGCCGAATTTGGAACCATCCCTGTTTTCCCCTTTGCCTGCCGACGCGGCCGATTTTGACAGGCGGTCTGACATGCGTGTCTCGATTTACCGCCTGACCGTCGAATTCGGCGATTGCGATCCCGCCAACATCGTTTTTTACCCCAACTATTACCGCTGGTTCGATGCCGCGACCCACCATCTGTGCAAGGGAGTTGGCTTGGACTGGATCAGCATGCGCGACCAGTACGGCGTGGTCGGCATGCCGCTGGTCGAGACCGGCGCCAGCTACCAGCGGCCAGCCAGTTTTGGCGACCATCTGGAAATCGAAAGCAATGTCGTCGAGTGCGGCCGCAAGTCGCTGCGGTTGCGGCACTTGGTGCGGCGCGGCGAGACGTTGCTGGTCGAAGGTTTCGAGGTGCGCGTGCTGGGGGCCCGTCATCCCGATGATCCACAGCGCCTGCGCGCGTTGGAGATTCCGGCAGCAATCCGTAACGCACTGACTGAAGGAGAGTCGTGGAAATAGAAGTGTTGGAGAAGACAGGTAAACATAACTAAAGGAGACAGACATGAAAAAATGGATGATGTTCGGGCTGGCTGCGCTGGCAGTCGGGCAGGCGGGCGCGGCCGGCAATACGATCAAGGTCGGCGTACTGGCTGAGATGAGCGGCACCTTTGCCGATTTCGGCATGCAAATCACGAACGGTGCGAAAGCCTACATCAAGCAGCATGGCGATACCGTCGGCGGCAAGAAAATCGAACTCGTGATCAGGGACACCACCGGCCCGGCGCCGGATGTCGCCAAGCGGCTGGCGCAGGAACTGGTGGTCAAGGACAACGTCGATTTCATCGTCGGTTTCGGGCTGACGCCGAACGCGTTTGCGGTGGCGCCGCTGGCGACCGAAGCGAAGAAGCCGACCATCATCATGAATGCAGCGACCTCGGCGATCACCACCAAGTCGCCTTACATCGCGCGGGTGTCGTTCACGCTGGCGCAAGTGACCGAGCCGATGGCGCAGTGGGCCTACAAGAGCGGCTTGCGCAAGATCTATACCGTGGTCGCCGATTACGGTCCCGGTCATGACGCCGAGCAGACCTTCAAGAAAGCGTTTGCCAAGCTGGGCGGCGAAGTGGTCGGCGAGTTGCGGGTGCCGCTGAAAAATCCGGAGTTCGGCCCGTTCGTGCAGCGCGTCAAGGATAGCAAGCCGGAGGCTGTGTTCGTGTTCGTGCCGGCCGGCGAACTGGCGGTCGGTTTCATGAAGGCGTACAACGAGCGTGGCCTGGCGAAGGCTGGCATCAAGCTGCTGTCGACCGGCGACGTCACCGACGATGGCGTGATCGAGGCGCTCGGTGACAATGCGCTGGGCGTGATTTCGACACACCAGTATTCGGCCGCCCATCCGTCGGCCGAGAACAAGGCCTTCCTCGCCGCCTACAGCCAGATCAGCCCGAAACAGCGCCCCAATTTCATGGCGGTCGGTGGTTACGACGGCATGGCGGCGGTGTATCAAGTGGCGCGCCAGCTGAAGGGCAACATCGATGGCGACAAGGCGATGCAGGTGCTCAGGGGCATGAAGCTAAACAGCCCGCGCGGCCCGATCCAGATCGATGCCGAGACCCGCGATATCGTGCAAAACGTCTACGTGCGTGAAGTCAAGAGGGTCGATGGCAAGCTGTATAACGTCGAGTTCGAAACCATTGCCGCAGTCAAGGATCCGGGCAAGTGACCGGGCACTGATGATTGTTCCATTCGGCATCAAATAGTGTGAGTGTGTAGCTGAAATCCCTGCTTCACCCCCGACCCTCTCCCGCTAGCGGGAGAGGGTGAGAACTGGGCACTATGAAGTCAAGATTTCATCGTGCCGAACTGAAATGGAGATCGACCCCGTGCATAACTTTCTCGGCGTACTGTTCGACGGCCTGGCGTATGGCACCCTGCTGTTCCTGATCTCGGTCGGGCTGTCGATCACGCTCGGCCTGATGGGCTTCATCAACCTCGCGCATGGGGTGTTTGCGATGGCCGGCGGCTACCTGCTGGTGACGCTGATGGCGCAGGCCGGGATCAGTTTCCTGGCGGCGCTGCCGATCGTGTTTGGCGTCGTCGCGCTGGCCAGCCTGCTGTTCGAACGCGTGCTGTACCGGCCGCTGTATAAAAGCACTGCGCTGAACCAGGTGCTGCTGACGGTCGGCATCCTGTTCATTGCGATGGCCGGCGCCAGCTACCTGTGGGGGCCTGGCCAGCAGCCGGTGTTGTTGCCGGAGGCGCTGAACGGGCAATTTACGCTGTTCGGGATCGACCTGTCACGCTACCGGCTGTTCCTGATGGCGGTCGGTGCGGTCATCACACTGGCGCTGGTGTTCTGCCTGGAGCGTACCCGCTTCGGTGCGATGATCCGCGCCGCAGTCGATAACCAGCGCACCGCGGCATCGATGGGGATCCGGGTCGAGCGGGTGTTCCAGCTGACGTTCGCGCTCGGCAGCGGCCTGGCCGGGCTGGGCGGCGCTCTGGGCGTCAATGTGCTCGGGCTGGACCCGAATTTCGCGCTCAAGTATCTGGTGTATTTCCTGCTGGTGGTGGTGGTTGGCGGGCCGGGCTCGGTGATCGGGACCTTGCTGGCGGCGCTGCTGCTCGGGGTGGCTGACATCGCCGGCAAATATTATGTGCCGCAGTTCGGCGCCTTCGTGATTTATGGCGCGATGATCCTGTTGCTGCTGCTGTTTCCGCATGGCCTGCTGGGCCGCAGGGAGGTGCGATGAAAATCATGGAATTCCCGCTGACGGCCCAGGCCGCGCTGCAGCGTTCGGCGCTGCAGGCGCGCGAGCGCTGGAAGCCGGCCGAGATCGGCTTCTGGCTGGCGCTGGCGGGCGTGTATTTCGCGTTTCCAACCAGCCTGGTGTTCGCCACCCAGATCGTGATCAGCGGCCTGTTCGCGCTGTCGCTCGACCTGATCCTCGGTTATGCCGGCATCGTCACGCTCGGGCACGCGGCATTTTTCGGCATCGGCGCGTATGTCGCCGGCTTGCTGGCCGTGCATGGCTGGCAGGAACCGTTCACCGGCTTGCTGGCCGGCGGCCTGGCGGCCGGCCTGGCCGGCTATCTGACCAGTTTCCTGGTGCTGCGCGGCAGCGATCTGACTCGCCTGATGATCACGCTCGGGATCGGCTTGCTGCTGTATGAAGTCGCGAACCGTGCGATTGCGCTGACCGGCGGTGTCGATGGCTTGCAGGGAGTCGAAATGGGCAAGCTGTTCGGCCTGTTCCGTTTCGATCTGTACGGCAAAACCGCCTACCTGTACGTGCTTGGCGTCAGCTTCCTGCTGTTCGTGTTGACGCGCAGCCTGATGCATTCGCCGTACGGCTTGTCGCTGCGCAGCATCCGCGAAAACCGGGTGCGGGCGATTGCGATCGGCATCCCGGTCGGCGCCCGGTTAACCAATATTTACACCTACTCGGCGCTGCTGGCAGGCGTGGCCGGCGCACTGCTGACGCAGACCACGCAATTCGTCGGCATCGATGTGCTCAGTTTCCAGCGTTCGGCCGACCTGCTGATCATGCTGATCATCGGCGGCACCGCCACCCTGTATGGCGGCTTTGTCGGTGCTGCCGCCTTCCTGCTGGCACAGGATTACCTGGCCAGCCTGAATCCGCAATACTGGCTGTTCTGGCTCGGCATCCTGCTGATCGTGATCACCCTGTTTCTGCGCGGCGGCATCCTGGGCGGCTTGGCGCTGCTGCCCCGGCTGCTGGCACATTGGCGTCGCGGGAGGCAGCAATGACTCCGGCGCTGCAGACCCGCGAGCTGTGCAAGTCGTTCGGCGGACTGGACGTCACGCAGCGCGTCAACCTGTCGCTGGCCCCCGGTGCGCGCCATGCGCTGATCGGCCCCAACGGCGCCGGCAAGACCACGCTGATCAACCAGCTGACCGGCGTGCTGCGGCCGTCGAGCGGCTCGGTCTGGCTGAATGGCGCCGATATCACCCGGCTGGCAGCCAATGAGCGGGTCGCGCGCGGCCTGTCGCGCACGTTCCAGATCAATACCCTGTTTCCGCAATTGACGCCGCTGGAGGCGGTCACCAACGCGATCTGCGAGCGCGAGCGGACCCGCCTGAGCGTGTGGCAGCGGCGGTTTTTCGGGCTGTCGCGGCGCAGCGCCGAGATCGACGAAGCCTATGCGTTGCTGGCGCAACTGAAGCTGGCGCAAGACTGCATGCGCGAAACGCGCGCGCTGGCGTATGGCCAGCAGCGGCTGCTGGAAATCGCGCTGGCGCTGGCCGTGCGGCCGAGTGTGCTGCTGCTCGATGAACCGGCCGCCGGCGTGCCGGAGGGCGAGAGCGACGAACTGTTTGCGGTGCTGTGCGCGCTGCCGCGCACAATCAGCATCCTGCTGATCGAGCATGACATGAGCCTGGTGTTCCGCTTTGCCGATCGCATCACGGTGCTGGTTGGCGGCGCCGAACTGGTGACCGGCACGCCGGCCGAAATCGCGGCCGATGCGCGGGTGCGCGAAGTGTATCTGGGGAAGGGACATTGCAATGCTCAGACTTGAAAACCTGGTCGCCGGCTACGGCGACGCGATCGTGCTCGATGACTGTTCGCTGGCGATGCAGGACGGCGAAAGCCTGGCGCTGCTGGGGCGAAACGGGGTCGGCAAGAGTTCGCTGCTGCTCACGCTGATGGGGCATACCCGGGTGCGGCGCGGCGCGATCCGCTGGTGCGGCCAGGATCTGCTGAAAATGCCGGCCCATTCGCGCGCCCGCGCCGGCCTCGGATGGGTGCCGCAGGAACGCGAAATCTTCCGCTCGCTGAGCGTCGAGGAAAACCTGACGGTGACCGCGTTGCCGGGAAAATGGAATTTGCCGGCGATCTATGCGCTGTTTCCGCGGCTGCAGCAGCGGCGCAAGAATTTCGGCAATCAACTGTCGGGCGGCGAGCAGCAGATGCTGGCGATCGGACGCGCGTTGATGCTGAACCCGAAGCTGCTGCTGCTCGACGAGCCGCTGGAAGGCCTGGCGCCGGTGATCGTCGATGAATTGTGCAGCGCGATTGCAGGCATGGTGCGCAACCAGGGGCAGGCGCTGATCCTGGTCGAGCAGCATGTCGAGCAGGCGCTGCAGCTGACCCGGCGCGCCATCGTGCTTGAGCGCGGGCGCGTGGTGCATGCGGCCGACAGCACCGATATCCTGGCCAATCCCGGCATGCTCGAAAAGTGGGTCGGGGTCCGCTTGCAGTAGTGCGACGCCGGCGCCGGGAATGGCTGAAATTTATTGCCAGAATCGATGCCGCATCACGTACTATTGATTCGGCCTGCATCAACCGGTAAGGTCGCCGGACTCTGCGACCAACGCAGCGCCGGCTTAACCGTGCAGGGCATAAGCGGAAAGAGGGCACAACAGGTCAATCAAGCATGATCGAACGCAATAAAACCACAAATCCAGGAGACGAAAAATGACACAACGCATAAATAAAGCGTCACTTCAGCTGGTGCTGCTTGCGGCCTTGCTCGGCAGCGGCAGCAGCTGGGCCCAGATCAAGATCGGCGTGGTGGTCAGCGCCACCGGCCCGGCCGCCTCGCTCGGCATTCCGGAGAAAAACACGTTCGCGCTGATGCCCAAGGAAATCGGCGGCAAGTCAGTCGAGTACATCGTGCTGGACGATGCGTCCGACACCACGACCGCAGTCAAGAATACGCGCAAGCTGATTTCGGAAGACAAGGTCGACCTGATCATCGGCTCCACCGTCACCCCCAACTCGCTGGCGATGCTCAATGTCGTATCGGAACTGGAAACCCCGATGATTTCGATGGCCGCTTCGGCCATGATTGTCGAGCCGGTCGATGCCAAGCGCCACTGGGTATTCAAGACACCGCAAAACGACTCGCACATGTCTACCGCGATCACCGCCCACATGGCCGATAGCGGAATCAAGACGGTCGCTTTCATCGGCTTTGCCGATGCCTACGGCGAAGGCTGGTTCAAGGAGTTTTCGAAGCTGGCCGAACTGCGCAAGATCAAAGTCGTCGCCAGTGAGCGCTTTGCCCGCAGCGATACCTCGGTCACCGGCCAAATCCTCAAAGTCATCGGTGCCAATCCGGATGCGGTCTTGATTGCCGGCTCCGGCACCCCGGCCGCACTGCCGCAAAAGACGCTCAAGGAGCGCGGCTACAAAGGCAAGATCTATCAGACCCACGGCGTCGCCAACAACGACTTCCTGCGCGTCTGCGGCAAGGATTGCGAAGGCACCTGGCTGCCGGCAGGGCCGTTGCTGGTGGTCGAGCAGCTGCCCGACAGCAATCCGGTGAAAAAATCCGCGATGACCTACAAGCGCGCGTATGAAAAAGCGTATGGCGCCGGCAGCGTCTCGACCTTCGGCGGCCATGCGTGGGATGCCGGCATGCTGTTTGCCGCGGCCGCGCCGGAAGCGCTGAAAAAGGCGCAGCCGGGCACCAAAGAGTTCAGGAAAGCGTTGCGCGATGCGCTCGAAGCGATCCGGAATCTGCCGGTTTCGCACGGCATCGTCAACATGAATGCGAATGACCATCTCGGGCTGGACCAGCGCGCCCGGGTGATGGTCAAGATCGAAAACGGCAAGTGGGCGCTGCCGAAATAAGCCTTATGGCCTTAAGGAACGTAATTCACATGTAGGGCGGATGAGCGTAGCGTTATCCGCCGGGGAGGCGCCGGCGGAAGGCGCTGCGCTTTTCCGCCCTACGTGGTTTTCCGCCCGACATGCCGCTAGCGCCAAATCAAACAGGATACCCATGGATTTTTCAATCGCCGCCATCCTGGCGCAGGATGGCATTTCCACCGGCGCGGTGTATGCGCTGCTGGCGCTGGCAATCGTGCTGGTATTTTCGGTCACGCGGGTGATTTTCATTCCGCAGGGCGAGTTTGTCGCATATGGCGCGCTGACGATGGCTGCGCTGCAGGCCGGCAAATTCGCCACCACCGCAGTGCTGCTGCTGGCGCTGGGAATCGTCGCCTTCCTGATGGAGTTGGCCGCCGCCGCCCGTCAGTTTCGGCTGACCGGGCATGGCCGCGGCCTGTCGAAAACGCTGTTGCCGGCTGCTTGCAAGACGGTAATTTTCCCGCTGGCGGTGCTTGCTTTGGCGACGGTGGTGCAGGTGGCCAGCCTGCCGCTGCTGCTGCAGGCGGCGCTGACGCTGCTGATCGTGGTGCCGATGGGCCCGCTGCTGTACCGGGTCGCCTATCAGCCGCTGGCCGAAGCGAGCGTGCTGGTGTTGCTGATCGTGTCGGTCGGCGTGCATTTCGCGCTGGTCGGCCTGGGGCTGGTGATGTTCGGCGCCGAGGGTTCGCGCACCACGCCGTTTTCGGATGCCAGTTTCCAGTGGGGCACGCTGACCGTGTCCGGCCAGAGCGCAACCATCGTCCTGGTGTCGCTGTTATTGATTGTCGCGTTGTATTATTTTTTCGAGCGCACGCTGGCCGGAAAAGCGTTGCGTGCGACTGCGGTCAACCGGCTCGGGGCCCGGCTGATGGGGATCGAAACCGGGCGCGCCGGACGCCTTGCGTTCACGCTGGCGGCTGGCATGGGCGTACTGTCCGGCATCCTGATTGCACCGATCACGACCTTGTATTACGACTCCGGTTTCCTGATCGGCCTGAAGGGTTTTGTCGGCGCCATCTTCGGCGGGCTGGCCAGTTACCCGGTCGCCGCGGCCGGCGCGCTGCTGGTCGGCTTGCTCGAATCGTACTCGTCGTTCTGGGCCAGCGCGTTCAAGGAAGTGATCGTGTTTACGCTGGTGATTCCGGTATTGCTGTGGCGTTCCCTGACGTCGGCCCATTCGGACGAAGAGGAATAGGAGATGAAGAATCCCTTCTTCCTGCTGTTCGTCGCCGCCGTTGCGCTGCTGCCGGTGTTGCCGTCGCCCGAATTCTGGATCACGCTGGCCAACTATATCGGCCTGTACAGTATCGTCGCGATCGGCCTGGTGCTGCTGACCGGGGTGGCTGGGCTGACTTCGTTCGGGCAGGCCGCTTTCGTCGGTATCGGCGCCTACACCAGCGCGTACCTGAGCACTGCCTATGGGCTGAACCCGTGGCTGACGCTGATCGCCGGCATTGCGCTGACCTCGCTGGCCGCGTTTGCGCTGGGAGCGGTGACGATGCGCCTGTCCGGCCATTTCCTGCCGCTGGGCACGATTGCGTGGGCACTGTCGATTTACTATTTATTCGGCAACCTCGAATTCCTCGGCAAGTACGACGGCATCGGCGGCATTCCTCCGATCAGCCTGTTCGGCATCGTGTTGAGCAGCGGCCGCGCAATGTATTACCTTATCTGGCTGATGGTCATACTCGTGATGCTCACCTCGCGCAACCTGCTCAATTCGCGGCCGGGCCGCGCGATCCGCGCGCTGAAGGGGGGCGGCCAGATGGCCGAAGCGATGGGCGTCGATACCGCGTGGATGAAAGTGGTGGTATTCGTGTATGCGGCGGTGCTCGCCGGCATTTCGGGCTGGCTGTATGCGCATCTGCAGCGCACGGTCAATCCCAGTCCGTTCAGCCTGAATATGGGCATCGAATACCTGTTCATGGCGGTGGTCGGTGGTGCCGGTCATTTGTGGGGCGCGATTCTGGGATCGGCGCTGCTGACTTTATTGAAGGATCAGTTGCAGGGATGGCTGCCGAAACTGATCGGCGGTTCCGGCAATTATGAATTGATCGTATTCGGCATCCTGCTGGTGATCCTGCTGCAGCATGCGCGCGACGGCCTGTGGCCGTTCATCACCCGCCACTTCCGGCAACGGCGGACTGCGGTGGCGCCGGCCGAGGCGCCGGCACTGCCGGTACGCGCCAAGCCGCAGGCCGGCGAAACGCTCCTCGAAGTGAACCAGGCGCACAAGCGGTTCGGCGGCCTGATCGCGGTGAATAATTTATCGTTCAACGTCAAAGCCGGCGAAATCATCGGCCTGATCGGTCCCAACGGCGCCGGCAAATCGACGATGTTCAACCTGGTGACCGGGGTGCTGGCAGTGACAGGCGGCACGATCCATTTCCGCGGCCAGCCGATCAGCCAGCTGCGGTCGCGCGAAATCGTCAAGCTTGGCATCGGCCGCACCTTCCAGCATGTGAAGCTGTTGGCGGGCATGACGGTGCTGGAAAACGTCGCGCTCGGCGCGCACCTGCGTGGCCAGGCCGGTGTTGCCCGCAGCCTGGTATGCGCGAATCGCGCCGACGAGGCGGCGCTGCTGCACGAGGCGGCGCTGCAGCTGGAGCGGGTCGGCCTGCAGCAGCATATGTATGAAGAGGCCGGCAGCCTGGCGCTGGGCCAGCAGCGGATTCTGGAAATCGCGCGCGCGCTGTGCTGCGATCCGACGCTGCTGTTGCTGGACGAGCCGGCGGCCGGCTTGCGCTACAAGGAAAAGCAGGCGCTGGCCGAGTTGCTGAAAAAGCTGAAGGCCGAAGGGATGAGCATCTTGATCGTGGAGCACGACATGGATTTCGTGATGAACCTGACCGACCGGCTGGTGGTGATGGAATTCGGCACCAAGATCGCCGAGGGTTTGCCGGCCGAGGTGCAAAGCGACCCGGCGGTGCTGGAAGCCTACCTGGGAGGCATCGATGCCTGATCTGATTCTGGAAGTCGCCGACCTGCATGTCGGCTATGGCAAAGTGGAGGCGCTGCATGGTGCCAATATCCGGATCGAGCCCGGCCAGATCGTCACCGTGATCGGGCCCAACGGCGCCGGCAAGTCGACCATGCTCAACGCGATCATGGGTTGCCTGCCGGGGCGCGGAATGGTGAAGTTCCTGGGTCAGGATCTGGCCGGCCTCGGGATCGAAGCGCGTGTCGAGTGCGGCATGAACCTGGTGCCGGAACGGCGCGAGCTGTTCAACAGCATGAGCATCGAGGATAACCTGTTGCTCGGCAGTTACCGCCGTTACCGCGCGCGAGAGAGCGGCTACAGCGACCAGCTCGACTATGTGTTCCAGCTGTTTCCGCGCCTGAAATCGCGCTGCAAGCAGGATGCCGGCACCTTGTCGGGCGGCGAGCGGCAGATGCTGGCGGTCGGCCGCGCGCTGATGGCCAAACCGAAGCTGCTGATGCTGGACGAGCCTAGCCTCGGTCTGGCGCCGCTGATCGTCAAGGATATTTTCCACATCATCGAGCGGCTGCGCGAAAACGGCGTCGCCACCTTGCTGATCGAGCAGAATGCGCGGGCGGCGTTGCAGGTGGCCGATTACGGCTACGTGCTGGAAACCGGCGAGATGGTGCTGGAAGGCCCGGCCGCCGACCTGGCGCAAAATCCGAAAGTGATCGAAACCTATCTCGGCTTCGCCAAAAAGCCGGCGCCGGTCGAGTGAGCTGCCGCAATTTATACACCACCATGTAATTTTAATGCCATACTATTCTATTGCGGATACTGCAGTACTTATACGCATACTGCCGTTATTTTTTCAAACTACAGTATCTATTCAGTCTGCTATGATTACCCCTTCTCCCGCTTGCGGGAGAGGGCTGGGAAGAGGGCGGCTGCAAAATTGCTAACTTAATTAATTGCTGTGCCCTTCGTGGAAGCTTTGTCGGGGGTAGCCCGACGGCTACTCACTTTTCTTTGCTTCGCCAAAGAAAAGTAAGCAAAAGAAAGGCGACCGCAGACTTGCCCCTTCGGGATTCCCGTTTGTGTGCCGCAAAAAATGGGAAATAAAGGAACTCGCTTCCCTTGCAGGGCGCGTATCCGCTTGCAAGCGGATACCGTTACGCAGACGCGGGGCAGTGCCCCGCGAAACCCCTGCTACACCTCAGACAGCCTTCATTTCTGATCCATTTTCTGCAGCACACAAACGGCTGCGGTGCAGCAGGGGTTTCGGATTGCATGCAATCCGCCTGCGTAACGGCATCGCCTTGCAAGGCGATGTTCCCTCCCTACAGGGACACAGGGCCCCAGCGGATTGACGTCAAAAGCAACGTCAATACAGCCGCAAATGACATAACGCTGTCCCTTGGATACCAACCATATAGCGGGCTGAATAGTAAACCCCATGGGGCGATTCGGCCTCCGGATTGCTGGCGGCTGAGGAAAGTCATGTCAGCGGCATGCGGGGATCGCACTTCACGTCGCGCAGCACAATGCTGGAACGTACATGTTCGACTCCGGGCAGCTTGAACAGCACGTTGTGCAGGAAGGTTTCATAGGCCTTGATGTCGGTGGTGACCACCTTGATCATGTAATCGGCATTGCCGGTGGTGCTGTAGCACTCGGTGATTTGCGGACACGCGGCCACTTCCTTTTCGAAATCGGACGCATTCTTTTCTGTGTGCTTGCTGAGGTTGATTTCCGCCAGCACGCAGATCAGCAAGCCGACCTTGTCGCGATCGACCAGCGCGGTATAGCCGCGAATCACGCCGTCCCGCTCCATTTCCTTGATCCGCTTCCAGCACGGCGTGTTGGTCAGGCCGATGCGCTGCGCAATCTGCAGTATGGTCTGGCGTGCATCACGCTGCAGTTCAGACAGGATGCGAATGCTGAAGCTGTCCAGAGGGGACATTTTTTCTCCTATTAAGTCAATTGTAAGAACGGTTTTCTCGATATTATATTTTTTGGCAAAGGATAAGAAATATTTTCTCTGGATTGAAGCATAGACTCGTTGCATAACTACTACAACGGGCAGCCATCATGGAAGAGACAAAATTTCGTTCGCATTACAGACTATCGGACAACCTGCTGGCGCCCGGGGGGCAGGTTTTCCTGACCGGGATCCAGGCCCTGGTGCGGCTGCCGCTGATGCAGCGCGCGCTCGATGTCGCGCAGGGATTGCATACGGCGGGCTTCATCAGCGGCTATCGCGGGTCGCCCTTGGGCATGATCGATCAGGCATTGTGGCAAGCCAGGGATATCCTCGAGCGCAGCCAGATAAGTTTCCTGCCTGCGATCAACGAGGAATTGGGCGCCACCGCAGTGCTCGGCACGCAGCAGGTCGAGTCCGATCCGCAGCGCAGCGTCGACGGCGTCTTCGCGTACTGGTACGGCAAGGGACCGGGCGTGGACCGCGCCGCCGATGCGCTCAAGCACGGCAATGCCTACGGCTCGTCGCCGACCGGCGGCGTGCTGATCGTCGCCGGCGACGACCATGGCTGCGTATCGTCCTCGATGTCGCACCAGAGCGATCTTGCGTTCCAGGCCTGGGGCGTGCCCACCGTGTCGCCGGCCAGCGTCGCCGAATATCTGGAGTTCGGCCTGTACGGCTGGGCGCTGTCGCGCTTTTCCGGTGCATGGGTCGGCTTTACCGCGTTGTCCGAAGTGGTCGAAAGCGGCATGACTGTCGATCTCGACTTGACGCAGGCGCGTGTCGCCGGATGGAAATCCGCCCAGCAGGTGCGGCACGAAACCGGTTTTGCAGCGCCTGCCGACGGCTTGCATTACCGCAGCGAGGATCCGCCCTCGCCCCGGATCGAAATGCGGCTGCAGCACAAGCTCGATGCGGTCAGGGCGTTCTCCCGCGTCAACAGCATCGACCGCCTGCTGATTGCCGCACCGGATGCGAGCGCCGGCATCGTCACCTGCGGCAAGGCGCATTACGACCTGATCGAGGTGTTGCGCCGGCTCGGCCTGTCGCAGGACGCGCTGGCGGAGGCCGGCGTGCGCCTGTACAAGGTCGGCCTGTCGTTTCCGATAGAGCAGACACGCATGGTCGAATTCGCGCGCGGCCTCGGCCAGATCCTGGTGATCGAGGAAAAGGCGCCGGTGGTCGAAACCCAGATGCGCGACTTGTTCTACAACGCCCCGCAAGGTGTGCGTCCGATCATCACCGGAAAATGCGATGCCGCAGGCCAGTCGCAGATTTCGGCTATCGGCGAATTGCGTCCGTCGCGCCTGATTGAAATGGTCGCGGACTGGCTGGCGCGGCACAGTCCGGCGCTCGACCGGCGCGCGCGGGTGGTCGATTTCACGCTGCCGGTGCTGTTGTCGAATGCAGCCGATGGGGTGCGGCGGATTCCGTATTTCTGTTCCGGATGCCCGCACAATACATCGACCCGCGTGCCGCAAGGATCAAGCGCGCAGGCCGGCATCGGCTGCCATTTCATGGCAAGCTGGATGGATCGCAACACCAGTGGCCAGATCCAGATGGGCGGCGAGGGCGTCGACTGGGCGGCCCACGGGAAATTCACCCGCACGCCGCATGTTTTCCAGAATCTGGGCGACGGCACCTACTACCATTCCGGCTATCTGGCGATCCGCCAATCGGTCGCGGCGAAATCGAACATCACCTACAAGATCCTGTACAACGATGCGGTCGCGATGACCGGCGGCCAGCCGGTGGACGGCATCCTGTCGGTCGATGCGATAGCGCGCCAGGTGGAAGCGGAAGGCGTGAAGGCGCTGGCGGTGGTCAGCGACGATATCGGCAAATACGATGCGATCAGGCATTTGTTCCCGGCCTATGCCACTTTCCACGACCGCGAACAGCTTGACCAGGTGCAGCGCAAGCTGCGCGACATCGCGGGCGTGACGGTGCTGATTTATCAGCAGACCTGCGCCGCCGTGAAGCGCCGCCGCCGCAAGCAGGGCAACATGGACAATAAGGCCGATCCGGAACAGCGGCTGTACATCAATCAGGCGGTATGCGATGGCTGCGGCGATTGCGGCGTGCAGTCCAATTGCCTGTCGGTGGTGCCGGTGGAAACCGGGTTCGGCCGCAAGCGCATGATCAACCAATCGAACTGCAACAAGGATTACACCTGCGCCAAGGGTTTCTGTCCGAGCTTCGTCGTGGTCAAGGGCGGCGCGCTGCGCAAGCGCGCCGGCGTGCTGCGCGAAGCCGGCGGCGATGCGCTGGCGGCGCAGCTCGACCAGCTGCCGCTGCCGGCGCCGCATGCATGGACCGGCCCGTATGACCTGATGGTCACCGGGGTCGGCGGCACCGGCATCATCACGGTCGGGGCGCTGCTGGCGATGGCAGCGCATCTCGAGTGCAAGCATGCGAGCGTGCTCGACTTCATGGGCTTTGCGCAAAAGGGCGGCGCGGTGCTGTCGTTCGTGCGCCTGGCCGACCAGAGCGAGCATCTGAACCAGGTGCGCATCGATACCCAGCAGGCCGACGCCTTGCTTGCTTGCGACCTGGTGGTTGGCGCATCGAACGACGCATTGCAGACGGTGCGGCACGGCCGCACCCGCATCGTTGCCAATATCCATGAAACTCCGGTACCCGAATTCCTGAGCAATCCGGATGCCGACCTGCGCATCGGGGCATTGCTCGAAAAAATGCATCATGCGGCGGGAAAAGACCAGGTCGAGACTTTTGACGCGCAGACCCTGGCCGAGCAATTCCTGGGCGACACCATCGGCGCGAATATTCTCGCGATGGGCTATGCATGGCAGAGCGGCCTGATTCCGATCGGACTGCCGGCGATGCTGCGCGCGATCGAATTGAATGGCGTGGCGGTGGAGATGAACCAGAAGGCGTTCAACCTGGGCCGGCTCGCCGCCGGCAATCCGCAGGCGTTGCAAGCGCTGCTGCAGGGCGCCGCTGCGCAGGACGGAAGCGCTGGAAGCCCCATAGGCACGCTGGATGAATTGATCGCGCAGCGCATCGAACACCTGCGCGCCTATCAGGATGACGCCTATGCGCAGCGCTATCGGGCGCTGGTCGAGCGTGTGCGCGATACCGAGCGCGCGCTGACCGGGACCGGAACCGGGGCCGGAACCCGGCTCCGGCTGACCGAGAGTGTGGCGCTCCACTTCGCAAAGCTGATGGCTTACAAGGATGAATATGAAGTCGCCCGCCTGTACACGGACGGCGTGTTTCAGAAGCAGCTTGCGGCCCAGTTCGAAGGCGACTACACGCTCGAATTCCTGCTGGCGCCGCCCTTGCTGTCACGCGTGTCCGGCGCCGGCGAGACGCCGCGCAAGATGCGCAGCGGCGCGTGGACGATGAGTGCGTTGCGCATGCTGGCAAAAGGCAGGAAATTGCGCGGCACCTGGCTCGATGTATTCGGCAACACCGAGGAACGGCGCATCGAGCGGGAGTTGATCGGAAACTACGAGCGCCGCATGCTGGAACTGCTGCCGCAACTGACGCCGGACAATCTCGGGAGCGCCATCGAATTCGCAGCTATTCCGCAGCGGATCAGGGGTTTCCGGCATGTGAAGCGCGCCAATATCGGATTGGCGCGCGAGCGGGAAACGGAAATCCTGCATCGCTTCGATCCGAGCCGTTATCCGCGACCGCAAGCAAGTCGTGAAACCATCCCAGGCAAATTCAGCAGCATTCCGATTGCCAGGATCGACGGCTGAGATCCCCTTCCACCGCAGCAGTCCAGCGCCGCGGCCGGCGGCGACGATTACGACAGGCAGCCAGAGCGAGCAGGGCGGGAAAGCGAAGCCCTTGCAGGGCGCATATCCGCCTGCAAGCGGATACCGTTTCGCAGGCGGATCGCATGCGATCCGAAACCCCTGCTCCACCCTTTCGCCCTGAATGCTTGCCGATGCGTACGCGCGTTTCGTCACTAAATCGCGTTTTGGTTTTGACTTTTCGGTAATGAGGGATACGATGAATCTCCCGGTTCTGTCGCATTAACTGAAACTCTCAACCACCCGGTTTTAGGGAACTGCGTACACCCTCGTCTATACTCACTATTTTCACAATTAACGCGACAGAAACAGAGCGTTTATCCAATCATGCCATCGACATTATTGACCGCGCCGGAAGCCGAGCTCATCACCGATGACGCCACGGCTGCCCTGCAAGCGTCCATGGCACAAAGCATCCGCTTCCTGCGCTCCCAGCGCGGGATGACACGCAAGCAACTGGCGCAACACTCCGGCGTTTCCCTGCCGCATCTGGCCCGCATTGAAGGGGGGCAGGGCAATGTCTCGCTACTGGTGCTGGCGAAACTTGCTCGGGCGCTCAATCAGCCCGTAGCCAACCTGATTTCCCCGCGGGAAAGTCACAGCGGCGACCTGACACTAATCATGGAATTTCTCAAGCGTCAACCGCCAGACACGCTCGCCAGCATCAGACGACAGCTGTTTGAACAGTATGATCTGCCACCCAAGGAAGATTGCAGTCGAATTGCGCTGATCGGTCTGAGAGGCTCAGGCAAGTCTTCAGTGGGGGCGCTGCTAGCCGAGCGCTTGAAAGTACCCTTCGTCGAACTCAACAGGGAAATCGAGCAGGAAGCAGGTATCAAGGTGCAAGATATTTTTCTGCTATACGGCCAGTCCGGCTACCGGAACCTGGAACGCCGCTGTCTGGAGCAAGTGATCGCTGCGCACCCGCGCATGGTGCTGGCGACCGGCGGCGGCATTGTTACAGAACCCGCTACCTACGAATTACTGCTGCGCGCGTTTTTTACCGTGTGGCTGCATTCCGATACCGAAACCTACTTCCGTCGTGTCATGGCGCAGAACGACGCACGCATCGCCCGTCCCGGGCTCTACAAGGAAGCCGTGGACGCCATCCGCCGCGCCATGGACTCCCGTCGCAGCCTGTATCAAATGGCAGACCTGTCACTGGAAACGACAAATCTGAGTATTGAAGGGGTTGTCGAAAAACTTGTTCCAATGTTAATTCGTCAGTGACTAAACCTCCGCCGGCTAAGGCCGGAGGTGGTTTGGCTGGCAAGCTCAATCCACCCAGTGTCAAGGTTCAGCGAAATCGCTGGTCCAGAATTTATGTTGTCCCGGTCAATGCGCGGTAATCGCCATTCTCGAACGTTTTCAAAGACGGCACGATTCGCGGCCATCGTTAGATACCTGGCTCAGGTTGCCAGCATGTCCTGGTGTTTTCCGCCCAGCCCCAGGTAGCTCTCGATCACGCGCGGATCGCCAGCCAGTTCGTGTGCCGGACCTTGCATCGCGATCTCGCCAGTTTCAAGCACATAGGCGTAATCGGCGGTCTGAAGCGCGGCTCGGGCATTTTGTTCCACCAGCAGGATGGCAACGCCGCGTTGGCGCAGCTCGGCAATGATGCGGAAAATATCGCGCGTAATCAGCGGGGCAAGTCCCAGCGAAGGTTCGTCCAGCATCAGCAGCCTGGGCTTGGCCATGAGTGCGCGACCCACGGCGAGCATCTGGCGCTCGCCACCGGAAAGTGTGCCTGCCTGTTGGTCGCGCCGCTCGCAGAGCCGTGGGAACATGGCAAAGACTTCCTTCATGGTCGCGGCCTGGTCGTGCTTGCCCATCCGATAGCGCTGGAAAGCGCCGAGCAGCAGGTTGTCTTCCACACTCATGGTGCCGAACAGTTCGCGCCGCTCGGGCACAAGGTTCATGCCGAGCGACACCATGGTTTCTATTTCACGTTCCGGCTGCAGGCCAAGAAAGCGCACCTCGCCGGTTGATGGCAGCATGCCGATGATGGCGGAGAGCAGGGTGGTCTTGCCCGCGCCGTTGGGGCCGATCACGGTGACGATCTGGCCTTCGCCAACGGTCAGGTTGATCTTGTGCACAGCTTCCACATTGCCGTAGGAAACGCACAGGTTCTTTACTTCGAGGATCGGCTTGTCAATCTGGCTGGTCATTATTCAACGCCTCCGAGGTAGGCTTCCAGTACGGCCGGGTTTTTCTGTATTTCTTCCGGCAGGCCTTCGGCGATCTTTTCCCCGAATTCCATCACGACCACCCGATCTACCAGCCCCATCACGAAGTCCATGTCGTGTTCCACCAGAAGAATTGCCATGCCTTCATCGCGCAGCTGGCGCAGCAGGGCACCAAGCGCTTGTTTTTCCTTGAAGCGCAGGCCAGCGGCCGGTTCGTCCAGCAGCAGCAGGCAGGGCGTGGAACTGAGCGCGCGGGCAATCTCGATGATGCGTTGCTGTCCCAGGGCCAGCGAACCCGCTGCGTCATGCAGATGTACCCTCAGGCCGACCCGCTCGATTTGCCGTGCGGCTTCGGCCAACAGACGATCTTCCTCCGCGCGATCCAGCCGCCAGGCGGCTGGCACCACGCTGCGCGTGCCGCGCATGTGCGTACCGATTGCCACATTTTCCAGCACGGACATTGCAGGCAGCAGTCGGACATGCTGGAAGGTACGGCTCATGCCGAGATGGGCGATTTCGCGTGCCTGAAGCCCGGCGATGGACTTGCCCCGGAACAGGACATCACCAGAAGTGGGCGTATCGACGCCGGAAATCTGGTTGAACATGGTGCTCTTGCCTGCCCCGTTGGGGCCGATCAGCGCCAGTATCTCTCCAGCCCGTACCTGCAGGCTCATATTGTTGTTCGCGACCAGGCCACCGAATCTGCGGGTGACGTTTCTTGCTTCGAGGATCATTTCTCCCCTGGGTGGCATCGGCTTGTGGTCGAGCGGTTCGGCGCACCAATTGATCTTCTTCTGGCGTTGCCGCGCTGGTACCAGTCGCGCCAGGATTGGCCATAGTCCGGTCCGGGTGCGCTGGAGCAACAAGATCATCATTCCGCCGAAGACTATCATCTCGAAGTTGCCGGCCTGCCCCAGCAGCTTGGGCAGCCAATCCTGCAGCCACTGCTTGAGCAGGGTAATGACCCCGGCTCCCATCAGTGCGCCCCAGACGTGACCGGCGCCACCGACAACTGCCATGAACAGGTATTCGATACCCACATGCAGGCCGAAAGGTGAGGGGTTTACGAAACGCTGCATGTGCGCATAAAGCCAGCCCGACGTACAGGCGTGCAGTGCGGCAATCACAAAAATGATCATGCGCGAGCGCGCGGTGTTCACGCCCATGGCTTCTGCCATGACGATACCGCCCTTGAGCGCCCGTATTGCGCGCCCCTCGCGGGAGTCCAGCAGGTTGCGCGTGGTCAGCATGGCGACCAGCAGCACGGCCCAGATCAGATAGAAAAAGCTGCGGCCGTTGTCCAGTTTCCAGCCAAGAATCTCTACCGCTGGGATACCGCTGAGGCCGGTGTGTCCGCCCAGAAACTCCATATTTCCCAGCAGGTAGTACAGGCTGGTGCCCCAGGCGATGGTGCCAAGCGGCAGGTAATGCCCGGACAGCCGCAGCGTCAGCGAGCCAAGAATGACCGCCACGATGGTTGTGAATATCAGCCCGGCAAGCAGGGCCAGCCATGGACTTTGCCCAAAAAACGCCAGCAGGGCGGGCAGTCCTTGCGTGGTGGTGAGCCAGGCCGTAGTGTAAGCGCCGAGTCCAACGAAGGCAGCCTGGCCGAACGAGGTCAGCCCGCCGATGCCGGTAAGCAGTACCAGTCCGAGCGCCACCAGCGCATAGATTCCGATGTAATTCAGCGTGGTGATGTAAAACTCCGGCAACACCAGTGGCGCAATACCCAGCGTCAGCAGGAATACGATGAGCACAAACTGCGGCGTGATAGGTGGTATGAGGCTTGTCTGGATGATGGTTGGTTGGTTCTGCTTCATCATTCGTCCTCCTCGACATGATGGGTGGTCAGCGAACGCCATAACAGCACCGGAATGATCAGCGTAAACACGATCACCTCCTTGAATGCGCTGGCCCAAAACGATGAGAATGATTCGAGCAGCCCCACCAGCAGCGCGCCTGCAGCAGCGAGCGGGTAACTGGCAAGGCCGCCGACGATGGCGCCGATGAAGCCCTTCAGCCCGATCAGGAACCCGCTGTCGTAGTAAATGGTGGTGATCGGCGCAATCAGGATGCCGGAGAAGGCGCCGATCAAGGAGGCCAGAAAGAAGGCGAGCTTGCCCGCCATCGCGGTCGGGATTCCCATCAGGCGTGCGCCCACCCGGTTGACCGCGGTGGCACGCAGGGCCTTGCCGTAAATGCTTCTTTCAAAGAAAAAATACAGCGCAATGATCAGCGTCAGAGAGCTGGCGATCACCCAGACCGATTGCGCACTGGCAGAAAATCCGGCGAGCGCAAGATTGCCATCCGTGAAGGGTGGCGTGCGTGAACCTTCGGCGCCGAAGAACAAGAGCCCAAGTCCGGTCAGGGCCAGATGGACCGCTACCGAGATAATCAGCAGCACCAGTACCGAAGCATCGGCCAGCGGCTGGTAGGCAATGCGGTAAATCATCGGGCCAAGCGGCACGATGAGAGCAAGAGTCAGCAGTACCTGCAGTGCCATCGGTAGCTTGTCGACCGACGTCAGCGCCAGCAAGCCAGCCATCAGTGCCGGGTAGCCAACATTCCAGAGCAGCGTGCTGGGGATTCGTTTTGTTTTGCCATGCTGCACGGCACTTGCGACGTCGATGGCTGCAGCAAGGATGCCTGCACCCATCAGCAGCCATAGGGTGCCGGGTATCTTGCCAGTTTGCAGGCTGGCAATTGTCAGCGCTCCGAACGCCAGGTATTCACCCTGAGGAATGAAAATGACCCGCGTAACGGCGAATACCAGTACTAGCGCCAAGGCCAGAAGAGCGTAAATTGCGCCGCTGGTCGCGCCGTCCTGGGTCAGAAACACTGCAATGTCGAAATCCAAGAAATGTGCCCTCCTATTGTTTATTTGTTATCCACCGATCAAGTCGATGGCGTTATTTTTCTGCTGTTTGAAAAGTATCATAAAAGATAGCTTGCAACAATAAAATATTTTATAGTATATTTTCGCTGTGGTTTGCAGAATCTGTAAATCCGGCGTCAAGGTGACCATCCGAGTTGCCCGCGCAGGCTAACCCTACAATTACCAATGGAGAAGACATGAAAATTAAAGCACTGGTTGTTGCTCTGTCCGTTCTTGGCTGCAGCGCAGCGCATGCCGACATCAACATCGGTATCAGCGTCTCGGCGACTGGTCCGGCCGCCTCACTCGGCATTCCGCAGAAAAATACCGTGGCCTTGCTGCCATCGACGATTGGCGGCGAAAAGGTGAACTACATTGTCCTGGACGATGCCTCCGATCCGACCCAGGCGTCGAAAAATGCCCGCAAGCTAATTTCGGAAGAAAAGGTTGATGTCATCATTGGTTCTTCCACCGTGCCTGCCAGCGCGGCGATTGCCGAAGTGGCCAATGAAATGAAGACGCCGCAGGTGAGCAACGGTCCGGTCGATCTGCCAAAGGAAAAAAATACCTGGGTGTTCCGTTCTCCGCAGCACAATGTGAACATGGCCGGTGCGCTGGTGGGACACATGAAGGAGACCAAGGTCAAGACGGTTGCCTTCATTGGCTACAGCGATGCGTTTGGCGAAGGCTGGTTAAGGGAAATCAAACCGCTGCTGGAAGCAGCCGGGATTCAAATGCCGGTGGTGGAACGCTACAACCGCGCAGATACCTCGGTCAGCGGACAAATATTGAAAATTGTTGCCGCCAAACCGGATGCGGTATTGATCGTCGGCTCCGGTACGCCGGCAGCGCTGCCGCACCTGACGCTGGCGGAACGCGGTTACAAGGGCCAGATTTACCAGACGCATGGCGCCGCCAACAAGGAGTTTCTGAAGGTGGGCGGCAAGGCGCTCGAGGGCGGCATTCTGCCGGTCGGGCCGGTCGTGGTCGCCGCCCAGTTGCCGGACAATCATCCGTCCAAGAAAATCGGTCTGAGCTACGTCAAGCGTTACGAAGACAAGTACGGCGCAGGTAGCTTCTCGTCGTTCGGCGGCCACCTGGCCGATGCATTCACGCTGGTCGAGTGGGCGGTTCCTGTTGCGCTCAAGAAGGCCAAACCCGGCACGCCGGAGTTCCGCCAGGCGCTGCGTGATGCGATGGAAACAGCGCGCGACGTGGTGGCGACGCATGGCGTCTACAACATGAACCCGACGGACCACTTTGGATTGGATGCCAGGGCGCGGGTGTTGGTTCGGGTTGAAAACGGCGCCTTCAAGCTGCTAGCTGGCAAGTAAGAAAGGGCAGATTCCAATGAATTCCATCCCCCGCAAAGCGGATCAACTCTTCGTCGATCCAGCCGTGACACTTGAAGCACGTCCTGATGGCTCGCGACTGTTACGCTCGAAAATAGAACTCCCGGAGAAGTATGCCCGCTGCGTAGGGGAATGGCTGGAACACTGGGCAGAGGTCGATCCGGACCGACTCTTTCTCGCTGAGCGTGGCGCCGACGGCGAGTGGGTCCGGCTCAGCTACGGCGAAGCGCAAAAGCGTGTGTATCGGATCGGTACCTTCCTGCTGAACCGCAATCTGTCGGCGCAACATCCGGTGGCGATCCTGTCGGACAACAGCATCGAGCACGCGCTCCTGATGCTTGCCGCAATGCACGTGGGCGTGCCTTCGTGCGCGATTTCCTCCGGCAATTCGCTGATGTCGAAAGACTTCGCCAAGCTCAAGGATAATGTCGCGCTGCTCAGGCCGGGTCTGATTTACGCCGATCCCATCGCGCGTTTCATGCCGGCAATCAATGCGCTGGACGGCCTTCACGAAGGCCTGGTGGTGGCCGGAGGTCGCAGCGAGCCGACGCCGGGCACGGTGCCTTTCTCGGATCTGGAAGCCGGCGCGGACGCTGCTGCGGTGGCGAAGGCCTTTGCCGTGATCACCCCGGATACGATCGGCAAGTTCCTGTTCACCTCCGGTTCGGTCAGTACACCGAAGGCGGTGATCAACACGCAGCGCATGATGTGCTCGAGTCAGGCCGCCAAGGAGATGACCTGGCCGTTTCTGCGGCACCAGCTGCCGGTGCTGCTCGACTGGCTGCCCTGGAGCCATACATTCGGCTCCAACCATAACTTCAATCTGGTCTTGCGCTGGGGCGGGACCTTGTATATCGATGAGGGAAAACCAACGCCGGCGGCGCTGGGCAAGACGATCCGCAATTTGAAGGAAATCTCGCCGACGCTGTATTTCAGCGTTCCCCGCGCCTACGACATGCTGGTTCCGCACCTGCGTGACGATCGGGAATTGCGCGAGAGTTTTTTCAGGCAGCTCCAGCTGATTTTCTACGCCGGGGCGGCGCTGCCCCAACATTTATGGAATGAGCTGGAAAACCTCTCGCGCCTGGCCATAGGCACCGGGGTGACGATGACCTCGTCCTGGGGCTCGACCGAGACCGCCCCGACGGCCACCGACTGTCACTTCCAGGCGGTGCGTTCCGGTGTTATTGGGGTTCCGGTTCCCGGCACCACGCTCAAGCTGGTTCCCGTGGCGGACAAGCTGGAGGTGCGGGTCGCCGGCCCCAACGTGTTTCCGGGCTACTGGAAGCAGCCCGATCTGAGCGCTGCTGCTTTTGACGAAGAAGGTTATTACCTGATTGGCGATGCGGTCGAATTCGTTGATCCGGAACGGCCCGAGCTGGGATTGCTGTTTGACGGCCGCGTTGGCGAGGACTTCAAGCTGCTCTCGGGTACCTGGGTTCATGTCGGCACCCTGCGAGTGGCGGGCATTGACGCCTTTTCACCGGTTGCGCAAGACATCGTGGTCACCGGGCATGACCGGGATGAAATTGGTTTCCTGGTTTTTCCGAATATTCCGGAGTGCCGCACGCTGTGCCCGGGCCTGTCGCCGGAGGCGCCGGTCGAGCAGGTCCTGTCGAATATTGCGGTGGTGCAGCGCATCCGCCAAGGCATGGCGATGATGGCGCAGTCGGGCGGGTCGTCGACCTATCCGGCGCGCGTGATGCTGATGGCGGAGCCGCCCTCAGTCGAGGCGGGCGAGATTACCGATAAGGGCTATATCAACCAGAGGATAGTCCGCAGCCGGCGGGCCGATCTGGTCGAATGGTTGTATGCCGATGTGCTCGATAAGAGCGTGATTACCGTTGCGTCCGCGCTGGGCAGTTAGCTGAATGTGTGAAATATTTTGGAGGAAGTTCGAATGAGTGATCAATTGGTCAAGGCGGTGTTTGAAGAAGCGATCTACACCATCACGCTGGCGCGGCCGGAGAAGCGCAATGCGGTCAGTGACCGCTTGTTGAAGTCGCTGGAAGAAGCAATCGAGGCAACTCCGGAAGGCACCCGCGTGATCATCCTGGCGGGCGAGGGCAATCATTTCTGCGCCGGCCTCGATCTGGCCGAACATCAGCACCGCGAGCCGTTTGGGGTAATGAAACATTCGCAATGGTGGCACCGCATTTTCAACCGGATCCAGATGGGTGGCATCCCGGTGGTGGCGGCGCTGCAGGGTGCGGTGATCGGTGGCGGGCTGGAACTGGCAATGGCGACCCATGTCCGGATCGCCGAACCGGACACGATCTACCAATTGCCGGAAGGCCGGCACGGGATCTTCGTCGGCGGTGGCGCCTCGGTGCGGGTGGCGAAGATCATCGGCCCTGGCAGAATGTGCGAAATGATGCTGACCGGACGCATCTACAAGGCCGAGGAGGGGCAGGCGCTGGGGCTGTCGCACTATCTGGTCGGCAAGGGTGAGAGTCTGGCCAAGGCGAAAGAACTGGCAAAGCGCATCGCAGAGAACGCGCCGATGGCCAACTGGGCGATGGTCACCGCCATCTCCCGCATCGACAACATGGCCGCCGATGACGGCTTCTATGTCGAGTCGCTGACTGCGGCATTGACCCAGACCAGCCCGCAAGTGGCCGAACGCATCGGGCACTTTCTGAACCGTAAGGGCAAAGGACCGCAGACATGAATCCGTATTCCCAATCCGAAGCGGCGGCCATGGCCGCAGCTTACGACGACATCTGGCTGGTGGCGGGCGCCCGCACACCGTTCGCCGATTACGGCAGCGTGCTGCGCGATGTCTCGCCGACCGATCTTGGAATCTTTGCTGCGCGTGCGCTGTTCGAGAACAGCGGTATTCCCGCCAGCGAGATCAACGCGATCGTCGCCGGCAACATGGCTCAGGCCAGCTTCGACGCCTATTTCCTGCCGCGCCACATCGGCCTGTATTCAGGCGTGAATCCGAATGTACCCGCGCTGCTGGTGCAGCGTCTGTGCGGCACCGGCTTCGAGACCATCATCGCCGCCGCCGACCAGATTACGCTGGGCAAGGCGAAAGTGGTGCTGTGCGTCGGTACCGAATCGATGTCGCGCAATCCTGTGGCGTCGTATACCCACCGCAACGGTTTTCGCATGGGACAGGTCGATTTCCGGGATTTCCTGTGGGAAGCCACCAAGGACACCGCGCCGGGAATTGGCATGGGCGATACCGCCGAGAATCTTGCCAGGCGCTATGGCATCAGCCGCGAAGAAGTCGATCGGTTTGCCGCGCAGAGTTTTGCGCGCGCCATCGCAGCCTGGGACGCAGGTTACTTCAACGACGAAGTCGTGCCGGTGGTCAATTCACAGTGGGAGCTGGACGGCTACAAGCCGCGCAGCCTCAAGCTGGCAGGCAAGGGCGTGGAGTCATTCGGTCGTGACGAGCATGTGCGCCCGACCAGCCTGGAGCTGTTGCAAAAGCTCAAGCCGGCGTTTGGCGGCGTGCAGACCGGCGGCAACAGCTCGGCGATAGTCGATGGCGCTGCAGCGGTCATCGTCGCCCATGGCGACTATGTGCGCGCGCATGGCCTGAAGCCGCTGGCCCGCGTGGTTGCGGGAGCTGCGGTTGCGGTTCCGCCGGAAATCATGGGCATAGGCCCGGCACCGGCGATTCGCGCGGTGCTCGCCAAGGCAGGTTTGTCGCTACCGGACGTCGGTCGGGTCGAAATCAACGAAGCCTTTGGCGCGCAATACCTTGCCTGCGAACGGGAGCTCGGTTTGCAACGTGACCGAACCAACGTGCATGGCGGCGCGATTGCCATCGGTCATCCACTGGGTACCTCCGGCGTCCGCCTGACCACCACGGTTGCCCGCCAACTCCATGAAGCTGATCAGCAGTTCGGTATTTCCTCGGCCTGCGCCGGGGGCGGTCAGGGCGTGGCGATCCTGGTCGAGCGCGCATAAAAGGAGAACAATATGCAATTCAATGGATCCACCTTCATTGTCACTGGTGGCAGTTCCGGTCTCGGCGAGTCCACCGTCCGCCTGTTTCATTCGCTGGGCGCGCAAGTTGTCATTGCGGACGTGAATGCTGCCGCAGGAGAAAAGCTGGTTGTCGAACTCGGCAGCCGCGCAGCCTTCTGCAAGACCGACGTCACATCCGAAACCGACGGCGCAAGCGTGGTCAAGCTGGCGACCGAGCGCTTCGGCGGGCTGCAGGGCCTGATCAACTGCGCGGGCATTGGCGACGCGGAGAAGGTCATCGGCAAGGAGGGGCCGCATCGGCTCGCCTCTTTCGCGCGAACCGTGCAGGTCAATCTGATCGGCAGTTTCAACATGATTCGGCTGGCTGCGGATGCGATAAGCAAGAGCGAGCCGAATGCCGCCGGCGAACGCGGGGTGATCATCAGCACCGCCTCGGTCGCCGCCTATGAAGGCCAGATCGGGCAGGCCGCTTATGCTGCGTCCAAGGGCGGCATCGTGTCGATGACCTTGCCGATTGCGCGGGAACTGGCGCGCCACGGCATTCGCGTACTGACCATCGCCCCCGGCCTGTTCCGCACGCCGATGATGGATGCGCTGTCCGCTGAGGTGCAGGAGTCGCTCGGCAAGGCCGTGCCATTTCCCTCCCGGCTTGGGCGTCCCGACGAATTTGCTGCGCTGGCGCGGCACATAGTCGAGAACGAAATGCTCAACGGCGAGACGATTCGTCTGGACGGCTCGATCCGCCTGGCACCGAGGTGAAAATCATGGCACGTAGAAACATTTTTCGCATGCGCATTGCTTTCAGCGATTGCGACCCGGCGCAGATCGTGTATTTTGCCAATTATTTCAGGTGGTTCGATACCAGCAGCCACGAGTTTTTCACCGCTTGCGGTATGCCGAGCTGGCGCGAGACGCTGGCGACGCGCGGCGCCATCGGCACGCCCCTGGTCGATGTCGGAGCGAAGTTCATGAACTCCGCCACCTACGGCGAGGACATCGAAATCGAATCCTCGGTTGTCGAGTGGAAGACAAAAAGCTTCGTCATACGCCACGTTGCGCGGCGTGGTGAAACCGTGCTGGCGGAAGGGCGCGAGGTCCGGGTGTTGGCGATCCGGGATCCTGAAAACACTCTGCGCATCAAGGCCACCCCGATTCCGGAAGACTTCCGGGCTCTTTGCGAATAAGGCCACCATGATCGACTATAACGCCCCTCTGCGCGACATGCAGTTCATCCTCTCCGGGTTGGCCGGGCTGGACGAAATTTCCTCCTTGCCCGGTTGCGAGGAGGCCACGCCGGACTTGGCCGAAGCGATTCTTGAAGAAGCCGGGAAGTTTGCCGCAGGCGTGCTGGCGCCGATCAATCGCACTGGCGATCAACAGGGCTGCCGGCTTGAGGGCGAGCGTGTGATTGCTCCCGACGGCTGGCAGGAGGCCTACGCGCAGTTCCAGTCGGCCGGCTGGGTCGGGCTGTCGCTGCCGCCCGAATTTGGCGGGCAAGGTTTGCCGAAGCTGGTGTCGACCCCTGTGTGGGAAATGTGGTTTTCGGCCAACCTGGCATTCGCGATGCTGCCCCAGCTTAATGTTGGCGAGGCAGCGGCGATCTTGCTGGCCGGCTGTGACGAACTGAAGGCGACCTTTCTGCCCAAGCTGGTCAGTGGCGAGTGGGGCGGAACGATGAACCTTACCGAGCCGCAGGCGGGATCCGATCTTGCTGCGACCCGCACCCGCGCCGAAGCGCAGGCTGACGGGACCTACCGGGTGTTCGGCCAGAAGATATTCATCTCGTACGGCGAGCATGAGCTGACCGCGAACATCATCCATCTGGTGCTGGCACGGTTGCCCGATGCGCCAGCGGGCGTCAAGGGCATTTCGATGTTCGTGGTGCCAAAATATCTGGTGAATCCGGACGGCTCGCCCGGTGCGCGCAATGATGTGCGCTGTATCTCGATTGAACACAAGATGGGTATCCACGGCAGCCCGACCTGCACCATGAGCTATGGCGACAACGGCGGGGCCGCCGGCTACCTGGTCGGTGAACGCAATCGCGGACTGGAGTACATGTTCGTGATGATGAACGAGGCCCGCTTTGGCGTTGGCGTGCAGGGCGTGGGACTGGGCGAGCGCGCCTATCAGCATGCGCTGGCCTATGCTCGCGAACGGGTTCAGGGCAGGAATGCGGTCTCTGGCGAGAACGGCCAGACTATCGTCCATCACCCCGACGTCAAGCGCATGCTGCTGTCGATGCGCGCCCGCATCATGGCGGCCCGCGCGTTGCTGTACACGGCGGCGGGCTGGTTCGACCGCGCGCAGCATGACCCGGATGCGGCGGCGGCTGAAAAGTGCCGGCGTTACGTCGATTTGCTGATGCCAGTGGCCAAGGGCTGGTGCACCGAGATCGGCAACGAAGTGTGCGACACGGCGATTCAGATCAACGGTGGGATGGGTTTTGTCGAGGAAACCGGCGTCGCCCAGTACTTCCGCGATGCCCGCATCATGACGATTTACGAAGGCACCACCGGCATTCAGGCCATTGATCTGATCGGACGCAAGATTTTGCGCGAGGGCGGCGCAACGCTGACCGAGTTGATGGCCGAGATGCGTGAAACGGCGCTCCGCCTATCTGCCGACGAGGCTCTGTCGTCGCTGGGCGCTGCGCTGCTGGAGGATATTGCGCTGCTCGAACGCACGCTGGAGTGGATTCTGGCCAATGGCCGCGCGCATCTCGATTGCGTGTTGTCGGGTGCGGTGCCTTTCCTCCATTTGCTGGGTACGGTCTGCGGCGGCTGGCAAATGGGGCGCGCCGCGTTGGCGGCACAGGCCAGGCTAGTGGCCGGCGAAGGCGATGCGGCTTACCTGGGCGGCATTGTCGATCTTTCCAGATTCTATTTTGGCCATGTCACCCCGCATGCAGCCGCCTGGACCCGTACCGTCATCCGGGGCGGAGAGACGGTTGCCGGGTATGACTGTGCAGCACTTTGAGGCCAGCAGATACCGATGCCGATGAGTGAAGAACCGGCTATCCACCTGTAAAAAAAACACTGTCCCGATGAAAATTGTCAATTGACTCGCAAGGGACGGCTGTCGCCAAAATCATAGCAATAACGAGGGAGGTGTCAGATAAACAATAGGCAGTAACGCAATTAAAAAACAATCCTAATTTCAAGGTGGAGACGAAGGTAATGAAAAAATATACATATGGTGCAATGGCTATTGCGGCTGGACTTTGTTCAACTGGTGCAATGGCACAAACGGTGATCTACGGCATCGTCGATACCGGTATTGAATATGTGACAAACACCAATTCAGCGGGGAAGTCATTGGTGAAAATGCCATCGGTGACCGGATCATTCCCATCGCGTCTCGGATTCAAGGGAACGGAAGACTTGGGTGGGGATTTGAAAGCAATTTTTGTACTTGAGACCGGTTTCTCTCCCGATACCGGCGTGCAAGGGCAGGGGCGGCTGTTTGGCCGTCAGGTCTATGTCGGTTTGAAAAATAGCTACGGGACGCTCATGTTCGGCCGCCAGGTCAACATGACTTACCTGTCGATGCTCAAAGCGGACGTCATGGGTCCGAACATTCATGGCATCGGCAGTCTTGACGGCTACCTGCCCAATTCCCGCAGCGATAACGCCATCGCTTATCTGGGGAAATTTGCCGATGTCACGGTGGGTGCAACGTATAGCTTCGGGCGCGATGCCTCTGCCGCCGGCGGACCTGCCGGAACCAATTGTGCGGGCGAAGTCGCCGGCGATGCAAAGGCTTGTCGCCAGGTAACCGCGTTGCTCGCGTATGACACCAAGTCCTTTGGCGTCGCCACCGCCTACGACAAGCTGTACGGCGGTCCAGGCGCGGCCGGCGGCTTGACCAACAGCAGCTTCAACGTCGAACGCATTTCCTTGAATGGCTATGCGATGTTCGGCGAGGCCAAGGTCGGCCTGGGCCTGATTAAACGCAAGACGCATACCGCATCTGATAACACGGCCGATCTGTATTATTTGGGAGTGAGTTATCCGTTCGCGAATGACTGGGTGCTGGATACCCAGGTTTCCCGTCTGAACGTCAAGAACAGTCCCGATGCGTCTACCCTGCTCACTGCCCGGGCGACCTACAACTTCTCGAAACGCACTGCGGTCTACGCTTCAGCCGGCCATATTCGCAATGACGGTACTGCCGCCATCGCAGCGGGTGCCGGCGATACCGTAGGAGCCGGAATGAATCAGACCGGCATTATGACCGGCATTCGTCATTCATTCTGATTCGACAGCGCGATAGTTTTTTCTGAAAACTGGTCTGCAATCAACGCCGGAGAAGAAAGGCAGCGCTTCGGCGGCGATTGCCGGCGGAGTCTAAGGCAAGCCGCCAAAACGCCGGTAAAAATCAGGCGTTGCCGGCGCGATGGCGTCATCTTCGCGGCGCAGCGTCGCCAGCAAGTATTGCCCGGCGCTGGCATAGGTGCGCTGGTCTATCTGGTGGCATAGCTCATAGGCGGCGATGCCCGGCCAGTTTTTAGGCAGCAATTCGAGCGGCAGCAGCGGGTCGGGCAACTGGACGCGGCGGAACGCATGCATCAGCAGCGTCCTGATCACGAACGCCTGTTCCGGTTCGGTGGCGTCGTCAAGCTGCCTCAACAGTGATCCGAACTGCTTGATGAAGTGCTGGTAGCCTTGCAATACCGGTTTCAGATCCCATCCATGCTCGACCAGGTCGCACAGGGGGCGGGTTCTGACCTGGCTCAATTCGCTGACCTGGCAGATGAACAGCTTGCCGCGCACCCCGACCCAGGATTTCTTCCAGCACTTCCATATTGTTGCCCGGGTGTCCGAACACGCCGGGTGCAATCATGCTGAAGCCTTCCCATAGCAATTCCTTGCGCAGCGCGCCCCGTTCGGTGGCGCTGATAGTGCCGGGCGGCGCAAACAGGAAGATCCAGTTGCCCTGCCGTGCCAGGTTGGGCGGCGCGTAAATACGGCGATACGCCAGTTAAATGCGACGCAGCCCCGAGTCGGTCAGCGTGTACAGGCTGCTCCGTCCATCACGCCTGGCTTCCAGCCAGCCTTCATCTGCCAGCCGGAATATGCTGGTGCGCACCAGGCGGTCGCTGATCCCGAACGGGGCCAGCAATTCGATCAGGCTGCCGAGCCAGACGGCGCCGCCATGCGGGGCGATCGAGTCGCCAAAGACGGTCATCACAACCGATTTGGAGCGAGGCGGATCGGTTGCCATGAAGTGCTGGATCCATTGGTCGATGCTGGGGTTTTTCATTGGTGGTTGGTGAAAAGCGGCGGCATGCGCTTCTGGATTTTACCCATCAAGATGCAGGGGCAAATCAACAGATCCGATGCACGCCAAAGAGCGGAATGATACGTGCGGCCAGCGCGTCCGGTGAAATTTCCTGCTGTGTGTCGTGATCGATTTTGATTTGAAAAACCGAGGTGGAGAGCATTTTTGGCGAAAAAATATACTGAATGCTGTATTTCATAATCTCTAATGAATACGTGCGGAAGGCATCGTGTTTTTGATGATACTCGCCATTTAATTACATCAATCGTAACTATTCAGCTCCCTTTGGGACAGCTCTTAAAATTCAAAACCGTCATTCCCGCGAAAGCGGGAACCCAGACTGCGCAAAGCTGATAACCGGCCTCTGGATCCCCGCCCCCGACTCAAGCATTCGAGGGCAGGCTCTTCGCGGGGACGACGAACTTTATGATCCATCTTATACAGGGCTGAATAGATAGTGCGCCAGCATAAGCTGGCAGATCGTAGTTGATGCAAGTTCAATACAGGGAAGAAATGGCGAATCACTCTGACCCCGAGTCATGCGTTGCACATCGTGAGGTGTGGGGCGAAGCGTTGACAGGGGACA
>JAUYNR010000008.1 GCA_030698225.1 Oxalobacteraceae bacterium | reverse complement strand
GGCGACAACCTGCCGAAGACCCGCTCCGGCAAGATCATGCGCCGGCTGCTGCGGGTGCTGGCCAAGGGCGAGGACATCACGCAGGATATCTCGACGCTGGAGAATCCGGCCATCCTGGAGCAGTTGAAGCAGGCGCAGTAGCAGCAATTGGTGTGCAACAGCGGCGCATTAGTCAGATGCGCCGTTTTTAAATTTTGAAATCCCGTAATTAGTTAATGCTGGCAATATCGGCATATTGTTTGTTATAATCTGCGGCTTCGCAAAAGCGAAGATGCAGGAGAGATGGATGAGCGGTTGAAGTCGCACGCCTGGAAAGCGTGTATAGGTTAATAGCCTATCCGGGGTTCGAATCCCCGTCTCTCCGCCAAGAATTGGTTCTAAGTAGTCCAGTAACATCCGGAAACCCGCCTCAAGCCTAGTGCTGATGCGGGTTTTTTGTATGTGGACGTGTTTTAACGTCCATTGACAGCCAGCATTTTTACATCCATTCTTGCATCCATGGAGTCAAACTCTTGACGCGAATGGATGCAAAATGCCAAAACTCGCCACACCCCTTACCGATATACAGATAAAAAACGCCAAACCAAAGGACAAGCCCTATACGCTGGCCGATGGTGGCGGAATGTATCTGGAGGTTATGCCGACCGGCTCAAAGATTTGGCGCATGGCTTACCGTCAAGCCAACGGCAAGAACAACCGTCTTACCTTCGGCGCATATCCTGAAGTGTCGCTTTTGGATGCAAGGGCAAAACGCATGGATGCAAGGAAGCTCAAGGCGGCGGGAAACGACCCAGCGGCGATACGAGACGATGGCAAGCGCATTGCGGCGGACAAGAGGGCAAATACATTCGAGAAGCTGGCGCGGGAATGGCACACCAATAGATTGGCGACTTGGCACCAAACAACTGCAAGAGATACCTTGCGGCGTTTGGAGATCGACATATTCCCCGAGATCGGCGCAATGCCGATTGCATCCATTACCCATAAAGACATTATCGCGGCGCTACGCAAGATCGAGACACGCGGCGCGCAAGAGGTTGCGCATCGTGTCAAAGCGACCTGCGCCCGAGTTTTCAGCTACGCGATTCAATCAGGTACCTGCCAGGGATAACTCAGACGGCGCTGGTCAACAGATTGGTCTATTCGACCATGCCTTTGAGCATTTGGCTGGGATGGAAGGTAATAACACGGCGCGCCGTGATTGGGATTTCCTCGCCGGTCTTCGGATTGTGGCCCGGCCGCGGGGCCTTGTCGCGCAACTGAAAATTCCCAAACCCAGATAGTTTCACCGCTTCGCCGCGTTCGAGCGTGTTGCGGATTTCATCGAAAAACGTCACAACCATATCCTTCGCTTCACGCTTGTTCAAGCCAACTTGTTTGAACAAGAGCTCGGCCACCCGAGTTCGACAGTTCGCGCCCAATTTCCGTGTTTTTGCTATTGAGCGCTCTATAAGAATCAAACACTTACGGCAATTTTTCAGTCAATTTCTGAAAATTTGTGTAATGGCACGTTTCTTAAAAAATGTTATTTATTTACATTATGTTGCAGCGTATTTAAAGTAACGGCATGTTCATCAAAGTCACTACCTCCGGACCACGGCGCTACGTTCAGCTAGTCGAAGCATATCGCGACGACAATGGACGCCCCAAGCAGCGCACCGTTGCGACGCTGGGCCGGCTCGATCAGCTCAATACCGAGCTTGAATCTGTCATTTCCAGCTTGCTGCGCGTGACAGGGAAATCGTTGCCAGAAGTGACGCCCACGCCATCGCTCACGTTCGAGGCGGCGCGCGATTATGGCGATGTCTGGGCACTGACCGAATTATGGAATTCACTCGGCTTCGATCGCCTGCGCCAACTATTTCGGCGCACACGGCACACCATTGATGTCGAAGCGCTTAGCCACCCATTTCCGGCATCACGATATCGAGCAAGATCAAGTCCGGCTGGCGGCCCTGGCAAAATGCAAGGGCCTCTGGCCCGCTAATTGCCACGCACACTTCGTAATCATCTTTGAAAATTTCATACAGCAATTGTAGGTTGCTGGGTTGGTCATCCACGATCAACAGCATGGGTTTATCCGCCAGCGTCGTTATCTGTGCTATTGGCATTGTGGATAGTTCGGACTTTATAAACGGGTTCATTGGAGCCTAGTGTGAAGTTGAAGGCTGCATTCCAAAGCCCATATAAAGTCCGAGGCCCGAGCGATTGTTCGCAAGGGCCAATTGCTATCATCAATTGTTTACAGGACTCATTTTCGATGAAGACGATGCGACCCCGAACAGAGCGCCCCGCACCGGGGCGCTCTGTTCGGGGTCGCCATTGCCGGCATCATTTCTTACTTGACTTGATTGCCGATCACACCGCCAACTGCTGCACCACCTACCGTGCCGACTGCGCTGCCGCCAGTCAATACAGCGCCAAGGACCGCGCCTGTACCAGCACCAACAGCGGTATTCTGATTGTTTCTCGACATGCCGGAACAAGCGGTCGAGCCAAGCACCACGGCGATCATCGCTGCATGTATCGCCAATTTTTTCATCGTGTTCATCTCAAGTACTCCTCGTGCTTAACCATTCAACACAAAAAAAGCCTGGCGCTGTGCGCGCCAGCATGGCAATTACTTCAGACGCATGTCGTTCTTGATTGATTTCACGCCATTGATCCCACGCGTCACGTTCATCGCAGTGGTGATGTTGTCCTGGGACTGCACGAAGCCGCTCAACTGAACAACGCCCTTGAAGGTTTCGACATTGATTTCAGCTACCTTCAAGGTCGGTTCCTTGACGATCGCTGCCTTGACGTTGGTTGTGATCACAGTGTCATCGATATATTGACCCGCGCTTTCTTGTTTTGCGGTTGTGGTGCAACCGACCACAGAAGTCAACATGAGAGCAGCGATCAGCGTGGATACAATTTTAAGATTTTTCATTTTGGTATTCCTTGGTTGATTAAAGTGCTTGTCCTGACGCCCCGTTGCTGCAAAATGCAGGTGAGGGGCGATCTTGCTCACGGTGTTGCAATTTGTTAATACTGCGACTGCTGTGAATCTTGTTTCGAGCCACCGGCTGCAGATGCGATGCTCCAGTGCAGCCAGGCGATGACACAAGATTAATGGTTAGATCCACCCAGGTCTGTACGCCAACGCACACAGCAATGCAGCTATCAGCCAGTCGGAAAATTGATGCGCGGCGTGCGTTTGCCTGGGTGTATATGGCCGGCGTTGGGACTGGGCGCACCGCATCCATTGTTTCTTTATAAAGTTCCGGTATCTATGTGTGGCAACGAACATACGATGGTGTGCAATGCCGCGCGAATGCGCGGGCTGGGCATGTTACTCTGTCAGGCGCAGTATTCTTGCTGTTGCCTCGTTACACCCTTCGGTCAATGGCTGAGAGCAGGAGCCCGATATGTCCAGTACCCATGATCCGAACCAAAATCACCTTCTGGCAGCATTGCTCGACGCTGAATTCGACCGTCTTGCGCCACATCTTGAATTGATTCCGATGCTGCTCGGCGATGTACTCTATGAGTCCGGTGGCATGTTGCAGTACGTCTATTTTCCAACCACATCGATCGTTTCGCTGCACTATCTGCTGGAAAACGGCGGCTCGTCCGAAATTGCCGGCGTTGGCAACGAGGGCGTATTGGGGGTTTCCCTTTTCATGGGTGGCGAGACAACCCCTAGCCGTGCAGTAGTGCAGACCGGCGGCCATGGCTACCGCCTCAAGTCCCACCTGTTGATGGAAGAATTCAATCGTGCCGGGCCGGTGTTGCGCCTGTTGCTGCGCTATACCCAGGCGCTGATCACGCAAATGTCGCAGACTGCCGTGTGCAATCGCCATCATTCGGTGGAGCAGCAATTGTGCCGCTGGCTGCTGCTGACCCTGGATCGTTTGCCCTCGAATGAACTGACGATGACCCAGGAATTGATCGCAAATATGCTGGGCGTGCGGCGCGAAGGCGTGACCGAGGCGGCCGGAAAATTGCAAAGCCACGGCTTTATCCGTTATCGACGCGGCCATATCACCGTGCTGAATCGGGCCGGACTGGAAGGCAGTGTCTGCGAATGTTATGACGTCGTCAAAAAGGAAGTCGCTCGTTTGTTGTCGGATGTGCGGCAGCGCTAGGGCCGGCCTGGTGACACAGCCGCTTGCGTTAGGAGAGCTCGTATTATCATTATGAAGTCGGCCGCAGCGCTGCAGGCATTGCGGCTTCGCTGTCAGGTTGCTGGAGCCGAGGTTGGTGCTCTTTGCAATAAAGTTGTAATTTAATCAATTTTTCAAATTATGCACAAAATGAAGAAAACATCGGTCAAGCAAGATGTGCAGCGGCCATTACTGAAAGCGGGCGCATTGCAGGATGCCATTTTCAATAGCGCCAATTTCTCCTGTATCGCCACCGACGCCCAGGGTGTGATTCAGATTTTCAATGTCGGTGCCGAACGCATGCTCGGCTACCAGGCGGTGGATGTGGTGGACCAGATCACGCCGGCCGGCATTTCGGATGCACAAGAATTGATCGAGCGGGCGGCGGCACTCAGCCTGGAATGGGATGCCCCGATCACGCCGGGCTTTGAGGCGATGGTATTCAAGGCTTCACGCGGCATCGAAGATATTTATGAACTGACCTATATCCGCAAGGATGGCAGCCGCTTCCCGGCGATCGTGTCAGTCACCGCGCTGCGTGATGTGCAGGAAAAAGTGATCGGCTACCTGTTGATCGGCACCGACAACACTGCGCGCAAGCAGGTCGAAGCGGAGCAGGCGCTGCTCGACCAGCGTTTGCGCGATCAGCAGTTCTACACGCGCTCACTGATCGAATCGAATATCGATGCAATCATGACGACCGACCCGCGCGGCATCATCAGCGACGTCAACCAGCAGATGGAACTGCTTACCGGCTGCACGCGCGATGAATTGATCGGGGCCCCGTTCAAGAACTATTTCACCGATCCGGAGCGGGCCGAGGCGGCCATCACGCGTACGCTGCGCGAAGGCAAGGTGACCAATTACGAATTGACCGCTCACGCCAGGGATGGCAAGGAAACGGTAGTCTCATACAACGCGACCACCTTCCATGACCGCGACCGCACGTTGCAAGGCGTGTTCGCGGCGGCCCGTGACATCACCGAACGCAAGCAATTCGAGCATGCGCTGCAAGAAAATAACGTCGAACTGGAAAAAGCAAAGGCGGCTGCGGAAAAGGCCAACCTGGCGAAGTCGGAATTCCTGTCCAGCATGAGTCACGAATTACGCACGCCGCTCAACGCTGTACTCGGATTCGCGCAATTGATGGCTTCCGAGACGCCGCCGCCAACGCCGACGCAGAAACTGTCGATCGAACAGATTTTGCAGGCCGGCTGGTATCTGCTGCGCCTGATCAATGAAATTCTCGATCTGGCGATGATCGAATCCGGCAAAGTGTCGATGTCGCATGAATCCCTGTCGCTCGCCGAGGTGCTGCAAGATTGCCAGGCAATGATAGAGCCGCAGGCGCACAAGCGCGGGATACAGATGACATTCCCGCACTCTGATAATTTGCACTATGTCCATGCCGATCGGACCAGGGTCAAGCAGGTGATGATCAACCTGCTGTCGAATGCGATCAAATACAATCGGGAAGGCGGCACGGTCATTGTCGAATGTGTAATGAATGACGCACAGCGGTTGCGCGTCAGCGTCAGGGACTCCGGAGCGGGCCTGGCACCGGAACAGTTGGCGCAATTGTTCCAGCCGTTCAACCGGCTTGGGCAAGAGGCCAGTGGCGAAGAAGGCACCGGCATCGGCCTGGTCGTCACCAAGCAACTGGTTGAGTTGATGGGCGGCGTCATCGGCGTCGAAAGCAGTGTCGGTGTCGGCAGCGTATTCTGGTTCGAACTGGCGGCGTCGAGCGCGCCGGAGCTGGTGTTCGGCAGCGTCGGCGAGATCGATTCGGATGAGACTGTAGCGGCGCACTCCTTGCCGTCCCAGCGCACGCTGCTGTATGTCGAGGACAATCCGGCAAACTTGACCCTGGTCGAGCAATTGATTGCGCGGCGCAGCGACTTGAAATTGTTGACGGCGATCGATGGTCATCTGGGCATCCAGCTGGCGCGCGCCCATCAGCCGGATGTGATTTTGATGGACATCAATTTGCCCGGCATTAGCGGTTTTGGCGCCTTGACTATATTGCGCCAGGATCCGGCAACGGCCCACATCCCTGTCATGGCGTTGTCGGCCAACGCGGTTCCGCGCGATATCGAGAAGGGCTTGAGTGCCGGGTTCTTCCGCTATTTGACAAAGCCGATCAAGGTCGACGAGTTTATGGATGCGCTGGATGTCGCACTGCATTATGCGGCGGAGCACGGTTTGGCAAAGTAATTTCGAAGCGGACGATTTTTTTGGGATCCGGAATGAATAAAGTCATAACCGGACCCCCTCACCCCAACCCTCTCTCAAAGGGAGAGGGTGAGAATAGCGGTCTGGAAATTAAAACTCTTTCCAGACCAAATCATTAGAGGGAATGCAATGCTTGAGGCATCCGAGATTCTAAACGCCAGCATCTTGATCGTCGATGATCAAGAAACGAATGTCATGCTGCTGGAACAAATGCTGCGCAATGCAGGTTACACGCGCATCACCTCGACGATGGATCCGCGCACGGTCTGCCCCTTGCATCTGGCGCATCGCTACGACCTTATTTTGCTCGATTTGCAGATGCCAGAAATGGATGGATTCCAGGTCATGGAAGGCTTGAAGGAAATCGAGACTGGCGGTTATTTGCCGGTACTGGTCATTACCGCGCAACCGGGCCACAAGCTGCGCGCGCTGCAAGCCGGCGCCAAGGATTTCGTCAGCAAACCATTCGATCTGGTCGAAGTGCAGACGCGCATCCATAACATGCTGGAAGTGCGCTTGTTATATAAAAAGCTGGACAATTACAACAAGGTGCTGGAGCAGACGGTACAACAGCGCACGGCCGAATTGCGCGCAAGCGAGGCCCGCTTCAAGAGTTTCACGGAACTGTCATCGGACTGGTATTGGGAACAAGATGCACAAGGTAAATTGACCGCATTCTATGGCCCGGTCTTTGACATGCTCGGGATCGAAGCGGACAACATGCCTGGCACAGGCAGCCCGGTGTTGGCAACCGGGCGCTGGAATGCGGCCGAGCGCGCGCTGCTCGACGCCAACATTGCAAACCGGCGTCCGTTCCTGGATTTCGTCTACAGCCGCAGCAATGCCGATGGCACGACGCAATACCTGCAAGTGAGCGGGGAGCCGATGTTCGATTCAGCCAGCCGTTTTATCGGCTATCGCGGGATCGGCATGGACGTCACCGACCGCATGCGCGGGAACCAGCAAGAGCAAGTGCTTTTTCGTAGTGCGGTGGATGTGATCGATCAGGGCGTGTGTTTGCTCGATCGCGCCAGCATGCGTGTGATCGACGTGAATGAGACCGCTTGCCGCATGTTGGGCTATAGCCGGTCCGAGTTGTTCGCCGGGGATCCGGCAGACTTCGACATCGGCAGCAGCGAACAGCTGGCGACCATCTTCGATGCGCTGATTGCCGGCGGGTCGGCGTACACGCAAACAGCGCAATTGCGTCGCAAAGACGGTTCGACCCTGGCCGTCATGATCGATTGGCGCGCATTGCGGGTAGTCGACAACTGGACCATTGTCGGCGTCATCAGCGCCCGTAGCGACCAGGCAGGATAACCGGCGGACACCTGGAACTGGCTGCCGAGGCTTGCCGGACAATGTGAAAAAGCGGGGCCAGGTATTCCTGGCCCCGCTTTTTCAATGTGTCATCGACCGCATGGATGGTTCCCGTGCGCTGGATGATGGAGGCTTACTTTTCGGCAGGAACGACCACGGCGGTGTCGCCGCCAGTAGCGCCTGTGGCACCGGTCGCACCAGTATCGCCGGTTGCTCCGGTGGCTCCAGTGCCGGTTGCGCCAGTATCGCCAGTCGCTCCAGTATCACCAGTCGCTCCAGTAGCCCCGGCTGGGCCGGGAACGGCCACCCCGTCACCGGTCGCGCCCGTTGCGCCAGTATCACCAGTCGCTCCAGCTGGACCCGCCGGGCCGGGAACGGCCACTTCTTCAGCCGGAGGATTGTTGACCGTAGTTTTTTCGCAGGCGCTCAGGCCCAGCATCGCAACCAGGGCGGTTAACAGTAATGAATATTTCATATTATTCCTTTTATGTAACGAGAGAAAAATGCGCACAGTATTGTGCATAGAGAATCAGGCATGATCCATTTTTTGCAATTCGTTGTGATCATGTCTTACGCCATATCCGAATCGTCTCTTGCAGGAGGATGATTCCAAATTCACTTTTTCAAGATTAAACAAAAGAAGCAAGCTGTTCTGTACGTTGGCGCACAGAGCAGCGATTTACCTCACGGATGCGCATTGCCGACGCAATACCCGGACAACACAAATCGCGGCAAGATCATAGTGGAATTGAAATAAATAAGGAGTATTGCAATTTTAATGGCATTTGCCGCATATATTTATTGCGATAACAAATATACAGGCAGTAGTATAAATCATGCGCCGGATCCCGGCCGGTGCCTGAGGCGACTGTCCGGTCGCACTCTATTTTTTTCGTGCAGGTTCCTGACCGGGATCATCTGGCCCTGGGTTTGACCTTGCTGCGGTAAGTCTTGCCCGGCGGCGGTGCCATCGGTTTGACGCGCACATCTGCCAATAGCTTGGCGCACTCGCTATCTTCTCCCGGCCCGGCATTGATCAGGGGGATCAGGGCCGCGACCGGTGCCAACGCTGCCAGCGCAATCGCGCCCCCCGCCCGCATTGCCAATACACCTTTGTCGACACTCACCCGCGGCTGCTTGAAACTGCCGCGCACATACAGCGGCGCTCTGAGCGAAAATACGCGTAACCCTTTGCTATTGGGCCTGATGGTTAAATCCAGCTGTTCCTGCGCCAAATTGATGTTGCCGCTGACGCCGAGAATGGCGTCGTCGGTATCGACAATAAAACTGCGCGATTGCATCAGGCCATTGGTCACGCCAAAATCGGTCGCCATGCAATTGAGCTTGACTTGCTTGTCGCCGAACAGGCGGGTGAGGATCACGTTGGCGATATTCAAGCCCATTTGCTCAAGCAAGAGTTTGCTGACCGTGCCTTGATTGATCAGGGTCTTGATTTCGCCATTCGATGCACCCAGCAAGCTGGCCACCGAGTTGCCCTGCGCCGACAAGGATGCGTCGCCATTGATTTCACCGATACTCGTTTGCAGAGGCTGCAATGTAGGAAATAATTGCTTCAGCTTCAAATGGCGGGCCGTCACTTTCATGGTCGCCTTGATCGCATTCTTGCCGGCCGTGCCGCTGCCGTCGAGCGTGATATTCGAACTCAGGCTTCCCCCTGCCATGTCAAAGTTGAGCGGCAACAAGGACAACACGCCGTCCTGCAGATGCAGGTTCGTCGTCAGTTTGTTGATCGGCAATTCCTTTTCGCGGAGGATTTTTTCGGCGCTAAATTTAATGTCGGCATCGACGCTGGTCCAGCGTTCGGTCTTGAACGATTCGACCGGCAGCACTTTGTTGGTCGGCTGCAGCGCGTCTGCACCGCGTCTGGCCTTGCTGGCATTCGAGTCGGCACCGATCAGGGGCGCCAGGTCGGAAAAGCGCAATACGCGCGAGACGACCGTCCCGGACAACAGCGCGCGCGGCTGTTTCGATCGATAGTCGAGGCTGCCGCCGATATCGCTGGAGCCGACCTTGCCGCTGAATTTTTCATAGGTCCAGTGACTGCCATGCGGGCTCAGGGTACCGCTCAAATGGCCTTCGGTCGCAAACGGTGGTGTCTCCGGCAAGACGACGCCGGTCAGTGCATACAGCCGTGCCATGCTCACGCCGGACATCTTCAGGCGCATGTCGAGTGCCGCCAGGTCAGTCGGCTTGGTCAGCGTTCCGTCGGCTGCGATCACGGTTTGACCGATGCGCAGATGGGCCATGATCGGGTAGGGTTCGGTTTGATGCTGCAGCGACAATACGGCGCCAGCCTTGCCATTGCCGCTGACATTTTCGCCATTGAACTTGCCGCGTATTTGCCATGCCACACCGTAATTCGGGTCGGCGTCGATCGTATCGACCGCGGCCGTCACATCGGCGTGTCTGATTGCATCGGTCAGGTGGACGCTACCTTTGGTAAACACGACGCGCTGCAATTCCAGCTGCCAGGGCGATTGCTTATCGTCGTTCTTGAAAGTCCAGTTATTCTTGCCGTCGGCGCCGCGCAGCAAGCGCACGACCGGGGAATCGAAACGCAGGACCGGGATTACGATCCTTTTATCCAGCAATGCCAACGGATTCAGCGCAAAGGCGAACTGCCTGATGCGTGCCATCTCGGTCGGCAGCGGCGCTACCTCAGCTGCACTGGTATCGGTCGTTGCCGTCACCGCCGGCGGATTGCCGATATGAACATCCTGCGCGATCAAATGCGGCCACGGAATCATGCCGCGCCAACCTTGATCCAGATCGGCCAAGCCCGCGGCCTGCTTTTCCCAGGTTAGAGAGAGGTCGCCGGCGATCGAAAACGGCCGGCCGAGCGCTTCGCTGGTACGCGCATTGAGCCATGGCTTGGCGCGGTTCCAGTCAAAATTTAGTAGCGCGACCAGTGCCACAGCAGGAACAGCGATCAGAGCGACGCCGACGCCGAGCGCTATTTTTCTGCGGCGCGGCATTTTCATCGCAGGAAAGTGCCGGAGCCAAACATTCCGACCAGACCGACCACGATCAGATATACGGCCACGATGGTCGACAGCAGACGCGGAATGACAAGGATCAGGATGCCGGCGACCAGCGATACGAGCGGGACCAGACTTAGGGTGATATTCATGGTGGGACTCTTTATGTGATGATTTAGTGGAGGCAATGCAGCTGCGGTCCCAGATTAAATGAAAGGGCTGTCGTCCTCTGTACGTTGACGTACAGAACCCGATCTTTACTGATCTTTATTGTAGTCCGATGATGCCGCGCGCGCAGATCGGGACTATGTGCGTCAGCGTACCGATCTCGCAAAAAATACCGCCTATAACGTAATACATCGAAGGCAATCCCACATTCGATTAATGATTCAGCGGAGAGAAAAATGACAAGAAAATCAAAACAATGGTTAGCAGTCCCGTGCGCGAGCGGGTTGCAATCCGCGGTTATGGCGGACCTATCCGGGTGCCGCCAATGACACCGCACAGAATCGTCAGGACCGACTTCTTGCGGCGCGCCCACAATTCATTTTAAGGAGTTCATGATGTTCGAATCAAATTTAAAAGCCATTAACAAAGACGTGAATATCTTGGTCAAGGATGCGCAAGCACTGTTTCAGGAAGCCGCCGCATTGACGGGTGACAAGGCCGGGGAAGTACGTAACCGCGGCATGCGTTTGCTCGATACGGCGCTGGACAAGGCCCACGTCGCGCAAGCGGAGGCCCTGGTCGCCGGCAAGGAGATGGCCGCCTCGGCTGACCACTATGTAAAAGAAAATCCATGGCGCACGGTTGCGACTGCGGCCGGCGTCGGAATCCTGCTGGGACTGATCCTGGGCCGCAAATAATCACGCCCGGTTGACCATGGCGACCGCGGGAGGGCGGTCCTGACTCCACAGGCTGCGCTGCTGCCGGATCGACTTCTCCCGGGGCCATCTAATCAAACATAGTGGCAGGCTACCCAGTGCTCTTGTCCTTGCGGTTTTAGAGCCGGAGAGCTTTCCGCACACTCCTTTCGCACCATCGGACAACGGGTCCGAAGAGTGCAACCTGAAGGAGGATTTGCCGGGGTACGGACGCAGCACGCGCTCCAACGCTTTAACTACATAGACGTCATCGTCTACGATCAAAACATCCCGGCTTGACGCTGTCATCGGTCTATTCATATGGCACACCCTGATTTATTGGACAGGATTGCGGCATCGATCTGCCATCAGCGACAGAACGCATGACACTGTCTAGCGGACATCACTGCCTTCATCAATTGTTGAACGACGAAAGTTGCATCAATATCTCTTTATCTATTGCATGCAACTGCACGGTTCTTTCGACTGCACCGCACTTGATTGCCTCCTTGGGCATGCCATACACCACGCAACTCTCTTCGTCCTGCGCAACGGTGCGCGCGCCGGCATTGCGCATCTCCAGCAGGCCGGCGGCGCCGTCGTCGCCCATGCCCGTCATAATGACGCCAAGTGCATTGGCGCCTGCGCACTTCGCCACCGAGCGGAACAGCACATCGACCGAAGGGCGGTGCCGGTTCACGAGCGGGCCATCGACGACTTCGACATAGTATTGCGCACCGTTGCGTCGCAACAGCATGTGCTTGCCGCCGGGAGCAATCAGTGCCCGACCCTGGATGACACGGTCATTGTTGTGCGCTTCCTGAACGGTAATTTTGCACAGGCCGTCGAGCCTGGAGGCAAACGCTGCAGTGAATTTTTCCGGCATATGTTGCACGATGATGATGCCCGGCGATACCCGGGGCAGCGCAGTGAGCACTTCTTCGAGCGCCTGCGTACCGCCGGTGGAGGTGCCGATCGCCACTACCCGCTCAGTCGTCTGTACCATCGCGCGATTTTCGGCGGGGGGCAGAATCACGTCGGCGCTGTGTTTGACGGAAACCGCCGGCGCCGGATTGTTACGCACGACCAAACGCTTGATATTGACCTGCGCAGCCGTCCTGACGGCCGCGACCAAGTCACCGGAGGCATCAATCAGGAACTGCTTGAGCCCGAGTTTCGGCTTGGTGACGATGGCGACCGCACCGAGGGCGAGTGCCTCCATCGTCGTCTGCGCCCCTTTCTCCGTCAGCGTCGAGCAAATGACCACCGGCGTAGGCCGCTCCTGCATGATCTTCTTGAGAAAAGTAAGGCCATCCATACGCGGCATCTCTATATCCAGCACGATCACATCGGGCCAGTGGATTTTCATCCGTTCCATGGCAATAAGCGGGTCGGCAACCGCGTTGATGACTTGGATGCCGTGGGCGGCGTCGAGCATGGCCGTCAGCACCTGGCGCACGACGGCTGAATCGTCGACTACCAAAACTTTGATACGGTTCATGCGGGTTTTCTCATGTATGGTTGATCAGCGTCGACCAGTTCAAGCTGGCGCGCCCAGACATGACCGCTCTTTACATCAAAAATAATCTGCCGGTGGCCCACCCCGAACAGGCTTTCGGAGACGATCGGAATACCATGGGAGTGCAACAGATCGCGTGCGGTTTCTCCATTGCGTTGCCCGACATTGGACCTGCCGGCTTGAATCTGTTGCGGGAACATGTTTCCGCCGCCGAATATCTTGCCCTGGCATTCAGTCGCAGACACATTCAAGCGCTTCAGTTCGCGCAACATCAAGCACATCGCCTCTGCGCCATAGCGGGCATCCAGCTCAGATACAGGGTCGGCGCCACGGCTCGATAAAAGGAAGTGCGACAACGCGCCGACGCGTCTGGCGGGATGCCACAGTATGATCGAAACGCACGAACCCAATAGCGTGCGTATCCTGCATTCTGCAGCGCCGACGAAGTATTCGCCCGGTTGCAGGAATATGTCGGTTACGTTGCTTGCGGAGCACATGGGTTACCGCTTGCGGTAGATTGAGGGCGCCAGCGGCTGCACGGCATCAGTGATGTCGTGCAGGCTTTCTGAATGGCCGATAACGAAATGTCCGCCGGGTTTTAGCAGCGACAGCACGCGAGCGACTACCTGCCGTTTGGTATCGCCATTGAAATAGATCATCACATTGCGTAGAAAGATCACGTCGAATAAGCTGAGTTGAGGCAGCGGCGCGTTGAGATTGGTCTGCATGAATTGCACTCTGCTACGCAAGTTGCGCTCTATCAATAATGTGTCTTTCTGAGCGCCAATGCCCTTCATGCAAAACTGCCTCAAATAGGCCGGCGGAATATGCGTAGTGCGCGCTACCGGATAGTGTCCGGCGCGCGCCCGTTGCAACACCCGCATGCTGATGTCGGAGCCGATCACATCCCAAGGGTCGCCCGCCAAACAGTCCGCCAACACCATCGCGATACTGTAGGCTTCTTCGCCGGTTGAGCTGGCTGCGCTCCATACCCGAAAAGGCTGGCTGCGCGAATGCGGCGCATTGTGTGCCGTCAATGCCAATTGCCGCAGCAAATCAAAGTGCTTGGGTTCGCGGAAGAAATAGGTTTCATTGGTCGTCAGCAAGTCGACCGCGATCTGCACCTCTGCCGCTGCGTCACCAGTCGTCAACAGATGGAAATACGCCCCATAGCTACCGAGTTGGTATTGCTGCAAGCGCTTGGCCAGGCGCCCGCTGACCAGGGCCTTCTTTGCCGACGACAGACTAATACCGGCGGCGTCGTAGATGAAACGCTGAAACTGTATAAATTCCTGATCGGTAATGTCATATACGCTCATTGCGGTCATCCTTCCCGGAAAACACCATCCACCAACTCTTCTCCCGCAGGCAGGAGAAGGGGGCCTTGTGCGTGCATCGGTTATTGCTGGACAAACAATCAGGCCTCGACTGCCGCTGCCTGCGCGCCTGCACCGAAATCCGCGAACGCTCCGTTCTCTTCCATCGACAACACGCTACCGACGTTGAGCAGGATCACGAACTTGCCGTTGACCTTGCCCATGCCTGCGATGAAATCGGCACGGATCTTCGCCCCGAAGGTCGGCGCCGGCTCGATCTCGGCGGCCGCTATTTCCAGCACCGCATTGACCGCATCGACGACCACCCCGACCACCTGCTGCGCGCCATCGCCTTCGATTTCGACTATCACGATGCAGGTGCGCTTGGTCACCGCCGTCATCTCCTTGCCGAAGCGCGTCGACAAATCCATCACCGGCACCACCGCCCCGCGCAGATTGATCACCCCACGTATGCATGCCGGCATCATCGGCACTTCGGTGAGCCCGCTGTACTCGATGATCTCCTTCACCGCCAGGATGCCGATGGCGAACACTTCGCCGCCGAGCATGAAGGTCAGATACTGCGCATGATCTGCGACGGCTTGCGTCACTGCCGGAACGAGCGTGCGCCCGTTGTCTGCCTGAACCAGTGCGTTCATTGTCATGCTCCTTAGAATTTGGCGAAATGCGCTTCGTCAGGCTCGCCTTCAGAAGCGAACGCGTGGTTGCGCGGCAGCTTGACCGCATTCTGTTTCATGTGTGCGGCTCTCAGCGTCGCTGGCTTATGCATCAGGTTCATCACCTTTGCGCTGCCCGTTGTCTCAAGCTTGAAAAATCCCATCGTTTGCTGTAGCTGCTCGGCCTGGCCGCTCATCTCTTCGGCGGTGGCGGCCAGTTCTTCCGAACTCGATGCATTCTGCTGCGTGGTCTGGCTCAACTGACCGACGGCCGCATTGATCTGACCCACGCCGGATGATTGTTCTTCCGACGCCGCCGTAATTTCCTGCACCAGGTCCGAGGTCTTCTTGATGTTGGGCACCATCTCGTCGAGCAGCTTGCCGGCCCGCTCGGCCAACTCCACGCTGCTGGTGGCGACTTCGCCGATCTCTTGTGCCGCTATCTGGCTGCGCTCGGCCAGCTTGCGCACTTCCGCCGCCACTACCGCAAAACCCTTGCCGTGTTCGCCGGCGCGCGCAGCCTCGATCGCCGCATTCAATGCCAACAGGTTGGTCTGATACGCGATGTCGTCGATGATGCCGATCTTCTTGGCGATCTGCTTCATCGCCGTAACCGTGGCTTTCACCGCTTCGCCGCCTTCGGTGGCTTCCTGCGCTGCCTTGGTGGCCATGCCGTCGGTGACCTTGGCGTTCTCGGTGTTTTGCGCAATCGATGCGGTCATCTGCTCGATCGAGGCGCTGGTTTCTTCCACCCCTGCCGCCTGTTCGCTGGACGCTTGCGACAGCGATTGCGCGGTCGCGCTGACTTCTTCCGATGCGCTGGCCAGCGCCTGGGCGCCGCTGTTGACTTCCGTGACCACCTGCGACAGTTTCGCTACCGTGTTATTGGTGTATTCCTTGAGTTCACCGAATGCGCCTTCATACTGTTTGTCGATCATCTTGGTCAGATCGCCTTCGGACACCGCACCCATCACCCGCACCACGTCGGCGATGCTGGCTCCGGTGGTCGTCACCAACTGATTCAAGCCTTCGCCCATCTCCTTCTGGAAGCCTTGCAGCCCGGCCAGATCGATCCGGGCATCGAAGTTGCCCCGGTTGGCCGCCTCCACGACCCTCTTCTGCCCATCAATGACTTGCTTGAGTTTGCCGACCATTTCCTTGACCGCATGCAGCATGCTGCTGTTGTCGCCTTTCTTGGTGACGACTTCGATCATCAGGTCGCCGCCCGATATCTTGGTCAAGACGCCGGCCGCATAGGCCGGCTCGCCGCCCAGCAGTTTGAGCAGGTTACGCGTGATCACGTACGCGATGGCGGTAGCCATCAATACCGAGATCGCCAGCAACACGATCATCAGGTTGCGCGCCGCATCGTATGCTTCGGCTGCCGCCTTGCCTGACGCCGCCATCATTTCTCCCTGAAACAAGACAAGGCTGTTTATGTGGTCCTGATAGGTATTCAATATCGGTCGCAGCTCGTTGTTCAGGTAGTTCCTGGCTTCGTCCTGTTTACCCTCGTCGATGAGTTTCAGCAGATGATCCTGACCGTTCAGGTACTTGGCGCGCGCTTCCAGGATCATCCCCAACAATTCCTTGCCCTTTGGCAGTACGAGGGTTTTCCGCAGCTTTTCCACCCTTTCTGAGATCCGCTTTCTAGCCTCCATGATATTGCCGACCTGCTTTTGAATATCGTCCTTGTTCGACGTCAGCATGACGTTACGCAGCGCTATGGCAATCTTGCTGGCGTTGTCGATGATATCGTTGGCGAGAACCGTTTTTGGCCATTTGTCATTGACAACGTCGTTAAATGAATTATTCATGCCTCCAAGTTTGCTAATCCCGATCACGCTGATGGCTAGCATCAAGATCACCAGCATGCCGAACCCAAGGCTGAGACGCACCGCTATTTTCATATTGGCAAACATAATTGTTCCCTTACGTTAGTTGCTGCGATTGGCAAAACAAATCGACGAATTCCTGTCCGGCAAGGACAAGCTCTTTACCTTTCGTTGCTTCGAATAAGAAACCGACCGCGTTCCCGCCGAACTCATGCCAGCAGTTGTTGTGCATTTCTGCGCTCTATTTGGCGAAATAGTGCCGATACATCCAGAATGAGCGCAACTTCACCGCTGCCCAGGATGCTCGAGCCACTGATGCACTTGACCTGATTGAATATCTTGTCTAAAGGTTTGATGATGGTCTGGAATTCACCAAGCAACGCATCCACCACCAGCCCGGCTTTTTTTCCGGCGTACTTGACCACCACAATGCTCTCGCGCCGGGCAGCAATACCCTCGACTTTGAACATCTCGCGCAAGCGGATGAACGGCAGCACCTGACCGCGCAGGTTGGTGTAGTCGTGCCCGGTTTCGGCTGAGAACTCGACGCACTCCTCGATCATGTCCAGAGGGATGACGAACGCCGATTTCCCAAGTCCTACCAGGAAGCCGTCGATGATTGCAAGCGTTAGCGGCAGCCGTACCGTGACTGTCGTGCCGATGCCTTCCTCACTCTTGATACTGACGTTTCCGCGCAGCGCGAGGATGTTGCGTTTCACCACATCCATGCCGACGCCGCGTCCCGACAGGTTGGTGATCTGGTCCGCAGTGGAAAAGCCGGGCTCGAAAATCAGATTATAGATTTCACTGTCGGAGAGACTCTGGCCAGGCTCGACCAATCCACGTTCGACAGCTTTCTCAAGAATTTTGTCGCGCTTTAACCCGCCGCCGTCGTCGCTGACTTCGATAACGATGCTGCCGGAGTCGTGATAGCCGTTGAGCTTGACGGTGCCTTGGGCCGGTTTGCCGCGGAAGGCGCGCAGTTCGGCCGGCTCGATGCCATGGTCGATCGCATTTCGCACCAGATGCATGAGCGGATCGGCGATCTTCTCCACGACGGTCTTGTCAAGCTCGGTGTCCTCGCCGCTGACGACCAGTCCGATGTCTTTGCCGATCTCTCTGGACACATCGTGCACGACGCGCTGAAAGCGGTTGAAGGTCGCATCGATCTTGACCATGCGCAGTTGCAGCGCGCTGTCGCGCACCTGTTCGACCAGCCCCGATAAGGTCGAGGTGCATTCCTGCAGATCCGCGCTGTGCGCGCGCCGCGCGATCAGGTCGGCCCTCGCGCCGGCGATGATCAGTTCGCCCACCAGATTGATCAGGTGATCGAGCTTGTCGGCGTCCACCCGAATCGAACGGCTTTCCTGTGCTTTCAGGTCGCACACTTGCTTCTGCTTCGCCAGTGCAGCTTCGACTACGACGGGCCGCACCACACCATGATCGACCAGAATCGCGCCGATCGGCGGCGCGGCAAGCTTGGCTTCTGCCTGCAAGTTAAGCGCAGCGTCGACCTCCTGCGCAGTCACACTGCCGCAAAGCACCAGCATCTCTCCGAGTCGCGCGGTTTCCTCCGGCAGCTCCTGAATCAGGCGGATGTATTCTGAAATCCGGCTGTGCGGCGGCAGTATGCGAATAGCGCAATCGTCGCGTACGAATTCAAATACGTTATCGATGGTGGCCTTGTCGGCATCGCTGTCGAATGCGATCTCGAAGCCCAGATAACACGATTCGGGATCAATCTCTTCTGCGGCAGGAATCGCGTCAGGCAGCGTGGCAATGCCGACGATTGTCCCGAGCTTGCCGAGATAACGTATGAACGACAGCGGATCCATGCCATTGCGCAGCACGTCATGGCCGAAGCGCAGCGAAATATGCCAATGGTCGTGATCACCGGCTGCGCCGCGCTCGATCGTTTCGGTATCTTGCTGCGAAGCGGCGACCTGCAGTCCTGCCGGTTGCGGTACGCCCAGGTATATCCGCAATTGTTCCAGCAGCGGCAAGCCGCGTTGCGCCAGTACCTGATCCTCGCCAAGTTGGCCGGCCTCAACCGCTCCGATCAACGCGCCGAGGTGGTCGCAGCATGACAACAGCAGAACGATCAGCCGGTCCGCAATCTCGATTTTGCCGTCCCGCACCTGGTCGAGCACGCTTTCGACGACATGTGTGAACGCGACGATGTGGTCGAGGCCGAACAATCCGGCCGAACCTTTGATGGTGTGCGCGGCACGAAATATCGCATTCACCATTTCGGTATTAACTTTGTCCTGCCCAACCGCGAGCAGCGCATTTTCCATATCATCCAGCAGTTCTCGGCTTTCAACGATGAAGGTCTGCAACACTTGATCAAGATTCATTTGAACCTCTCTTCGATGGAATGGATTAAGCGCGGCCAGCCGCAAATCGCGAGGGGATTACCAGCGGATCGCCAAAATATGCGGCAAGGTTGAGCAGTTCAAGCACATCCAATACGGCTGGGCTATGCGCGATCAGGCGCAGTTTCCGCTGCCTTGCCAGCGCCTGTTGCTTGGCCAATATCAGGATCTGCACACCCGCGGTATCCAACTCGGTGACCGCGGCAAGGTCGACTTCGAGCTCTTCCGCCAGATCCAGCGACGCGAGCAGCGTCTGCTTCAGCTCGGCCGCCCGGTATATGGTCATCTCACCTTCGATACGCAGCACGGATGTCGCGTCCCGTTTTTGGGCCGTTGTCATGTGTTCTCCATCGGACTGTGTTAAAGAAAAAACCGGGCAGGATTAGGGCAGCACCAGCTTCTGCACTGCACCTAGCAGCACTTCCGGCTTGAACGGTTTCACCACCCAAGCCTTGGCGCCGGCGGCCTGGCCTTCCTGTTTTTTAGCTTCCTGCGATTCGGTTGTCAGCATGATGACTGGCGTAAATTTATAGTTCGGCATCTGCTTCAACGCTTTCACGAAGTTGATGCCATCCATGTTCGGCATGTTGACGTCGCTGATGATGAGATGGACTTTTTGCCCGGACAGCTTACTGAGCGCATCCTTGCCATCGCTGCCTTCGATCACGTCATAACCTGCACTTTTCAGCGCAATGCCCACCACCTGCCTCAATGAAATTGAATCGTCCACAATCATGATCGTTTTGGCCATGCTGCCTCCTTAAAAAAACGTGATTTCGTCGACTTGCTTTTCTGCCGCCTTGCCGCCGCGGTGGATTGCCCGCTCCTCGGCCATCGCGTATGTTTTTTCGAGATCGGTAAGCAGCGTCATCGCATCAAGCGGTTGCAAGATATGGGCTTGCTCGAACTGCCGATAGTTTTGTTTCAGAAACTCGGGGAGCAGTTCGATGTTGTGTTTGACGTGCGTCATGATCTGGCTCACACGGTCCTGGAATTGCAACTGTACTAACGCCTCCCCCACTTCCGACTTGATGCCGATGCTTTCTTCCTTAAGCAGGTTGGAGGATCGCACCAGCGTGTCAGTGACGCCTCTGAAATTACTCAATACCGTGTTGATTGCCGCCTCCGAAGCGCGCATTGATATGTCTTCTTGCTGCATCGATTTTTCGGCCGCCTGGCATGTGCAGATGATCGCGGCGCTGATCAGGCCGACCTTCTCGGAGATCCGTTTGCCGGCTTCGCCCGAGCGGTTGGAGAGCATGCGAACTTCCTTCGCGACCACCGCGAATCCACACCCCATTTCCCCCGCGCGAGCCGCTTCGATGGCGGCGTTGAGCGCTAGAAGGTTGGTTTGCGCAGCGATGCCGGCGACGTCGGCAGCCATCTCCTGTAGTTGATGAATGAATAGTTGCAGGCTTTGAATTTTCTCCAGCATCGCCGCCTTGCTGGATATGGCAGACTCTAGCGAAGCGACAACTGAACCGAGTTCTTTCTCACTCGTAGCGTATACCGCTACCAATCCACTGCCTCTATCTTCAATCGATTGCGTCGCCGCGCTGGACGCCTTGACGGCATGGTCCAGCTTGTCGACAATTCCTGAAAAACGTTCTGTCAAAGAAGACACCGCAGATTCCATCTGGGATCTCGAAGCCTCGATGTGACCGGTCCATACTGGGACCACTTGCCCCCCGAATTGTTGTTGGCCGGCGAGGTAAATTTCAATCGATTTCAGAAATTCTGCTTGCACTGCAGCCATGTGACGGCTGACGAAAAGGCCAGCAGCGCCAAGGGCTGAAGCAAGGAGTATGCCGCCCCAGCTTGCGCCGCTGATAAAAAAAATGGCTGTCGCGCCAGCAAGCGCCAGAGCGGCCGGGTAGAACAGATGCGAGTAACTCCGGTAAAAACTCTTCACGTTTATATCTCCAGAAGGTTCTGTCGCATTAACTAAAAAAAACTCAAAAATTGACCATGATCAGTTGTGTCAATGGACGATGGCTGCCGCGCATATCGTAGGTCGTGAAGGTGAAAGAAACTAATGCGACAGAACCGTTTCATGCACTTATCGAAGCTAATACATATGTGGTCCGCCATTGATGGCAATATTCGCCCCGGTCACAACCGCTGCCTCACGCTCCCATGCCGCCGCCGATATTAAGCGGTGTAAAGTGAATTTTTGAAGAGCGAATTCGCGAGCTTTTCGGATCATCTGCATGAGTTCGATGCCTGCATTGATAATTCTTGCTGACCGACTCGCCCAACTCAGGCGCAGGCCTTGCTGACATCCTGTTTCTATTTCGCCGCTGATTTTCTTACGGCTCGCGTAAACTTGGCCGAAGCTTTGGCGACTTGTGCTTCGGCTCCGCTTTCGTGGTGGATACGATGTCTGTCAAAGGATGGCTGCAGGCAGCGATTTATTCAGTGTTGGGCTTGGCGCATGCAGTTGCCAGTGAGACGAAGGCTTGCGGGTGTTTCTCTGCCAACAAGTTATTTGCTGCGGCCATGGTGTCCTTGGCGGATGCTTTGCCAATCGCCATGAACAATATGACGACCTTTTCTGTTCCCTGAACCGCTATGTCAGTGAGAGCGTTGACTGCCGCGAATTGTGATTCGACAAGAGCTTTGCTCGCAGAGACATACTGATCTGTATTTAAAAACATGGCTTCTCCTAGGATAGGGATTTCAGATACGCCGACATTGGACGCTGCTTGTGCGTCGCAATATTTGATAATTTGACCTAAAGAAATCTTGTGAGATTGATCTGCGGCAATACATGTACAAATACCATCTGCCGTGGAGTAAAACTTATATCAATAGGACTTACGCAAAAAACATATAAATGTAACAAGATGCAATGACGTAAACCTAAAGATGAGAGCGGTTGCGTAAAGTTCTGGTCATGCCAAAACGCCCAAGCCGACTCGATTACTGCCAGTATTTATTGGTGAGTCCGAT
>JAUYNR010000034.1 GCA_030698225.1 Oxalobacteraceae bacterium | reverse complement strand
CCCAATCGCACCGAACATCATGCCGAACAGCGCCGAACTGGCCATGAAGCCCGCGGTCGCTGCATCGACATTCATCGCCTTCATGATCGACGGAAGCGCGATGCCAGCGACCGCCAGGTCGTAGCCGTCGAGCACCAGGATGACGGAACACCAGATCAGAACGGACCGGTGAAAGCTGTTGAACTTGGCCTCGTCGGCCAGCTTGTGAACATCTATCCGGTGCATGGTTGTGGACTTCATTGACTTGTCTCCTTTTATTTTGGGTAAGAGGTTCAGGTACGGCGCGTAGGCTGCACCACCCCTAAACGCGAGGGGCTTCGGGCAGGCGTTCACCGCCGCGCACGACGTACTTGGCGGGATACAGTGTGACGAGAACCTCGACTTCGTCCTCCGATGCCCCGGTGCACGCGCTCCAGATCGAACTCACTTTTTTGGCCAGCGATAGCACCGCGCCGTCGCTGCGCCCATCACGTATGTGGCAGAAGATGAGCGTTTCGGAGGTAGGTTCTCCCGAACGGTAGGTGTTCTCGGGCGTGGCTTCATGGAATACGACGCTAATCAAGTCGAGCGGCGAAAGGATGATCTCCCTGATCGCGCTCGTGAACTCGCTGGCAATCTTGGCCTTGACGCCGGATTCGATTCCGACCTTGCATTCGCAAACGATGACGGGCATGTTGTATCTCCATGAAGTTAGGTTAATGAGGCCCCTATTCTCTCGAAACGTCGCCGTTGGTGATTGCACCGCGGCGCCATCACTTGCTTGGAAGTGCCATGACATTGAGCCACAACCTGCTCAATGCACTGGCCGCCCCGCGGACCATCAGCTGGATCTCGTCACGCGACGCACAGGGACGGGTCAATCTCGCGCCCTGCAGTTTCTTCAACGCGTTCAACTCACGGGCTTGATCTGTTGGGACGCAAGGTGCTCGCGACACAGGGGAAACCGCTGATGGGCATTACCAAACTGGTGCGCCAGTTCTGCAAGGCACAATCGGAAAATGATGCACTCAAGGAATTCAACGAGCCACTCAGTCAGGTCCACAAGGAGTGGGGGTGAGATCGCGACGAAGATTGGCATGAAGGCAATACGGAATCCGGATGAAATTGGCGCCGCAGCCATGGATTACCTGATGTACGCGGACTACGTCGTACTCGCCTATTGCTGGGCGGAGACCGCTCAGACAGCGGCCGCCAAGCTGGCGACCGGCATGACAGGAGAAGGCTTCTATAAGGCCAAGCTGCAGACCGTACGCAAGACGCGATCCTGAGTTGACGGTCACGTTTCTCCAAAGGGGTCGTTCAATGACTAGGGTCGACGCCATGTATCGTTCACGAGATTGACTCCCCCTGACGCCCGTTAATTCATGCACCGTTCGGACCCTCTTGTGGGGAGCTTGTCGCGGCACTGCATGCGCCATCAGAATTCGCGAGTACAACTGGATGCAATCGCGATGATTTGATCTCTGGCATCCGCCTGAGTGTTGTCTTCGACAGCAGCGAGGTGCGCGTCGCCTGCTCATGGACGACACCATTTCATGACCGACGGCCGACCTTTACGTTCGCATCATGATCAGTAAAGAAAACACTGGCCACCAATCGAAAAAGGTGTCCGGTAGGGACAACGCTTCTTGACCAAAGATTTTCTGAGGAGGGTTAGCTTTAAATGAACAGGCGTCTGCCCCTCCCGGTATGTTGTCACCACAATACCACTTCAGATGTTACGGTGACTGACGGCTATTGGCCGATTGCACGCATTCAACATCATTCCAGTAAGCGACCATCAAAGGGCTTGTGCCACAAGGTGGCAGTCTGAGATAGGCAAGAGCGGAAATGAAGCGCAATCGAGGACTGTCATCCCACAAACAAAAACGCCAACCGGTGAAGGTTGGCGTTCTGCTCTTTACTGCAAATTGCAAATTTTTACAGATGAAAACATTACTCCACGGTAACTGATTTTGCCAAATTGCGTGGCTTGTCCACATCGGTACCGCGTGCCAGCGCGGTGTGGTAGGCCAGCAATTGCAGCGCCACCACATGCAGGATCGGGGACAGCAGGCCGTAGTGTTCCGGCAGGCGGATCACGTGCAAGCCTTCGCCCGGCTTCACCCGCGAGTCGCTATCGGCGAAGACGTACAGCTGGCCGCCGCGGGCGCGCACTTCCTGCATGTTCGATTTCAGTTTCTCGATCAGCGCATCGTTGGGCGCGATGGTGACTACCGGCATCTGCTCGGTGACCAGTGCCAGCGGGCCGTGCTTGAGTTCGCCGGCCGGATAGGCTTCCGCGTGGATGTACGAGATTTCCTTCAGCTTGAGCGCGCCTTCAAGCGCGATCGGGTAGTGCAGGCCGCGGCCCAGGAAGAGCGCGTTTTCCTTGCGCGCGAAGTCTTCCGACCAGGCGATGATTTGCGGCTCCAGCGCCAGCACCGCGGCTATCGCGACCGGCAGGTGGCGCATCTGTTTCAGGTAATCGGCTTCGTTTTGTTCCGGCAGCGTTCCCTTGGTTTGCGCCAGCGCGAGCGCGAGCAGGAACAGTGCGGCCAGTTGGGTGGTGAAGGCTTTGGTCGAGGCGACCCCGACTTCGACTCCGGCGCGGGTGATGAAAGCGAGCGCACACTCTCGCACCATGGCGCTGGTGGCAACGTTGCAGATCGTCAGCGTGTGCGCCATGCCGAGATCGCGCGCGTGTTTCAGCGCGGCAAGCGTGTCGGCGGTTTCGCCGCTTTGCGAGATGGTGACGACCAGCGAGCGCGGGTTCGGCACGCTGTCGCGATAGCGGTACTCGCTGGCGATTTCGACGCTGACCGGGATTTTGGCGATCGATTCGATCCAGTATTTGGCGGTCATGCCGGCGTAATAACTGGTGCCGCAGGCCAGGATCAGCACCGAGTCGATCTCTTTGAAGATGCCGTAGGCGCCGTCGCCGAACAGTTCCGGCATGATCGCGTCGATCCCTTGTAGCGTATTGGAGATGGCGGTCGGCTGCTCGAAGATTTCCTTTTGCATGTAGTGGCGATACGGCCCCAGTTCGGCCGCGCCGGTATGCGCATGCACGGTTTTGACAGCGCGTTCGGCCGCTTTGCCGTCGGCATCGACGATCCAGCAGCGCTGCAATTGCAGGTCGATCACATCGCCTTCTTCCAGGTAGATGATCTGGTCGGTGACGCCGGCCAGCGCCATCGCGTCCGAGGCCAGGAAGTTTTCTCCTTCACCGACGCCGACGATCAGCGGCGAGCCCTGGCGTGCGCCGACCACGCGGTGCGGCTCGTCGCGGCAGAACACCGCAATCGCATACGCGCCGTCGAGCCGCTTGACCGCCTGCTGGACGGTGTCGAACAGGTCGCCGGTGTACATGTGGTCGACCAGGTGGGCGATGACCTCGGTGTCGGTCTGGCTGACGAACAGGTAGCGGAGCGCCTGCAGCTCTTCGCGCAATGCGTCGTGGTTTTCGATGATGCCGTTGTGCACCAGCGCGATGCGGGCGTTGTCGCTGCTGGGCGAGAAGTGCGGATGGGCGTTGCCGGAAGAGGGTGCGCCGTGCGTGGCCCAGCGGGTGTGGGCGATGCCGGTGAAGCCGGACAGTCCAGTGGAGGCGACCTGCGATTCCAGTTCGGCCACGCGCGCGGTGCTGCGCGAGCGCTGCAACTTGCCGTCGATATGCAGCGCCACGCCGCAGGAGTCATAGCCGCGGTATTCGAGCCGCTTCAAGCCTTCGATCAGGATGGGGGTGATATTGCGTTGCGCAACCGCGCCGACGATACCGCACATGGCAGCCTCTTGATGATTTTGTTGTTGAAGCCTGCATCGTAGAGGACTACGGTTGAAATATGCTGTCTTAATTGCTGTAAATGTGATTGAATATTTCAATGCGTCGCACTGATGGCATAATATTCCAATAAATTTAAAATTATGGAATATTAATGACAATTGAGCCCGTATTGCAGTTCGATGAACTGGATCGCCGCATCCTGAATGCGCTGCAGCTTGACGCATCGCAAACCAACCATGACCTGGCCGCGCAGGTGCATGCGTCGCCGCCGACCTGTCTGCGCCGCGTCAAGCGCCTGATCGATGCCGGCGTGATTGCGCGTCAGGTGGCGATCGTCGCGCCCGAAAAGGTCGGCGCCGGACTGAGCGCGATCGTCGAGATTACGCTGGATAACCAGGCGACCGAGCGGATGGTCGAATTCGAGGCGCTGGTGGCGGCGGAGGATCCGGTTTTGCAGTGCTACCGGGTGTCGCCGGGACCGGATTTCGTGCTGCTGGTGCAGGTGACCGACATGCCGGCTTACCATGCACTGGCGCACCGGCTGTTCGCCGGGCACGCCAATGTGCGCAATGTGCGCAGTTTTTTTGCTATCCACCGCAGCAAGTTCGAGACCCGGATCGCGGTGTAACGCTGCTTTTCGTTTGATCGGGCAGGCGATCCATTTATTCAGTTCTGAAAGGAGTCTTGCCGGCCGAAGCAGTTTTCTGTAGGAGCGCACCCGGGCGCGACCATCGGTTGCTATGGGCAATCCGTTCGCGCCCGGGTGCGCTCCTACAAAATCACGTCATCGCACTGTGGCTCGATATGCGACTGAATATTTGCATCGTTACTTTAATAATGGCAGTATATTTTAAGCCGCGCTTTTTATATGCGGGAACGGCATTGTTTTTGGCTATACTGCCTATATGTATTCTATTTCTTCAGCTTCACCGGCCGCTGCCAGCCTGTCAGCGTCACTTGCCTGGCGCGCGAGATCGTCAGCGCACCGGCCGGCGCATCCTTGGTCAGCGTGGTGCCGGCTCCCAGCGTGGCGCCTTTGCCGACCGTGACCGGCGCGACCAGCTGGCTGTCGCTGCCGATGAAGGCGTCGTCCCCGATCACGGTACGGAACTTGTTGGCGCCGTCGTAATTGCAGGTGATGGTGCCGGCGCCGATGTTGACGCGGCTGCCGATGGTGGCGTCGCCCACATACGCCAGGTGGTTGGCCTTGCTGCCGGCGGCGACCTGGCTGTTCTTGATTTCGACGAAATTGCCGATGTGCACGTTCTCGGCCAGCACGGTGCCGGGGCGCAGCCGGGCATACGGGCCGATGACGGAATGCGCGCCGACCGTCGCGTCTTCGATATGGCAGAACGGCTTGATCTGCGCGCCGGCGGCAATAACGGCATTCCTGATCACGCAATGCGCTTCGATGCGGGCGCCGTCTTCGAGGGTGACTATGCCTTCGAATACGCAGCCGACATCGATCGTCACGTCGCGCCCGCAGGTGAGCGTGCCGCGCACGTCGAGGCGGGCCGGGTCGAGCAGCGTCACGCCCTGTTCCAGCAATGCGTTGGCGATGTTGCGCTGGTGGATGCGCTCCAGCTCGGCCAGTTGCACCTTGCTGTTGACGCCCAGCGTTTCCCATACCGCTTCCGGTTGGGCCGACGCCACCGGCACGCCATCGGCCACCGCGCGCGCCACGATGTCGGTCAGGTAATACTCGCCTTGCGCATTGTGGTTCGACAGCGTCGCCAGCCATTGCTTGAGCCGTGCGGTGGGTGCGACCAGGATGCCGGTATTGACTTCGGTGATCGCGAGTTCGGCATCGGTGGCGTCTTTCTGCTCGACGATGCGGGTGATCGCGCCATGTTCGCGCACGATGCGGCCATAGCCGGTCGGGTCGTCCATGTGTACCGTCAGGATCGCCAGCTTGTCATTGCCGGCGGCGGCGATCAGGCGCTGCAGCGACGCCGCGTCGGTCAGCGGCACGTCGCCGTACAGCACCAGCGTCGGCGCCGCATCGTCGAGGTGCGGCGCGGCCTGGGCCACCGCATGGCCGGTGCCGAGCTGCGGCTGCTGGCAGGCGAAAATCACATCGCTTGCGGCCAGCAGGCTCGGCACCTGTTCGCCGCCGTGGCCGTAGATCACGCACAGCGTCGAAGGCGACAGGCTGCGCGCGGTATCGAGCACATGCGACAGCAGCGGTTTGCCGGCCAGCGGATGCAATACTTTGGGCAGCGCCGATTGCATGCGTTTGCCCATGCCGGCAGCGAGGATGACGATATTCATAGGGTGCGATCGGTTCGGAAAAGCTCAAAAGTGTATCATTTCCGCGCGCCAGGAATTGCGCCGCACCCATCAGGATGCTCATCCGGGTGGTTGCCGTGCGCTGATCGCCATCGGCATTGCGAATTTCGGGATAAGGGCTTGACCGCAGCGGCTCCGAAAGGGTATGATTCTGGCTCTTCGGAGTGTGGCGCAGCCCGGTAGCGCACCTGGTTTGGGACCAGGGGGTCCAAGGTTCGAATCCTTGTACTCCGACCAGTTTCAAGAAAAAGGATCGTCTTTGACGATCCTTTTTCCGTTCTGCGCCACGTTTCTACGGCAATTCATTTGCGGCGATGTGTCGGCATCCGATGATAGCAGTCAGCCACCAGCAGACTGCACCCGATACCGGGTGCAGTCGCCGGCATGCTACAAGACCCTCTTGCGGATTTGCGTCACCACGATTTCGGTCACGATGACAATGGCGAAGATGGCCACCAGCACGGTGGCCACACGCGGCCACTGAAACAGATTGAGCGCGGTATCGAGCACCATGCCGACCCCGCCGGCGCCGACGATGCCCAGCACCGCCGACTCGCGCACGTTGATATCCCAGCGCAGCAGCACGATCGACAGGAACGCCGGTTTCAGTTGCGGCCAGTAGCCGTACCAGATCTGCGCCGCCTTGCTGGCGCCGGCAGCCTGCAGCGCCTCGATCGGACCGCGCGGCATTTGCTCGATGGTCTCGCCGGCCATCTTGCCGACAAAACCGATCGAGCGAAACGCGATGGCCAGCGTGCCCGCCACCGCGCCGGGACCGAAGATCGCCACGAACAGCAATGCCCAGACCAGCGAATTGACCGACCGGCTGGCCACCAGCACCACGCGCGCGATCAAATTCAGTGCCTGGTTCTGCGTCAGGTTGGAGGCGACCATCAGGCCGAACGGAATCGCCAGCAGGATTGCCAGCAGCGTGCCCAGGGTGGCGATATGCAGCGTCTCGATGAGCGCCGCTTGCACATCGGATGCGTAATAGGCCCACTCGACCGGCCACATGCGCCCCAGCATGTCGCCCATCTGTTCCGGCGCATCGTAGAGAAATTCGGGAATTACCTCGATATGGCGCAGCGATTGCACCACCGCCAGCGTTATGGCGAACCAGACTACGAAGCGGAGAAATTTTTCCAGCGGCGGATGCCGCTGCCACGTGCGTGCTGCAATTGAATTAGACATGAAACACCTTTTTCACCGAATTGGCCAACAGTTCGCCGACCACGATGATCGCGATAATCGTCAGCAGGATAGTCAGTACGAAATCGTAATCGAAGCGCTGGAAGGCGGAGAACAGCACGCCGCCGACGCCGCCGGCGCCGACGATCCCGACCATGGTGGAATTGCGCAAATTGGAATCGAGCTGGTAGGTCGAAAAGCCGACGAAGCGCGGCAATACCTGCGGCAGCACGCCGAACAGGATCACGTTCATGAACGAGGCGCCGGTGGCGCGCACCGCTTCCACCTGCTTGGGCGAAATTTCCTCGATCGCTTCGCAAAACAGCTTCCCGATGAAGCCGATCGAGGCCACCACCAGCGCCAGCACGCCGGCCAGCGCGCCGAAGCCGACCGCTTTCACGAACAGGATCGCGACAATCACCGGATGCAGCGAGCGGCAGACCGAAACCAGCCCGCGCGCCGGCCACGATATCCATGCGGGCATCAGATTGCGCGCTCCCATCAGGCCGATCGGCAGGCTCAGCAGGATGCCGATCAGCGAGGCCAGCACGGCGATCTGCAGGGTTTCCGAGATGCCGTCCCACAGGATGTCGGTTTTGGAAAAGTCGGGCGGAAACATGCGGCCCAGAAAAACGCCGCCGTTGCCCAGGCCGGAACTGAAGCGCTCCCACGAAAATCCGAGCTGGGTCGCGGCATAGAATGCATACGCGACCACCAGCCAGGTGACGATGCGGGTCAGGGCTCCGGTGCGAAACGGGAGGCTGGCCGGTTGCGGTGTGAGGGCGCGCGTCATGACAGCCAATCCTCGCCGCCGTAGATTTGCTTCAGATAGTCGTCGCTCAGGTTTTCTGCATTGCCGTCGTACACCACATGGCCGCCCGACATGCCGATGATGCGGTCGGCATAGCGCTTGGCGAGTTCGACGTCGTGAATGTTGACGATTACCGGAATACCTTGCGCCCGCCCTTGCTCCTTGAGCAGCGACATGATTTCGAACGAGGTCTTCGGGTCCAGCGACGAGGTCGGTTCATCGGCCAGCAGCAACTGCGGCCGCTGCATCAGCGCGCGCGCGATACCTACGCGCTGGCGCTGGCCGCCGGACAACGCATCGGCGCGCTGGTTGGCAAACGAACCCAGCCCCACGGTATCGAGCAGATCGAATGCGTGCTGGATGTCTTCCTTCGGAAACTTGCGCCGCCATGCGGTCCATGCACCGACGAAGCCGAGACGGCCGCACAGCAAGTTTTCCATTACCGTCAGCCGCTCGACCAGGTTGTATTCCTGGAATACCATGCCGATCTGGCGCCGGCTTTCGCGCAGCGCGCGGCCGCGCAATTGCGCCAGGTTGACCCGCTGCCCGCCGGAGCTGAACCAGATCGCGCCCCGGGATGGATCGACCAGCCGGTTGATGCAGCGGATCAGCGTCGATTTGCCGGTGCCGGATGGACCGATGATGGCAACCAGGCCGGTGCCGTTGATATTGAGGTTGATCCCTCTGAGGATAGGATGACCTGGTTTGTACTCCTTGACCAGATCCTGGATTTCTATGGCGTGCGGCATGGGTACGGACTTTCTTTCAAAGTGTCAGGCCGAGTAGCCCCCCGGCCGTTATTTGCACGGCCGATCATGGGGACAACGGATTAGTCTGTTTGCTTACTTCTTGGTAGCGGCTTGCTGCTTTTCGTAAGCGGCGCGGCTGAAGGATTCACCGGCGGTATGGGCGACAAAACGGATCATCTCGAAATCCTTCTTGAAGTTGATCGGATAAAAACGGTCGGCTCCGGAGAAGGCTTTTTTCAACTCATCAGTAAAGCGGTATTCGTAAAAACATTTCAGCATCTTGTCGCGGAATTTCGGCTCCAGATCGTGTGCATAGGAAAAATCCTGGGTCGGGAATTTTTCGCTGCGATAGATCACGCGGAAGTTTTCCGCCTTGATCGCGCCGCGATCGACCATGCGATCGAAAACGTCGGACGCAACTGCGGCCGCATCGTAATCGCCCGAGTTCACGCCCAGAATCGACTGGTCATGCTTGCCAGAGAAAATCACCTTGTAATCCTTGTCCGGAGTGACGCCGAGTTTTGGAAACAACGCGACCGGCGCCATGTGGCCCGAGTTGGACGAAGGCGCGGTGTGCGCTACCTTCTTGCCCTGCAGATCGGTCATCTTCTGAATCGCACTGTCCTTCTTGACGATCACGATCAGTGAATAGCCTTGATAACCCTTGGCGTCGCCAATCACGGCGAATGGCACTGCCCCGGCAATGTTTACCGCGAAGTTGGTCGGCCCCGGCGAAAAGCCGCCGACGTGCAAGCGTCCGGAACGCATTGCCTCGATTTCAGCCGCATTCGACTGGACCTGAAAGAACATCACTTTCTTGCTGGTGCATTGCGCCAGATAGTCGGTAAATGGTTTGAAAATCTTGTCATACACAGCCGGGTCTTCCACCGGCGTGAAGGTGAAAACCAGCGTGCTCGGGGTCTTGAGTTTTTTCGGGTCGGTCGGAGTGTCGGCCACCAGGTCATGGTTCGCATCGCAGTATTGGGGATCCATCTCGCCGCGATTGGCGCAGCTGTCCTGTGCGTACGCAATGACTGGCAGCAGCAGGGCCAGGGCGCTCAAATGCTTGATCAATTTCTGCAGCATGGTGTCTCCTTTGTGGATCGTTTTATAGGTTTGATGTCAGCGGGTAATCGCTGCGTTAGTGTAGGATAAGGACCGGGCCTTAACCAGCCGCGGGGCGGCGAAAATGCGCCGTTTCTTTCATTCGCCTTTCCGTTTGCTTTCAATCTGCTTTCAATTCGGTGCCCTTGGCATCGCGCAGTCACTGACTGTATGAAAATCCGATACGAAGCCCGATGCGCAGGCAACCCTGCAAAGAATTAATCCATACAGACCACCATGCATATTTTGCTTGTTGAAGATGACATCGACATGTCGAAAGCGCTGTCGCGTGCGCTGGAGCGGCGCGGCTTCGAAGTTACCTGCTGTTTCGATGGCATGGCCGCGCTGTCGCGCATCAAGGATGCTGTTGGCGATTTGGTAATCCTGGACCTGAATATCCCCGGCCTGGATGGCTTGCACCTTTTGCAACGCATCCGTTCTCAGAGGATCGGCACGCCGGTGATCGTGCTCACCGCGCGCGGCGCAGTCGGCGACCGGGTCGCCGGCTTGAATGCCGGCGCCGACGATTATCTGGCAAAACCATTCGATTTGGATGAACTCGATGCGCGCATACGGGCGCTGCTGCGGCGTCGCAGCGGCACCGAAGACGGGCTGCAAAAATGCGCGGGCTTGCGCTTCGAGCGCAGTTCCGGCGCTTTCTACCACGATGAAGATCCGCTCGAATTCACGCCGCGCGAACACGCACTGCTGAAGGCGCTGATTGTTAAGCCGGGCCATGCGGTGACCAAGGAACGGTTGTTCCGGCTGGTGTTTCCGCTGGAAGAAAACGCGCAGCTGGAAGCGATTGAAGTCATCGTGCACCGGCTGCGCAAGAAATTGACCGCGACCGGATGCGAAATCATGACCTTGCGCGGATTGGGGTATTTATTGCGGGTCCAGCAGGCATCCAAACTGCCATGAGCCTGTCATTGCGGCCGCGCTCGGTGCGCTCCTATCTGCTGGCCTGGATTATTGCGCCGATTGCGATTTTCATCGTGATCGATGCGTTCGTGCTGTATCGAAACACACTCGATTCGGTCAATACCGCATACGACCGGATGCTGATCGCCTCCGCACATTCGATTGGCGATTTGCTGCGGATCGAAAACGACCGCTTGAAGATATCGCTGCCGTATGCGGCGCTGGAGATCCATGAAGCGGATTTTTCCACCAAAATGATTTATCGCATCAACGGCTTCAACGGCGAATTTCTGTCCGGCGACGAAGCGCTGCCGAAATTTACCGGCACCGCAAAAAACCATGCGTCCTATCCGTCGCTGGTACACATCTACGAAGACAGCTATGACGGTGAAGCGGTGCGGGTGGCGGCGCTGCTGCAGCCGGTCGCATCAATGGGGCCGCAAGGCAGCGCGCTAATCCAGGTGGCGGAAACCATCAAGAACCGCAGCCTGCTGGCGCAAAAAATATTCTGGGAAACGCTGATCCGCCAGACGATCCTGCTGGCGGTCATCGCGTCGCTGATTCTGTTCGTGGTCTCGCGCGCACTGCGCCCGCTCGATGCATTGCGCAAACAGCTCGATGAAAGGCCGGCGGAAGATCTTTCGCCGGTGTTTACTTCAGGCGAACCGAGGGAGCTGCAACCCTTCGTCGACGCGCTGAATCAGTTGATGACCCGGCTGCAGCGCCTGCTCGACCATCAGCAGCGTTTCGTCGCCAACGCATCGCACCAATTGCGCACGCCGCTGGCGGTGCTGAAAACCCAGCTGCAATCCGGCCTGCGCGGCGATGCGCCGGCGCAGACCATCATCGAAGAAATGACCGGCACGGTGGAGCGCGCAACGACGCTGGCGAACCAGTTGCTGTCGCTGGCCAAGGTGGCGCAATTGCGCGGTCGCGGCGCGTTCGAATGCTGCGACCTGACGATGCTGGCGCGCGAGACGGCGGTGGATCTGTCGCCGCTGATCGCCGAAAAAAACCTCGATTTCGAACTCGATGCCGAAAAGGCGCAGGTCCAGGGCCATCCGTGGATGATCGGCGAATTGTTTTCCAATCTGCTGCATAACGCGATCCATTACACCGCACCGGACTCCCGCCTGGGGATCAGGATCACGCATGGCGACCAGGGGGTAACGGTGTGCGTCTGGGATAGCGGGCCGGGTGTGCCGGATGCGTTGATCGAGACGGTGTTCGAACCGTTTGCTTCGAGCCATTCTTCCGGTGGCCTGGGGTTGGCGATCTGCAGCGAGATCGCCGATTCGATGGCGGCGCGGATTTTTCTTCAGAACAGGATGGAGCGCGGGAAAATTGTCGGGCTCGATGCGATATTGCATTTTCCAAAAACGGTTTTGCTTACCGGGCGGCAGACCCGCGACCAGGCTGTTTAGTCATCGAGATGCCTCCGGGCCGGCCCGCGCTATCCGTCGCGCCGGCCGCAGCCGCACTACGGACGCATCTGCAGCGGGATGAAATTGGTTGCGGCGGGCGTGGCGCACGGGTCGTCGTCGAAAGCGATGTCGCCGTTCGGGTTGGCCACGCCATCCATCTGCAAATCCTTGAAATTGAACAAATCGCGGTCCATCAGGTGCGACGGCACCACGGTGGACAGCGCGGAAAAGATGCTCTCGACCCGGCCCGGGAATTTCTTTTCCCACTCGCGCAGCATGTTCTTGGTTTGCTTGCGCTGCAGGTTTTCCTGGCTGCCGCACAGGTCGCACGGGATGATCGGGAATTGCTTGATTTCGGCGTAGCGGCTCGAATCTTCTTCCTTCACGTAAGCCATCGGCCGGATCACGATATGCTTGCCGTCGTCCGACTGCAGCTTGGCCGGCATAGCCTTGAGCTTGCCGCCGAAGAACATGTTCAGGAAGAAGGTTTCCAGGATGTCGTCGCGGTGGTGGCCGAGCGCGATCTTGTTGGCGCCCAACTCATCGGCGACGCGGTACAGGATGCCGCGCCGCAGCCGCGAACACAGCGAGCAGGTGGTCTTGCCTTCGGGAATCACCCGTTTGACGATGCTGTACGTATCCTGGTTCTCGATGTGGAACGGAATGCCGAGCTTTTCCAGATATTGCGGCAGGATGTGCTCGGGGAAATTCGGCTGCTTCTGGTCCAGGTTGACCGCGACGATCTCGAAATTGATCGGCGCGCGCTGGCGCAGCGTCATCAGGATGTCGAGCAGCGCGTAGCTGTCCTTGCCGCCGGACAGACAGACCATCACGCGGTCGCCGTCTTCGATCATGTTGAAGTCGCCGATCGCCTGCCCGACCTGGCGGCACAGGCGCTTGTGCAGCTTGTTGTTTTCGAAGGTGATTTTCTCCGCTTGCAGGAAGCTCTGCAGCGGATTGTCGGGGGTTTCCAATATGGCGTTCATGCGGCCACCTTGATCTGGAACACTTCGACCCCGACGCCGTCGCAATCGGGATAGACGTCGGGTTTCATCGTGGATACGCGCACCGCGCGCACGTCCGGATGCGCCAGCATGCTGCGCACCACATCGTCGCACAGGGTTTCCTGCAGATGGACGTGGCCTTGCGCCATGCGGTTGGCGATGGTGGTGCGCATGAAATCGTAATCGACCACCTCGTTCAGATGGTCGTCTTTCGGGGTCGACAGCGCCAGCGGGATGTATAGGTCGACGTTGATCAGCACGCGCTGCTCGCCTCTCTTCTCGAAATCGTGCACGCCAATATTGATCAGCACTTCATAGTTGCGCAGGAACAGGCGGCGGCAGTCGATCAGTTGCGGGTGGGACAGGGCGGAAATCATGGTTTTTTCTCAGGTGTGGCGACGAACATCACGTCGCGTTGCAAGGGGGTCAGGTGTTGGCCGCCATCGACGACGATGGTGGTGCCGGTGATCGCGCGGTTTTCCAGCACGAAACAGACGGTGGCGGCGATATCTTCGGGCGTGCTGGAACGTCCCAGCGGCGTGCGTTGGTGGGCGGCAGCAAAGCCGGCCTCGGTCTGGTCGCCCGAAATCAGCGTGATGCCGGGCGCAATGCCGACCACCCGCAGCTTCGGCGCCAGTGCCTGCGCCAGCATCGTGGTAGCGCCGTGCAGCGCGGCCTTGGACAGCGTGTAGGACAGGAAATCCGGATTCAGGTTGAACAGTTTCTGATCCAGCAGGTTGATCGCGACCGCTTGCGCGCCTTCCTTTGTTGCCGCGTGCAGCGCCTGCGCCAGCAGGATCGGCGCGGCCAGGTTCGCGTGCATGTGGCGGTCCAGCATCGCTTGCGAAAAGTCGGCCGCGCTGTCATGTTCGAACCGGCTGGCGTTATTCACCACGCAGCCGAAGCTGGCCAGCGGCAGCTTGAGGGCGGCGGCGGCGCGCGCCAGCAGCGTGCGCACCGCGGCTTCATCGGCCAGATCGCACTGGACAGTGGCGGCGAAGCCGCCGAGCGCTTGAATCTGGCGCACGGTATCGGCGGCCTCCAGCGCGGATCGGCCATAATGGACCGCGACATTCCAGCCGCGCTGCGCCAGCGCCAGCGCGATGGTGCGTCCGATGCGCCGGGCGGCGCCGGTGACGAGCACGCTTTTCTGTTGCTTTGTATGCATATTTGTTGGTATTTTGAGCGCCGACCTGTTTACAGACTAAGTTACACACAATTCATTACAATCTTCCAGATGCCACTACCCGAACCCCATCCCGATGCGCTGGCCGCGTCCAGCCAGCTCCAGCACCTGATCGCAGCCGAGATCGCCCAGCATTCCGGCTGGATCCCATTCTCGCGCTTCATGGAACTGGCGCTGTACGCGCCCCAGATCGGCTATTACAGCGGCGGTGCGCAAAAACTGGGCCGGGACGGGGATTTTACAACCGCACCGGAAATCACGCCGCTTTTTGGCGCCGCACTGGCGCGGGTGGCAGCCGATCTGATTGCCCAGACGGCGCCGCGGATCATGGAGTTCGGCGCCGGCAGCGGCAAGCTGGCGTTCGACATCCTGAGCGAACTGGACGCTCTGGGGGTGCGCGTCGAGCAGTACACGATTCTGGATCTGTCGGGCGAGTTGCGGGCCCGGCAGGAGCATTTGCTGCGCGACTTTTCCCAAGTGGTATGGCAGCAGAAGATGCCGCCGGCGTACTCGGGCCTGGTGATCGGCAATGAAGTGCTGGACGCGATGCCGGTCGAACTGGTGGTCAAGACCGCAACCGGCTGGCAGCAGCGCGGCGTCGGCATCAATGTCGGGGACAACGGTTTTTGCTGGATCGACCGCCCTTGCGACGCGGCGCTGGTGGCGCAGATTCCGCAGGCCGATGCGTTGCCGCTCGGCTATTTGACCGAAGTCCATCCGGCCGCGCAAGGCTTCATCCATTCGCTGGCCGATATGCTGCAAGCCGGGCGCCGTCTGCACGGGCAGGGCAGCGCGGCGATATTTATCGACTACGGTTTTCCGGCTGCCGAGTTTTACCTGGACCAGCGCACTCAAGGCACACTGATGTGCCATTATCGGCACCACGCCCATGCGGAGCCGTTTTACCTGCCGGGCTTGCAGGACATTACTGCGCACGTGGATTTCACCGCGATCGCGCAGGCGGCGCTGGACGGCGGACTGGATCTGCTGGGCTACACCAGCCAGGCCGGGTTTCTGATGGCGGCGGGCATCGGTGATCTGCTGTTGCGCACGCCGCCGGCCGATGCGATGCGCTATCTGCCGCAAGCCAACGCGGTGCAAAAGCTGATTTCTCCGGCAGAAATGGGCGAGCTGTTCAAGGTGCTGGTGGTCGGCCGCGGTATGGAATTGGCACCGGCGCTGCTGCGCAACGACCGCAGCCATCGCCTGTAACTAGCTGCAATAAATATACTGGGTTTAGTATTTAAATTGCCACGCTAATCTTATGCGCGAACTATCATGTTTGTAAAAAATTGACGGGAGTATTGATGGAGTTGCATCCATGATCCGCTGGGTAATCGTCATTTTCGTGGCGCTGATCGTATTTTCCGCGCTGCTGCCGTGGCTGGAGAAGCTCGGCATCGGGCGCTTGCCGGGCGATGTTCGCTTCAAGCTGTTCGGCCGCGTGTTTTCCCTGCCGTTCGCCTCCACTATCCTTATTTCGTTGATCGTGCTGCTGATCGGGCGCTTTCTGTAGCGTCGGCCGCGTAATGGTTATGCCGTGCGCAATAGCGCGTGTAGCAGCTCCGGCGGACGCCCTATCACTGCGCGTTCCTGGTATATCACGATCGGGCGCTGCAGCAGCAGCGGATGCGATGCCAGTGCCGCAAGCAGCGTTTCGTCGTCGGCGTGCGCAAGTTGCAGCGTGTCGAACAGCGCCTCGCCATCGCGTATCATCGCGCGCACAGGAAGTCCCAGTTGCTGTTGCAAGCTGCGCAATTCGGTCAATTGCAGGGGCGCGGTCTGATAGTCAACCACGGTCAGCAAGATATCGTGGTCAGCCGCGAATTGCTGCGTCAGTGCCAGTGCGGCTCTCGATTTGGAGCAACGCGGGTTATGCAAAATGGTGATCATGGTATGGCCGGGCGCGTGAATGAAATGAAAGTGTATACGTTCAGGCTGCTGTAATTATTTTTGTCTCGGGGAATGATCGGCGCAGCCCGGATCTGGTCGCTTGGAACAAGCAAAATCGTGTTTCCGATGACGCTGGTGCGGCTGGCAAAAAAATTGCATGAAATTGAGCAATTAATAGATGCAATCAGTTGACAATGTCCAGGACGGCCTGCATAATCCATGGCTCATTGCGGAGGGGTGGCCGAGTGGTTAAAGGCGACAGACTGTAAATCTGTTCTCTTACGAGTACGCTGGTTCGAATCCAGCCCCCTCCACCAAATTAAGTAATCTTGCAGTAAATAAAGGTTGCGGCTGAAGTGGTCGCCCTCGCGGGTGTAGCTCAATGGTAGAGCTGAAGCCTTCCAAGCTTATGACGAGGGTTCGATTCCCTTCACCCGCTCCAGAATCAAATGGCATGTGCGCATTAGTGTGCATGCAGCAAGTAGCCCTTGTAGCTCAGTGGTAGAGCACTCCCTTGGTAAGGGAGAGGCCACGTGTTCGATCCACGTCAAGGGCACCAAGTTATATCAGCGTATCAGCAAGAAGTCGGGCGTGTGCCTGGGCATTCTCATCAAAATCGTTAGGAGTCTAAAATGGCAAAAAGCAAGTTTGAGCGGACCAAGCCGCACGTGAATGTGGGCACGATTGGACACGTCGATCACGGCAAGACCACGCTGACGGCAGCGATTGCCACCGTATTGTCGAAGAAATTTGGCGGCGAAGCCAAAGG
>JAUYNR010000005.1 GCA_030698225.1 Oxalobacteraceae bacterium | reverse complement strand
CTAGATTCCTCAGTTGGACAGGTGTGAGTGTGCGTTTTTCCGGCTTTCTGGCTAGGCGCGACGACGACGCAACCTTCATGTTGCTAGGAGGAGCAACGAAGCCAGGGAGCCGGAAAAACGTGCAATCGCGCCTGTAGCGTTTTCACCCAAATGGTGAACTGTTTAATCATAAAAAATTCCAATGAATTCATGAATTTATCGAAGTCAACAAGTGGTCAACTGAGGAATCTAGGATAATTACGCCAGCAGACGCTGCAACACATACGGCAGGATGCCGCCGTGGGTGGTGTAATCGACCTCGATCGGGGTATCGATACGCAGCAACAACTGGCATTGCTGACTACTGCCATCCTTGCGGTGAATCACCAGCGTCACGTCCTGATGCGGTTGCAACCCACCGTCAAGACCCAGAATATCGAAGCTCTCGTCGCCGCTGATGGCGAGCGACTGCACGCTGTCGTCGCCCTTGAACTGCAGCGGCAGCACGCTCATGCCGACCAGGTTGGAACGGTGGATGCGCTCGAAGCTGCGGGCGATCACCGCTTTCACGCCGAGCAGCTGGGTGCCTTTCGCCGCCCAGTCGCGCGACGAACCGCTGCCGTATTCCTCGCCGGCGAACACCAGCGTCGGCACGCGGTCCGCGATGTATTGCATTGCGGCGTCAAAGATCGGCATCTGTGCGCCGTCCGGCTGGTGCAGCGTGACGCCGCCTTCGGGGCGGGAGCCGTCGACGGCGGGCGGGATCAGCAAGTTCCTGATCCGCACATTGGCGAAGGTGCCGCGCACCATCACCTCGTGATTGCCGCGCCGCGAGCCGTAACTGTTGAAGTCCGGCAGCGCCACCCCATGCGCCTGCAGGTACTGGCCGGCCGGCGAACTGGCCGTGATCGAGCCGGCCGGACTGATGTGGTCGGTGGTCACCGAGTCGCCGAAGATGCCCAAGGCGCGCGCGCCGGCAAGGTTGCCGATCTTGAAGGCAGCGGTGCCGAAGTCCCGGAAAAACGGCGGTTCGGCGATATACGTCGATTGCTCCCAGCTGTACATGTCCCCGCTCGGGGCGGCAATGCCATTCCAGAGCGGATTGTCCTGGGTAAAGTCCGCATACAGGCGTTGATACAGGGCCGGGTCGGTTGCGTATTGCTGTACCGCTGCGATATCTTCCGGGGTCGGCCAGATGTCCCTCAGAAACACCGGCGCACCGTCCTTGCCCAAGCCCAGCGGCTCGTGCTCCAGATCCAGGTTGACGCGGCCGGCGATCGCGAACGCCACCACCAGCGGCGGGCTCATCAGGAAGTTGGCCTTGATGTTGGCATGGATGCGTGCCTCGAAATTGCGGTTGCCGGACAACACTGCAGCGCAAATCAGGTCGCGGCTGATGACGATTTCTTCCAGGCACGGGTCGAGCGGGCCGCTGTTGCCGATGCAGGTGGTGCAGCCGTAGGCCACCAGCCCGAATCCGAGCTGCTCCAGATAGGACAGCAGTCCGGCGTTGCGCAGGTATTCGGTCACCACGCGCGAACCGGGCGCCAGCGAAGTCTTGATGTAGGGCTGGACCGACAGGCCCCGCTCCACCGCATTTTTGGCCAGCAAGCCGGCCGCCAGCAGCACGCCCGGGTTGGAGGTATTGGTGCAGGAAGTGATGGCGGCGATCAGGATGTCGCCGTGGCCGAGGTTGACAAAGCTGCAGACCGCCGCTTTCGGAGTGGCAGTGGTCGGGGTCGGATGATCGTCGACCATTTCAACTTCGCTGCGCGGCATCGCCGGCGCCCCGCTCTGGTCGCCGCCGCCGGCCAATAGCGCAATGTCCGGATCGAGCGCAAACCTGGTCGGATAGCGCTTGTGCAGCTGCTCGGCCGGTTTGCCGAAGCCGCCCTGCGCGATCGGCGCCACGCACAACGCATCGAACTTCGCCCCCAGCCCCGACAGCGCGATGCGATCCTGCGGCCGGCCGGGGCCGGCCACCGACGGCGTGATGCCGGCCAAATCCAGCGCCAGCGTGGCGCTGTAGTCGATCTCGCCCGGCTGCGGCACGCCGTACAAGCCCTGCGCCTTGAAGTAGCTCTGGAACGCGTCCACCTCTTGCCGGCTGCGCCCGGTCATCGTCAGATAGGCCACCGCGGCATCGTCGATCGGGAAGAAACCGATGGTGGCGCCATACTCGGGCGCCATGTTGCCGATGGTAGCCCGATCCGGCACCGACAGCGAGGCCACCCCATCGCCGAAGAATTCGACGAACTTGCCGACCACTTTGGCGCGGCGCAGCATCTCGGTAACCGTCAGCACCAGATCGGTTGCGGTCACCCCCGGCCCCAGCTTTCCGGTCAGGTGCACGCCGACCACATCCGGGGTCAGCAGATACACCGGCTGGCCCAGCATCGCGGCCTCGGCCTCGATGCCGCCGACGCCCCAGCCGACCACGCCGATGCCGTTGATCATCGTGGTATGCGAGTCGGTGCCGACCAGCGTGTCCGGGTAGTAGACGCCGTCCTGCTGCCAGACGCCGCGCGCCAGATATTCCAGATTGACCTGATGCACGATGCCGATGCCGGGCGGCACCACCTTGAAGGTGTCGAATGCCTGCATGCCCCATTTCAGGAACTGGTAACGCTCGCGGTTGCGCTGGAACTCGATCTCCATATTCAGCCGGAACGCGTCCGGCCCGTTGTAGTGATCGACCTGCACCGAGTGGTCGACCACCAGATGCACCGGCACCAGCGGCTCGATGATCTTCGGGTCGCGGCCGAGTTGCGCGGCCGCGCCGCGCATCGCCGCCAAGTCGCACAGCAGCGGCACGCCGGTAAAGTCTTGCAGCACGATGCGCGCCACCACGAACGGGATTTCATCCTGGCGCGGCGCGTTCGGCTGCCAGCCGGCGAGCTGGCGCACATGCTCTTCCGTGACGCTGCGGCCGTCGCAATTGCGCAGCACCGATTCCAGCACGATGCGCAGCGATACCGGCAGCCGGCCGATTGGGCCCAGGCCGGCCGCTTCCAGCGCCGGCAGGCTGTAGAAACCGGCCTTGCCAGTGGCCGGGATGTCGAATGACTGGAAACTGTCAAATAGATTGTGACGCATCATATTCTCCTTCGGAGTAATCGATTACGTTTCACAGGAACGTGCCACACCTCGGACTGCTGCGGTCAAACTCGCTGTGGTCGGATCGACCTCCGGGGGTGACGTCACCGGCTTGCCGACTGTATTTCGATAGTAGGCCGCTGGTGTAATTCGTCAAGGAGTAATTGCCCAGGTAGCGGCGCAGCGCCTGCAATTGCTGCTCATCATGAAAACTGCGCAATATGGTTAGCCGCAGGCAATTGCGTGCGGTCATTAATCTCGCCGCATTTCTGGAGGAAATCACAATGAAAACCCTGAAGGTGGATGTTGCAGTGATCGGTGCCGGCAGCGCCGGCCTGACTGCCTATCGGGCGGCCAAAGCCCATGGCAAGCGGGTGCTGTTGATCGAAGGCGGTCCTTACGGCACCACCTGCGCGCGGGTCGGCTGCATGCCGAGCAAGCTGTTGATTGCCGCCGCCGAAGCCGCGCATGCAATCCGCGCTGCCCCGGCCTTCGGCGTGCATGGCGGAACCTTGCGCATCGACGGCCCGGCGGTGCTGGCGCGGGTGCGCGCAGAACGCGACCGCTTCGTCGGTTTCGTGCTGGACGGCGTCGAGAAAATCCCGCAGGCCAGGCGCTTGCGCGGTCAGGCCCGCTTCATTGCCGCCGATCGCTTGCAGGTAGGCCCGGACACCGAAGTGACGGCCGAACGGATCGTGATCGCGACCGGTTCCAGCCCGCGGATCCCGGCCGGGCTCGCACATCTCGGTGCGCGCCTGACGACCAGCGACGATGTATTCGAATGGGAAGACTTGCCCGATTCGGTGGCCGTGATCGGCAGCGGCGCGATCGGACTCGAACTCGGCCAGGCGCTGCACCGGCTCGGCGTGCGGGTCGCGCTGTTCGGGCGCAGCGACAACCTGGCCGGTCTGCAGGATGGCGCGGTGCGCGCCAGCGCGATCGAATGCCTGGGCGCCGAACTGGACTTGCGCTTGCGCACCGAGATCGTGTCCGCGCAGCCGGACGGCGACGCTGTGCTGTTGCGCAGCCGCAGCGCCGACGGCAGCGAGCGCTGCGAGCAATATCGCACGCTGCTGGTGGCGACCGGCCGCAGCCCCAACCTCGATGGACTGGCGCTGGAACACAGCGGCCTGCTGCTGGACCAGCACGGCGTGCCGCACTTCGATGCTTACACCATGCAATGCGGCGCCAGCGCCATCTTCATTGCCGGCGACGTCAGTGGCGCGCCTGCGGTGCTGCATGAAGCGGTCGATCAGGGCCGCATTGCGGGCGACAATGCCGGGCGTTACCCGCACTTGCGGCCTGGCCTGCGCCGGGTCGCGCTGGCGATTGCGTTTACCGAGCCGCAGATCGCGCGCATCGGCCGCAGCGGCGACCGGCTGCCGGTTGGCGGTTTCAAGGTGGGCGAAGTGTCGTTCCGGGATCAGGGCCGCAGCCGCGTGATGCGCCGCAATTGCGGGCTGTTGCGGCTGTATGGAGAATCCGGCACGAAACGCTTCTTGGGTGCCGAAATGGTCGGGCCCCGGGCCGAGCATCTGGCGCATCTGCTGGCATGGGCATGCCAGAGCAGGATGACGGTGGGCCAGATGCTCGAGATGCCTTTTTATCATCCGGTAATCGAGGAAGGCTTGCGCACCGCGCTGCGCGATTTGCAGGAAAAGCTGACCGATCATGTATCCGAGGCCGCCCATTGCGCCGATTGCACGCCTGGCATGTGATGCCGGCGCTGCCGTTCAATGCTCCCCAGCCGGCCCGACCACATCCCGGTATGCGTGCCAGGTCGCATGGCCGATCAGCGGCATCGTCACGATTAGGCCGGCATACCAGGTGGTGAAGCCGATCGCGGTAGCGGCGATGATCAGCAGACCCCATACCAGTGCCGCCGGGATATTTTTCAGCAGGGCGCCGATGCTGATGATGATGGCGCTGACCGCATCGGTATCGCGGTCCAGCATCAGCGGGATCGAGACCCAGCTGACCGCAAACACCAGGCCGGCGAACAAGGCGCCGACGAAAAAATAGACGGTGATGAAGTGCAGGTTGTCGACCGACAGCAGTTGCAGCAGAAAGCCCTCGACCGAGGGCATGCCGCGGTTGTAAAACAGCGCGAACACGATCAGCGAGGCACGCGCCCAGACCATCATCACCACCGCCAGCACCACCGCCAGCACGCCGATATTGCTCCAGCGCCCCTGCATCGAGAACAGCGTCGGCAGCAGGCCGGACTGGCGCTGCTCCAGCCGGCGGCTCAGGTCGTACAGCCCCAGCGCAAGAAACGGGCCGAGCAGCAGGAAACCGCAGGTCAGCGCCGACAGATAGGCCGGCGCGTGCGCCAGCACCACGCTCAGCAACCAGCCCATGGCGGCAAAACACAGGCCGTAAAACAGGCTGCGGCCGCCCGTTGCACGCAGGTCGCGCCAGCCGAGTGCGATCCAGTGCAGCGGCCGCAGCAGCGGTATCGTGCGGATCGGCGGGAAAACCGATGGCGGGGTCCGGCCGGCACCGGCCGGCGCACGATGTTCCGGCACCGGCTCGCCGCTAGCGGCCGCGTCATCATTGTCAGGCATCGTTGTCTCCGTTTTTTTATCTGTCGATGGCTTGAGGCTGATGCGATCTTATGCGATTTGTCCGATTGAGGTGCGGGACGGTTAATTTCTCGTTTCGGGCTGAAAAGCTACCACGAAATTGCAACTGTTTAGCCCGCTATGAATACGTCCTCTCCCGGCATGGCTTTTCCTGGTGCCCGAATCGCCATGCGATTCGCTTGCGGGAGACGGCCGGGGAGAGAAAGGTGGTGCTGAAAATTCAGACAGACGGCTAAGTGGAAATTCTGCGTGCGACATGAAGTCGCGTGATTGATTGTTTCACCTGTTTTCAGAAAGGAAGCGAAACCGGTTGTTCCGTCAACCGTAGCCTACCGGAGCATGCGAAGTTGGTAACGACTTGGTGTGAAGCCTCCGGGACAACGTAACCTGCTTGCAAGAGCGACACCGGTCCTGTGAAGGACGGGTGTTTTCTGCCAGCGTCAAGGCGGATGAGGTGCCAGGCTGCGTGGCATGGTTAGCGCATGCGAACTGCTGAACAAATTGTCGTTACCCACGACAAGCCAAAGGACGCTGAAAGGCTTGAGCCAAAAGGCACATGATCGGTTATTCCCGTGCAGAGTGGGAATACACGGACACGAAGATCATCGGTAAAAAGGCAGAACCTAACCCACGCGTGTCAATTACGTGGAACATGGTAAGCCGGATCCATCGCCCAACTTTCCACGACATCGGAAGGTGGCAGGCAACCCGCAAGGGACGCTGTTGGTGGAGCGGGTAGAGGATGGTGGAAAAAGCAAATGCCGGGCTTTAATCGTCCGGATAGGGATTCCAATTTTGTCCTGATCCGAAAGGGTGCCCACTTCCACCGGGTGCAGCAGTCGCCGAACGGCTGTGGCGATTCTGGTAATGCTCCATGAGTGTTATTCGGGTTCAGCAAGAGAGTAACCATCGGCAATAAGGATGGTTCTGCGTCCCCGCAATGAGGATCAGGCAGTGTCGCTGGCGAAGACGAGCGGACGGGGAAACCTGTCCGTGAAATCGGTCTCGGTAGCGAGGCTTTTGGTTGTGCTTGAGCCGTGTGCGGTGAAAGTCGCAAGCACGGTTCTGAGGGGAGGATGGGCCAGTAATGGCCTGTCCTTACCCGCCTCAAATGAGAAAGCGCAATGCGCGCATCGGGAGCAGAAATGAAACG
>JAUYNR010000110.1 GCA_030698225.1 Oxalobacteraceae bacterium | reverse complement strand
CGGGTCGGGGCCAGATGAATCCAGGCGTCATGTTCGGGTATAGGCATGGCGACCTCAACCGTTTCAACCGCCCGGTGCGGACCCGCATGCCGGGTGGTGTGGGAGGGGACCGGCCAGTTACTGGCCGCCCCTATCCCGATTTTCCTATGCAGCACAGCTGGCTTCTTCGCAGTGGGTACCATCCTCCAGCCGAAGCAAATCGGCGATCTCGTCCAGGCTGAAATCCAGCCGCTGGGCCGATTTTACGAACCGCACTCGCGTCACATCCATCTCGCCATACCGGCGAATACTGCCATAAGGCTTGCTCGGCTCCGGCAGCAGCCCCTTGCGTTGGTAGAACCGGATGGTTTCCACGTCGACGCCGGCAGCCTTTGCAAAGGTGCCGATGGTCAGATTGTCGAGATTGTTTTCCATATCGCTTGACTCCGTACTTGACTACGGAAGTAATCTTAATCTATCACTCAAGATTCGAAAGAAGAAACATATGTCTAAACCGCAAAGTGGTCGCGGCGCCCTCGTCACCGGCGGGCTGGCCGCGATCCTCGCTTCCACCTGCTGCCTGGGGCCGTTGGTCCTGGTCGCCCTCGGCTTCAGCGGCGCCTGGATCGGCAACCTGACGGTGCTGGAACCGTATCGCCCAATCTTCATCGGCGCAGCACTGGTGGCACTGTTCTTTGCCTGGCGGCGCATTTTCCGCCCGGCGCAAGCCTGCAAACCGGGTGAGGTCTGCGCCATTCCGCAGGTGCGCAGCACCTACAAGCTCATTTTCTGGGTGGTGGCCGCGCTGGTACTGGTCGCGCTTGCCTTTCCGTACATCCTTCCCTTGTTCTATTAACACGGAGTTCATCATGAAAAAACTGTTGACATTGTTCGCATTTGCCGCCCTCATTGCCGCACCGGCCTGGGCCACCACGAAGACCGTTACGCTGTCAGTGCCGGGCATGACCTGTGCCGCCTGTCCGTTCACGGTCAGGGCGGCGCTCTCCAAGGTCGAAGGCGTGAGCAAGACCGACGTGATTTTTGACAAGCGAGAAGCTACAGTGACCTTTGATGACGCCAAGACCAGTATCCAGGCACTGATGAAGGCAACCGGCAACGCCGGCTATCCATCCACACTCAAGAACTGATCATGCAAAACCCGAAAACACTGGTGCGGGTTGGCGTGATTGGCACGGTGCTGGTGGCGCTGTGCTGCTTCACCCCGATTCTGGTCATCCTGCTCGGGGTGGTCGGCTGATCCGCCCTCACCGGCACTCTCGACTATATGCTGCTGCCTGCGCTGGTGGCATTCATCGGCTTGACCATTTACGCAGTTCGGCGCAAACGCCATGCCGACGCTTGCTGCGCAGCCACTGGAACCGGAGAAAAAAATGATTGAAATGAAAGTCGACGACATGACCTGCACTTCCTGCATCACGCACGTCGAGGTGGTCACTGAACCCGGCTCGGGCGCAATTGCTGCGACTGACAACAGTGCAAGCCAGTTGCAGATAGCCATCATCGGCAGCGGCGGGGCGGCAATGGCGGCGGCGCTGAAGGCGGCAGAACTCGGCGCGCGGGTCACGCTGATCGAGCGCGGCGCCATCGGCGGCACCTGCGTCAACATCGGCTGCGTGCCGTCCAAAATATTCATCCGTGCTGCGCATGTCGCGCATCTGCGCCAGAGCAGTCCGTTCGATGGCGGCATCAGCATCAGTGCACCAAGCATTGACCGGCGCGCCCTGCGCGCCCAGCAACAGGCGCGGGTTGACGAATTGCGGCATGCCAAGTATGAAGGCATCCTGGACCGCAACCCGGCCATCACCGTGCTGCGCGGCACGGCGCGTTTCAAGGACGGCGAGCACCTGATCGTGCAAATGACCGCAGGCGGCGAGCGTGTGATTGCATTCGATCGCTGCCTGATCGCCACCGGTGCCAGCGCGGCCGTCCCAAAGATCCCGGGTCTGAAGGATACGCAGTACTGGACTTCGACCGAAGCGCTGGTGAGCGATGCCATTCCGGAAAGGCTGGCCGTGATCGGTTCCTCGGTGGTGGCGCTGGAACTGGCCCAGGCATTCGCCCGGCTCGGCAGCAAGGTGACGATCCTGGCGCGCAACACCTTGTTCTTCCGCGAAGATCCGGCCATCGGCGCAGCCGTTACGGCCGCCTTCCGTGCCGAAGGCATCGAAGTGCTGGAACACACGCAGGCCAGCAACGTAGCCTACGCGAATGGCGAATTTGTGCTCGCCACGAATAACGGCGAGTTGCACGCCGAGAAGCTGCTGGTGGCCACCGGCCGGGTGCCCAATACGCGCGATTTTGGACTGGAAGCGGCCGGCGTCACCGTCAACGCGCAGGGCACCATCGTCATCGACCAGCGCATGCGCACCAGTAGCCCGCACATTTATGCTGCCGGCGATTGCGCCGACCAACCGCAATTCGTTTATGTGGCAGCGGCGGCCGGCACCCGTGCGGCGATCAACATGACCGGCGGCGAGGCCGCCCTCGATCTGAGCGCGATGCCGGCGGTGGTGTTTACCGACCCGCAAGTCGCGACGGTGGGTTTAAGCGAAGCACAGGCGCACCTGGCCGGGATCGAAACCGTGAGCCGCACCCTGACGCTGGACAATGTGCCGCGTGCGCTGGCCAACTTCGACACGCGCGGCTTCATCAAACTGGTCGCCGCAGCCGGCAGCCTGCGTCTGCTGGGCGTGCAGGCAGTCGTGCCGGAAGCGGGTGAAATCATCCAGACCGCGGCCATCGCCATCCGCGCCCGCATGACGGTGCAGGATTTGACTGACCAGTTGTTCCCGTATCTGACGATGGTGGAGAGCCTGAAGCTGTGCGCGCAAACATTCACCAGGGACGTCACGCAGTTGTCCTGCTGCGCCGGGTAGGTTTTGTAGGTCGGAAAAGCGCAGCGCCTTCCGACGTTACGGCTTGTTTGTCGGTAGGCGCTGCGCTTTTCCGACCTACCGATTCCGGATCGTTCTGCTTGCAGATATACCCTGGCACAATTTTTTAAAATATAGCATTTATCGCATATATTTATTGTGTAAAATTTAATACACATATAGGTATATTGTTGCTCCTGCACTTTTCGCGCTGTCTTGTAAGAAATAATGCGCCTGCTGCGACTGAATCTCCACGCGGAAATTGGCGCCGGCGATGCGGAAGGTGAGCATGTTTATGCTCACAGGAAAGGTTCCGACCTGCATGACAGGGCGGCCCTGCGTTGCCGTCAAAGCCATTGGCCTCGCGCACATTTCCGCGCGGCCCAACCGTTTCAAACAAAGGAATTGACCCATGACAGATCCAAAAACAGCGGCGCATTGCGACAATGGCGAAATGAAAACAGTGCAGGCGAAACTGCCCGGCCAGGCAGTGCTGGTGATGCAGGGCGGCGGCGCGCTGGGCGCCTTTCAGGCCGGCGTGTATGAAGCGATGCACGAGGCGGGCATCGAGCCGGACTGGGTGGTGGGGACCTCGATCGGCGCCATCAACGGCGCCATCATCGCCGGCAACGCGCCGGAAAACCGCGTTGCGCGCCTGAAGGAATTCTGGAACCTGGTCGGCAGCGGCAGCCTGTCCGCCGCCCATTGGAACGCCTTTGGCCTTGGCAATGCAATGCACAACCTGGGCACTGTAATGCAAGGGATTCCGGGCTTCTTCAAGCCGAATCCGCGCGCATGGCTCGGCGCCGACGCCCATCTGGGCGTGGATGACGCCAGCATCTACAGCACCGCGCCGTTGCGCCGCACGCTAGTCGAACTGGTCGATGTCGATTGGCTCGCCAAGGGCGCCACGCGGCTGACGCTGGGCGCGGTAAATGTGCGTTCCGGCCGCATACGCTACTTCGACAGCCGCGATGAGGCGCTGAACATCGATCATGTGATGGCTTCCGGGGCGCTGCCGCCGGCGTTCCCCGCCGTGATGATCGACGGCGAACCGTACTGGGACGGCGGCGTCTATTCCAATACCCCGATCGAAGTCGTGATGGACGACCATCCGCGGCGCGACTCGGTGATCTTCGCCGCCCGCTTGTGGCAGCAGGAAAACGCGGTCCCGGACACCATCGAGCAGGTGATCAGCCGCCAGAAGGAAATCCAGTATTCCAGCCGGGCAGAGACGCACACCGCGCGTCAGCAACAGATTCACCATCTGCGTCACGTGGTGCGCGAACTCGGCCGCCTGTTGCCGGAAAACGCGCGCAGCTCGCCGCAGGTCAAGGAGTTGCTCGGCTGGGGCTGCGCTACCGTGATGCACGTACTGCCTTTGCGGGCGCCCGCACTGGATGAGGAAAACAACGCCAAGGATATCGACTTTACGCCGGCCGGCATCGAAGCCCGCTGGGCGGCGGGGCGCGAACTCACGCGCAGCCGGATTGCGCAAGCTCCATGGGACCAAGCGATCGACCCGGCGCTGGGTATCGTGGTGCACGATTGACAACCGGACTGGCTCTACAGCGGCAGAATCGAACCGCGTGACGGGATTCCCGGCGAGGGGCTCCGGCCCTTCGCCGGGGCACGTCAAGTGAATTCTTTGGCCGGGTGCTTGGCCATGGAGTTACCTCCATGGTTTATCTTTCCCATATCGTTTCATTGACAAGGAGATACTCATGAAATTCCGGACCTTCACGCAACGCATGGCCGCCGCACTCAGCCTCGTCTTGTTTGCGACCACGGTATTTGCCGCACCGACCGCTTACCAACTTCGTGTGGACGGACTGGCCTGCCCGTTCTGCGCCTATGGCATCGAGAAGAAGCTGAACGCTATCGAAGGCGTCCAGCGCATCGATGTCGATATTGCCAGCGGCGCCGTCGCGGTGACGATGGCGGAGGGTGCGACGCTCGACGAGGCAGCGGCCAAAAAGGCGGTGAAAGAAGCAGGCTTCAGTCTGCGCAAGTTCGAACAGGTGCAATCGGCCCCGCAAGGCGCGTCGGCGGGACAGACCAAATGAAAGGCGGGGTAAAGGCTGGGTTGGCCGCCTTGTGTCTGGCGGCTGGAACCGCCTGGAGCGCGCCGATCACCTTCAACACCGCGCTTCCGGTACACGAGGGCGGCTACGTGCTGCGCGAGCAGTTCGTCTTCATGAAGAACGCCGACGATCCAACGCCTGCCAGGCGCGACATGGAAGTGACGGGCTTGGTGTCAGTGCTGGGCTATGGCGTGACCCGGGACTTCGCGCTGTTCGGCATGCTGCCCTGGTTCGACAAGCGCCTGGATATGCGCATGGGCGGACAGGACATTACGCGAAGCAAGCAGGGATTTGGCGATCTCACCTTGCTTGGCCGCTACACCGCATATGAATACAACGCTCCCGGGCGTACCTTTCGTATTGCCCCATTCCTGGGCGTGAAGGCGCCGACCGGCGAGGATGACGCCCGTGACGGTTTAGGCCGTCTGCCTCCGCCGGTCCAGCCCGGTTCCGGCTCGTGGGATCTGCTCGGCGGCGCCGTCCTCACCTACCAGACCCTGGATTTTCAGGTTGACAGCCAACTGAGCTACAAAACCAACCGGGAAGCCAACGGCTTCGAATTCGGCGATGTTTTTGAAGCCGACGCCTCGCTCCAGTATCGGCTGTGGCCGCGCAAACTTGGCAGCGGCGTTCCGGCTTTCCTCTATGGCGTTCTGGAAGCCAATCTCGTCCATGCCGACAAAAACCGGGTCAGTGGCACGACGGACCCGAATTCGGGAGGCACCACGCTGTTTCTGTCGCCCGGGCTCCAGTATGTGACCAAAAAATGGATCGTTGAGGCCGGCGTGCAGGTCCCCGTTGCCCAGAATCTCCACGGCACGGCGCTCAAGAACGATTACGTCTTCACGACTGGCTTTCGTATCAATTTCTGAGGGGCAATGACAAGTGAAGCTTCAAACCGTGGCCAAGGCGGTCCGCAACATCGTCATCGCACTGGCTGCCCTCATCGCTGTCGGCTGGCTGGCCTTCGTACCATCGGCCAAGGAACCGCCCTACGCGTTCGTGACCGCGTGGGGCGAGAAGGGCAGCGCGCCCGGGCAGTTCAACGATCCGACCGGGATTGCGCTGGCCGGTGATGAAGTGTTCGTTGCCGACTCCCGCAACGGCCGTATTCAGGTGTTCGACCTCGACGGCCGCTTCAAACGCCAGTTCGGCACGCCCGGCAAGGGTCCCGGTCAACTTGGACGCCCCATGAACCTCACGATTCACAAGGGGGAGCTTTACGTCGCCGAGTACTTCAACGACCGCATCCAGGTCTTCAGCCTCGACGGCCAGTCAAGGCGCCTGATCGGCAAATCCGGCAACGGCCCCGGCGAATTCAATGCGCCGGGTGGCGTGGCGGTGGCACTTAATGGCGACGTCCTGGTAGCGGATTTCTACAACCACCGCATTCAGCAGCTCAAGTCGGATGGCAGCTTCGTGCGCCAGTGGGGAGCGACAGGCAAAATCGGCATCCGGGCAGGCGCGTTCAACTATCCCACGGATGTGGCGTTCGGTCCCGAGGGAGAGCTGTACGTCGCCGATGGTTACAACGACCGGATACAGGAGTTCAGGCTCGATGGCACTGCTGTTCGCAAGTGGGGCGGACCCTTTGCCATCAACATTTTTGGCCCCTTCAACGGTTGGTTCGCGACGGTGACTGGCGTGACCGTTGATCAAAAAGGGAATGTATTCGTAGCCGATTTCTACAACCATCGAATTCAGAAGTTCGCTGCCGACGGCACGTTTCTCGCCAGTTTCGGCGCAAAGGGGAGCGGACCAGGCCAGTTCAGTCACGCCCTTGCTGTCGCCGTGGCGGCCGACGGCACCGTCTTCGCGGTCGATTTCGGCAACAACCGCATAGAAAAATGGCGACCGGCAGAGCCTTGACCATGGTGTCAACTCGAAGGTTTATATTGGCTGTAATGACTTGGAGAACAGCATGCACATCATCGGCAAAGTAGCCGCGCTGGCGGGTATCAGCGCCGACACGCTGCGCTACTACGAAAAGGAACGTCTGGTAGCGCCAGCATCTGTTCGACGCCTATTTCGTCACCATTCCTGCACTGACGGCGTGAAGTCATCATGACCTGGCAAGCGTACTCGGAATCCTGGTCGTTCATACTGCGCAGGTATCTGCCGCGCCTGGCGCTCTGCAGTCTGGCGTGGGAGATCGTGCAGTTGCCGCTGTATACATTGTGGTCGGAGCCGAATCTGGGGTGGATCGCTTACGCTGTCGCGCATTGCACCGTTGGCGACGCCATGATCGGAACCACGGTGTTGGTCATCGCCCTGATCCTGAGCCGTGCCGGTGAACCCGCAAACTGGCCGCGGACGAGTATCTGCGTGTTGATGGTTGTTCTCGCGGTCGCCTTCACCGTGCTGAGCGAGCGCATCAATCTGACCAAGGGGAATTGGGCGTACTCGGTATGGATGCCGGTACTGCCGTGGGTCGAGGTAGGACTGGCTCCCGTGGCGCAGTGGGTCATCGTGCCGCTCGCCGCCTGGTGGTGGGCAAATCGGCAACCGTCCCAATCCCGTCGACTCCGATAATCCGGTCCACGCTCCACAGATCAACACTGGCGGCCATCATCAGGATAGCCGGATCCGGGAAATAGAGATTGAGATAAAACGCATCAGGCTGGACCTCTGCCTGCGACGCCAGGGAAGTATGCGTTTGTGCGGTTAATGCGGCAGAACCAAAAAAGACTAAACTCCCGCGCCATGACCAAAACAGAATCATGGCGCGGGAGTTCAATTGCTGCTGTAAAACAGATTTGCAAGCGTGAAGCCATCCAGCGTTCATTGCTTATGATGCGTTGAAATACCCCATTCACCTGCCATACATCTCGTCGTTACCGGATTTGAATTTTTTCGCATGCTCTATTGCTTCGGCTCTTACCTCCGCGCGGGTGCGTCCTGAATAGCGTGAACCGGTAACGCCAGCTGCACCTATGCGCGCCTGATCCCACACACTTAAGTCATCCCGATCACCGTGCGTCATCAACAAGCCGTCTGCACGGGCTTGCTCCAATTCCGCCCTAACCTCTGCGCGTGTCCGACCGGAATAGCGTGCACCGGCGACACCACGCGCCCCCGTATCCATATTCGACCCGATCCATTCGGGCCGGGCCCATTCATAGATATACACTCGGCTAGCCGAATTCATCGACGCGCCGCCAGCCCGGGCTTGCTCCATTTCAGCCTTTGCCTCTGCGCGCGTCCGACCGGAATAGCGTGCGCCAGCAACTCCACTTGCGCCTGTACTCGAGAGGATCCATTCGGGCCGGGCCCATTCATAGATATACACTTGGCTAGCCGAATTCATCAGCCCGTTGGTCGACCCAGCGACCGGCCCATCAGAACGACTATCGGCAACAGCCGAACCCACAGTGGCAATTCCAGATACCACAATCACCGCAGCAATCCATTGTCTGCTTTTCATATCAACCTCCAACCATTAAAAAACACCTTGTTTGGCGACTCCGCTCCGAGATATGCACTGCGTGCATCATCCGTTGAAAGAACCGCCCCCAAGCTTGCAATCATGAAACCATCTGGCCCTGCCGCAAGCTATCCTTCGGACTAGCGCATCGGTTTGCAGGTCTGCGGGTGCAGCCTTGCTTGCGTTTTGCCCTTCTTCATTAGACGCACGAGATCCGGGATTATTACAATCATCCGGTTCATTTTTCCGTGGCATCAGCAGCAATGCGCGCACAAGCCACATGCAAAAACATCATCCACGCTCCGGCCGGGCGACGTCCAAGCGCCTGCGTTCCGGTTTCGGCTGCATGCCTGATCCTCCGGGAAAATAGCTGTAAGAATTAGCTCTTCCGGATCGACTAATTGCAATTGATTCAATCGGTTTCATCAGAAAATGAAATGGACCTCGCGTTCTTGCTGCCGGCCGGGCGCCTTGGCGCTGCTGCTTTCTTTCGTTCTTGCAACGCAGGCCACCGCAGCTTGGCTGCCCACCGTGACGGAGATTCCCGCCGGCGCCTTTATTGCCGGCTCCGATAGCGAAGAGCGCGAGGCTGCGTACCGGCTGGATGAGGCCGCTTACGGCAGCCCGGTGACGCGCGAACAGCATTGGTACGATGCAGAACGGCCGCGCGGACAGGCGCAAACCGCTGCCTACGCGATTACCGTGACGCCGATTACCAACCGCCAGTACGCCGCGTTCATTGTCGCCACCGGACATCGCCCACCGGCGGTGGGCCGGGCGACCTGGGCCTCTTATGGACTGATTCATCCTTATGAACGCACCCGGCGCTTCGCCTGGATCGGGCGCCGTCCGCCTGCCGGCCGGGAGGAACATCCGGTGGTCCTGGTGAGCCAGGCCGACGCGAAAGCGTACGCAGCCTGGCTCAGCCGGCGCACCGGGCGGGTGTGGCGCCTGCCATCCGAGTACGAATGGGAAAAGGCCGCGCGCGGCGTCGACGGCCGCTACTTTCCGTGGGGCTGGGAGTTCGACCCGGCGCGTCTGAATAGCCATGACGCCGGCCCCTTCGATACCACGCCGGTCGGCCGCTATAGCGCGGGCGCGAGTCCGTACCGCGTGCTCGATGGTGCCGGCCAGGTCTATGAGTGGACCGCAACTGCGGCCGGTCCGGGCCGCGCCATCGTCAAGGGGGGCTCGTGGGACGACCAAGGTTGCGGCGTGTGCCGGCCGGCGGCGCAGCACGGGCGCCCAGTCGGGATCAAGCATATCCTGATCGGATTCCGGCTGGTGCGTGAAGACTGAGCGGATCTGCTGTCCGGAGCAACAATGTAGCGAAGCCGGCTTGCCCATGGCGTCGGCAATGCATTCTGAAGAGCCTGCTTTTACCTGCAACCCTGGAGACTTTCATGACGAAAACACTTGTTCCTGCGAAACCAGCTTCCCCATTTTCCACACCACGCGCGCTGCTTTTTTCCTGCCTGCTGCTGGCTGCCGGCAGCCTTGCCCACGCCGAAAGCCCGGCCCCCTACCCCGGGACGCAAACCGTACCGTCCCGACATTCGTTCGATAAGTTGTTGCAGCGCCTGGAACGCACCATCGGCGACAACAAGATGGGATTGGTGGCCCAAGCCAGCGCGAGCAAGGGCGCGGCAACGCGCGGGGTCAATATCCCCGGCAATACGGTACTCATGGTGTTTCGCAACGATTACGCGGTGCGCATGCTGGAAGCGAGCGTGCCAGCCGGCATCGAGGCGCCGTTGCGGCTGTATGTGACGGAAAACAAGGACGGCACGGCAAGCGTCACCTACCGCACCCCGAGCGCGACCTTCGCGCCTTACGGCAGTGGCAAGCTCGACGCGCTGGCCCGCGAACTCGATCCAATTTTTGCGAAGATCGTCAGCGATGCCACTGGCAAATGACGCGCTGAAAGTCCCGGCTGCGCCCCTGCGGTGGCCGTGGCAGCGCCGTCCGCTGGCCGTCGCGCTGCTGTTGCTGGCGGGCCTCGCGGCCCTGCTGGCGCGCGACGACTTGCGCATGGCGGGATTGTTTCTGCTGGGCGCGGCGCTGGGCGTCACGCTGTACCACGCCGCGTTCGGCTTCACCGGCGCCTACCGCCGCCTGATCACCGAGCGCGACACGCGCGGGGTGCGGGCGCAACTGGTCATGCTCGGCGCAGCGACCCTGCTGTTCGCGCCGGTGCTGGCGGCCGGTTCCGTATTCGGTCGCGAGGTGGCCGGCGCGCTGGCGCCGGTCGGCTGGCAGGTGGCGGCCGGCGCGTTCCTGTTCGGCATCGGCATGCAGCTTGGCAATGGCTGCGGCTCGGGCACCCTATTCACCCTGGGCGGCGGCAGTACGCGCATGCTGGCCACCCTCGCCGCCTTTGTCGCCGGCTCGTTCTGGGCCAGCCTGGACATGGGCTGGTGGCAGGCGCTGCCATCGTTGCCGCCGATCGCGCTCGGCGCAGTATTCGGCTGGCCGTTGGCCGTAGCGCTGCAGATTGCACTTCTGCTGGTCCTCTGGCTGGGCCTGAAGCGCTGGGGCAAGCCGGCGCCGGAGAACAAGGATATTGCAGTCGGCTGGCGCATCATGCTGACCGGACCCTGGCCGCTGCTGGCGGGCGCCCTTGCCTTGGCCGGCCTCAATTTCATCACGCTGTTGATTGCCGGCCATCCCTGGACCATCACCTGGGCGTTCACGCTGTGGGGCGCCAAGATCGCAATGCTGCTGGGCTGGAACCCGGCATCGAGCGCTTTCTGGCAAGGCGATTTCCAGCAGGCGGCATTGCAGGACGGCATCCTGGACGACATCACCTCGGTGATGGACATCGGGCTGCTTGTCGGGGCGCTGTGCGCCGCGGCGCTGGCCGGCCGCTTCGCCCCGCGGCTGCAGATACCGCTGCGCTCCCTGATCGCGGCCCTGCTCGGCGGCCTGCTGATGGGCTACGGCGCGCGCATCGCCTTCGGCTGCAACGTCGGTGCGTTTTTCTCGGGCGTGGCATCGACCAGTCTGCACGGCTGGCTGTGGATCGCTGCGGCACTGCCCGGCAATTGGATCGGCGTCAGGCTCAGGCCGTTGTTCCGGATGCCGAACTAGGGGCAGCCTGCCGTTTGCCCCGGGCGATTGCGAAAGACACGAAAGATACAAAAATGTGATCGGCCTTGATGTAGGCGGCAAGTTCAAGGCCTGTCCCTTCGGCAAACAGCTCCCCTTTTGTATCCTGCACGTTGCAGAGTTTCTCCGGGTAAATGTGCAAGAACGCTTATCGGGCGGCCCCAAAAAGCTTTGGCCCCGGATCCTCCGGATGGCAATCTGCTGTAACAATCTGCGCTACAGTACGACTGTACTGAACCACGTGACCAGACTGCAACCATGGTCTCCATGTAGGACGCCCCCGCCGACATTCCCGGACGAACGCACTGAGGAGGAACGAAAATGACCAAGCAATACGATCTGATCATCATCGGCACCGGAACCGGTGCCTCTGGCGCTGCCGCGCACTGTCGCTCAGCCGGGTGGAGCGTGGCGGTGATCGACCACTTGCCCTTCGGAGGCACCTGCGCCTTGCGCGGCTGCGATCCGAAGAAGGTACTGGTAGGTGCTGCCGAAGCGATCGACCATACCCGCCGGATGCGCGGCAATGGCATCGGTGCCGGCGAGCCAGGCATCGTGTGGAACGAATTGATCAAGTTCAAGCGCAGCTTCACCGATCCTGTTCCCCCAATGAAGGAACAGAATTTTGCAGAGAATGGCATCGATGTCTATCACGGTCGCGCCAGGTTCTGCGGGCCGCGCTCGGTAGCGGTCGATGGCGAAGTATTCGAAGGCCGTTTCATCCTGATCGCCGTCGGCGCGGTGCCGATGCGTCTGGGCATTCCGGGCGAGGAGCATCTCACCTCGAGCACCGGGTTCCTCGATCTCGATCAACTGCCAAAGAAAATCATTTTGCTCGGCGGCGGCTTCATCGCGGCCGAGTTTGCCCACATTGCGGCGCGGGCCGGCGCGCAAGTGACCGTGCTCGAGCAGGCGGAGCGCATGCTCACGGCATTCGATCCGGACCTGGTCGGCTGGCTGATGGAGAAATCCCGCGCAGTCGGGATCGATGTGCGGCTCAAGACGCGCGTGACAGCGATAGAAAAGAGTGGCGATGATTTCTCCGTTCACGCATCCTCGAACGGGAAGGATGCGGTATTTACGGCTGATCTGGTGGTGCATGCTGCGGGTCGCGTCCCGGATCTCGAACCGCTCGATCTGGCCGCGGCGGGCGTGGCGAGCGAAAAGGGTCGCCTCACACTGAATGCGTTTTTGCAGAGCGTGTCCAACCCCGCGGTTTATGCGGTAGGCGACGCGGCCATGAGCGGCCCGCCGCTGACGCCCGTCGCGAGCCATGACGCGCAAGTCGCCGCCGCCAACATGCTCAACGGCAATCATCAGAAGCCGAACTATCTCGGTGTGCCGAGCGTCGCGTTCACGATTCCGCCGATCGCATCGGTTGGTCTGAGCGAGAATCAGGTGCAACAGCAGGCGCGCGAGGACGGGCTCAAGTTCCGCATGCGCAGCAAGAATGCCTCGGACTGGTACACCGCGCGGCGTGTCGCGGAAACGAGTTACGGGTTCAAGATCCTGGTCGAAGATGGAACCGACCGCATCCTGGGTGCGCACCTGCTCGGGCCGCACGCCGAGGAAGTGATCAATCTGTTCGCGTTGGCCATCCGTAAGGGACTGACGGCTGAGGATCTGAAGACCACGATGTTCGCGTACCCGACCGGCGCCTCCGATATCAGTCACATGATCTAATTCCATTTCTAAATCAAGCCTGCACTTTGTCGGCTTCGCTTGCCGTACCTGCGCACTGTCTGCGCTTCGCCTTCGCGTGCACGATTGATTTAAAAACGGAATAACACGGCGTGATCAGCCGGTAGATTAACCAGAGGAGCGGATGATGGATGGAATGATGGGTGGCGGGATGATATGGGGTATGGGGCTGTTCTGGCTCCTGGGTCTTGTGGTGCTGGTGCTGGCTGTCGGCGCGCTGATCAAATATTTGTTTTTCAACGGCAGGGACAAGTAGACAGCTTTTTGCTGCAGGGGTTACTGTTTGAAAACAAAAATCATTCTTGTAGTTATTGTGCTTGCGCTGGTCGCCTTGGGCGTATGGCAATTAGAGTGGGATATGTCGTGGCTCAAGATCTGGATCGGGCTGCACCCCGTGCTCGGCGCCGGGATTTACTTTGTCCTGGTGGCGGCGTCGGTGGTGCTGCTGCCTTTTTCTTCGCTGCCGCTGCTACCGTTCGCCACGCAAAACTTCGGCGTGCTGCCGACTGCGCTGCTCAGCGCGGCGGGCTGGTGGGTCGGTTGCCTGATCGCTTTCCAGATCGCGCGCCTCGGGCGCCGCTACCTGGAACGCATCACCTCGATGCAAGCCGTCGACCGCATCGAGGACAAAATCCCGGACGACGTCGGCTTTGGCGGTATCGTGGTGCTGCGCATGATCCTGCCGGTGGACGTCGTCAGCTTCGCGCTCGGACTCCTGAAACGGCTGCGGTTCCGCACTTACGCCGTGGCCTCGCTCATCGGCATCCTGCCCTTTGCATTCGCCATGAGCTATGCCGGCGGCCAGCTCGGCGCCGGCAAGTTTCTGTCCTTCGCCCTGGTTGTGGCCGGCATGGTCGCGGTGGTGCTGATGATCCGGCGGCTGTGGAAATCACACCGGTGATGCAGCGAACGCCTTAGGGAAAACGCGTGCCGCTTGCTCCGCAACTACTCCGCTCTGGAGTTGGAAGTTTCTTTCTCCCCTTGCAGCGACGCAATCAGCGGACAGGAAACGTTTCCCTTGCGTGCATGGCAGGCACGCACAAGCTCGGACAGCACGGTTTCCATGCGTGCCAGGTCGACCATCTTTTCGCGTACGTCCTGAAGCTTGTGCTCGGCCAGGTGGCTGGCTTCGTCGCAGTGGGTGCCATCCTCCAATCGGAGCAGTCCGGCGATTTCGTCCAGGCTGAAGCCCAGCCGCTGGGCCGATTTCACGAACCGCAGCCGCGTCACATCCGCCTTGCCGTAGCGGCGAATGCTGCCGCAAGGCTTGTCCGGTTGCGGCAACAAGCCCTTGCGTTGGTAGAACCGGATGGTCTCCACATTGACCCCGGCGGCCCTGGCGAAGACGCCAATGGTCAGATTGTCCGAATTATCCTAGATTCCTCAGTTGAAATCCGTGATCTACGGTAAATGACGCGTTTTCCTTGTTTCATCCGGTGAATTTCGCGGAAAATTGGCGTTCATGTGGATTTTCAGCGGATTTGGGAGATCACCAAATGGGTGAACGCAAAC
>JAUYNR010000109.1 GCA_030698225.1 Oxalobacteraceae bacterium | reverse complement strand
GTTTGCGTTCACCCATTTGGTGATCTCCCAAATCCGCTGAAAATCCACATGAACGCCAATTTTCCGCGAAATTCACCGGATGAAACAAGGAAAACGCGTCATTTACCGTAGATCACGGATTTCAACTGAGGAATCTAGGATCAATTCGAGCAGTTTGCCGCGGGTCGAGGCCAGCATCAGCAGCGGCGATGCCAGATTGCCGGGCTGTTCCGCATTGGCATACAGTGAGACTTGCAGCCAGCGTTGCAGTTGGCGCCGCCCCAGCAACAGCAGCGCCTGATTGAGCGTATCGATGCGTCGGCTGGTGCCCACGGCTGGAGTATTTACCAGGCGCAGCAGATTTAGGCTCAGGGATGCATCCTGCTTGATGCTGCGCAAGATAAAGGCATCATCGGCTTCCGCGTAAATCTGCTCTATCAAATGCATCACGGAAAGTTGCAAAGGTGCAAGTTTTTTTCCACTCAAAATGACAGGATGGGCAAAATAATAGCCCTGAAAAAAATCGAAACCGAGATCTCGGCAATACTGATACAGCATCTGACTCTCTACTTTTTCAGCCAGTAATTTTTTTTTCGCAAGCTTGTACCGACTTGCCAATTCTGCCAGCTGTTCCGGCGGCATATCCTTGACATCGATTTTAACGATCTCGACAAAAGGGAGAAACTGCTGGATGTCCGCAGTGTCGGCAATGACATCATCAAGAGCAAAGGTAAATCCCAGCGCAACTAGAGCGCGTATACACTCGATCACTTCTGGCGTTGCCTCCACCGTCTCGAGGATTTCCAGAACGATGTGCTGATGTGGCAGTATTTTGACAATGTCGCTCATCAGAACCGTCGCATCGACGTTGATATAAGCACGTGTGCAACCGATCACCTTTCCCATACCGATCTCCGACGTATGGGCGATCACGGAAGCGGTTGCCGCCAGATCATTGACTATGTTGGCCGGGCCTGATGCGGCACTGCGAAACAATAATTCATAGGCGACAATAGATTGATGCCGATTCAGGATGGGTTGCCGCGCCAGGAAAAAATCCACTAAAGGCATGGCCGAATTGCTTGCGTCGTTTATATCATGCGAATGATTCAATTGTGATCTTTCAAGATTCGATGATAGGCAATATCCACTCGACCGTTGAAACTACATTTTCTCGTCACGTATGATTTCTGCGGATCAACACTGTTACCCGACCACTTCCGACTTATTTTCTATATTGCAACATTTTATTAGAAATTTATAGCAAATATCACCATAAACAGGACCAAAACCAAACATAGCCGAAAACCGCTTTGATCGTAATTTTCCGCCTCAATCAAACCCGACGCGTACCGGTAAACTTCGCCAGCGGCGCACCCGATTCCAGCGTGAATCCGGCATCGGCATCGGTTCCCAATACGCTTACCAGATACGGCATCAGTTCCTTGAGCATGGGCTCCAGCGTCCACGGCGGATTGAGCACGAACATGCCGCTACTGTGGAGGCCGAAACCGTCCGGCGACGATGCACAGACCGAAAGCGTGACGTTGAGCCAGCCGCTGGAGGGCAGCCGCTTCAACTGATCCGGCAATTGGCGCGACTCCATCCGGTTAAGTACTGGATACCAGACCGCATACGTGCCGGTAGCGAAACGGGTCAACGCATCTGCCAGAGTGTCCTTGACGCGGCGATAGTCGCCCTTGTCCTCATAGGGCGGATCGATCAACACCAGGCCACGCCGCGACGGCGGCGGCAATAATGCCCGCAAGCCGGTAAAGCCGTCAGCGCGCTGGATCATCACGCGCGTGCCGCGCACAGTCTGGCGCACGCCCTGCTCGGCTGCATGCGCGTCGAGCTTACGAAAGTTATCGGCCAGTATCCTGCTATCGCTCGGATGCAGCTCGAACAGGCGCAGGCGGTCTTGCTCGCGCATGGTTTTTTCGGCAACATAAGGAGAGCCGGGGTAATAACGCATCTTGCCGCTGGGGTTCATCTGCTTGATGAGCTTGACGTATTCGGCCAGCGGCGCAGGCATGTCCTTGCGCTCCCACAGACGGCTGATGCCGCTTTCGAATTCCGCATTCTTGGCCGCGTAGCCGCCATCGAGCGCATACAGGCCGGCACCGGCATGGGTGTCGATATACATGTACGGCGTGTCTTTCTGGCCCAGATATTGCAATAATTGCATGGTCACGACATGCTTTAAGACATCGGCGTGATTACCCGCATGGAAGGCGTGGCGATAACTCAACATAAGAGAGGTTCAATCGTGGTAAGTAGGTCTGTAGTGTAAGAAGCGGCGCTGCGGCAGCCAATTCTGACGTTTCCATCAAAATCCTCAGCTTTTCAAGCAACAGATAAGACGCGCTGCTCGCCGCAGCAACAATGCGGCCATTCTAACAAGTCTGGACTACGGACATGCCGTAGAAAGGATTGCCAGGCCGGCAAGCGCCTTGGAGCATCTAGAGGGCAAAAAATACAGAAAAATATAAGTATGGAGTATGGCAAAAAACAAGGCGTTTTCCGCATGTATTAATTGCGAAAATAAATATGCCCCATCCTAGTATTGCCAAACACAAGGATGCAGCCGACTAAAAAATACGCAATAAAAAGGCCGCCAGAGTTGCCCCTGGCGGCCATTTTATACATCATCGCAGCATCAGCAATGGCGGGGAAACTTCCCGGCCAGCATCAGTGCAATGGATGCGTCTTATGCAATTTTCTTCGCATCGAAGAATTGTTCGTCTTCAGTCGAGCCATGCAATGCAGTGGTGGACGATTGACCTTGCTGAATTACCTGGGTTACTGCATCGAAGTAACCGGTACCAACTTCGCGCTGGTGCTTGACTGCAGTAAAGCCTTTCTCGGCGGCAGCGAACTCCAGTTCTTGCAACTCGACGAAAGCTGACATCTGGTTGCGCGCATAGCCGTGTGCAAGGTTGAACATGCCGTAGTTCAGTGCGTGGAAGCCAGCCAGGGTGATGAACTGGAACTTGTAGCCCATGCGGCCGAGTTCTTTCTGGAATTTTGCGATGGTGGCATCGTCGAGGTTCTTTTTCCAGTTGAACGATGGCGAGCAGTTGTACGACAGCAGCTTGCCCGGGAACTTGGCGTGGATCGCATCAGCGAATGCCTTGGCGAACTCCAGGTCAGGTTTGCCGGTTTCGCACCAGATCATGTCGGCATATTCAGCGTAAGCCAAACCGCGCGAGATTGCCTGTTGCAGACCTGGCTTGGTCTTGTAGAAGCCTTCAACCGTGCGCTCGCCAGTCAGGAATGGCTTGTCGTTGTCGTCCACGTCCGATGTGATCAAATCGGCTGCTTCCGCATCGGTACGCGCCAGCAATACGGTCGGCGTACCCATCACATCGGCTGCCAGACGTGCAGCATTGAGTTTTTCGACCGCTTCACGAGTAGGAACCAACACCTTGCCGCCCATGTGGCCGCATTTTTTGACCGAAGCCAATTGATCTTCGAAGTGCACGCCGGACGCGCCCGCTTCGATCATCGACTTCATCAACTCGAATGCGTTCAACACGCCGCCGAAACCGGCTTCTGCATCGGCCACGATAGGAGCGAAGAAATCGGTGTCGCCCTTGCCCTCGGACCATTGGATCTGATCAGCACGGGTCAGGCAGTTGTTGATGCGCTTGACCACTAGCGGTACCGAGTTGGCTGGGTACAGCGATTGATCAGGATACATTTCTCCAGCGACGTTGGCGTCGCCTGCAACTTGCCAGCCGGACAGGTAGATCGCTTTCAGGCCAGCTTTGACCTGTTGCATTGCCTGGTTACCGGTAAGTGCACCGAGTGCGTTGACGAATGGCTCGTTGTTGACCAGATCCCACAGCTTGATGGAACCGTTTTTCGCCAGAGTGTGCTCAACCTGAACCGACCCGCGCAGACGAATAACGTCTTGCGCTGTGTAGTTGCGCTTGATACCGATCCAACGCGGGTTGGTATCCCAATCTTTTTGCAGATCTGCTACTTGCTGTTCACGTGTCGACATCGCATTCTCCTGAGGAAAAAAGTGGATAAATCAAACAGAATCAGAGTCCATGTAAATAATCATAGGCTCTTTTTTGCATAGCAACAAAGTCTTATATAAGACATATATTTAAAATTTTATCTTTATTTATCAATTACATACAAATTGACTATCGCGATGCGGAACGCCATTCCTTAAAATGAAAGGCAACGTAGTTACAAAATGAACTTAATTTCCACAATATGAAAAAATGATTTCACTTCGTGAAAAATATCTCATTTATCACCTAAAAATATGAGATAAAAAACTTATCCTCCAATGCATCTGTAGTGCGCCGCAACAATTGATTCCATTTACAATAGATGCAACCGAGTCTACCCAAGGCAAGCATCCATGTATTATCCAAGTACTTATATTTTCCTCGCAAGCTGAGACACATTATGAAAGTTACTCAAATTCATCCTGTTACCCGGGGCGTCTCCGATTGCGGCAGATGCACGGTTCGTGAAAACTCATTGTTCTCCGATTTCACCGATGAAGATTTTCGCCTGATTCAAGCGCCCATCGAGGATTTCCGGTTTGCTCCTGGCGCGGTGATATATAAGCAGGGCGATAAAGTCAACGGGCTGTATTCGATTCGCAGCGGCATGGTTAAATTGAATCGCCTGAATGTCGATGGCACCCAGCGCATCCTGCGCATCCTGCGCACCGGCAACATTATCGGACTGGAAGCCAGCATCAGCCAACATTATGAGAACGACGCAATTGCCATCAATACGGTAACTGCCTGCCGTATTCCGGTCGATGTCATTGAATGCCTGGATCGCGAGTCGCCTCGCTTGCACCGTAAGTTGATGATGAAATGGCATGAAACCCTGATCGAGGCCGACCAATGGTTCGGCGAACTCACCAACGGTCTGGCACGCGTGCGAATGGCCCGCCTGCTGCTGAAGATGCGTGACTCTGGTGAATCCGATGTGTCGTCGCTATTTTCGCTGGAAGACATAGGCTCGGTGCTGGGCATGACCATCGAGACTGCCAGCCGCATCATTAACACCCTGCTGCGGGAAGGAAAAATCAGGCGCATCAATGGTGGTGACCGCCACTACCAGATCGATATCGCGGCACTGGAGCAGGAGTCGCAATCCGGCGCGTTGTAAACGGCAACATCATCATGGCAACGCGACGTCCAACCGTGTGATGTTGCGGCACGTTCGGCCCAGAGCCTGAGCGGCCAGGCGCTTGCTGCTTTTCCTTTAAAAACCACCTATAAAACCAGCGACATCACGCTTAGTTGACCAAGCTCAACTGACTGGCGTATCCAGCAAGGACACTACTTCACACGGGCATCCAAACGCACCATCAAGGCAGTATTGTTTAAATCATGGATATGCTGGCATACCATGAAACGAGTATTACGAGCCACCAACAAAACCATTGTCAAGGTGGGCTAAATCACCGAATATGTAGTTACGATTTTGACACGCCCAGAGGAGATCAACCATGCAAACTGTCGCACACATTCTCAATTCCAAGCACAACCTGACGGTGTGGACCATCGCGCCCACGGCATTGGTGCTGGATGCCATCAAGCTGTTCGCAGAGAAGGGTATCGGGGCGCTATTGGTAATGGAGGGAGAGCAGGTCATCGGCATCGTGACCGAACGTGACTATGCCCGGAAAGTGCATATCCTGGGGCGCTCGTCGAATGACACACCGGTCAGTGACATCATGACGTCCCCTGTCATGTATGTACGTCCCGACCAAACCAATGAGCAATGCATGGCTTTGATGACGGAAAATCGCTTACGGCACTTGCCCGTCATGAACGATGGCAAGCTGGTTGGTCTCATCTCCATCGGTGACCTGGTGAAGGACATCATCAGCGAACAGCAATTCATCATCCAGCAACTTGAACACTACATTATGGGGGAGCGCGGTTAAGCGATCGACACATGAGTCGCGAAGCGCGCTTGAAGACGACGGCGGATTCCATGCTTTAACGTTGACATGCTAGTGCACGACGAAGATACTTTGACTGATCCAACTGGATTTTCAATCAGTTCAGGATGATGCGCGCGGCAATCTGGCAGGCATCAAGGCAACAACCGGTCGGCATCTACCGTACGCCGAGCCGAACATCGCGACAACACGCGAGACACGATCGAGCGAGGAGTAATGCGAATGCGCCAGAACGCCCCCCTTCGTCTGCATGTGCCGGAGCCAACCGGACGCCCGGGTCATGCGACTGATTTTTCCTATCTGCATCTGACGCGCGCCGGCGATGCACGCCGCCCTCCGATAGATGTCTTGCCGATCGAGACCAGCGATCTGGCCTTTGCGCTGGTGCGTGTACTGGACGACGAGGGCCGCGCGGTCGGACCGTGGGCGCCGCAAATCGAGCTGGAAACGGTGCGCGCCGGAATGCGAGCGATGATGAAAACGCGCATTTTCGACGCCCGCATGCTGGTCGCGCAGCGGCAAAAGAAAATATCGTTTTACATGCAGAGCTTGGGCGAAGAGGCTATCGGGACTGCACATGCGCTTGCGCTGAACGTCGATGACATGTGCTTTCCTACCTATCGTCAGCAGAGCTTGCTGATGGCGCGCGATGTGTCGCTGGTAGATATGATCTGCCAGCTGATGTCCAACGAACGCGATCCCCTCAAGGGGCGTCAATTGCCGGTGATGTATTCGGTGCGCAAGGCCGGCTTTTTCTCCATCTCCGGCAACCTGGCCACGCAGTTCATCCAGGCGGTAGGCTGGGGTATGGCGTCCGCCATCAAGGGCGACACCAAAATTGCATCGGCCTGGATTGGCGACGGCGCCACCGCCGAGGCAGATTTCGATACCGGCCTGACCTTTGCCCATGTGTATCAGGCGCCGGTGATTCTCAATGTGGTCAACAACCAGTGGGCCATCTCGACATTCCAGACCATCGCCGGCGGCGAGAACACCACTTTCGCGGCACGCGGCGTGGGCTGCGGCATCGCCTCGCTGCGGGTCGACGGCAACGACTTCCTGGCCGTATATGCCGCGTCGAAGTGGGCCAGCGAGCGTGCGCGCAGCAACCTGGGGCCAACGCTGATCGAATGGGTCACCTATCGCGCCGGACCGCACTCGACCTCGGATGATCCATCCAAGTACCGTCCCGCCGATGACTGGGCGCACTTCCCGCTGGGCGACCCGATCGCGCGACTCAAGCAACATCTGATCGGCATCGGCGCGTGGTCCGAACAGGAGCATGAAGACACCCAGAAGGAACTGGAAGCACAAGTGATGGCCGCCCAGAAGGAGGCCGAGCAATACGGCACCATGGCCGGCGGCAATATTCCCAGTGCGGCGGCAATGTTTGAGGATGTCTACAAAGACATGCCGGAACATTTGCGCCGGCAACGCCAGCAACTGGGGATTTGATCATGCGCGCGAAGAACAACATGACAAGAGCCCCGATGACCATGATCCAGGCGCTGCGGTCGGCTATGGACGTGATGCTGGAACGCGATGACAACGTGGTCGTATTCGGTCAGGATGTCGGTTATTTCGGCGGGGTATTCCGTTGTACCGAAGGTCTGCAAAAGAAATACGGCACATCACGGGTGTTCGATACGCCGATCTCCGAAGGCGGCATCGTGGGAGTGGCGGTCGGCATGGGTGCATACGGCTTGCGCCCGGTGGCCGAGATCCAGTTTGCCGATTATTTTTATCCTGCCTCCGACCAGATCGTTTCCGAAGCGGCGCGACTGCGCTTTCGCTCTGCGGGCGAGTTTACCGCTCCGATCACGATCCGCATGCCCTGTGGCGGAGGTATTTACGGTGGACAGACACACAGCCAAAGCCCGGAAGCGATGTTTGCGCATGTCTGCGGCCTGCGCACCGTGATGCCGTCCAATCCGTTTGACGCCAAGGGCTTGCTGATCGCCTCGATCGAAAACGACGATCCGGTGATATTTCTCGAACCCAAGCGCCTGTACAACGGACCGTTTGACGGCCACCACGACAAGCCGGTGGTGCCGTGGTCCAAGCATCCGTTGGGCGAGGTACCCGATGGTTATTACACGGTGCCGCTGGAATCGGCGTCGGTGTTTCGTGCCGGGGCCGATCTGACGGTAATTACCTACGGCACCATGGTTTTCGTGTCGGAAGCGGCGGCGCAGGAGAGCGGGATCGATGCCGAAATCATCGATTTGCGCAGCCTGTGGCCGCTGGATCTGCCGACCATAATTGCCTCGGTCAAAAAGACCGGCCGCTGCGTAATCGTGCACGAGGCGACACGCACCGGCGGATTCGGTGCCGAATTGACCGCGCTGGTGCAGGAGCATTGCTTTTATCACCTTGAAGCGCCGATCGAGCGCGTGACCGGCTGGGACACGCCTTACCCGCACGCGCAGGAATGGGCCTACTTCCCCGGACCGGCACGGGTAGCGGCCGCGTTCAAACGCACGATGGAGGCATGACATGGGGATTCATGTAATCAAGATGCCGGATATAGGTGAAGGGATTGCCGAAGTCGAACTGGTGGTGTGGCGCGTGCAGCAAGGCGACGCGGTGACCGAGGATCAGATCCTGGCCGATGTGATGACCGACAAAGCGACCATCGAGATTCCGTCACCGGTGGCAGGCACGGTGCTGGCGCTGGGCGGCACGGCTGGACAGGTAATGGCGGTAGGGTCCGAGCTGATACGGATTGAAGTCGCCGGCAAAGGCAACGCCAGCGGTGTGACGATCGCCGCGAAACCGGCCACGGCGGCAGCACCGCCACCGGCCGCACCGCCACCGGCTACATCGGCCCCAATCACAGCGGCGGCACCCATAAATATTCCTGCGCCAAGCATTACGACCACAGCGCATACTGCGCCTCCAGCGCGGCAAGCCGGCGAAAAACCGATCGCATCTCCTGCGCTGCGCCGGCGCGCCTGGGAAATGGGTATCGAATTACAGTATGTGCAGGGCAGCGGCGCAGCCGGTCGCATCATGCAACAGGACCTTGACGCCTATGTCGCCCGCGGCGCGAGTCCCCACGGCGTCAGCGATAACGCGATGCGCTACCAGGAGCGGCATGACGAAGAAGCGCTGCCGGTCATCGGACTGCGCCGTAAGATAGCGCAGAAGATGCAGGAAGCCAAGCGGCGCATTCCACACTTTACCTATGTCGAAGAGATCGACATGACCGAGCTGGAAGCGTTGCGCACGCGCCTGAATGCGCAATCGGGCGCTGCGCGTGGCCGTCTCACCTTACTGCCGCTGCTGATGCGGGCGGTGGTGCTCGGGGTACGTGATTTCCCCCAGATTAATGCCCGCTTCGACGACGATGCCGGCATCGTTACGCGCTACAGCGCGGTCCACATCGGCATTGCCACCCAGACCGACGCAGGCCTGGTGGTGCCGGTGCTGCGCCATGCGGAGGCACGCGACCTGTGGTCGAGCGCGGCCGAAGTGACGCGTCTGGCCGCGGCCGCGCGCAGCGGCAAGGCACTGCGCGAGGAACTCTCGGGATCGACCATCACCATTACCAGCCTGGGAGCCTTGGGCGGCATCGTCTCCACGCCGGTCATCAACCATCCGGAAGTGGCCATTGTCGGTGTCAACCGGATGGTCTTGCGGCCGATGATCCGTGCCGGTGCGATGGTGCCGCGACAGATGATGAATTTGTCGTCATCGTTCGATCACCGGGTAGTCGACGGCATGCACGCGGCCGAGTTCATACAGGCGCTGCGCGGCTACCTGGAATGTCCGGCAACCCTGTTCGTCGAGTAGAGAATGGACCCACAATCGACCACATTGCTGGTAATCGGCGGCGGACCCGGCGGTTATGTCGCCGCGATCCGCGCTGCACAACTGGGCATTGCCACTACCCTAGTCGAGGGCGAACTGCTTGGCGGCACCTGCCTGAACATCGGCTGCATCCCGTCCAAGGCCTTGATACACGCCGCCGACGAGTTCGAAAAGGCACGCCATTATGCGGGCGACTCTGCGCTGGGAATTCATGTGCAGTCGCCACGCATCGAACTGCTGCAAACAGTGCGCTGGAAGGATGGCATCGTCCACAAGCTGACTGCCGGTGTGGCGGCGCTGCTGAAGAAAAACGGTGTGCAGGTAATCAAGGGCTGGGCGCGCGTCATCGATGGCAAAACGGTCGAAGTAAAGCGGGATGAAGAAGCGCCGCTGCGCATCGCTTGCCAGCACTTGTTGCTGGCAAGCGGTTCGCAGGCGGTGGCACTGCCGAACATGCCGTTTGGCGGTTCCGTCATCAGCTCTACCGAAGCGCTGTCGCCGGTATCGCTGCCGCGCCGTCTGGTGGTTGTCGGCGCCGGATATATCGGACTGGAACTGGGCATCGCCTATCGCAAGCTGGGCGCCGAGGTCAGCGTGGTCGAAGCGCTAGACCGCGCATTGCCAGCTTACGACGAAGATCTGAGCAAACCGGTAGCCGCCTCGCTGCAGCGGCTGGGAGTAAAGCTGCACCTGGGCTGTACGGTACAGGGTCTGAACCCGAACGGCGATGCAGTACGGGTGCGCAACGCCCAGGGTGATGAGTCGGAACTGGCGGCCGACCAGGTGCTGGTGGCGGTCGGCCGCCGGCCCCGCACGAAAGGCTGGGGCATGGAAAGTCTGATGCTCGACATGGCGGGCCACGCGGTAAGAATCGACGACCAATGCCGGACCTCGATGCGCGACGTCTGGGCAATCGGCGACCTGACCGGTGAGCCGATGCTGGCGCACCGCGCGATGGCGCAGGGTGAAATGGTGGCCGAGATCATTGCCGGCAAACGCCGCCAATTCATACCGGCCGCAATCCCTGCCGTGTGCTTTACCGATCCCGAACTGGTGGTCGTCGGCCAGACGCCGCAAAGCGCACTGCAAGCGGGGCTTGACTGCATCAATGCGATATTTCCGTTCGCCGCCAACGGCCGCGCGATGACCATCGAGTCGGCAGACGGTTTTGTGCGGGTGGTCGCACGCCGTGACAATCATCTGATCGTCGGCTGGCAAGCGGTCGGACGCAGCGTGTCCGAGTTGAGCGCCGCGTTCTGTCATTCGATCGAGATGGGCGCAGTGCTCGAGGACGTGGCTGGCACCATCCACGCCCATCCGACACTCGGCGAAGCGGTACAGGAAGCAGCGTTGCGTGCGCTGGGACATGCACTGCATGTCTAGACGAGATTTTTTCGCCAACAACTTTAGTTTCGAAATCAGGCCGCTTTGCGCAATGTCAGATTGATGCGCTGCTCGCCTAGCACCGCGTGATGCCCGGCCTTCAGCGGCATCACGCCGTGATATCGCAGCCGCGCCGGACCGCCCCACACCACCACATCGCCGTGTTCCAGCGGCACCCGCATCGGCTGGTCGTCGCGCCGGAAACCGCCGAACAGGAAGATCGCCGGAATACCGAGCGACACCGAGACAATCGGCTGGCCGAAGTCGCGCTCGTCCTTGTCCTGATGCAAGGACAGTCGCGCGCCCGGCTGGTAGCGGTTGATCAGGCACGCGTCCGGCGCGAAGTTCCTGAAACCGGCGCTGGCCGCGGCCTCCTGCGCCAGCGCCAGGAACAGCTCCGGCATCGCAGGCCAGGACCGGCCGCTATCCGGATCGAGCGCATCATAGCGGTAACCGGTGCGATCGGATACCCATCCGCAGGCACCGCAGTTCGTCATTGCCACTGACATCCGCAAGCCGCCCGGCGTGACCATATGGCGAAACGGCACCTTGGCTGTGATTTCGGACAAAGCCGCCAAAATATTTGCCTGGGACGCCAGCGCGAAGCCGCGCAGCACTACCGCGCCCGGACCCAGCTCCTCGCGCCAGGTTCGGCCTCGATCAGTATCTTCGAACAGATTCATTGTCACGGACGTCTCGCATCTGATGTTGCATGTTCACGAAAGGCATAGAAAAAGCTGCCGATGGCGTGCGAAGGAACAGCTTCTCACGCTGCGTAGAGGTTTCGGCGCACATAATAACTAACATGAGTATTTTTAAATACGCAATAATATTATGCGGCAAATGCCATAAAAATGGTGATACTCCTTATTTTTACGAAACCAGTTGTGGCATCGGAAGCGTTCATTTTTTCGTGTATTTCGCAGACAATGCGTCAGATTTTCATTTCAGGCTGGTTATCCGCGCCCACCTTTTCCAACAATGCGCGCTTCATTGTCCAGCAGCGCGCGCTTGCGTTCGACACCCCAGCGATAGCCGGACAGGCCGCCATCGTTGCGCACCACCCGGTGGCACGGGATCGCCACCGCCAGCGCGTTGGCGGCGCACGCCCCCGCTACCGCCCGCACCGATTTCGGCGCACCGATCCGGAGTGCGATCTCGGTGTAGCTTGCGGTTTGACCGGCCGGAATCTCTCGTAGCGCTTGCCAGACCCGTTGCTGGAATGCGGTTCCGCGTATATCCAGCGGCAAGTTCAGGCCCTTGCCAGGCGCTTCGACAAAGCCGACCACGGTGGCCACCAGTTGCTCGAATGCGCTGTCGCCGCCGATCAGGCTGGCGCGCGGAAAGCGATCCTGCAGGTCACGCGCTAGCGCGTCCGGATCGTCGCCCATCAGAATCGCGCAAACGCCGCGCTCGCTTTGGGCCACCAGAATCGCACCGAGCGTGCATTCGCCAATGGCGAAACGGATTTCCATGTTGGCACCGCCGGCCCGATAGTTGGTCGGCGTCATCCCCAGCACTGCATTCGATTTTTCGTAAAAGCGGGAGTTGGCGTTGTAGCCGGCGTCGAAAATCGCTTCCGTGATGGTGTCGATGCGCGTGCCGCTACCATCAAGCTCAAGCGCATTGCGCACCCGCTTCTCGCGCTGCGCCACCGCATATTCTCGTGGCGTCAATCCGGCAATCTGCTTGAACACGCGATGAAAATGATAGGCGCTCACGCCGACGCGCGTTGCCAGTTCATGCAGCCCGGGCGCGCTTTCCGATGTTTCGATGATCCTGCAGGCTGCAGTGACTTTGACCGCATACTGGTCTAGCAGCGAAGGCTGGTCCGGCTTGCAACGCTTGCAGGGCCGAAAACCAGCCTGCTCGGCGTCCTCACGACTGATATGGAAACGCACGTTCTCCGGCCGCGCCAACCGGGCTGTGCACGAAGGGCGGCAATATACGCCGGTACTCTTGACCGAGTAATAAAACGTGCCATCCGCCTCGAATTTACGAGCGACCACAGCAGCCCAACGCGGATCATTCACCGTTGCGGCTGCGCGTTGCGCATTTTTCGCTGATATGTTCATCATGTACTCCTTTCAACGAGCGACCTGTTGCAAGCGAGTTTATCAACGACAGCAGTGGATTGCACTCCGGCTCTTGCTTTCAAATACGAAGATTGTGAAATCCGACACCGCTGCCGGCCCGCTGGTTTGCAGTACCGGAAAGAGTCGGATCTGCCGCATTAACATTGCCGGGCTTTGGAAAGAATGATCAACCACCTGCGCAGCAACACTATCTCAATGTATCCACGCTCGCTTCCGGTACTACAATCCACGACTGGATGTACCGCGTAATAGCGCTTGCGAAAGTCACGGCAAACGGATATTTCACGTCTGCCCAATCGGATCAGGAATGATGCAGGAGTGTATTCGGAGCCTAAATGCGTTCCGATGGTATGGAGGTTCGCCATGGTGGTCGTTCCTATATGAAAACAGCGATAACGAAACAAACTCTACCATAAATACTGTACATATAAACAGTATAATATTGCAGCGCTTACTTGCATCCCTTTCAGTCAAAAAACCATGATGAACGCCCAGCCTCGCCGTATTGCCCATCTGGATATGGATGCCTTCTACGCATCGGTCGAACTGCTGCGCTACCCGGAATTACGCGGCCATCCGGTCGTAATCGGCGGACGCAGCGACTCGCAGCCGACGGTCCAGCAGGACGGCAGCCGACGTTTCGCACGGTTACGCGACTATGCCGGCCGGGGCGTCATCACGACCTCCACCTATGAGGCGCGGGCTCTCGGCGTTTTCTCCGGCATGGGCGTAATGAAAGCCGCGCAACTGGCACCGGATGCCGTGCTGCTGCCAGTCAACTTCGATGCCTATCGCCATTATTCGCGCCTGTTCAAAGCCGCGGTGGCGGGCATTGCGCCGCAAATCGAAGACCGCGGCATCGACGAAATCTACATCGATCTAAGCGCGTTACCGGGCAACACGCTGGAATTGGCGCAACGCATCAAACAAGCGGTGCTGGACGCCACCGGACTTTCCTGCTCGATTGGCATCACGCCTAACAAGCTGTTATCGAAGATCTGCTCGGACCTTGAAAAGCCGGATGGCATCACGATCCTGAATCTGACCGACATCCCGCGCCGGATCTGGCCGCTGCCGGTACGAAAGATCAATGGCATCGGCCCCAAGGCGACTGAAAAACTCGCAACACTCGGCATCACCACGATCGCCGGCCTGGCGCACGCCGAACCCGCGTTGCTGCAGATGCATTTCGGTCGCAGCTACGGCTGCTGGCTGCATGAAGCCGCTCACGGTATCGACGACAGCAGGATCATCACGCACTCCGAACCAAAATCGATCAGCCGCGAAACCACCTTCGAGCGCGACCTGCACGCCCGCCACGACCGCGCCACCCTGTCGGGAATATTCACTACCCTGTGCACCCGTGTGGCGGAAGACCTGCAGCGCAAGGGTTACCTCGGGCGCACCATCGGCATCAAGTTACGGTTTGATGACTTCCGCACCGTGACGCGCGACGTTACGCTGCCAGCACCGACCGCCGATCCCGCGACGATTCGCCGCGCCGCGGGAGAATGCCTGCGGCGCGTGCCGCTGCAGCAAAAGCTGCGATTGCTGGGAGTGCGGGCCAGTGCGCTGTCTTCAAAAGATGCGCTGCTGGCTATCGATGCGTCACCCCAGGCAGAACTGCAGTTCGCCATGAATCCATAAGGCAATCCATCCACAGAAACGGCTTGATCGAACGGTTGTACAATTTTCCGCCTTGCAGACAGTCCGGGCATTAATAAGCCAGATTGCAGATGGAATGCCCATCTTGCAGCTGCGCCTCTTTCAAACCCACCACAACACCCGTGCCCGTCAAAGCCCGCTATCGCCCGGCTTCATCGGCTTGCGCAGAAACGGCGCTGATGGCGACAGCGAATTTAAGTATCGTCGAACCGACCCGACGTTGGATAATACCGGTTTTGGATTGCGCATTGACAAGTTGGCATCCGTGCTGCAGATATGTTGTTTTTTATAAGAATTTGGGAAAGGTGTCATTGGTTGACACCGGACGAGAGGATTGAATGGCCGTAGCAAGCAATGAAATCAAGCAGATAGCTAGAGAAATCAAGACCTTGGACAAGCACACCCCAATGATGCAGCAATATTTAGGCATCAAAGCGGACTATCCATCGACGCTGGTGTTTTATCGGATGGGCGATTTCTATGAGCTGTTTTTCGAGGATGCGGAGAAAGCTGCGCGCTTGCTTGGCATTACGCTGACTCAGCGCGGCGCGTCGGGCGGCAATCCGATCAAGATGGCCGGCATTCCCTATCATTCGGCAGATCAATATCTGGCCAAACTCATCAAGCAGGGCGAATCGGTTGCGATCTGCGAGCAGATCGGCGACCCGGCAACCAGCAAGGGTCCGGTCGAACGCAAGGTTCAGCGCGTCATCACGCCCGGCACCCTGAGCGACCCGCATCTGCTGGCAGAAAAATCCGAGCAGCCGCTGCTGGCCCTGTGCAAAGTCGCGCAGCGCAAAACCGTCACCGTCGGCCTGGCTTGGCTCTCAATGGCCAGCGGCGCATTGAAACTGATGGAGTTCACGCAAGCGGCGAACGGGTTCGAGGCGCGCCTGCAGCAGGAACTGGAGCGCATCCTGCCGGCCGAAATCCTGCTGGCCGATGGCAGCGACATCGTGCTGCAGGCCGGTCTCACCGGCAAGGCGGTGCGGGTGGCGGACTGGCATTTCGATTTTTCCGGCAGTGAAAAATCCTTGCTCGAACAGCTCGATGTGGCAACCCTGGGCGGCTTCGGTGCCGAAAGCCTGAGCGCCGCCATCGGCGCGGCCGGTGCGCTGCTGCGCTACGCGCAGGCGACCCAGGGCAAGAGCTTGCAGCATGTGCGCACGCTGACGGTCGAGTCCGAGAATGAATTCATCGGGCTGGATGCTGCCACCCGGCGCAATCTTGAAATCAGCGAGACGATACGCGGCCAGGATGCGTCAGCGGCGGCGCCGACCTTATTTTCCTTACTGGACCATTGCCGCACCGCGATGGGTTCGCGCCTGCTGCGTCACTGGCTGCACCACGCCCGCCGCGATCAATCCATCGCCCAGGCACGCATAGGCGCGATTGCCGCACTGCAGCAGTACGACGCTAACGATGCACTGTCACGACTGTTAACTGCGGTTCCTGATATCGAACGCATCACTACCCGCATCGCGCTGGCGAGTGCTCGTCCGCGCGACTTGGCCGGCCTGCGCGACGGCCTGCAGCAATTGCCGGCATTGCGCGACCAGCTTGCCCGCTGCAACGCCGCAACCGACAGCGATCTGCTGGCCTGCCTGCAGGAAGCATTGGCAACCCCCGAAGCCTGCCTCGCACTGCTGACGCGCAGCGTGATGGCAGAACCGGCCACCATGGTGCGCGACGGCGGCGTGATTGCGCCCGGTTGCGATGCGCAACTCGATGAACTGCGCGCGCTGTCCGAGAATGCCGGACAATTCCTGCTCGACCTGGAAACCCGGGAACGCCAGCGCACCGGCATCGCCAATTTGCGGGTCGAATACAACAAGGTGCACGGCTTCTATATCGAAGTCACGCATGGCCAGACCGACAAGGTGCCGATTGATTACCGGCGCCGGCAGACCCTGAAAAACGCCGAGCGCTACATCACGCCCGAGCTCAAGGCATTTGAAGACAAGGCATTGTCGGCGCAGGAACGGGCGCTGGCACGCGAAAAATACCTGTATGAAAATCTGATCAACGAATTGACTCAGTTTATTGCTGAATTACAAAATATTGCCCATGCGGTAGCGCAACTCGACGTGCTGGTGGCACTGGCAAGTCACGCCGCGCGCCACAACTGGTGTGCGCCGAATCTGGTAACCGAGCCGGGCATCGACATCGTGCAGGGCCGCCATCCGGTGGTGGAGAATCAGATCGAACGCTTCATCGCAAACGATTGCCTGTTTTCCCCCGAGCGCCGGCTGCAACTGATCACCGGCCCGAACATGGGCGGCAAATCGACGTTCATGCGACAGGTGGCCTTGATTACCCTGCTGGCTTATGTCGGCAGCTATGTTCCGGCCGCCAGCGCCACGATAGGCCCGATCGACCGCATCTTCACGCGTATCGGCGCGGCCGACGATCTGGCGGGCGGACGGTCCACCTTCATGGTCGAAATGACAGAATCGGCGGCCATCCTGAACGGCGCCACCCAGCAATCGTTGGTGCTGATGGACGAAGTCGGACGAGGCACCTCGACTTTCGACGGTCTGGCGCTGGCCTGGGCCATCGCCCGGCATCTGATTGAAACCACCAAAAGCTTGACGCTGTTCGCCACCCACTACTTTGAATTGACGCAATTGCCGCAACTGCATCCGAGCGCGGCCAACGTGCATCTGTCGGCGGTCGAGCACAAGGACAACATCGTGTTCCTGCATGCAGTGGAAGCCGGCCCGGCCTCGCAAAGTTACGGCTTGCAGGTGGCGCAACTGGCCGGAGTGCCGCCGGCGGTGATTCGCGCCGCGCGCCGCCATCTGGCTACGCTGGAGGCGCATTCGGTGCAGGCATCGCCGCAGTTCGACCTGTTTGCAATGGCCAGCGCAGCCGAACCGCCGGAGACTGAACCGGAGCCAATCGGCCGCAATGCGGTGACTGACGCGCTGGCCGAGATCGAACCGGATGCACTTACGCCGCGCGAAGCGCTCGATGCGCTGTATCGCCTCAAGCAACTGGCTGATGCCTGAATGCATGCTGCGATGAAGCGCCTTGCCTGCTTGCCTATTTTGGCCGGCTTGCTGCTGACAGCATCTGTCACAGCCTGGGCGCAACCGGGAAACTTCGATTTCGGCGTGACTGCGCACACCTTCCCGCCTGAAGCCGGCGAAAACCCGCTGCAGCAGGCAATCAACGCCAGCAATGAGGACAATCTTGCATTCGTGGTTGTCAACGGCATCAAATCCGGTGCCGAGAACTGCAGCGACAGCGTATATTCGCGCAGCAGGAAATCCCTGGTGAGAGCTGAAAACGCGCTGATCGTATCGCTTGCCGCCAGCGACTGGGTCAATTGCAAAACCAAAAACGGCAAATCGATCGCGATTGAAAGATTGAATCGGGTCCGTGAACTGTTTCTCTCGGACGATGTTTCCTTCGGAAACTCCAGCATTGCACTGATTCGCCAATCGAGTAGTGCCAAATTTCGCAGCTATGCGGAAAATGCCCGCTGGGAATACGGCAACATCCTGTTTGCAACCATCAATTTGCCTGCCGACAACAACCACTACCTGCCGGATGCCGGGCGCAACAGCGAATTCGAAGACCGCTTGATCGCCAATCGCGAATGGCTGGCGCGAATATTCATCCATGCGGCACAGAAAAAAAACCAAGCGATCGTGCTGATTTGCGACGGCAACCCGTTGATCGTGCCCGAGGCCAGGAAACTGGCCAAACTCCGCGGGCGGCGCGATGGCTTTATCGAAGTGCGCAAGCAACTCACCGGGCTGGCGAAAAAATTCCCCGGCAAGGTGTTGCTGCTGCACGGGCAGGCACAGGTAAAAGCGGATACGATCCACTGGCAGGCAAACCTCGGCAGCATGGGCGTAAGCACCGGCTGGTCAAAAATCACGGTCCAACCGGCAAGTAAAACGCTGTTTCGTCCGGCATTCTCATTAACTACTAAAAATTTAAAAAACCGGGAGTATAAGTAAAACTATAGATGTTTCCGCAATAATATTGCGCGACATTAAAAATACTACTATTAGTATATATTCAGATCCAAAATCGCCGAGCTCAGAATAGCCTGGCGTAAAAAAAACCGCAGAGAATGTGTCTGCGGTTCGTCTTTGCATTGCGGGTTTCGTGGCCCGCTGCGGCCAATTTAGTGTAGCGGATGGGAGCGGAACGCATCGCCCGCGCCTTCATCAAGATCGTCGTCATCGCCATGGTGATGGCCATGCGCACCGTGCACGTGTTCGTGCGTAATTTCTTCCTCGGTGGCGGCTCGCACTTCCTTGACATTGAGCCAAAACCGCAGCGCCATGCCTGCCAGCGGATGATTGCCGTCCAACACCACCTTGTCGTCGGTAATATCGGTCACGGTAAAGATCAAGCCGCTATCGCCTCTATCGCCTTCTTCCGGCGTGCCTTCGAACTGCATGCCGACTTCCAGCGGGTTCGGCAGATGTTTGCGCGGCTCTACCTTGACCAGCTCCGCATCGTATTCACCGAATGCATCTTCCGGCTCAACCTGGATTGTGATGTCGAATCCGGCCTCTTTGCCCTCCAGCGCTTCCTCGATTTTGGGCAAGGTATTCTCATAGCCGCCATGCAGATACACCATCGGCTCGCGGCCTTCCTCGATCAGATTGCCTTGCGCATCTGACAATTTGTAGTGCACAGTCACTACCGTATTCTTGGCGATCTTCATGTTTAATCCTTTCTTTTGATAACCGGCAGATTATACCTGTCCGGCCGTCTTGACTATAATGCACGCATGAAAAAACTCACTCTTCTGGGCGGATTGACTCCGACACAATTTTTCCGCGATTACTGGCAAAAAAAGCCGCTGCTGATCCGCCAAGCCATTCCCGGCTTCAAGCCATTGCTATCGCGCCAGGCACTATTCGCGCTGGCCCGGCAAGAGGATGTCGAATCCCGCCTGCTGACCCATTTCGAGCAGCAATACAAGCTGCAAAACGGCCCGATTGATGCGGTTCCCGACCTCTGCCAGAAAAATTGGACGCTGCTGGTGCAAAGCGTCAACCTGCATCATGATGCGGCCGATGCGCTGCTGCGGCAGTTCCGCTTCGTCCCCGATGCACGCCTGGACGACCTGATGATCAGCTACGCGACCGACACTGGCGGCGTCGGCCCGCATTTCGATTCCTACGACGTGTTCCTGTTGCAGGCGCACGGCCAGCGCCACTGGCGTATCGGGGCGCAAAAAGACCTGACCATCATCGAAGGGTTGCCGCTCAAGATCCTGCGCGACTTCCAGCCGGAACAGGAATTCGTGCTGGAACCGGGCGACATGCTTTATCTGCCGCCCCATTATGCCCACGACGGCATCGCGATCGGCGAATGTATGACCTATTCGATCGGCTTCCGGGCTCCGGCCTACCAGGAACTGGGCGAAGCATTCCTGCAATTCATGGCCGACTCGATCGATCTGCCCGGAAAGTATGCGGACCCAGACCTGAAGCCGACTGCGCATCCGGCCGAAATCAGTCGCGCGATGCTGTCGCGCATTTCGGCTGAATTGATCAAGGTACAGTTCACCGAAGACGACATCGCACTCTTTCTGGGCGGCTACCTGTCGGAACCGAAGGCCTGCGTGACCTTTGCGCCGCCGGCACGCCCGCTCTCAGCAGAAAAATTCGTCCAGGCGGCCATCAAGCGCGGGATAGTGCTGTCACGCAAAACCCAGATGCTGTATCGCGGTAAACATATTTTCATTAACGGCGAATCGTTTGCGACTACCCGCGCTGACAAGAGCACACTCGACTTGCTGGCAAATAGCCGCGCGCTGGACGGCATAGAGATAGCCGCCGCTTCGGTCGACGTACAGGAAGCACTGCATCTGTGGTACCAGGACGGCTGGCTGAATCTGGCGTGAAATACTGCTACTTCGATAATTCGATTATCAAATGCGCCAACTTGCCTCCCTCATCATTCCGATCATTGGAATTAGGTCGGCACATGTTGCGATATTACAAAAATAATGTTGGCACTTATAGCAGAACTTTTAAAAATCGCTATAATTGCGGCTGGTAGGGTTATAAGTATCGCAGTGCACCAATTCGTGCATAATCGAAAAAAACCAAACTATTGAGCGATAATTACCGGTAATTATTCATCGCAATAAATCTGTCATTCATTCAAATTCAATTTAAGGAATACTCATGAAAAAATCACTCCTGTTAGCGTCCCTGTTGGCTATCGTTTTGGCTGGTTGCGGCAAGAAAGAAGAGCCAGTAGCAGAACCAGCTGTTGAGAGCGTTGCACCTGCCGCTCCTGCTGACGCTGCTCCTGCTGACGCCGCGCCTGCTGCACCTGCTGACGCCGCTCCTGCTGACGCCGCACCTGCTGCTCCTGCTGACGCCGCTCCTGCTGACGCACCTGCTGCACCTGCTGAACCAGCCAAGTAATCATCTGATTACCTGAAAAAGCCAGCCAACCGGCTGGCTTTTTTACGTTGGAAGTAATTTGCTTTTTGCTGCAGGAAAAGAGCTTGCCGAATACGCGACGCAAGAAAATCAAACCGGCGACAAATCGATCCAGTCGAATCCGTCCTGCTGGCAGGCCACTGTTACCTCGGCCCGATGACCATCCAAACCCCGCATTAGAGCTGCCAGAGCGAGTGCAGGGGTATTGTTTTGCAAGCTGAGATGGCCGCCGACCAGCCGCTTCAGGTGCGACTTGTCGATCTCCCGCAGTATCCCGGACGCCGTTTCGTTGGAAAGATGTCCATAATCGCCGCCGATACGTTTCTTAAGCGAATACGGATAACTGGAATCGACAAGCATCGCCTTATCGTGATTGCACTCCAAAAAAATGCCATCGCATCTGTCCAGAGCCCGCACCAGATGCGGCGTTGACTGGCCGGCATCGGTCAGCACGCCGAGTGTGGAGTTTCCATCGGTTGCCACGTATTGCAGCGGCTCGCGTGCATCATGCGGCACGGTGTAAGGCGACAGGCACAAGTCGCCGATGCTGAAACGATCCCCGTCGCGGCAAAAATGCAGTTCGACCCCCTCGCATTTATGCCGCACAGCCCGATATGTGCCGTAACTGAGCCAGACAGGAATGCGGTGACGGCGTGCCAGCGTGAATACGCCGCCGACATGGTCTTGGTGCTCATGGGTGACCACAATCCCGGACAAATCACCCGGAGTCATGCCTAGTCGGATTAATCGGCGTTCGGTCTCGCGCAAGCCAAAACCGCAATCGAGCATCACCGTAGTGCGCGTGATGCCCGATGCGGCGCAAATCAGCAGCGCATTTCCATCGCTACCGCTGCCCAGGCAGGAAAACTTCAAAGTACAGCGAGTTTCAGCACCCTCAGCACCTGATTTCTATTTTAATTGCTCATTCAACAAAGACAGAATTTTTCCTGCAGCCGGTGAGGTTTCTGCAAGCCCCTTGTCATCCAAGACCGAAATCTGGCTGGCAGCGGCTACGCCCTTGACCGCAACGCGATAACGCTGCGCTTTTTTTGCCTTGTCGGAAGAGCTGGATGAAAACAGGCGGGAGAGGAAGCCTTTCTCGCCAGTAGGCTTGTTATTTGCGTCCAGATCCTGATCCACGTAGCGGACAAAATACAGACCCTGGTTGCGATCGCGGTCTTCCACCGTGAATCCGACCCGGTCCAGAGCCAAGCCGACCCGGCGCCAAGCCCGTTCAAAATTTTCGTCAACCTCGACATAGGCGCTGTTGGCGCCGCCGGCCTTGACGATCCTGGCCCGCGTCTGCTCCGGTGCGGCATTCGCCACTATCACCTTGGCCTGCTCCACCTCAATGCCGAAGCGCGCCATCAAACGCGACAGGAATTCGGCTTCGAGTTCAGGGTCAGCAGGCCGCGGCGTCCATACCGTAGTTTCCTTGTTGCTGCCAGTCAGCACCTCTTGCGCGCCGCGGTGACTGATAAATATCTCAGTGGTGCCGTCCGCGCCACGCTCCAGTCGCGTCCTGAATTTATCGCGCTCACCGGTCGAATACAAGGAATCAAGCACTTTCCCCAGCGTTCTGCGAATAATGTCCTGAGGAATTTTTGCCCGATTTTCTGCCCAATCGGTTTCCATCACACCCGATTCAGGAGATTCGAGATTGATCAGGAAACCCGATTCCTGCCAGAATTCCTTGATTTGCGGCCACAAGACTTCCGGCGATTGCTTGACGACTAACCAGCGCTGGTTGCCAGCCCGTTCGATATGGATGTCGGCGGCCGCCTTGGGTGCCACTGCTACAGCAGCAGCGGCCGGACTCTGCGTATTTTGTTGCAAGCTGAAACCGGAAGCGGTTGCAGTGCCGCGGTTATTCAGATCGGGAATCGCATAGCGATTGTCGCGCTGCAATTGCGTCAGGTCCGGCGGAATTTCCAGCGAAGGCGCGGATGCCTTGCTCGCGCTTTTGTAATCGATCTTGTCCGCTTCAAGCATGGAACCGACGGAGCTGCAACCGGTCAGCCCGGCCAGAACCAGGCCATAAACAAGGCCACGCTGAGCGATATTGCGTTGATCCAACTGAGTGTTCTTGCGAATAGTCATATCGTTACGGAATTAAAAAGCGATGTTCGGAGCCGGAGCAATGCAATCCGTCCGGCTGGTGGAGAAGTTGACGCTTATTGTAATACACCCGGCAATACACCCGACTCACGCAACGCTGCACGCACCGCATCCTGGTACTGCGCAGACATCGGCACCAGCGGCAGGCGGATGCCCGGCGGTATCAAACCCATTTCCGTCATCGCCCATTTGACCGGCAGCGGATTGGGTTCAATGAAGAGTTTGTTGTGCAGCGGCAGCAAGTGATTGTTGATTTCAATTGCCAGTGCCACATTGCCATCCATTGCCGCCATGCACAGCTCATGCATCGCACGCGGCGCCACGTTGGCGGTCACCGAAATATTGCCTTTGCCACCGCAAAACATCAACGCCATGGCGGTCGGATCGTCACCCGAATATACCGCAAAGGATTGTGGCGCAAGTCGGATCAGGTCGGTGCCGCGGCCGATGTTGCCGGTCGCATCCTTGACTCCGATGATACCCGGGACTTGCGCCAGGCGCAGGATGGTGTCGTTATGCATGTCGGCCACCGTGCGGCCTGGAACGTTATACAAAATCACCGGCAAATCCACCGACTCGGCGATTTTTTTGAAGTGCTGATACATGCCTTCCTGGGTCGGACGGTTGTAATACGGCACCACCAGCAGCGATGCGTCGGCGCCGACATCCTTCGCATAACGGGTCAGCGCGATCGCCTCTGAAGTGGAATTGCCGCCGGTGCCGGCGACGATAGGGATGCGCTTGTTGGTATGTTCGACTGCGACCCTGATCAGTTCGCAGTGCTCTTCCACCGAGACTGTCGGCGATTCGCCGGTGGTGCCGACAATCACGATGCCGTCGGTGCCTTCTGCGATGTGCCAGTCTATCAGTTTGCGCAAGCCAGGCAGATCGAGGCTGCCGTCTGCGTGCATCGGGGTGACGATTGCTACTATGCTGCCCTTGATCATAAAGAGTCTTTAATACGTGGAATGTAAAGGATTAATTGTAGCGGATAGCCCGCGCGCGTGGTGCAGTGTTGCAGTGTTGCTCGCAATATGGCATCAAAACAGTCGCGGCTGTCCGGGTGGAAAGCCGGCTGGATTCTTGATCGCGCATATCCTTTGCACCATCGCAGGCTTCGGCACCGCGGTATAGCCGTCTTCAAATGCCAGCACATGCATGCTGCCGGCATACTGCCTGAGCAGGTCGAGCAACTCGCCGCGGTTCAGTAAAAAATCCGGATTGGATGGCTTGCCGTAGAGCGCATTGCCGCTGGCGAAAGTCTCATATATCAGCACACCGCCGTTTGCCAGGCTAGCCAGAATATGCGGGAACAAAGGGCGATGTAGATAATTAACAACTACGATCGCGGCAAACTGACCATCCTCGAAAGGCCATGCCGCACCATCGGCTTCCAGATCGACCTCGGTGGTGACAATGCCCGGCCCGGCTGCCCGGGCCAGCGCCGCCGGGTCGCGGTCCACCGCCAACACCGGATGTCCGGAAGCCGCCAGCAAACGCGCATGGCGCCCACCGCCGCACGCCAGATCCAGCACCTGCCCGGGCGGAATCAGCGCCGCGAAGCGCTGCACCCAGGCAGAAGGCGCATCCTGATTTGTGTGCAAGGCAACGAAAGCGCTCATGGTCTAGCTATAGCTCAGACCCATGGCCTCGCGCACGTCGCGCATGGTTTCCTGCGCCAGTTTGCGCGCCTTGTCGCAGCCGTCGGCGATGATTGCACGCACCAGCGAAGGATCGTCGAGGTATTGCTGAGCCCGTTCGCGCATCGGCTCCTGCTCTTTCAGCACCGCGTCGATCACCGGCTGCTTGCATTCGAGGCAACCGATGCCGGCGGATTTGCAACCCGTGACCACCCATTCCTTGGTGGCGGAATCGGAATACACCTGGTGCAGCTGCCACACCGGACATTTTTCCGGATCGCCCGGATCGGTGCGGCGCACCCGCGCCGGGTCGGTCGGCATGGTGCGGATTTTCCTGGTGACGGAGTCCTTGTCCTCGCGCAGCGCAATCGCATTGCCGTAGCTCTTGGACATCTTTTGTCCGTCCAGGCCCGGCAGGCGCGATGATTCGGTCAGGCGCGCCTGCGGTTCGACCAGGATCAGCTTGCGACTGCCTTCCAGATAACCGAACAACCGTTCGCGGTCGATCATCGACAGGTTTTGTGCATCGTCGAGCATGGCTTTGGCTTGCTCCAGAGCATCTTCCTTGCCTTTCTGCTGGAATTCGGTGCGCAATTGGTTGTACATCTTGGCGCGCTTGCTGCCGAGTTTCTTGACCGCTTCCTGCGCCTTTTCCTCGAAGCCTTTTTCCTTGCCGTACAGATGATTGAAGCGGCGCGCGATTTCGCGCGTTATCTCGACATGCGGCACCTGGTCTTCGCCGACCGGCACTTGGGTGGCGCGATAAATCAGCACGTCGGCAGCCATCAGCAATGGATAGCCCAAGAAACCGTAGGTGGTGAGATCCTTGTGCGACAGCTTTTCGATCTGGTCCTTGTAGGTCGGCACCCGCTCCAGCCAGCCCAGCGGCGTGGCCATCGACAGCAGCAAGTGCAATTCCGCATGTTCCGGCACCCGGGACTGAATGAAGAGTGTCGCTTCGGACGGATCCACGCCGGCCGCCAGCCAGTCGATCACCATCTCCCAGGTGCTGGCTTCTATCTGCGAAGGGTCGTCGTAGTTGGTAGTCAATGCATGCCAGTCGGCAACAAAGAACAGGCACGGCATTTCAGCCTGCATCCTGATCCAGTTTTTCAGGGCGCCATGATAATGGCCAAGGTGCAGCGCGCCGGTGGGGCGCATGCCGGAAACAACGCGATCAGGGTACATAGTCAGTCGGTCAGTTCAAAAGAAAGTTCAGTGGGGAAACGATTAATGTCAATACGGTATTGGCGATCACCATCACCGGTACCAGCCAATACTGCAGCACATGCAGCAACATCAGCCCGATCAGGATGAAAAAGCCGTAAGGTTCGATGCGCGCATACGGCGTCGCATATTTGTCCGGCAGCATGCTGGTGACGATGCGCCCGCCGTCGAGCGGCGGCAGCGGAAACAGGTTGAGAGCAAATATCACCAGATTGACCAGCACTCCGGCTTGCGCCATGCGCATGAAGAACATTTCTTCCATCTGCAGCGCTGCCAGCAACGTGCCGAAGATCATCCACAGCAACGCCATGAATAGATTCGCGGCCGGGCCAGCCAGGGCGACCCAGGCCATTTGCTTCTTCGGATTGCGCAAGCGTGAAAAATCGACCGGAACCGGCTTCGCGTAACCGAACAGAAAAGCGCCGCCGGTGGCGAAATACATCATGATCGGAATCAGGATGGTACCGAAAGGGTCGATGTGCCTGACCGGATTGAGGCTCATCCGGCCTTGCTGGTAAGCAGTCGTGTCGCCGAAATACTTGGCGGCATAGGCATGCGCCGCTTCATGCAGCGTTATTGCGAATAATACCGGTAGCGCATATACCGCGACGGTCTGGATCATGTCATTCATGGCTGGATTTTATCAGAGGGGATGGACCGCTACCGGTTTGCAGTCATTGCGGATACCGCGACAAGCGCGACAAAAACCGGATGTGGTGCTGTTTGCACTCTCATCATATTTTAAATATGACGGAGTATAGATAAAAACATTGCCTTTACCGAATATAAATAGATCGACTCTAAAAATACATACCATACTATAAGAAGTCTGCGCGGCGCCCTTTTACAAGCCGAACAATGCGGCGTTGCCGCGCCCCTGACGCACCAGGACCGGCTCGGCACCGACCAGATCGATGACGGTGGTCGGCTCCAGGCTGCAGGCGCCGCCGTCCACAATCAGTTCAATTTGCTTCGACAGCAGTGTGCGGATCTGCTCCGGATCGGTCAAGGGATCTGCCTGCCCGGGCAGAATCAGGGTGGTACTCAGCAAGGGCTGGCCAAGTTCTTCCAGCAACGCGTGCGCGATCCGGTTTTCCGGTACCCGCAAGCCGATCGTCTTGCGCGATGGATGGCTCAAACGGCGCGGCACTTCCTTGGTGGCTTCCAGAATAAACGTATACGGGCCGGGAGTGGCCGCCTTGAGCATGCGGAACTGCGTATTGTCGATCCGCGCATAGAGCGCAATTTCACTCAAATCACGGCACAGCAAAGTCAAAAGGTGCTTGTCATCGACACCACGGATACGACGCATGCGCTCGACTGCATGCTTGTCGTCGAGATGGCATATCAGCGCGTAGCAGGAATCGGTCGGCAATGCGACGATGCCGCCGGCGTGGATGATTTGCGCCGCCTGCTTGAGCAGGCGCGGTTGCGGATTGTCTGGATGCAGCTGGAAAAATTGGCTCATGGGGGAAAACAAAAATGACGGTAGCGCAATGACTACCGTCGTTGAATGGGATCGAGTACGGGATTAAGGAAAACTGCAGATTTATGGGATCGCGCGCAATGCAGCGATACGCGCCTCAATCGGCGGATGAGTCGAAAACAGTGCGGCAAAACCCGGCCTGTCGCTGATTCCGGATGCCGCCATCGATTTCGGCAACTCGCCCGGTTCGAGTCCGCCCAGACGGGCCAGCGCATGCACCATCGGTTCGGTACGGCCCAGCAACTGCACAGAACCGGCGTCCGCACGGAATTCGCGCTGGCGCGAAAACCAGGCCACGATGATGGATGCCAGCAAGCCGAACACCAGTTCGCAGACAAACACCGTCGCCATGTAGGCGATGCCGGGGCTGCGATCGTTATTGCCGCTACGGAATACTGCCTTGTCGATCGCATAGCCGACCACCCGCGCCAGGAACACCACGAAGGTGTTGACCACACCCTGAATCAGCGTCATGGTCACCATATCGCCATTGGCAACGTGGGCAATTTCATGCCCGATGACCGCTTCGACCTCTTCCTTGGTCATGCTTTCGAGCAAGCCGGTGGAAACCGCAACCAGCGCGGAATTCTTGAACGCGCCGGTGGCAAAGGCATTGGCAGCGCCCTCGAACACCGCTACTTCCGGCATGCTGATGCCGGCCTTCTGGGACAGGCGGCGCACGGTATCGACCAGCCACAGCTCGGTGGACGAGGAAGGCGCATCGATGACGCGCGCGCCGGTCGACCATTTCGCCATCGGCTTGCTGATCAGCAGGGAAAAAATCGCGCCGGTGAAGCCGACCACCAGCGAAAACACCATCAGGCTGCCCAGGTTCAGGCCGCTGCCGCTCAGGTAGCGGTTCACACCCAATGCCGACAGTACGATCGACATGACCAGTATCACGGCAAGGTTGGTGGCGAGGAACAGGACAATACGTTTCATTCAAGGCCTTTTATCGGTGGTATGGGAATTAAGTTGTTCGAAGATGTGGATTTCGCAGGCAAATTTCAAGGCCACCAGGCCGGCAGCGCGCGCCTATGACGCGACTGCTTGCGCCAAGTCAGGTCAAGCCCAATCGTGCCAGACCGGCGTCACGCCGGCCGGCAGCGGCGGCAATCGGCCCAGATCGATGCGCGACTCGTGCGGCCCATGAAAGTCCGAGCCGCGCGAAGCCATGAAACCGTAATCCTGCGCCACCTTGGCGTATATCGGATACTGGTCGGCCGTATGGCTGCCGGTGACAACCTCGATGGCGCTGCCGCCAAGCTGCTTGAATTCATCCAGGAAGGCGCCAAACGCCACCACGCCGTACTTGTAGCGTCCCGGATGCGCAACCACCGCGATGCCGCCGGCACCGCGGATCCAGCCGACCGCATCTTTTAGCGTGGCCCAGCTGTGCGGTATGTAACCGGGCTTGCCTTCCGACAGGTAAAGGCGAAACACCGCGCTGATATCGGCCTGATGGCCGAGTTCGACGATGTAGCGGGCGAAGTGGGTGCGCGAAATCAGATCCGGATTGCCGACATACTTGAGCGCGCCTTGATAAGCGTCGGCAATGCCATGCTCGGCCAGTTGCGCGGCGATCGCGCGCGCGCGCTGTTCGCGCCCGTTGCGAGTCGCCTGCAAGCCTTGCAGCAGCGCACGATTGGTTTCATCGATCTGCAGGCCGACGATATGCACCGTCTGCGCCGCCCAGGTGACGGAAATTTCGACCCCCGCCACAAAGCGCATCCCATTCTCGGCTGCGGCCACCCGGGCATGCGCAATCCCATCGACTTCGTCGTGGTCGGTCAGCGCCCATACGTCGACGCCGTTCTGCCTGGCGCGCGCAGCCAGCGCCTGCGGCGTCAGGACGCCATCGGAGACGTTGGAATGGCAATGGAGATCGACGTTAAGCATGGGAACACCAGCATTATCAAAAGGGTCATTGTACCCCGCGTGCACACCGGATGCTGCAACAGCACATGCGCCGTTTCGCAGCTGTCGCGGCACCCGCCAGCATGCTTGCTACTGCAGCAGGAAATCTTCCACCAGCCGCGCCAGAACCTGCGGCTGATCATGGTGCAGCATGTGGCCGGCATCGTCGATCACTGCGGTAGTGACGTTGCGGATGAAGCCGATGCGGCGGTCGATCTCGATTCTGGCTTCGGCTTTCGGCCCCATCCACTTCCAGACATCGGTATCGCTGGCTTCGACCCACAGCATGGGTGCGGTGATTGCCTGCCAGCACGCCATCACTTCCTCGACGTGGTACAGCAGCGGGCTGGTCAGCTTGTGCGCCGGGTCGGCGAGGATTTCCCAGCCGCCCACGGCATTTTCGGCGGCCCAATGCGCTGACAGGAAGTCCGCCCGCGCATTGCTTAGGCGCGGATTGGTCTTTTGCAGGCGCGCGGCGACCGCCGCCCGGCTCGGATAGCTGCGCAGCGCCGGCTTCAGGCGCAATTCGTCGAGCCACAGCGCATAGCGCCCGGGCGCCTGCTGCGCCTGCGTCACCGGCAAGCCGAAGCCCTCCAGATTGATCAGCTTGCCGACCCGCTGCGGGCGCACGCCGGCGTAGCTGATGACCACGTTGGCACCCATGCTGTGCCCCAGCAGATTGACCGCCTGCTGCGGCGCGTAGTGATCCAACAACGCATCGAGGTCGGCCAGATAATCGGGGAACCAGTAGCTGTCAACGCCGGGCGAGCTGGTCAGGCCGAAACCGCGCAAGTCCGGTGCAATCACATGCCAATCCTGCCGCAGGCAATCAACCACGAACTGGAACGAAGCCGAAACGTCCATCCAGCCATGCAGCATGAACAGTTTTGGCGCATCCTGATTGCCCCAATGGCGCACATGGTATTGCAGGCCGCGAAGCATGATAAATTCGGAACGAGATTGTTTGATGATTTCCATAGAAGTTTGTCTTACCAGAGTTTAAATAGCACGATCGTTCGATAATTATACTGGAGACTTGATGAATTCCCTCAATTTCGATAGTGCAGCAGATAATTACGCCGCCATCTACCAGGCCTTTCGCTGGGAAGTGCCGGCCGAACTCAATATTGCAGAAGTCTGCTGCACGCGCTGGGCCAAGGATAGCAACAGCGGCAGCCGCATCGCGATTTATTACGAGGATGAAGCCGGCCACACCGCAACCCTCACCTATGCGGCGCTGCAACAGCAGGCCAACCGGCTGTCCACGCTGTTGCGCCGGATCGGCGTGCAACGCGGTGATTGCGTAGCGATCGTGCTACCGCAACGTCCCGAAACCGCGATTACCCATATCGCCTGCCATCAACTCGGCGCGATCGCGATGCCGCTGTCGACCCTGTTCGGCCCCGACGCGCTGGAATATCGGCTGCAGGACAGCGCGGCGTTGGTGGCCATCGTCGATCAGGCCGGTGCCGCCAATCTGCAACAGATACGCGCCGCCTGCCCGGATCTGAAACAGGTGGTCGCGCTGGAATGCAGCCTGCCCGATGCGCTGGACTGGCAGCAGGAAATTGCGCAGTCAGCGGCCGACTTTGCGCCGGTGCTAACGCTGGCGACCGATGCGGCGATCCTGATCTATACCAGCGGCACCACCGGCCCGGCAAAGGGCGCGCTGATCCCGCACTCGGCCATCATCGGCAACCTGAGCGGTTTCGTCGCATCGCAAAACGGCTTCCCGCAGGACGACGACGTATTCTGGTCGCCGGCCGACTGGGCTTGGACCGGCGGCCTGATGGATGCGCTGTTGCCGGCACTGTATTTCGGCAAGCCGATCCTGGGCTACCGCGGCCGCTTCAGTGCAGAAACCGCGTTCACGCTAATGGAAAAATACCGGATCACCAATACCTTCCTGTTCCCCACCGCGCTAAAAATCATGATGAAGGCGGTGCCCGCTCCGAAACTGCACTACAGGCTGCAGTTGCGCGCCATCATGAGCGCCGGCGAAGCGGTCGGCGATGCGGTGTTCGACTGGTGCCGCAGCGCGCTCGGCATTACCGTCAATGAAATGTTCGGCCAGACCGAGATGAATTACATCGTCGGCAACTCCTGCCTGCAGTGGCCGGCCAAAGCCGGCAGCATGGGCCGCCCATACCCCGGTCACCGGGTCGCGGTGATCGACGACGAGGGCCATCCGGTTGACGCCGGCACGGTGGGCGAAGTGGCGCTCAACCGCAGCGACATCCACGGTGATGCGGACCCGGTATTCTTCGTCGGCTATTTCAAGAACCCGGCAGCGACCCGCAGCAAATACAGCGGCGAATGGTGCCGCAGCGGCGATCTGGCGCGGATGGATGACGACGGCTACCTCTGGTATGAAGGCCGTGCCGACGACATGTTCAAGGCCGCCGGCTACCGCATCGGCCCTTCCGAAATCGAAAACTGCCTGCTCAAGCACCCGGCAGTGGCGAATGCCGCCGTGGTGCCCAGGCCGGACCGCGAACGCGGCAACATCATCAAGGCCTTCGTGGTGCTGACCGCCGGCGTCAGCGCCGACCAGCGATTGATTGCGGAATTGCAGAATCATGTACGCGGCAAACTGGCGCCGTATGAATACCCGAAGGAAATCGAATTCATCGCGCAATTGCCGATGACCACCACCGGAAAAATCCAGCGCCGCGTGCTGCGCCTGCTGGAACAGGAACGCGCGGCCCAGTCCTGACGGCCACAGCGAAAACGCCAAGGCCGCCCTCTCCCCCAACCCTCTCCCGCTCGCGGGAGAGGGAGCGAAGTGAGTCGCTACCCGACTGTCACTCTAAAATCAGGCATTCAGCAGGCGCGCCAGATTGAACGACGAACGCTCGCCGAGGCTGTCGAAATTTTGCGCCAGCCAGGCCTCGGCCTGGTTTCTGCCCTCGTCGCGCAGCGCATTGATGAAGGCCGGCTGCACATTAAGCTTGCTGTGGATATCCAGACGGCTCATCATTTCCTGGGAGTCGATCAAATGCAGATTCAATTTTTTCAGCCGACGTTCCAGGCGGCCAAACGACAGCCAGCCGCGCTGCGCTTCCCGCTTGGCCAGCGCCAGACCCTGCAACTCGGTAAAAAAAGTCGAGCTAAAACCCATTTCGGTCAAACGGTGCGCTATCTGATCGGCGGTGACCGGGATTTCGGGACGCGGATACGGATGCAGCAGGATCACCATCACATCATGCGCGGAACAGCGGTGCAGCAACGGGAACAGCGGCGGATTTGCGGTCAGGCCGCCATCCCAGTACGATTCCCCGTCGATCTCGACCGCACGGTGGATGGTCGGCAAACACGCCGACGCCAGCAAGGTATCCACGCTGAGCTGCTTGTTGCGGAACAGTTTCAGCGTCCCGCTGCTGACATGCGTGGCCGCGATGAACAGCCTGAGCTTGCACTCGGCCCTGATCCGCTCAAAATCGATCTGGGCGGTCAGGATGTCACGCAATGGATTGATGTCGAATGGATTGAGTTGGCAAGGCGAGAAAAAGCGCGCCATCGACAGCATCGCCTTGAGCATCGGCGGCGGATTCGATTGCGTGCCGATATCGAGCGGCCCAGCGGCATCGTCCGGCATCAGGCTGAACGGCGACTTGCCGGCCACGCTATCCCAGAAATCCTGCAGCGCCTGCCGCGCGCCATCGCGCCCGCCGATGGTGTAACCATGCGCCAGCGCGATTGCATTCATCGCCCCCGCACTGGCTCCGCTGATGCCGTCGATATCGATCCTGCCGTCTTCCAGCAAGCGGTCCAGCACGCCCCAGGTAAAGGCGCCGTGCGAGCCGCCGCCCTGCAAAGCAAAACTCACGTTTTTTCTTCTCACGATGTTTCCTCCGGCTATTGCTGCATCAGAATGATGCGAAAGTGCGGATTGATCAAACTGCAAAGAGACGGCTACTGCGTATGCTACTGCGGATTTTGCTGCAGTGCAGCGAAAACGAGGGTACGCACTGCGCAATCAAGCCGGCAGCGCCTGCATGGAACCTGCGTTAACATGGAGTATGTTAGTAAATACAGCATTTACCGCATATAAAACAAACGGCAAATTATATACTGTCCAATACTATAATTAGTGCAGGCGTATGGCGCGCGCGCAACGTTCAGCACCCCAGCGCCGCCAGTTCGGGCTCGCTGAAACCCGCCGCCCGCCGCGCTTCCAGGTTGAACGGGCCGCGCTGCAGCGGTGCCGCATATTCCTGTGCCAGCCGGGCGTAGGTCGCCACCGGCTCCAGCTCGCGCTGCCGGCACAGCCAGTCGTACCAGCGGTTGCCGATGCCGACGTGGCCGATTTCGTCGCGCAGGATGATGTCGAGGATCGCTGCCGCAGCCAGGTCGCCGGCCTGGGCCAGCTTCGCGCGCACCGGCGGCGCCGCATCCAGCCCGCGCGCCTCCATGGTGCGTGGCACCAGCGCGATGCGCGCCAGAATGTCGTGCGCGGTCTTGGCCGCCATCTCCCACAAGCTGTTGTGTGCGGGAAAGTCGCCATAAGCGTAGCCCTGAGCGCGCAAATGCGCGGCCAGCAGCGAGAAATGCAGTGCTTCCTCGGCCGCCACCTGCAGCCAGTCGGCGTAAAACGCAGCCGGCATTTCCGGAAAACGCCAGATCGCGTCCAGCGCCAGGTTGATCGCGTTGAATTCGATGTGCGCCAGCGCATGGATCAGGATCGCGCGACCTTCTGCGGTATGCATCGCGCGCCGCTGCACATCCCGCGGCGACACCAGTTCCGGACGGGCTGGCTGGCCCGGAATCGTGCGTTCAGCAAGCAGCGCCACCCGCACATCGAGCGTCATTGTGCCGGCCTGCCAGGCCAGCGCCAGCGCGGTCACGCCTGCGGCCTTGCAGGCCGGATCGGGTTCGCACAGCCAGAACAGCGCGGCAGCGCGCAACTCCGGGATTGCCGATCGCGTTGAAAAATTGGACGAAGGAGATGGATTCATCTGGTCGGCGTTAAAATGGCGCCATTAAAAATTCAATCGTCCATTTTACGGAACATTTACCGAACACCATGGCCATTTACCAATTGGGCGAGCACGCGCCCCGGATTGACCCTTCCGCCTTCATCGCCGACAGCGCCAACCTGATCGGCAAAATCGACATCGCAGCCAATGCCAGCGTCTGGTTCGGCGTCACGATGCGCGGCGACAATGAACTTATCAGCGTCGGCCGGAACAGCAACGTGCAGGAATCCTGCGTGCTGCATACCGACCCCGGCTATCCGCTGACCATCGGCGACAACGTCACGGTCGGCCATCAGGCGATGCTGCATGGCTGCACGATCGGCGACGGTTCGCTGATCGGCATCCAGGCGGTGATCCTGAATGGCGCAAAAATCGGTAAGAATTGCCTGGTCGGCGCCGGCGCGCTGGTCACAGAGGGCAAGGAATTTCCCGACAACAGCCTGATCTTCGGCGCGCCGGCGAAAGCGGTGCGCAGCTTGAGCGAAGACGACGTCGCGCAGCTCCGGGCCAGCGCCGCCAGCTATGCAGCGCGCGGCCAGTTGTTCAAAACAGAATGCAAACGGATCGGATGATGGCAGATACCGCAAATACCGCAGATACGCTGCAAAAATTCTTGTTCGAAAACGCGGCGGTACGCGGCGAACTGGTGGAACTGTCCGGCACCTGGCAGCAGATCCTGGTGCACAGCGATTACCCGCAGGCGGTCCAGACGCTGCTGGGCGAAATGCTGGCGGCGGCCGCCCTGCTGGCGGCCAATCTCAAGTTCAATGGCGCGATCGTCATGCAGATCCACGGCGATGGCCCGGTGCGGCTACTGGTGGTCGAATGCGACGCCGCGCTGCAGCTGCGCGCCACCGCCAAACTGGCGCCGGATGCGGTGATCGACGATGCTGCCGGCTTGCAGCAACTGGTGCATGCGCACGGCAAGGGCCGCTTTGCGATCACGCTCGACCCGCACGACAAGTTGCCGGGCCAGCAGGCGTATCAGGGCATCGTGCCGCTGGACGGCGAAACGGTTGCGCAAGTGATCGAGAATTACATGCTGCGCTCCGAACAACTCGACACCAAGCTCTGGCTGGCCGCCGACGGCACGATTGCGCGCGGCATGCTGCTGCAGAAGCTGCCCCGGGAAGGCGGCATCGATGCACCGCTGGAAGACGACCTGGAAACCTGGCACCGCACGGTGGCGCTGGGGACCACGCTGCAGCGCGACGAATTGCTATCGACCGACATCAGCACCCTGATGCGCCGTCTGTTCTGGGAAGAAACCATTCGCATCTTCGAGCCTAGGCAGCCGCGCTTTCATTGCACCTGCAGCCGCGAAAAAGTCGGCAACATGCTGAAAATGCTGGGCCAGGACGAGATCGCCGATGCGCTGCAGGAACAGGGTACGCTGGAGATCAATTGCGATTTTTGCGGCCGGCCTTACGCGTTCGACAAGGTCGATTGCGCGCAGTTGTTTGTCACCGACATACCGGTCGGACACTTGCTGGCCGCCACCGCATTCAAGCATTGAACGCCGTCAGCGAAAAAACATACTCAATAATGTATTTTAAAATATGCAAATAAAACATGCGGAAAAGCATGGTTTTTTGCATATACCCTAGACAAAATTGGAAATTTTGGCGGAATTGCAGCGCCGGCTAGCGGGCAGGTTTTTTGGCCGCCGATGTAGCCGCCGATGTGGCCGACGCGGCGGCTGGCGGCGGTGCCGACTGGAGCGGGGCGCCGGGCGCCAGCAACTGCACGAATATTTCGCCTTCCTTGATCATGCCCAGCTCAAAGCGGGCCCGCTCTTCAATCGCGCCGGTACCATCCTGCAAATCCCGAACTTCGGATTCGAGCTTGTCGTTGCGCGCCTTGAGTGCAATATTCTTGTCAAGCGCCTCGTTGACTTGCTGATCCAGATCCCACACGCGCAGCCAGCCGCCCTTGCCCAGCCAGAGCGGATGCTGGATCAGCACCAATAGCAGCAGGAGGGAAATGGAGATCAGGCGCATCGGAAAAATCCGGATCAAGTGTCCGGTCGCAACACCGAATGTGTTGCGACCGGAGAATCGGACTTACTTCAGGTTGTAGAACGCATCGCGGCCCGGATAGCTGGCGATGTCGCCCAGGTCTTCCTCGATGCGCAGCAGCTGGTTGTATTTCGCCATCCGGTCCGAACGCGACAAGGAGCCGGTCTTGATCTGCAGCGCATTGGTACCGACCGCGATGTCGGCGATGGTCGAATCCTCGGTCTCGCCGGAGCGGTGCGAGATCACCGCGGTGTAGCCGGCGCGCTTGGCCATCTCGATCGCCGCGAAGGTTTCGGTCAGCGTGCCGATCTGGTTGATCTTGATCAGGATCGAGTTCGCGATGCCCTTCTGGATTCCTTCCTTCAGGATCCTGGTGTTGGTGACGAACAGGTCGTCGCCGACCAGCTGCACCTTCTGGCCCAGCGCCTTGGTCAGGATGGCCCAGCCGTCCCAGTCGTTTTCGCCCATCGCGTCTTCGATCGAGATGATCGGGTACTTGTCGCACCAGGTTTCCAGCAGGTTGGTGAAGTCGGTGGCCGACAGGGTCAGGCCTTCGCCTGCCAGATGGTATTTGCCATCCTTGTAGAATTCGCTGGCCGCGCAGTCCAGACCCAGTGCGATCTGGGTGCCGGGTTCATAGCCGGCTTCCTCGATCGCCTGGATGATCAGCTTGATCGCTTCTTCGTGGTTGGCCACCGAAGGCGCGAAACCGCCTTCGTCGCCGACCGCGGTGGTCAGGCCCTTGCCGTGCAGGATCTTTTTCAGCGTGTGGAACACTTCGGCGCCGTAGCGGATCGCTTCCTTGAAGCTCGGTGCGCCGACCGGGATGATCATGAATTCCTGGATGTCCAGGTTGTTGTCGGCGTGGGCGCCGCCGTTGATGATGTTCATCATCGGCACCGGCATCTGCATCGCGCCGGAGCCGCCGAAATAACGGTACAGCGGCAGGCCGGCTTCTTCGGCGGCGGCCTTGGCCACGGCCATCGACACCGCCAGCATCGCGTTGGCGCCCAGCCGCGACTTGTTTTCGGTGCCGTCGAGGTCGATCAGCGTGCGGTCCAGGAACGCCTGTTCGTTGGCGTCCAGGCCCATGATCGCTTCCGAGATTTCGGTGTTGATGTGTTCGCAGGCTGTCAGCACGCCCTTGCCGAAATAACGGTTCTTGTCGCCGTCGCGCAGCTCGATCGCTTCGCGCGAACCGGTCGAGGCGCCGGACGGCACCGCCGCGCGGCCCATCACGCCGGATTCCAGCAGCACGTCGCATTCGACGGTAGGGTTGCCGCGCGAGTCGAGTATTTCGCGGCCGATGATGTCAACGATTGCGCTCATGTAAAGCTCCAGAAAGAATTGTGGGAATTGGGTATGAATCGCTGATCAGAAGCTGGATTCGAGGAATCCGTTTTTCTTTACGATCCGGTCCAGATCGATCAGGGTCGACAGTAATTCGCGCATGCGCGCCAGCGGCACCGCATTCGGGCCGTCCGACATCGCTTCTGCCGGGTTCGGATGGGTTTCCATGAACAGGCCGGAAATGCCCACCGCTACCGCAGCCCGTGCCAGCACCGGCACGAATTCGCGCTGCCCGCCGGAAGTCGCACCCTGCCCGCCCGGCAATTGCACCGAATGGGTGGCGTCGAACACCACCGGACAAGCGGTCTCGCGCATGATCGCCAGCGAGCGCATGTCGGACACCAAGTTGTTGTAGCCGAACGACGCGCCGCGTTCGCAGGCCATGAATACATCGTCCGGCAAACCGGCTTCCCTGGCTGCGGCACGCGCCTTGTCGATCACGTTCTTCATGTCGTGCGGCGCCAGAAACTGGCCTTTCTTGATATTCACCGGCTTGCCGGACTGCGCGCAAGCCTGTATGAAATCGGTCTGGCGGCACAGGAAGGCAGGTGTTTGCAACACATCGACCACCGCGGCCACCGGCTTGACTTCGTCGATTTCGTGGATGTCGGTGAGTACCGGCACGCCGATCTGTTTCTTAACATCGGCCAGGATTTCCAAGCCTTTTTCCATGCCGAGGCCGCGGAAAGAGGTGCCGGAAGAACGGTTGGCCTTGTCGAAGGATGACTTGTAGATGAATGGAATCCCCAGCGCAGCGGTGATTTCCTTCAACTGGCCGGCGGTGTCAAAGGCCATCTGCCGCGACTCGATCACGCACGGGCCGGCGATCAGGAAGAATGGCTGGTCGAGACCGATTTCGAAATTACAAAGTTTCATGCCGCCTCCTCAACCAAGGCGGCCTGCTTGTAGGCCAGCGCTGCCTTGATGAAGGCGGTAAACAGCGGATGCCCGTCGCGCGGCGTCGACTTGAATTCCGGATGATATTGCACGCCGACATAGAACGGATGCGCGTTCGATCCGGAACGCGGCAACTCCATGATTTCGCACAGATTTTCGGTTGGAGTGCGGGCCGACACGATCATCCCGGCTTCTTCGACCCGGCCCAGATAATGGTTATTCGCTTCATAGCGGTGGCGATGGCGCTCAGTCACCGCGCTGCCGTAGATTTCCGCTGCCAGCGTGCCCGGCTTGACTTCGCAAGTCTGCGCGCCGAGGCGCATGGTGCCGCCGAGGTCGGAATTGACATCGCGCCGCTCCACCTTGCCGTCATGGTTTTGCCACTCGTTGATGAGTGCCACCACCGGCTGGTCGGTTTCCGGGTTGAATTCGGTCGAATTGGCATTGGCAAGGCCGGCCATGTTGCGCGCGTATTCGATCAATGCAACCTGCATCCCGAGACAGATGCCCAGATACGGTATCTTGTGCTCGCGCGCGAACCGGGCCGCGGCGATTTTGCCTTCCACGCCGCGTTTGCCGAAGCCGCCCGGCACCAGGATTGCATCGTATTTCGCCAGTGCGGCGGTACCCTCCGCTTCGATATCCTCGGAATCCAGGTATTCGATGTTGATGCGACTTTCGGTATGGATGCCGGCGTGCCGCAATGCTTCGGTCAACGACTTGTAGGATTCTGTCAGGTCGACGTATTTGCCGACCATGCCGATGGTGACTTCCGTCTTCGGATGTTCCAGTGCGTATATCAACTTGGTCCAGACCGACAGGTCGGCTGGCTTCGGCGACAGGCCGAGCTTTTCGCAGACGATCGCGTCGAGTCCCTGGTCGTGCAGCATTTGCGGAATCTTGTAAATGGTGTCGGCGTCCCAGACTGAGATCACCGCTTCTTCGACCACGTTGGAAAACAGCGAAATCTTGGCCCGTTCTTCATCCGGGATCGGACGGTCGGCGCGGCACAACAGAGCGTCCGGCGAAATGCCGATTTCACGCAGTTTTTGCACGCTGTGCTGGGTCGGCTTGGTCTTCAGTTCGCCGGCGGAAACCAGGTAAGGCACCAGCGTCAGGTGCACGAATGCGGCGGCATTGCGGCCGGCGCGCAGGCTCAGCTGGCGTGCCGCTTCCAGGAATGGCAGCGATTCGATATCGCCGACGGTGCCGCCGATTTCAACCAGTGCGACGTCGTAGCCGTAGGCGCCGCGATGGATGTAATCCTGGATCTCGTTGGTGATGTGCGGAATCACCTGCACGGTCTTGCCGAGGTACTCGCCACGGCGCTCCTTGCGGATCACCGACTCGTAAATCTGGCCGGTGGTGAAATTATTGGCCTTCTTCATCCGGGTCGAAATGAAGCGTTCGTAATGGCCGAGGTCGAGATCGGTCTCGGCGCCGTCGTCGGTGACGAACACTTCGCCATGCTGGAACGGGCTCATGGTGCCGGGGTCGACGTTGATGTACGGATCGAGCTTCAGAAGGGTGACTTTGAGGCCGCGGGATTCGAGAATCGCGGCGAGGGAGGCGGCTGCGATTCCCTTGCCAAGGGAAGAGACGACGCCACCGGTAACAAATACAAACTTGGTCATTGCAGAAGGTGCCGAGCGGCACGAGCGGGAAATTGAAATTATACCCCAAACCGGCCCTGTACTTGCCGATAGCTGCCGATATTCCCAGGGCAATCGCGCTTCAAAGTCCTTGTAAACTGTTCGTGATTGCTGTAAACAGCATGTTTCCCCTATGGACATGCCGATGCTACCGAATCCCCAGCCATTCTTCGCAGACTTGCCCGATCCCCGCCGCGAGACACGCAA
>JAUYNR010000107.1 GCA_030698225.1 Oxalobacteraceae bacterium | reverse complement strand
CTTTGCTACAGATTTTGTCGGTCTCAATTTTCGAGAAAACCCAGATTTCATGCGCCTTGCAGCCCGATGCCACCAAAACCATTGCGCCTCCCTCAGATAACCAATTGATTTTGTTCGATTTTTAACCGGACACTAGTGATTCAACTTACGTACTCGACGGCCTGCTGTACCATGAGTCGGACTTGCGGATCGAGGAGCATTACACCGACACAGCAGGCTTCACCGACCATGTGTTTGACCTGATGCATTTGCTGGGATTTCGCTTCGCGCCTCGCATCCGCGACCTGGTTGAGACCAAGCTGTTCATTCCGAAGGGTGATGCGACCTACGACGCCCTCAAGCCGATGATTAGCAGCGACAGACTGAATATCAAGCAGGTGCGCACTCATTGGGATTAAATTTTGAGGCTGGCCACCTCCATCAAGCAGGGCACGGTGACGGCCTCGCTAATGCTCAGGAAGGCTCGGCAGCTATCCGCGTCAAAACGGCTTGGCCGTGGCGCTGTGCGAGTTGGGCCGCATCGAGCGCACGTTATTCATTTTAGATTGGCTGCAAAGCGTCGAGCTGCGTCGCCGTGTCCAGGCTGGACTCAACAAGGGTGAAGCGCGCAATGCGCTGGCTCGCGCCGTGTTCTTCAACCGGCTGGGTGAAATCCGCGACCGCAGTTTCGAGCAGCAGCGCTACCGGGCCAGCGGCCTCAACCTAGTGACGGCGGCCATCGTGTTGTGGAACACCGTCTATCTGGAGCGTGCCACCAGTGCATTACGCGGCCACGGTCAGACCGTCGATGACGCGCTATTGCAATATCTGTCGCCATTGGGCTGGGAACACATCAACTTGACCGGCGACTACCTGTGGCGCAGCAGCACCAAGGTCGGCGCAGGGAAGTTCAGGCCGCTACGACCGTTGGCCGGGGCTTAGTCGCGTGCTTTATTTTCCGTTTTCTGAGACGACCCCAATATGAAGTAGTGCGGGCCTCCGCGCCTGCATCGGGTTGCAGGCACGGCGGCCTACTTCAGCGGTGAATCACCACCATCAGCGCCCTGGCTTCGGTTTTGCCGGCATTGCGGATTACGTGGTCGCGGTCGCCCGGGTAGCGGGCGGTGCTGCCGATTTTCAGTTTCTTCTTTTCGCTGCCGACTTCCAGTTCCATCGTGCCATGTAGCAGGGTCAGGTGTTCCATCGTGCCGGGGTCGTGCGCGCCGGAAGCCAGTTCGCCGCTCGGTGCCAGCGTCAACTCATACCACTCGAACTTGCCGGCGAGTTCCATCGGGCCCAGGATGCGCATCACATAACCGGCATGATTGCCCGGCAGGGTGGGGGTTTCGTGCGCCTCCAGGGTTTGGATGGCTGCCGCGTCCGGCGTGTGGCCGGTCAGCAATGTGCCGATGCCGACCCCCAGTGCATTGGCCAGGCGCCAGGTAATGGCGATGGTCGGATTGGCTTTTTCGCGTTCGATCTGGGACAGCATCGACTTCGAAACGCCGGCCACGCGCGACAGATCCTCCAGCGTCAAGCCGCGCTGAAGCCGCATTTTTTGCAGGGTGGCGCCGATTTCAGGCGGGGCATTGACTGGTTGATTGATTTTCATCTGCTTGCAAAGTTTTTGTGTTGTCAGTAATATCCACTATATTGAATTTAAATTCTTTATATTGGAAATTTGTAATTGCATTGAATTTCAGCACATCGTAGCAGATAGCTTCAGGAATAGTTGTTCCGGTCTAAACTACATTCATAACGAGAGGTCACCATGAGCGCACAAGCGAGCCGGAAACAATTATTTATCAATGACTTGCACGCAAAACTCGACAGTCTGCGCGAGCAGGGCTTGTACAAGCCGGAGCGGGTGCTGGCGTCGCGCCAGGGCGCCGAAGTGGTGTGCGACGACGGCCGCAGCCTGATCAATCTGTGCGCCAACAACTATCTGGGCCTGTCGGGCGACGAAGCCACGGTGCAGGCAGCGATCGCGGCGACCGAGCAATACGGTTACGGGCTGTCTTCGGTGCGCTTCATTTGCGGCACGCAAACCGTCCACAAGCAGCTGGAGCGCGCGCTGTCGGATTTTCTCGGAATGGAAGACACGATTTTGTATGCGGCGGCATTCGATGCCAATGGCGGCGTGTTCGAGCCGCTGTTCGACGAGCAGGACGCGATCATCTCGGATGCGCTGAATCATGCATCGATCATCGACGGCATCCGGCTGTGCAAGGCGGCGCGCTACCGCTACCAGCACAACGACATGGCGGATCTGGAAACGCAATTGCAGGCCGCCGCTGCGGCCGGCAAGCGCCACACGCTGATCGTCACCGACGGCGTGTTTTCGATGGATGGCACGATTGCGCAGCTCGACAGGATTTGCGACCTGGCCGAGCGTTACGGCGCGCTGGTGATGATCGACGAATGCCACGCATCCGGCTTCATGGGCGCCTCCGGACGCGGCACCCACGAGCATCACCGCGTGATGGGCCGCATCGACATCATCACCGGCACGCTGGGCAAGGCACTGGGCGGCGCGATGGGCGGCTTCACCGCGGCGCGCAAGGAAGTGATCGACACCTTGCGCCAGAAATCGCGCCCGTACCTGTTTTCCAACACGCTGGCGCCGATGATCGCCGGCGCCTCGCTGTCGGTATTGCAGCGGCTGTCGGCCTCGACCGAGTTGCGCGACCGGCTGCATGCGAATACCGCTTACTTCCGGCGTGAAATCGCAGCGCTGGGCTTCACCATCAAGCCCGGCACGCATCCGGTGGTGCCGGTGATGCTGTTCGACGCCAAGGTGGCGCAACAGTTTGCGCAGCGCATGTATGAACTGGGCGTGCTGGTGACCGGCTTCTTTTATCCGGTGGTGCCGATGGGGCAGGCCAGGGTGCGGGTGCAGTTGTCGGCCGCCCACAGCACGCAACAACTGGATCAGGCGCTGGCCGCCTTTGCCCAGGCCGGACGCGAGCTTGGCTTGCTGAATCAATGAGGAATACTGCAATGGAAAAAATCCTTGTCATCGGCGCCAACGGGCAAATCGGCAGCGAACTGGTGCTGGCGCTGTCGGCGCAACACGGTGCCGACAGCGTGATTGCATCCGACATCGGCAGCAATGTTCATGATGCAGCGCAGTATGAGCAGCTCGACGTGCTGGATGCGGCGCGCATGGAGCAACTGATCGCACGCCATCAGGTCACCCAGGTATACCAATTGGCCGCGATGCTGTCCGTCACCAGCGAGCAGGCCCCTGTGAAGGCCTGGACCCTGAACATGGACGGCTTGCTCAATATCCTGGAAATCGCGCGCGAACGCGGCCAGGCCGGCATGCCGCTGCGTATATTCTGGCCGTCTTCGATCGCCGCGTTCGGTCCGAATACGCCAGCCGTAAATACACCGCAAACCACGATCATGGACCCGGTCACGATGTACGGCATCAGCAAGCTGGCCGGCGAGCGCCTGTGCGACTATTATTTCCACAAATTCGGCGTCGATGTGCGCAGCATCCGCTACCCCGGCATCATCAGCTACAAGTCGCCGCCGGGCGGCGGTACCACCGATTACGCGATCGCGATCTTCCATGCCGCTGTGCAGCGCGATTGTTACCGGTGCTACCTCGGCCCCGATACCACATTGCCGATGATGTACATGCCGGATGCGATCCGCGCCACCACCCTGCTGATGGACGCGCCGGCAGCTCAAATCGGGGTGCGCTCTTCGTACAACGTGGCCGGCGTCAGCTTCAGCCCGAGCGAACTGGCGCAGGCGATCCGGCGCGTGTTGCCGCAGTTCGAGATCCGCTATGCGCCGGACGAGCGCCAGGTAATCGCCGCCAGCTGGCCGCAGAGCCTGGACGACAGCTGTGCCCGCGCCGACTGGAACTGGCAGCCGCAAGTCGATCTGGAACAGATGACGGCCGACATGCTGAAAAATATCGCTGCACAGAAAGCAATACCGTTAACCGTCGGCACTGAAGTGCGCGCCTGCGTTATTTAAATCACACAAAAAAATATAAAAGAGACAACCATGGACATGCGGGTATTCGACCTTTTCAAAATCGGCATCGGGCCGTCCAGTTCGCATACGGTCGGGCCGATGCTGGCGGCGCGCCGCTTCCTGCTGGAGTGCCCGGATCTGGCGCACGCGGTGCGGGTGCAGGTGGCGCTGTACGGCTCGCTGGCTTTGACCGGCGTCGGGCATGCGACCGACAGCGCGGTGCTGCTCGGCCTGATGGGCGAAACGCCGCAGGATATTGCGCCGGAATCGGTCGCCGGCAAGCTCGCTGCAGTCAAGAGCAGCGGCCAGATCAGCTTGCTCGGGCAGCATCCGGTCGGCTTCGATGTGTCCCGCGATCTGCTGTGGTTCAAGCAGGAAAGCTTGCCCGCGCATCCGAACGGGATGTGCTTTAGCTTGATTCGCAAGGACGGCAGCGTCACCGAAGCGGTGTTTTATTCAGTCGGCGGCGGCTTCATCTGCAGCGCCGAAGAGCTTGCTGCGCCGGCGCAGCCGGCAGCAGTCGCGTTGCCGTATCCGTTTTGCACCATGGCGGATTTGCTGCAGCACGGGCACGACAGCGGGCTGAGCATAGTCGCGATGATGCGTGCCAACGAACGGGTGCATTGCAGCGCGCAGCAACTCGATGCCGGGCTGGACCGGATCTGGGACGTGATGCACGAATGCATCGCCAGCGGACTGCTGGCCAAGGGCGAATTGCCCGGCGGCCTGCACGTCAAGCGCCGCGCCGCCGCGCTATGGCATGCGGCGCAGGATCCGGTCGATGTATTGCCGCACGATGCGCTGCACCGGGTCAGCCTGTATGCGATGGCCGTCAACGAGCAAAACGCGGCCGGCGGGCGCGTCGTCACCGCGCCGACCAACGGCGCCGCCGGCATCATCCCGGCGGTGTTGCGCTATTACGCGGAGGATTGCCATCCGAGCGACCCGGCCAGCGGGGTGCGCGACTTCCTGCTGACGGCGTCCGCGATCGGCATGCTGTGCAAGCGCAATGCGTCGATCTCCGGCGCCGAAGTCGGTTGCCAGGGCGAAGTCGGCGTGGCTTGCGCGATGGCCGCCGCCGGCCTGGTCGCTGCGCTCGGCGGCAGCAATGCGCAGATCGAAAACGCCGCCGAAATTGGCATCGAGCATCATCTCGGCCTGACTTGCGACCCGATCGGCGGTCTGGTGCAGATTCCGTGCATCGAGCGCAACGGCATGGGCGCGGTGAAGGCGATCACCGCCGCATCGCTGGCGCTAAAGGGCGACGGCACCCATTACGTCAGCCTGGATCAGGTGATCGAAACCATGCGCCAGACCGGCGCCGACATGCAGGCCAAGTACAAGGAAACCTCGCTCGGCGGTTTGGCGGTGCATGTGGTGACCGTCAATCATGCTGCTTGCTAGCAGCAGATAAAGCTGAGAAGAAAGCCTGCTTGATAATTATCAGCATTTGTGGAGATAACGTCAGTCGTTCAGGAACTGTTGATCGGTACGGAGGTTCCAAATTAAACAAAAGGCAATGACAAATCCGGATAGCCAAGGGACTTTGCGCTCTTGAGGTGCTTATCATGCCCATTCACTCTCTGCCGATTAAATCCGTTCGCGTATTGTTGCTAGGCTTTTTTGTGCTTCTGTTGTCCGGTTGCGGTGGAGGGGGTGGATCTGGCGGAAGTGGCAGCGGTGGTTTAATCGGAACCCCTCCTGGGACGCTTAAGTTGGCGCTGCAAGCAGTCGCCACCGGACTGGACAGCCCGGTTTTTCTCACGGCGCCAGCCGGCGATGCACGGCTGTTCATCGTGGAACGTTCGGGGAAAATTCGCATTGTGCAGAACGCGACCTTGCTAACCGCACCGTTTCTCGACATTAGCAATCGAACCACTACCGATAACGAGCGCGGCTTGTTGTCGATGGCGTTTCATCCGCAATTTGCGACGAACGGTTTTTTCTTTGTGTTCTATACGGATGTATTCGGCGATCTGGTGATCGAGCGCTTTAGTGCGCCGCAAGCCAACGCAAATGTGGCGAACCTGCTTTCCGGCTTGCGCATACTGACCATCCCACATCCGACCTTCGGCAATCACAATGGCGGCCTGGTCGCCTTTGGGCCGGACGGTTTTCTGTATGTGGGAACCGGTGATGGCGGGGGCGCGGGCGATCCTTTCGGGAATGCCCAGAACACCAATTCGCTGCTCGGCAAGCTGTTGCGCATAGACGTGAATGCCGCCACGGTTGCCCAGCCATACACAATTCCGCTGTCCAACCCTTTCATCAATCAAACTGGCACACGGCCGGAGATCTGGGCTTATGGTTTGCGCAATCCGTGGCGCTATGCTTTTGATGCCACGCTTCTCTATATCGCCGACGTGGGCCAAAACCGGCGCGAAGAAGTTGACGTAGCCGGCGTGGGCCAGGCAGGGTTGAATTATGGCTGGAACATCACCGAGGGGACTCTCTGCTTTCCGGGAGATCCGTGCAACCGGCAAGGCATTACCCTACCGATTTTTGAGTACGATCATTCGAATAATCGCTGTTCGATAACCGGCGGTTATGTCTATCGCGGAACCGCAATTCCTGAAGTGCAGGGACGCTATTTCTATTCCGATTTTTGCGCAGGCCAGCTACAGAGTTTTTTACATGTGAACGGCACCGCCACCGAGCAAAAGGACTGGGGCATCCAAAATATCGGACCGATTCTTTCGTTTGGAGAGGATGCCCAGCGCGAATTGTATTTGCTTTCCGGAAATGGCACTGTGTTTCGCATCGTTAGAGAGTAGTGTGCAATTTCGCCGCTGCAGCAGTTCACGTATATGTATCTGTGAACGCACGATCATTTTGGGTTGATTGTGCGTTGTTTATGCGTTGTTTATGCGTTGTTTATTGCCGTGAAGGCTGTAGCTGCTCAAGCTCGGCGGCAAGCTCTGCGCGTGCCTCGGCGGAGGCTGGCAGTGCGCGGGGCAGGGACAAGATGATGCCGCGCCTTTTTTTCAGCCGCATCGCTTCGGTGCTGCGCCACATCAGGGCTTGCTCCAGCACGGTGTGATTGCTGCGGATGCTGTCGTGATTGGTGAAATCCAGATTCTGTGACGCCAGCATCAGCCGGGCCAGCTTTTTTAAAATGCCGTGCACGAATATCGCCCAGATGCGGTCGGCGATAAACAGCGCCAGCAAATTGACCAGCAACATCCAGCCGAGCACCACCGAGCCTTCCTTGATCAGCAACGGCAGCAACCGGGTGTTTGCAGAGTAATGGATGCGATACATTTCCTCATCAATAATGGTGCCCAACGCCTTGTACAGGGCCCAGATGGCGAGCGAGACCAGTATCGCTTCCATCACGACCAAGGCCAGCAGCAGCCATTTCTGCAGAGTGTGGTCCACATAATGGATATGGCGGCGATGCTGTTTTATGGCGCTGTTCATAGGTCGTGGCATTCAAAACACAGTGTTGAGCGAGCGGTGCCGGACACCAGCTTGCCGTGCTCCTTGGAATAGCCCAGGTGGCAGGAAACGCAACCGACCTGGCCATTCGGAAGGACGATTTTGCGTTCGACGATGGCACGCGCGCGATAACCGCCAAAGGCAGCAGCTTGCTGGTAGTTGACGCCGATCGGGTGGTTGATCGAACTGCTGGCATGGCGCAAGACGCCGTTGCGATCGATGTTGGTCGACAATTTCGGGTCGCCATTACGGCCATGGCACTCCAGGCACTGGCGCGAGTAGGCATCCAGCGTCGGCGTATTGACGTCCGAACCGCTACCCAAGTGGCCAACCATCATCGAACTGCCGCCATCGCGCATTTTCTGGAAAAACTTGGGATCGTGGCAGGTCAGGCACAGGTCCTTGCCTTGACTGGTTCCACGCATCAGGCCGGGGCTGTTGCCATGGATGTCGTGGCAGGTGCTGCAGGTAAGATCGCCTTTCCAGTCAAGCGGATAGGTTTCCGGCGGTTTTGTCTGGGGGGTAAAGCCGCTCGGATGACTGATCTTGAGCGCGGTCGGATGGCATTTTCCGCACAATGCTTCCTGGCTGGCAATGAGCAGTCCGGCCTGTTGCGGACTGACATTCTTGCCCGCCATATGGCAGCCGGCGCAGTCGGATTTGGCCAGATGCTGGCTACTGTCCGCAACCAGCATCGCATACAGCCGGCTGCCGCCCGCCAGCATGGCGAACAGGGCAACAACTACGAAGAGACTAAATCCGGATTTTTTCATCGAGCATCCTGAGGCGCGCGACGGACTGCGCATAGCCGATTTCGTCGCCGGCGGCGATGGCCTCAAGGGCTTGCCCGGAGGTGGTGGTTACCGCGGCATGGTAAGCGCGCAAGGTCAGTACCGTCTGCTTGATCATTTCCGCTTCCTGCCTGAGCGCATCACCTTCGCGGATATCGATCATGGCGGCCGATTCATCCATCGTCGCCAGTTGCAGGTTTTGGGAAAAGCGATACAGCGGTCCGGCAATCCGGAAGCTGCTGTACAGCGCGATCAGCCAGGTGGCAAGGCTGGTGATGGTCACCAGCACCAGGCCTGCCAGCAGCATCACTTTCCCCAGGTTTTCACTTTTCAGATGCTGAATCTGGACAATCGCACTGTAAGTTTCACCGCTATGGTCGGTAATCATGGTCAAGGCGATGATTAGTGCAATCATCGCGATTGCGCCTATTGCCAGACTGATTTTGGCGACCAGCTTCAGATGAAAAAATATCAGGGGTTCGTGCGTCATGACTGGGCTTTATTGAAACTTCTGTCGGGTTGGTCAGCTGCGCCCAATGAAAATGTAGTTTCCTATAGGCAATATGATTATATCAAGCAGAATTTTTAAATGACATGCGGCAACGCAATCCGATGACGATTCTTCCGCGTAATTACCGTGCTTGCCCAAGAGTTTGCTAGCGATCATTTGCTGCCTGCTGGCAATTGTGGCTCTCTTTGAAACAGGCGTCAGCCGGCAGATGACGCCCCAGCTGTTATCCAGGATCCGGTTGTTTGACCAAAAATAGTTTTATTTCCATGCGTTAATACAATATTATCTATACGACGCTTTCGCCAAATCCTCAGGAATGGAACTAGCATGGAAATATTTGAAACAGATGTCGTGATCGTCGGTGGTGGCGGTGCCGGTTTGCGGGCCGCAATTGCGGCGGCAGAAGCCGATGCCGGCCTCAGGATCGCTTTAGTGTCGAAAGTCTATCCGATGCGCAGCCACACCGTGGCAGCCGAAGGCGGATCGGCGGCGGTGACACAGTCGCACGACAGCCTGGAGCACCATTTCAACGACACCGTTTCCGGCGGCGACTGGCTGTGCGAGCAGGACGTGGTCGATTATTTTGTCGCCAACTGCAGCAGGGAAATGGTGCAAATGGAGCACTGGGGCTGCCCATGGAGCCGCAAGGAAGATGGCCATGTGAACGTGCGCGCATTCGGCGGCATGAAGATCGAACGCACCTGGTTTGCCGCCGACAAGACCGGCTTCCACATGCTGCACACACTGTTCCAGACCTCGATCAAATACCCTGCGATCAAGCGCTTCGATGAGTTTTTTTGTTGTGATCTGATCGTCGAAGACGGCCGCTGCCAAGGCGTGCTGGCAATCGAAATCGGCACCGGAAAATTCGTGCTGATCAAGGCCAAGTCGGTGATCATTGCCACTGGCGGCGCCGGCCGGGTGTTCCGCCAAAGCACCAACGGCGGCATCGTCACCGGTGACGGCATGGCGCTCGCGTACCGACACGGCGTGCCGCTGCGCGACATGGAATTCATGCAATACCACCCGACCTGCATGCCGGGCACCGGCCTGTTGTTTACCGAAGCCTGCCGCGGCGAAGGCGGCATCCTGGTGAACAAGGATGGCTACCGCTATCTGCAGGATTACGGGCTCGGCCCGCCCGATCCGTGGCCGCGCAAGAAGGCGATGGAATTGGGGCCGCGCGACCGTCTGAGCCAGGCGTTCTGGCATGAGGAACGCAAGGGACGGACCATCGATACGCCGCAAGGCTCGGCGGTGCTGCTCGATCTGCGCGCACTCGGCGAACAGAAAATCCGCGAGCGCCTGCCGCTGATCTGCGAGATGGCGGAGCGCTACATGGGCATCGATCCGGTCGTCACGCCGATACCGGTGCGGCCGGCGATTCACTACACGATGGGCGGCATCGAAGTCAGCGGCACGACTGCGTCGCGGCTGCCCGGCCTGTTTGCAGTGGGAGAATGTTCCAGCGTCGGCATCCATGGCGCCAACCGGCTCGGCTCGAATTCGCTGGCCGAACTGTGCGTGTTCGGCAAGGTGGCCGGCGACGAAGCGGCCCGCTTTGCCCGCTCGGTGGCATCCAGCGCTTCAACCACGCTGGAGAATCAGGCCAAGGTGGCGCAGCAGCGTGCGCTGGATCTGGTCAAGCGCGAAGACGGCAGCGAGCGCATCTCGGTGCTGCGCCGCGAAATGGCGTTGAGCATGGAAAGCGGTTGCGGCATTTATCGTACCGGCAGCGAGATGCAGGCCACCTGCGACAAAATCGACGAACTGCGGCAGCGCTTCCTGAAAGTACGGGTCGACGATAAATCCAGCGGCTGGAACACCGACTGGCTGCAGGCGATCGAACTCGGCTTCCAGCTCGATGTCGCACAGGCGATGGTCTATTCCGCACTGAACCGCAAGGAATCACGCGGGGCGCACCAGCGGCTGGATGGCTACGAACAACGCGACGATGAAAACTATCTGAAACACTCACTGGCGCATTATGAGGGTGACGGCCCACCGCGCATCGGCTATAGCGCAGTGACCATTACCAGATCGAAGCCGGCAGTGCGCGCCTACGGCGCCGCCGGCGAGCATGCCGAGGATGACAGAAAGGAGGCCGTCCATGACTGAAATTACCCGGCAAATCGAGATCGAAGTCCTGCGCTACCGTCCCGAGCAGGATCAGGAACCGTTTTTCCAGACCTATTCGGTGCCATTTACCGATGACATGTCGGTACTGCAGGGGCTGCAATACATCAAGGAAGAGCTCGACAGCACGCTCAGTTACCGCTGGTCGTGTCGGATGGCAATCTGCGGCAGCTGCGGCATGATGATCGATGGCGTGCCTAACCTGTCGTGCCACACTTTCTTGCGCGATTTCTTTCCGCACAAGATGCGCGTCGAGCCACTGAATCACTTCCCGATCGAGCGCGACTTGGTCGTGTCGGCCGATGATTTCATCGGCAAGCTGGAAAGTATCAAGCCCTACATTATCCCAAAGGAAGCACGCACGCTGGAACAGGGCGAATACCTGCAAACGCCGGCCGAGCTGGAACGCTATGAACAGTTCAGCTCGTGCATCAATTGCATGCTGTGCTACGCAGCCTGTCCGCAGTACGGGATCAACAGCGACTTCATGGGTCCCGGCATCCTGGCGCTGCTGCACCGTTACAACAGCGATACCCGCGATGGCGCGCAAGCGGAACGGATGGAGATGTTCAGCGCCGAAGAAGGCGTCTGGAACTGCACGGCGGTCGGGTATTGCTCCGAGGTCTGCCCCAAAAACGTCGATCCGGCCAATGCTGTCAACCTGAACAAGATCAACAGCGCCAAGGATTATTTCCTGAGCTTTCTCAGGCCAAAAGGAGTAGGCAAATGAATGACATGCAAAACGGCGCACGCCGCCCGTACCTGCGCCCGATGGCCGGTTGGTGGCGCAAGAATCCGTGGTTCCTGCGCTACATGCTGCGCGAAGGCACTGCGCTGGCGGTTGCTGCCTATGCGTTCGTGCTGCTGGCAGGGCTGGTGTGCCTTGCCAGAGGGGAGGCCGCCTACAACGGCTGGCTGCAGGTGCTGACCAGCCCGCTCTCGATCGCGCTGCATCTGCTGGCGCTGGCGCTGGTGATCTACCATAGCTGGTCATGGTTCGACATCATGCCCAAGACCCTGCCGCCGCTTCATGTCGGCGGCAAGCGGGTGGCCGGCAAAGTCATCACCCGTACCGGCATCGCGGCTGCCATTGCGAGCACTGTTGTGCTGTTTCTGATTGCCTGGAGCATGAAGTCATGAAACGATCGAATGCACCCATCTTTTGGGCCCTGTTCGGCGCCGGCGGCATGCTGTCGGCACTGACCGGCCCGGTACTGATCTTCATCACGGGCGTGGCCGTGCCGCTGGGATTTCTGTTGCCGCACGACATGATGAGTTATCCGCGCATGCTTGGTTTTTCCCAGCATATTGCCGGCAAGCTGTTCATACTCGCGATCATCGTGCTGTACCTGTGGCACGCGGCGCACCGGATTTACAAGAGCCTGCATGATGTCGGGATTCACCCGAGCCCGGCTTCCCGCTTCGCCTGTTACGGCACCGCGCTGGCGGGAACGGTAATCGCGGCCTTCAGCATCCTGGCAATAGGGTTCTAGACAAAAGCGGGAATCCCGCTTTTTTCTTATCCCGGCAAGAACAGCGGTGGCTCTGGAAATTCAGAAAGTCGGCTCAGCGGAAATTTTGCTCAGATGAGAGACCGCAATGTGCGCAACGGAAGCAGGGGAGATGACACCGAGCTGAACGAATCATCCAGCGGTATTCAACGCGAACTTTGCGTTGGCGCCGCTAAGGGGCGAGCAGACATTCGGCCGGATTGTGCAACAGGATGCAGGCGGCCAATAGCTTCTGCATCCAATCGGCCCGATTATTTGTAAATGCCGACACCGATCAGCACGTCGTCCATTTTTTCAACATAAGTGGACTTGTGCTCGATGGCTTTGGTAATGCCGTTCGGCCATTTGTAGTCAAACCAGCCTTTGCCTTTATTGGCAACTTCAATCAGGCCCTTGACGATATATTTACCGTCAGCATCCTTGATTTCAAGCAGGTTCTTGCCGACCAGCCTCTGGTTAGACCCGTGCGCCTTGTTATTGCCTTCCATGTCGTACACCATGATATACAGGTCGCGGTCAACGAATTGGCCTTTGGGATTGTTGAATTCCGCAAATGCTTTTTCCTTGCCGTTCGTCTTCACGAAAGCCGCACCTTTTTTGACCATCGCAACTGCTTCGTCAGCCGTTCCCTTGTCGGCAGCAACCGCAGCCCCATTGATGGCCAGCGCGCACAAACCAATCACGATTCCGTTGAATATCTTTTTCATTTCTTCACTCCCTTTAGCAAGTACATCAAAAAACTCCACGATGGCATCGATGACCCAAGTTTATTTTGTGTAATTCACGTCTACGCCTGCTGGTGCCGAAACACTCAAGCTGCAAAAGTATCAGCGGCACTGCCGCGCTACTCTAGTGGATACGTTGCGGCGCAGACGGCGTCATCGGTAGTGCACTGGCCGTTTGATTTTGCGTCGCCACGGAAGAGCCGTCATGTCCAGTGCGCATCACGATGGACATCGTCTCCAGCTTGAACGCGCTGACCACGAACGCCAGGTTGTCGGCCAAATCTTTCAAGGACGCGGTTGCCGCTGCCTCTTCTTCCACCAGTGCGGCATTTTGCTGCGTTATTTGATCCATCTGCAGAATCACATCATTGACCTGCTCGATGCCCTCGCTCTGTTCTCGGCTCGCTGCGGTGATCTCGCCCATGATGTCGGTCACGTGCCGGATGCTGGAGACGACCTCATCCATCGTCTTACCGGCCTGTTCGACGAGTTTGCTGCCGGCTTCTACCTTGTCGACCGAATCGCTAATCAGGTTCTTGATTTCATTTGCCGCCGTGGCGCTACGCTGCGCCAGTCTGCGTACTTCAGTCGCCACCACCGCAAAGCCGCACCCCTGCTCACCGGCACGTGCTGCTTCGACGGCGGCATTGAGCGCCAGGATATTGGTCTGGAATGCAATGCCATCGATCACGCCAATGATATTGACGATTTTCCGGGATGATGCGTGAATAGAACTCATGGTCTCGACCATCTGGGCCACCTCGGCGCCGCCCCTGACCGCCACTTCAGAAGCCGTTATGGCCTTCATATTGGCCTGGCGCGCATTGTCCGAATTTTGCTTTACCGTGGAGGTCAGTTCTTCCATCGTGGATGCCGTTTCTTCCAGTGCGCTGGCCTGTTCCTCGGTGCGGCCGGACAAGTCGAGGTTGCCGGCTGCGATCTGTCCCGATGCAGTGACAATGGTCTCGGTACCGCTGCGCACTTCGCCGATGATGTTGGCAAGGTGCTCTGTCATCTCTTTCATTGCCTGCATCAGTTTGCCGGTTTCGTCGGTGGACTTGACCGCGATATGGCCGCTAAGGTCGCCTCCGGCCACACGGCGCGCCACACCGACCGCCTCAGCCAGCGGTACGACGATACTGCGTGTCACCCACCAGGCAATCACGCAACCAAACAATACCGCCATGCCGGACATCAGAAGAGTGGCCAGACGTGCAGCAGCCAGCGTTCTTCCTGCATTGTCATTGGCCAGATCTGCATTCTTGCCAATGAATCCGATCAATTCGCCGATCGCATCCAGCGTCTTGATCTGAAGCGGCTGCACTTCAGTGATCGTCATTTTCATTGCCGCTTCAGTCTCGAACGCCTGCGAAAGGTCTGCCACTTTTTTTTGTGCCTCGACGGCGACCTGGCGCGTCGCCGTGACTTTATCGAGCAACATTTTTTCTTCCGGCGTCACCATCAGGCTGAGCTTGTCGAACAGGCTGCCATACTCCTGGCGCGCCGCCGCGAGCTTCTTGTTTTCCAGCTCGACGGCTGCCGGCTCACTCAACAGGGCGATATTGCGGCCAGTAACGATGGCCTCCATAATCACTTGGCGCAGGTCATGCAGTGCCTCGACCTTGACATTGGTCACGGAGACATTGAAGTCGAAATCTTTCTGGATTTTCGACATGCTGAACAAGCTGATGCTGGCCATCACGGCAATCATCAGCAGAATCAGGCCAAAGCCGAGTCCCAGACGCACGCCGATTTTCAAGTTGCTGGAATTCATTATCACCGCCCTGGAAAGTGCTGGATTATTGGAAATCGATGGTGCCGTGCCGGATGATCGTGCCCTGGATGAGTTCGGGTGCCAAAGCCATGCAGAAAAAACACACAATTTCCATCAGGAAATTTAAATTAACGCAGCGAAATATTAATTTAAATGCAATCAAGTGGATTTGATAAAAAACAAGCTTCTGATTACTTATTGCATTTTCTGCATTGGGGAATTTGAGCAATATTTACGGATCAGGCGCCCTTGCGCTCCTGATGCTGGAACACTGCTCCCAGCCATGTACTGCCGCAAAATCAAGCTTGAATGCGGGTTGATGAAATGCCGGATAACGCCCTTTTTTGCATCGCCCGCAGCGGCAGCGTCGCAGCTATAATAGTCGCCGACTCCCGATAACCAACCTTCAGCGCTCGTCCGGCACCAGATTGCGTGACTTCTGGCACCGTGCAGCCACCCACCACTATGCAATACGTCTCCACACGCTCCGGCACCGTTCAATCCTGCCCACCGCAATCCTTTTCCGAGATACTGTTGGGCGGACTGGCGCCCGACGGCGGCCTGTATCTGCCGGCCGCATACCCGCAGGTCACGGGCGAAGAACTGAATGCCTGGCGCAAGCTCTCGTATGCCGATCTGGCGTTCGAAGTCTTGAAAAAATTCGCCACCGACATCCCGGATGCCGATCTCAAGGCCATCACGCGCAAGACCTACACTGCCGAGATCTATCGCAATGCACGCGAGGGCGATGACGCCAGCCAGATTACGCCGCTGCATCTGCTGGACGAGCAGCTCGGCCGTGGCGGCGCCAAGACGCTGATGCTGCAGGCGCTGTCGAACGGCCCGACGCTGGCCTTCAAGGACATGGCGATGCAGTTGCTGGGCAACCTGTTCGAATACACGCTGGCCAAGAATAATGCCGAGCTGAATATCTTCGGCGCGACCTCCGGCGACACCGGCAGCGCGGCCGAATACGCGATGCGCGGCAAGAAGGGCATCCGCGTCTTCATGCTGTCGCCGCACCAGAAGATGAGCGCGTTCCAGACCGCCCAGATGTTCAGCCTGCAAGACCCGAACATCTTCAATCTCGCGGTGGAAGGCGTGTTCGACGATTGCCAGGACATGGTCAAGGCGGTCTCCAACGACCTGGAATTCAAGGCGCGCCAGAAGATCGGCACCGTCAACTCGATCAACTGGGCCCGCGTGGTCGCGCAGGTGGTCTATTACTTCCGCGGCTACCTGGCAGCCACCACCGACAACACGCAAAAGGTGTCGTTTACGGTGCCGTCCGGAAATTTCGGCAACATCTGCGCCGGCCACATCGCCCGCATGATGGGACTGCCGATCGACAAGCTGGTCGCCGCCACCAACGAGAACGACGTGCTGGACGAATTCTTCCGCACCGGCGTGTATCGGGTGCGCAAGTCGGCCGAGACTTATCACACCAGCAGTCCGTCGATGGATATCTCGAAGGCATCGAATTTCGAGCGCTTCATCTTCGATCTGCTGGGGCGCGACGGCGACCGCGTGCGCGCGTTGTTCCAGAAGGTCGAAAGCCACGGCGGTTTCGATCTTTCCGGCAAGCCTGGCAGCGACGGCGATGAATTCGCCAAGATCGCGCAATACGGCTTTTTGTCCGGCAAATCGACCCATCAGGACCGGCTCGACACGATCCGCGACGTGCAGGATGAGTACGGGATCACGATCGACACCCACACCGCCGACGGCGTCAAGGTCGCACGCGAACATCTGCAGCCGGGCGTGACCATGATCGTGCTGGAAACCGCGCTGGCCGCCAAGTTCAACGAAACCATCCTGGAAGCGCTGGGCACCGATGCCGAGCGCCCGGCCGGTTTCGAGAATATCGAGGAACTGCCGCAGCGCTTCGAGGTGATGCCGGACGATATCGAGCAAGTCAAGGCGTTCATCTCCAAGCATACCGGTCTGTAAATATCCGGGCCTTTGTTCCACTCTCCCACCGGTGGGAGAGTGGCCGGGAGAGAGGGCATTTGCAGACTGAGCGGCATCGGTATCTTGCTGCATAAATTGAAATAAATACGGGAGTATAGGCAAAATTACTGCCTTTCCCGCATATTATAATTGCGGCATCGTTTTTACTGCCATAAGTATGATTGGGAGCACCATGACCGGAAAGAAACCCATGCTGGACGCCGCCGAAGCGCTGGCCTTGCTTCTCGCAGCGGCCAGGCCAGTCACCGAAATCGAACAACTGGCAACCTTGAAAGCCAATGGCCGCATCCTGGCCGCCGCGCAAAGCTCGCAACTCGACGTGCCGCCGAAGGACAATACGCAAATGGACGGCTATGCGGTGCGCGCCGCCGATTGCGCCAGCGGGGCGGCAACATTGACCGTCAGTCAGCGGATACCGGCCGGCCATCTCGGGCACGCGTTGCAGCCCGGTACTGCAGCCCGGATTTTTACCGGCGCGATGATTCCGGACGGCGCGGACGCGGTGGTGATGCAGGAGCTGTGCGCGCTTGACGGCGACCAAGTCACCATCAATCATGCGCCGCCAGTGGGGGAATGGATACGCCGCGCCGGTGAAGACATCCGCGCCGGCAGCGTGATCCTGCCCGCCGGCACCCGTTTGCGAGGACAGGAACTCGGCTTAGCAGCTTCGGTCGGGCTGGCCACGCTGCCAGTAGTGCGCAGGCTGCGCGTCGCGGTATTTTTCACCGGCGATGAGTTGACCATGCCCGGCGAGCTATTGAAGCCCGGCGCAATTTACAACTCGAACAAATTCACGCTGCGCGCTCTGCTGGAAAATCTCGGCTGCGCCATCACCGATTACGGCATCGTGCCCGACACGCTAGACGCCACCCGCGACACGCTGCGCCGCGCCGCACAGCAACACGACCTGATCGTGACCTCCGGCGGTGTCTCGGTCGGCGAGGAAGACCACATCAAGCCGGCAGTCGAAGCGGAAGGGCGGCTGAACCTGTGGCAGATCGCGATCAAGCCCGGAAAACCGCTGGCGTTTGGCGAAGTCAAGCGCTCCGAAGATCGTGGCGGCGCTGCCTTCTTCATCGGCCTGCCCGGCAATCCGGTATCGAGTTTCGTCACTTTCCTGCTATTCGTGCGGCCCTTCATCCTGCGTCTGCAGGGCGTGCAGCAGGTTGCGCCGAACGCGTACAAGTTGCGCGCCGACTTCAGCCAGAGCAAGGGCGATCGCCGCAACGAATTCCTGCGCGCCAGAATCAACCCGCAGGGCGGGCTGGATCTGTTCCCGAATCAAAGCTCGGGCGTGCTCACCTCGACCGTCTGGGGCGACGGCCTGATCGACAATCCGCCCGGCTGCATCATCGCCAGCGGCGACATGGTCAATTTCATTCCTTTTAGCGAACTCCTTCACTGATGAACATCCAGCTCCGCTTCTTCGCCAGCATCCGCGAAACCCTCGGCACCAGCCAGGAATCCGTCACCTTGCCGGAACAGGTGCGCACCGTCGGCGACGTCCGCCATTTCCTGATCACCCGCGGCGGCGCATGGGCCGAATGCCTGGCGGAAAGCCGCACCCTGCGGATGGCGTTCAATCAGGTGATGGCCGAACCGGACACGCTGCTCAGCGAAGGCTGCGAGGTAGCGTTTTTTCCGCCGGTGACCGGCGGCTGAGCGGCGGCGACTGTGCTCGACAGTGCGGATCAGATAAACAATTTGCACTGCAGCGCAGAGCGGATCGACATCGTCTACCTGTGGGTCGACGGCGCCGATCCGGTCTGGCGCCACAAGCGCCAGCAAGCGCTGCTGGATTGGGAGGTGCAACAGACCGATGATCTGGCGCGCTACGGCAATGTGGCAGGACGCTATCGCGACAATGGCGAGTTGCGCTTCAACCTGCGCGCGCTGGAAAAGTTTTACCCGAATCACGGCCATATTTACCTGGTCACCGACGCGCAGGTGCCGCACTGGCTGGTTCCGGGCGACAGCCTGACGCTGATCGACCATCGCGTCTTGATGCCGGCGGCGGCGCTGCCGGTGTTCGATTCCGGCCATATCGAATCGTATCTGCACCATATCCCGGGCCTGGCCGAGCGCTTCATTTACCTCAACGACGACGTGTTCTTCGGTGCCAGGGTGGATCCGGCGCAGTGGTTTGGCGCCGATGGCGTGGCGCTGTTTACCGAAACCGCTCCGGTGCCGGATTACGATGCGCTGCAACCACTTGAAACCGCGCTGGTGAATGCGTCGGTGCTGTCCAAGCACTGGCTGTCGCGGCGCTATCCGCAATACCGCCATGCGCCGCGCATTTTTGCGCATGCGCCGCGACCGATGTTCAAGAGCGTGCTGCATGAGTTGGAGCAGGTTGCGCCGGAATTGTTTCAGCAGGTGCGCACCACGGTTTTTCGGTCGTGGCAGGTGCCGCCGATCGTGCCGGATCTGGTGCCGCGCTGGATGCTGCATACCGGCCTGGCCGCAGTACAGGCGCAAGAGTCGGTATACATCAGCAGCGGCGCGCCGGACGCCGAGCGGCAGTTTCAGGATTTGATGGCCGGATTCGGCCGGATTCCGTTTTTCTGCATCAACGACACCAGCGACGACGCGGTTGACGATGCCCCGCAATTGCAGAACATCGCCCGGACTCTGGGCGCGCTGCTGCCCAATCCGTCCTCGTTCGAGCGCATCGATTAATCCGCCTGCGCGGATTCCCGCCCCGATTTAAAAAAGAACGATAGTGCGTTTTTAGAGTGATCGCACTACTAAACGCGCTCGCATATGGTTTTTCCATTGTTATAGTGTCGGTCAAATAATTCCTTTACAGATACATTTTTCGTGTATCGAGTAAATCGCCTGGGGACAAAGGCTTGCACAATGACTATTAAAAAATTGCGTATCGGGCAACGGCTTGCTCTCGGTTTCGGGGTCGTGATTGCGTTATTGATCATGCTGGCCAGCCTGGCCTATGTGCGCATCGCCAGCCTCAATAGCGAGATCAACCTGCTGGTCAAGGACCGCTATCCGAAGACGGTGATTGCCAACAGCATCAAGGCCGACCTGAACGAAGTCACGCGCAATATGCTCAATGTCCTGATCATGACCGACCCGGGGCAAATCAAAAAAGAGCTGACCAACATCGAAGACAAGAATACAAGCTCCAATGCGGCCATCGCCACCCTGGGCCAGATCATTGCCGATGCGCAGGGCCGCGATCAACTCACCGCGATCACTGGATTACGGAATAAATTCTTGCCGATGCAGAGCAGTTTCGTGGCCCTGATCAAGCAGGATGCAAAAGACGAAGCGATGCTGAAGCTGCTGTTCTCGCTGCGGCCGCTGCAAACCAAGTATTTTGCCCAGCTCGACAACTTCATCTCCTATCAGAACAGCCAGATGGAGCAGTCCGGCGCCCAGTCCACGCTGGCGGCCAACCGCACCGCGCTGCTGCTCCTGCTGCTGGCGGCCATCGCCGCCAGCTTGAGCGTGCTGGTCGGCTTTTTCGTATCGCGCAGCATTACCAGGCCGCTCAATGAAGCTGTCGATGTCGCCAAGAACGTGGCCGATGGCGACCTGACCAGCACCATTACGGTCAAGACCTTCGACGAAACCGGCATGCTGATGCACGCGCTCAGGCATATGAACGAAAGCTTGTCGAAAATTGTCGGGGAAGTACGCTCAGGCACCGAGACCATCGCGTCGGTATCGAGCCAGATTGCCGCCGGCAATCAGGATCTGTCATCGCGCACCGAACAGCAGGCCAGCGCGCTGCAACAGACCGCGGCCTCGATGTTCGCATTGACCAGCACCGTGCGCGAAAATGCCGACAACGCGCAGCAGGCCAATCAACTGGCGGCCTGCGCGTCGGATGTCGCGGCCAAGGGCGGGGCGGTGGTGGCGCAAGTGATAGGCACCATGCGTTCGATCAACGACTCGTCGCGGAAAATTGTCGACATCATCGGCGTCATCGACGGCATCGCATTTCAAACCAACATCCTGGCATTGAACGCCGCAGTGGAAGCGGCGCGTGCCGGCGAGCAGGGGCGCGGCTTTGCGGTGGTGGCGTCCGAAGTCAGGAATCTGGCACAACGCTCGGCGGCGGCTGCCAAGGAAATCAAATCGCTGATCGGCGACTCGGTAGATAAAGTCGAAGCCGGCAGCAAACTGGTGCGCCAGGCCGGCATCACGATGGACGAAGTGGTGGCAAGTGTTGCGCGGGTGACCGACATCATGGCGCAGATCACCGCCGCCAGCCAGGAGCAGAGTGCCGGCATCGAGCAGGTCAACCGCGCCATCAGCCAGATGGACCAGGTAACGCAACAGAATGCGGCGCTGGTGGAACAGGCAGCCGCCTCAGCCGAATCGATGCAGAATCAGGCCGTCAATCTGGCCCGGGTGGTGAGTGTTTTCAAGCTCGATCCGGCCATTGCCACTGTTGCTGCGCGCGCCCTGACGCCGCCGCGGCGAAAACTCGCGGCGCCCGGGGCGCGGATTGCAGCGACACGCATTGCAGCCGAATAATTGCCGGCAAGCATTCATTTTTTGAAGTTTCGAAGAAGACGCCGGATGTCCCTTCGAGTCAACCCCGAGTGTTATTTTGGAGACATCATGATTAAAAACTTGCATATCAAACGGCTGCTGACCTTGGGCTGTCTCGTCATCGGCTTCAGCCAGAGCGCATCGGCAATCGAAATCGCCGGAGTGAAACTGGATGAAACCGCTCGCGTGGCCAACCAGGAACTCAAGCTCAACGGCGCCGGGATCCGCGTCAAGGCCATCTTCAAGGTATATGTGGCGGGCTTGTATCTGCCAGCGAAGAAGACCACAGTGCCCGAGGTCCTGGACCTTGCCGGTCCGCGCCGGCTGACGCTGGTGATGCTGCGCGAAATCAGCAGCGAAGATTTCGGTCAGAGCTTCATGACCGGCCTGAATGCCAATTCGGACAAGGCCGAGAAATCGAAAATCATCAACCAGACGGTCAAGATGGGCGAAATTTTCGCTTCCATCCCCTCGCTGAAGAAAGGCGACACGATTACCAGCGACTGGGTGCCTGGCTCCGGCATGCTGATTCAGGTCAATGGCAAACCGGTGGGTGAAGTTTTGCCGGGCATTGATTTTTACAATGCCTATCTGAAAATCTGGCTGGGCGACAAGCCGGCCGACAGTTCCCTCAAGCAAAGCATGCTGGGCGTCAGCTGATTTCGGGTCAGCAGTATTTTTTATCTACTTCAGCGTTTTCATGCGCAGGATGAGGATGCTGACCGCGATCCCGATTGCAGTCAGGATCAGCTGCACGACCAATGCATCGATGCTGTAGATCGACAACGACAGCGAAGCCCAGAGCAGCAACAGGGTCACGATTTTGCCTCGCAGCGGGATGCCCCGGCCGCTCTGGAAATTGCGTATATAGTTCCCCAGTATCCGGTTGCTCACCAGCCAGCGGTACATCCGTGGCGAACTCTTGAAATAGCAGGCTGAAGCCAGCAGCAGGAATGGCGTGGTGGGCAGTAGCGGCAAAAATACGCCCAGAATCGCAAGCAGCACCGCTATGCTGCCGACGATATTCAAGACGATCCTGGTCAATAAATTTGTTTTCATGACGTGGTTGTTGCACCTCTGCTGCACCTTTTGCTATCTTCAATGACCGGCCGACTTCATTGTAAGCCTGGTGCAGGCTAAAATATGCAACCGACAGCAAGCCAGAAAGTGAGCAACGCAATCATGCCTGTGCGCATACAAACCGAAGATTTCGACCTGACGACAGAAGTCAGCCAACTGCGCGTTGCCAATCCGAAGGTGGGCGCGGTGGTCGCCTTTGTCGGCACCGTGCGCGATCTCAATGACGGCGCCGATATTGCCTCGATGGAGCTGGAGCATTATCCCGGCATGACCGAAAAGGCGCTGGAAGATATCGTGCAGCAGGCGCGCACGCGCTGGGAGTTTTTCGATGCGCTGGTGATTCACCGGGTCGGACCCTTGATGCCGCTGGACCAGATCGTGCTAGTGGCAATTACTTCGGGGCATCGCGGCGAAGCGTTCGCCGCCTGCGAATTCATCATGGATTACCTAAAAACCGCAGCGCCGTTCTGGAAGAAGGAACAGACGCCAGACGGCGCACGCTGGGTGGATGCGCGCGAATCGGACGATCACGCGCTGGCCAAGTGGGGCATAGCGTCCGGCAATAGCGCGCGCGGCGGGCCGGAGTTGTAATTACATTTCACAATCAAGCGTGCGCTTTGTCGGCTTCGCTTGCCGTACCTGCATTCTGTTTGCGCTTCGCCTTCGGGTTCGCGATGAATGGTGAAACGGAGCAATGTTGCACCAGACCGGCATGGTCATCATCCGGCGCCACCTGATCGCATTCGACCCGGTTGCGGCCGTTCGCTTTGGCCTTGTAGAGGGCTTTGTCGGCCAGGTCCAGCAGCATGTCGATGCTGTCGGCATCCACCGGATAGATCGCGATACCGGCGGAAAACGTTGCGCAAACAGCCTCCTGTTCCAGTGAAATTTTGATGGCGGCGAATTTGGCGCACCAGGTGCTGGCGCGAATGAGCGCCTGTTCGCGGCTGGTATTGGGCAGCAAAACCAGGAATTCCTCCCCGCCCATGCGAAATACATAATCGCTTTGCCGTATGCTGTTTTGCAAGAACTCGGCCATGATGCGCAACACCTGGTCGCCGGCAGAGTGGCCGTAGGTGTCGTTAAAGCGCTTGAAGTGATCGATGTCGATCATGACTGCCGCCAGCGGTTCCTTGCTGCGCACGAATTCGGCTTCCAGTCCGGATTTCACTTCGTCCAAAAAACGCCGGTTGTGCAGGCCGGTCAAGACATCGCGAATCGCGTCTTCATGCAACTGCTGCTGGAGTTGCAGATTGGTTTCGAGCTGGGCCTCGAGTTCGGCCATCGCATCGTGCAGCTTGATTTCACCCAATTTGCGATGCGTAATATCGCGCAACATCAATAGCAGGCCGACCTTCTTGCGCCGATACGACAGCAGCACTTTTTTTAGCTCGAAATGGCGCTCCGGCTGACCCAGAACGATATCAAAGCGGTCCTTTCCACCTTGCGTCAGCAGCGGCTGCAGCACATCGTTGAGCATTGGATACTGCTGCAAATGGCTGCCGACGGACAATTCCGGCATGCCCGGCAAACTGGCTGCAGCACTGTTGCATTCCACGATGCGGAGCTCCGGATCCAGCACCAGCACCACATCGGGCACCGCATCGAGCAACACAGTGTGCGCAACCGGCAGCAAATCAAACAGCTGATTGCGGCTGATCAGCCAATAAAAAACCAGCGTCATTAAGAAGAAGCTGAACGGGGTCGGATCGAAGCCAAAAAATCCCACGGTTTCGGTGACGTAGCCAATATTCGCTGCCCATGGAAATATCATGGCCAGCACAAAGCCGAGGTAATGGCGGCGATACACCGGGCTTGCGTGCGGCAGCGCATTGAAGACTGCAATCATGCTGAGCAGCATGAACACGTACAAATAGACGGTGGTGAGATAGAACCACGGGCCGTGAACGTACAGCATCTGCAAACCGGTCAGGGTGATTTGCGCGGTAGTTTGCGCATACACCAGATGATGCGATTCATTGGTAAGCGCGAGGATGCCGGTCGCCAGCGGCATTGTCAGCAGCATCAGTCGCCACTTGGTGTGCAACGGCTTGATATTGCCATTGACATAAGTCAGGATAAATAGTGCCCAGAAGGTCGGGGCGGCGACGATGCCAGGCCAGGCCAGTTCGGTCCACAATATTTTTTGCGACGGCAGCACGGCGAAACTTTCGAGCGCTGCTGCGGTGGCCCACCAGGCAGCGGCCAGCAACATCCCGAAAAAATAACCTCGCCCCGGAAACAGCGGCAGTTGCCTGGTGCGCAAGGCCAGGCAAACAGTAACGACGACGCCGGCCAGCAGCAGGATCGGTGCGATTATCGTGCCTTCTGCCTTGAATTGGGTGAAATTCATCATTTGGTGTTGTTGTGTTTTTTTTGCATGTCGGAGTTTGCCTGTTGCATCTGTGCAAGCTGTGACAGCGAAATTCTTGAATTACTCCCGGGAAAATAAATAAATTTTGATTTGAACTATTAATTGCGTTGCTTCAGGCGACAGTCGCGCTTGACTGATGCTCTGTAAAAAGCATAAATAATCAGGAGTATAGAAATATTTATATGCGCAAATAGTTACACACTGTAGGAGTATAAGTTTTATGCGGAAGTATGGAAGAGCCCGAAGTTGTAACAAGTTGCTTACAAAAAAATTGCAACCGGGCTATGCTGGCTGGCTTACGGATTGCCAGCAGGACACTATTTCTTGCTTCCGAGCCTTAGCTTGAAAGGCGAATTCTCACGGGAAAAGTCGGTACTCCTGGATATCCGGTTGCCGTTGCAGGCTCTGGTCGAGGCTGCCGACCGTCCAGTTTATTGCCTTGAGGGAATATCCTGATCCCTGGTCAAACTATCAATCAATGTAAAATGCCAGCCTGCTCTGACGGCAAAGCCATGCCTCAATCCGACCTTCCAAGGAGACCTGTGTGACACCAAGCACCATTGAACTGATCGGCGCGGCGCTGTTTGCCGTTGCCATCCTGCACACTTTCTCCACCAAATTTTTCGAGCATTTGGCGCATACCCGTCCGGTCCATGCCGGATTGTGGCACTTGCTGGGTGAAGTCGAGGTGGTGTTTGGCTTCTGGGCCCTGGTTTTGGTTTTGCTGATGTCGGCCACCGATGGCGTAGCGGTGGCAACGCGCTACATCGACTCGCGCAACTTCACCGAGCCGATGTTCGTCTTCGCCATCATGGTGATCGCGGGCACCCGCCCGGTCCTGCAAACCGCCATGGCCGGCGTGCGCCTGGTGGCGCGGGCCATTCCCTTGCCGGGCAGCATGGGATTCTATTTAACCGTCTTGACGCTGGTGCCCATGCTGGGGTCGTTCATCACCGAACCTGCCGCCATGACACTGGCTGCGCTGATCCTGGCCGACAGCTTCTTTGCCAGCGGCATTTCGTCACGTTTGAAGTATGCGACGCTGGGCGTGCTGTTCGTGAATATCTCGATCGGCGGCACGCTGACGCCGTTCGCCGCACCGCCGGTGCTGATGGTCGCAGCAAAATGGGACTGGAACATCGGATTCATGATGGCGACGTTCGGCTGGAAGGCCGCGATTGCGGTGGTCGTGAACGCGGTGGGCGTCACGCTGCTGTTTCGCAAGGAACTGTCCAGGCTGTCGCTGGAAACCGGCAACGGCAAGGGTGACGCCGTTCCGCTCGCACTGACCGTGGTGCACCTGGCTTTCCTGGCCGGCGTAGTGGTGTTCGCCCATCACACCGCAATGTTCATGGGCTTGTTTCTGTTCTTCCTCGGCGTGGCCAGCGCCTATGCGCGCCATCAGGACCGCCTGATCCTGCGCGAGGGCCTGCTGGTCGCTTTCTTCCTGGCGGGGCTGGTGGTATTGGGCGGACAGCAGCAGTGGTGGTTGCAACCGGTACTGATGAGCATGAGCAGCGACGCGGTATTTTTCGGTGCGATTGCCCTGACGGCTTTTACCGACAATGCGGCGCTGACCTATCTTGGCTCGCTGGTGGAAGGGCTGTCCGATGGCTTCAAGTACGCGCTGGTCGCCGGCGCAGTCACCGGCGGCGGCCTGACCATCATCGCCAACGCGCCCAATCCGGCCGGCATCGCGATCTTGCGCGGCCACTTCGACGATGAAGCGGTGCATCCGCTGGGATTGCTGCTGGCCGCGCTACCGCCGACCATCGTCGCGGCACTGGCATTCAGGCTGCTGTAGCACTCGATCCACTGCACTTGTTGCATGGGTGCCTACGCCCATTCGCCGCTGCGCAGTCTGTTATTTGGCAGCAAGACATCGGACTTGCTGCGCTCGGCCGCTATTCCGGCATTGCTGCTGCGCTAAAAAATAGCGGGGTATGCGATAAAACATGCAATTTGCCGCAGGTTTTATATGCGTATATAAATAATACGGGTTACAGTATTATTTATTTATGTTGCGTATAAGAAATTTAGTCCACGAAAAACACGAACAAAACTACATGACATCATTCTATTTGTCAGTAGTGCAGGCCTCCGTGCCTGCATGGGATTGCAGGCACGGAGGCCTGCACTACTTAGGCATTGCTCGCTGTTTTCGTGCTTTTCGTGCCTTTCGTGGACAATGCTTTTCAGGTCTTACATGTGCCGTACTCAGGGTAGCAAATGCCCTGAGCCGCCACTTAATGCTTTTTCCAGTAATCCGCCTGTGCATACACGTGCCGCAGAAAGTCGATGAAGGCCCGGATCCGCAACGGCAGATGCTGGCGTTGCGCAAATACCGCGTAAATATCATTGCCGGGAGCGGCGAACTCGTCGAGCACCGTCACCAGCTGACCGGATTCCAGCGCGCTTCGGACTTCCCACATCGAGCGCCACGCCAGACCGCGGCCGGCCAGCGCCCAATGGTGCAACACCTCGCCGTCGTTGCAGACCATATTGCCGGCGACCTTGAGCGTGATGTTTTTGCCATTCTGGCGGAAGGTCCAGCCGCGCTGGCTGCCGTCGCTGGGCAGCGCCAGGCAGTTGTGTCCGGCCAGATCATCCGGAACTTGCGGCGCGCCGTTTTTCTTGAGGTAAGACGGCGCCACGACCACCACGCGCTTATTGTCGGCCAGCTTGACGCCGACCAGATTCGAATCGGCCAGCGTCGCGATCCGGATCGCGACATCGATCCCTTCGCCGATCAGATCGACCAGCCGGTCGTTCAGATTCAGGTTCAATGCGATATCCCGATGCTCGGCCAAAAAAGACGGCAGCAATGGCGCCACATGCATCCGCCCAAAGCCGGCCGGCGCCGAAATGCTGAGATGGCCGCTGGCGCGGGCACTGCCTGCGGCGACCGCGGATTCGGCATCTTCGAGGTCGGCCAGGATGCGCTGGCAGTCTTCGAGGAAGGCAGCGCCTTCGTTGGTGAGGGCGATCTTGCGGGTGGTGCGCTGCAACAGCTTGACGCCCAGCCGCTGCTCCAGCGCATCGAGCCGCCGGCCTATCATCGCCGGCGCGATGCCTTCGGCCCTGGCAGCGGCGGACAGGCTGCCGCGGGTGGCGGCTTCGACGAAGGTGGAAATCTGCTTGAAATGGTCCATGATGCTGCTATTCTCGCTGCCGGTTTATTGTCTGTTTGTGACTAAAACGCAATAATAAATTTATAAATCGTTTTGTTTGCGCCTTTTTTATCTAATATACTTGATTCCAATCGCATCGTAAAATCATTAACCGAACCGCCTTAAACCTCTTGTCGCGCATAGCGACGCCAAACCGAAATCAACTTTCAGGAGCACACCATGACCCAACTCCAATTGCCAGCAGGCATGGAAATCAAGGGCGAAATCGCCCCCGGCTACGCACAGATTCTGACCCCGGAAGCGCTGGCGCTGGTCGCCAAGCTGACCCGCGCGTTCGAACCGCGCCGCCAGGAATTGCTGGCCGCCCGCGTGGTGCGCGCCAATGAACTCGACGCCGGCAAATTGCCCGACTTCCTGCCGGAAACCGCACATATCCGCAACGGCGACTGGAAAATCGCACCGATCCCGGCCGCGCTGGAATGCCGCCGGGTCGAAATCACCGGCCCGGTCGAGCGCAAGATGGTCATCAACGCACTGAATTCCGGTGCCGACAGCTACATGACCGACTTCGAGGATTCGAACACCCCGAACTGGGAAAACCAGATCACCGGCCAGATCAACATGAAAGAAGCGGTCCGCAAGACCATCACGCTGGAACAGGGCGGCAAGAGCTACAAGCTCAACGACACCGTCGCCACGCTGGTGGTGCGCCCGCGCGGCTGGCATCTGGACGAGAAGCACGTGCTGGTCGACGGCAAGCGCATTCCCGGCGGCGTTTTCGACTTCGCGCTGTTCATGTTCCACAACGCCAAGGAGCAACTGGCGCGCGGCGCCGGCCCCTACTTCTACCTGCCGAAGCTGGAAAGCCATCTGGAAGCGCGGCTGTGGAACGACATCTTCGTGATGACGCAAAACGAACTCGGCCTGCCGCAAGGCACGATCAAGGCCACCGTGCTGATCGAAACCATCCTGGCCGCATTCGAGATGGACGAAATCCTGTATGAACTGCGCGAACACTCAAGCGGCCTGAACGCCGGCCGCTGGGACTACATCTTTTCCTGCATCAAGAAGTTCAAGAACAACAAGGATTTCTGCCTGGCCGACCGTGCCAAGGTAACGATGACCGCACCGTTCATGCGTTCCTACGCGCTGCTGTTGCTGAAAACCTGCCACAAGCGCAACGCACCGGCGATCGGCGGCATGGCGGCGCTGATCCCGATCAAGAACGATCCGGCCAAGAACGACATCGCGATGGGCGGCGTGCGCGTGGACAAGGCACGCGACGCCACCGACGGTTACGACGGCGGCTGGGTCGCACATCCGGGCTTAGTCGAGCTGGCGATGGGCGAGTTCACGAAAGTGCTGGGCGACAAGAAGAACCAGATCGAAAAACAGCGTCCCGACGTCAATGTGACTGCGGCCGACCTGCTGAACTTCCAGCCGGAAGCGCCGATCACCGAAGCCGGCCTGCGCTACAACATCAACGTCGGCATCCACTACCTCGGCGCATGGCTGGCAGGCAACGGTTGCGTGCCGATCCACAACCTGATGGAAGACGCGGCCACCGCAGAAATCAGCCGCTCGCAAGTCTGGCAGTGGATACGCTCCAGCAAGGGCGTGCTGGAAGACGGCCGCAAGGTCAGCGCCGACATGGTGCGCGCGATGATTCCGGAAGAACTGGTCAAGGTCAAGGAAGTTGCCGGCAGCGGCCCGACCTACGACCGCGCCGCGCAGATTTTCGAAGAAATGTCGACCTCGGAAGACTTCGCCGAATTCCTGACCTTGCCGTTATACGAGGAAATCTAACGGTTTCCTGGTAGTTCCAATGCAAAAAACCGGCTGCGGCCGGTTTTTGCATTGTTGATCGTCCTCACTCGTAATCTTTCATCCGCACTCGCCAGAAGTGTCATGGCACTCTTAAGATTTACAACGAATGGTGCTTAACAGATAGAATCTGAATTCATCGTTGCATGAATCGAGGAACACCTTGAGAACAAATTTCGTATTGGTTGACTTCGAAAATGTCCAACCAAAAAACTTGAGTTTACTGACTGGCGGCCTGTTCAAAGTTAAAATTTTTTTAGGCAGTAATCAAACGAAGATTCCGCGAGAAATGGCGATTGCGCTTCAGCCTTTTGGGTCGGATGCTGAATATATAGAAATCGAAGGGAACGGCAGCAACGCGCTCGACTTTCACATTGCTTACTATGTTGGCAGGCTTGCCGCGGAAAGCGCCGATGCTTTCTTTCACATCATTTCCAAAGATAAAGGTTTCGATCCTTTGATCAAATATCTCAAAGGACAAAAGATACTTTGTCAGCGCTCTGCTTCAGTTACCGATATACCTCTGATAAAAATCTCCAATGCTAAGTCGGTACAAGAGAAGGTCGATGCTGTGATCGAAAATCTAGAAAAGCGAGGTTCTTCTAAGCCAAGGACGTTAAAAACCCTCGGCAGCAGTCTTAAAGCTCTTTTCGTTAATCAACTTGGTGACGATGAAATCGAAGGGTTGTTAGACCAACTCACACAGCGTGGTGTTGTTAAGATTTCCGACGGAAAGGTGAGTTATCAGTAGGGGTAGTAACTTTATTACTCGAACTGTGTGCCTGCGGATTAAAAGCCCGCCATCCGCTGCCGATTCTGGTTTGATGTTATAAGCACAGGTTCGAATCCCATTGCAGAAAAGACCAGCCCATGACCAGCAGCGCGAATACCCCTGAAGAAATCATCGCAGATACGCAGAAGTGGCTGGAGAAGGCCGTGATCGGCCTGAATCTGTGCCCGTTTGCCAAGGCGGTGCATGTGAAGAACCAGATCCGTTACGTGGTCAGCGCGGCGGCCACGCCGGAGGCGCTGCTTGCGGACTTGATCGTCGAATTGGAAACGCTGGCCGAATCTCCAGCGGAGCAGATCGAAACCACGCTGCTGATCCACCCGGGCACGCTGACAGATTTTCTCGATTACAACGATTTTCTCGATGTGGCCGATGCGGCGGTCGAGGACATGGAGCTGGGCGGCGTGCTGCAGGTGGCGAGCTTTCATCCGCAATACCAGTTCGACGGCACCGCGGCGGACGATATCGACAACTACACCAACCGTTCGCCGTATCCGACCTTGCACCTGCTGCGCGAGGAAAGCATCGAAAAGGCGGTGGCCGCGTATCCGCAAACCGATGATATCTTCGAAAAAAACATCGAGACCCTGCGTGGCCTCGGGCATGACGGCTGGGCCCGCCTGTTCGCTGCGGAATAAGGCAATCTGCAGTCTGTGCTTATCCGGCTCTGCGCCGCAGATCGGCCAGCATCAGCAACAGCGCCGCGCCGCAAAATACCGCTCCCGCATAAAAAGTAAACGATGCGCCGTAGCCATCCCATAGCCAGCCGGCCAGCGGGCTGGCCACCAGCATCGCCAGTCCGCTGGCGAGATTGAAAAAGCCGAATGCGGTGCCGCGTAGATCGGCCGGTGCGGTAGCTGCCACCATCGCGGCCAGCAAGCCTTGCGTCATGCCCATGTGCAAGCCCCACAGCAGCACGCCCAGCAACACCACCGGCCATGCATTGCTGCTGGCCAGCACGATATCGGCCGCGATCAACACCAGCAAGCCGGCTGCCAGCAGGCGGGTATGGCTGACGCTGTCGGACAGTTTGCCGAACGGATAGGCCGACAGCGCATACACCACGTTCATCGCCACCATGATCAGCGGCACCCAGGCCAGCGCCATGCCGCCCTGTTGCGCGCGCAGCAGCAAGAATGCCTCGCTGAAACGCGCCAGCGTGAATACCGCGCCGATGATCACCACCCACCAGTAGTCGCGCCCCATGCGTTTGAGATTATCCCAGCGGATCGGATTTGTGCGTTTTTCCGGGGCTCCGGTAACTTTTCGCTCGGGTTCCTGCACGCCGACGATCAACAGCACGACCGCCAGCACCGCAGGCACCGTGGCGACCCAGAATACGGCCCTGAAATCATTGGCCCACAGCAGCATCAGTCCCATCGCAGTCAAAGGGCCGAGAAATGCGCCCACCGTATCGAGCGACTGGCGCAGCCCGAACGCCGCGCCGCGCAGATGCGGCGGCGTCAGGTCGGCCACCAGCGCATCGCGCGGCGCGCCCCGAATCCCCTTGCCGACCCGGTCCAGCAGGCGCGCGCCCATGATCCAGCCGATGCCGGAGGCCAGCGCGAAGATCGGCTTGGTCAGCGCGGCCAGGCCGTAGCCGAACACCGCCAGGCCCTTGCGCTTGCCCAGATAGTCGCTCAATACCCCTGAAAATACCTTGACGATCAAGGCCGTCGCCTCGGCCGCACCTTCGATCAGGCCGACGGTGAATACGCTGGTGCCCAGCGTGACGACCATGAACAGCGGCAGCAGCGCATGCACCATCTCGGATGAAACGTCCATCAGCAGGCTGACCACGCCGAGCGCCCAGATACCGGACGGAATCTGGCGCAGCGTGCGGAATTTTCCGGCGTCTGTCATTTTTAGAAAATATAGGACTTACGCAATATCAAGTAGCGCAGGCCTCCGTGCCTGCGGCCCGGTGCAGGCACGGAGGCCTGCACTACTGATAATCCACAATATTTTGCGTAAGCCATGAAATATAAGGAGTATATGTAAAAATAGTGCATTTACCGCAATGTATAAATGCGTGTTTAAAAATACATGATTCAGTATATTGAATGGCTCCGATCTGCAGTGTATCGCGCTGCGATGTCACAGCAGGGCACTCAGCAGCCAGCCGGCCATGCCGCACCCCAGCACGACCAGCCAGGGTGGCAGCTTCCAGAACATCAGCGCGACGAATGCGACCAGCGCCAGGCCGAAGTCGCTCGGCGCCTGCACCGCATTGGTCCAGACCGGGTTGTAGAACGCCGCCAGCAGCAAGCCGACCACCGCCGCATTGATGGCGGCAAGCGCGGCGCGGGTGCGGACCTGACGCCGCAACTGTTCCCAGAACGGCAGCACGCCGGCCACCAGCAGAAACGATGGCAGGAAGATCGCAAGCAGACACAGCAGGCCGCCGGACACGCCGTTGGGCGTGGCTTTCATCGCCGCGCCGAGAAAGGCCGCAAAGGTAAACAGCGGACCGGGAACCGCTTGCGCCGCGCCGTAGCCGGCCAGAAAGGTCGTATTCGAGACCCAGCCGTTCGGCACTACCTCGGCCTGCAATAACGGCAACACCACATGGCCGCCGCCGAACACCAGCGCGCCGGCGCGGTAAAACGCATCGACCATCGCCAGCGCCTGATTCGGCCAGACTTGCACCCAGACAGGCAAACCCAGCAGCAGCGCGAAAAACAGCCCGAGCAGCATGGCCGCGGTGCGGCGCCCGATCATCAGCGGCAGCGGCTCATGGTTGCCGTCCGGCACCGGCTTGAACAGGAACAGGCCCAGCACGGCGGCGGCGGCGATCACGCCGACCTGGCCCCAGGCGGTCGGCCACAGCAGTGCGGTGCAGGCGGCAGCCGCGGCAATCGTGATGCGCGCGCGATCGGTGCACAGGGTGCGTGCCATGCCCCACACCGCTTGCGCCACTACTGCAACAGCAACCACTTTCAGGCCGTGCAGCAGACCCAAGGGAACCGCATCACCCCAGCCTGACAGGCCCTGCGCGAATAGAATCAGCAGCAGCGCCGAGGGCAGGGTGAAGCCGGCCCAGGCGGCCAGCGCACCGGCGAATCCGGCGCGGCTCAAGCCGATCGCGATGCCGACCTGGCTGCTGGCGGGGCCGGGCAGGAACTGGCACAAGGCAACCAGGTCGGCGTAACTGTGTTCGCTGAGCCAGCGCCGGCGCGTGACGAACTCGTCGCGAAAGTATCCGAGGTGCGCAATCGGGCCGCCAAACGAAGTCAACCCCAGGCGCAGGAAGGCGATAAAAACTACCCCTGCGCTGGCAGGCATGGTCTTCCCGGTTTCAATTTCGATCGATAACATGTGCGGCATCCTGATATTTGATCAGCAGGATGGTAATCGAAAACCGGGTCATCCAAAGCGGCAGTCCACGAAAAGCACGAAAGACACGAAAATAGAGGGTAGTTTGCTATTCAGGCCACTCACTACGGGAGGACTGTTTGAGTTCCCTCTCCCGCGCGCGGGAGAGGGTTAGGGAGAGGGTCTTAGCAAATACTCCTAGCGCCGCATTTCGTGGCACTGCCATCATAGTTGCGCCTTGTTTTGGTCCGCCGTGGTCATTGCAAACACCCTCTCCCCGGCCCTTTCCCGCAAGCGGGAGAGGGGGCGATGTCAGCCGCTTGCACTGGAACGCAACGCCGAAGCTATGGGCTGACCGGCCCCAACACCGCACGCATCGCGTCGTCGACGGTTTCCAGCCAGACGAAATTCAGCCGCGCCTGCGCATCCTGCGGAATTTCTTCCAGATCCTTCTTGTTGCGCAGCGGCAGCAGTACGGTTTTGATGCCGGCCCGCAGCGCGGCCAGCACTTTTTCCTTGATGCCGCCGACCGGCAGCACCAGACCGCGCAGGCTGATTTCCCCGGTCATCGCATGGTCGCTCTGCACCGCGCGGTTGGTGGCCAGCGACGCCAGCGCGATGAACATCGCGACGCCGGCGCTGGGTCCGTCCTTGGGGATGGCGCCGGCCGGTACGTGGATGTGGATGTCGCTCTTGTCGAACAGGTCGGGATCGATCTGCAATTCGGCAGCGCGTGATTTGAGCAGCGTCAGCGCAGCTTGCGCGCTTTCCTTCATCACGTCGCCCAGCTGGCCGGTAAGTATCAGCTTGCCGTGTCCGGGTGCGCGGCTGGCTTCGATGAACAGGATGTCGCCGCCCACCGGAGTCCAGGCCAGCCCGGTCGCAACGCCGGGAACGCTGGTGCGCATGGCCAGTTCGCCCTCGAATTTGGCGGCGCCGAGAATGGTGTGCAAATCGGCTGCCTCGATGCGTACATGGTCTGCGGTGCCTTCGGCAATGCGCATCGCGACATGGCGAAAGGTGTTGCCGATTTCGCGCTCCAGATTGCGCACCCCGGCTTCACGCGTGTAATCACCGATGATGGCGTGGATCGCTTCAGCGCTGATTTCGCACTGCTGCGGTTGCAGGCCGTTGGCCTCCAGCTGGCGCTGGATCAGATAGCGCTGCGCAATCTGCGCCTTTTCCTGCTCGGTGTAGCCGGGCAGGTGGATCACCTCCATGCGGTCGCGCAGCGGGCCGGGAATGGTGTCGAGCATGTTGGCGGTGCAGATGAACATCACCCGCGACAGGTCAAACGCAACCCCAAGATAATTGTCGCGAAACGTGCTGTTCTGTTCCGGGTCCAGCACTTCCAGCAAGGCCGACGACGGATCGCCATGCACGCCGGTGCCGAGCTTGTCGACCTCGTCGAGCATCATCACGCAGTTATTGGTGCCGGCCTTGCGGATCGCCTGGATGATATTGCCGGGCAGGGCGCCGATATAGGTGCGGCGATGGCCGCGGATCTCGGCTTCGTCATGCACGCCGCCCAGGCTGAGCCGCACGAACTTGCGGCCGGTGGCGCGGGCGATGCTTTGCCCGAGCGAGGTCTTGCCGACGCCGGGCGGGCCGACGAAGCACAGGATCGGGCTCTTGCCTTGCGGGTTGAGTTTGCGCACCGCCAGATATTCCAGGATGCGGCGCTTGATCTTCTGCAGGCCGTAGTGCTCGTCGTCGAGTATCGTGCGTGCCTCGGCAATGTCGATGCGGTCGTCGCTGGCAACCGACCACGGCAGTTCGGTCAGCCACTCCAGGTAATTGCGCAGCATCGAATATTCGCCCGCCGCTTCGGACATGCGTTCCAGTCGCCGCAACTCCTTTCTGGCATGGGTATCGACTTCTTCCGGCATCTTGGCCTTTTCAATGGCCTCCAGCAAGTCGGCCGTCTCTGCCTTGTCGCCTTCGGCTTCGCCCAGCTGGGTCTGGATCGTTTTCAGTTGCTCGCGCAGCAGTCCTTCCCGTTGCCGTTCTTCCAGCCGTTTCTTGGTTTGCTCGTCGATGTCATGGCTGATGCGCAGCACCTCGATCCGGCGCACCAGCAACTGCAGCACCTTGTCAAGCCTGGCTTGCAGATCGAAGGTTTCCAACACATCCTGCTTGTCTCCATACGGTAAATCCATCAGGCCGGCAATGAAGTCCGCCAACATGCCCGGCGACCGGATATTCATTGCCATCGACGCCAGTTCGGCCGGTGCCTGCGGCAGCAACTGCAAAATCTCGCTGGTGCGCGCCTTGAGCTGCAGCATGCGCGCCTCGATTTCGGCACTCTCGGCCTCTGCCTCGGTTTCATGGAACGGTACGATGCGGGCCACATGAAATGGATATCCGGCCAGGAACTCTACCACCCGGAACCGTTGTTCGCCTTGGCAGACGATGTGGTGCGAGTCGTCCTGCAAGGTCACATAGCGCACGATGCTGGCGGTGGTGCCGACCTGATACAGGTCATCCGGCTCAGGGAAGGCGATCTCGGGGTCGCGCTGCAGGATGATGCCCAGTTTCTTGCCGCTGCGGGCAGCCTCGCTGGCTGCCGCTATCGAGCGCTCGCGGCCAATCGTGATCGGCACGATCAGGCCGGGGAACAGCACCATATTGCGCACCGGCACGATGATAATGGCGTCAGGCGGCAATTCCGGTGACGCGTTTTGTGTCTCCTGCTGCGCGGCCGCTGCGGCCTCGGAAGGTTGCGCCGGAGTCTCGCCGGACGCAGCGTCAGCATATTTTCTGTCATGCTCAGTGTCCATGGTTCACCTATAACGATTGGCAGATTCGCTACGAAACGCGGATGCATGCGACCGCCCCATTCCAATGGATGGCTGGCTTGAGCAAACATGCCGCACATCTTGAACGGATGCAATCCAGCCCGGAAGTCGGGATTTCTTGTATCAGTATCATCAACAAGGGAGCGCCAGTATTGCGCTGGCACAAAGTGCAGCACTTCTTGAAACGGAGAAACCGGCTGCGATTTCCTGCCTGCGCGATGTGGCAGGCTGTCAACGGATGCGATGCAGGCATTCTGTCGGCGCTCGAATGGGTCAAGGTCGTCTGGACCGGGCTGCTGGTGGAAAAACTCGCCACCAGGCGCACCAAGCTGATGACGCGCCTTGCACCGGTAGAAGTGGAATTACGATTCCCTGCGCTTGCGCTTCATGCGTGTTCGGAGCCCGCACCATGCCCATGCGCCGACGCTGCCGGTGGCGGAGCGAAGCGCTGCAATACATGGTGCATCATGCCCTTGGCGAGCTCCTCTTCGCCAAAAAACACCGTGCCGACCGCATCTTTGCGCAGCAGTTGCGACTCGTCCTCGCTGTGGCTGCGCAGCACAATTTCTATGTTCGGGTTGAGCGCGCGTGCGGTTTCGGCCATCTTGCGCACGCCGATCGGGTCCGGAGTCGCGATCACCAGCATCGCCGCGTCCGCAATGTGCGCCTGGATCAGAACCGCCGGGTCGGCTGCATTCCCGGACACTGCAGCTACACCTTTCTTGCGCAAATCCTCAACCTGCTCGCGGTTATGTTCCACCACCACATACGGAATCCCGCGTTCGATCAAGGCGCTGGCAATCCGTCGACCGACCCGACCGTGGCCGACCAGCACCACCTGTCCTTCAAGATACTTGCGATCGGTGCTCATCGGCAGTTCGGCGAACGGGTCCTCGCGGCGCTCCAGACGGCGTGCCAGTTCCGAATGTTGCAGAACCCACCTTCTGATCGGCGCGATGGCGGCGAACACCAGCGGATTGAGGGCAATCGAAATCAGCGCGCCGCCGAGAATCAGGCTCAGCCCCTCGGCGGGCAGCAAATCGAGCGACATCCCGAGCCCGGCCAGGATGAAGGAAAACTCGCCGATCTGGGCCAGACTGGCCGCTACCGTCAGCGCGGTGTTGAGCGGATAACGCATGGCAAGCACCAGCACCATCGCCGCGATCGACTTGCCGACGATGATGATGGCGACCACGCCCAGCAGATGGAATGGCTGCTGCATCAATACTGCCGGATCGAACAGCATGCCGACAGCGACAAAGAACAGCACTGCGAACGCATCGCGTAGCGGCAGCGACTCTTCGGCGGCACGATGGCTGAACTCGGACTCCCGCATCACCATGCCGGCAAAGAAGGCTCCCAGCGCAAAAGATACGCCGAACAATTGCGCGGCAAGATAGGCAATTCCGATCGCCGGCGCGATGACCGCCAGCGTGAATAGTTCGCGCGAACCGGTGCGCGTGACCTGCCACAACAGCCAGGGCAATACGCGACGGCCGGCAATCAGCATCAAGGCGATGAAGGCCGAGATTTGCAGCAGCGTCTGGCCGATGGTGCGCCAGAGCGGAGCCGCGCCCTCCGCCGGCACGACTGTGCCGCCCAATACGCCCGCCAGCGGCGGCAGCAGCACCAGCACCAATACCGTCGCGAGATCTTCCACCACCAGCCAACCGACGGCGATGCGCCCGTTCATCGTGTCCAGCACGCCATTGGCCTCAAGCGCCTTGAGCAGCACTACCGTGCTGGCGCACGACAGCGACAGTCCGAAGATCAATGCGGCGCCCAAGTTCCAGCCCCACCACCATGCCAGGCCCATCCCAAGCACCGTCGCCAGGCCCATCTGCACCACCGCACCCGGCAGCGCGATGCGCTTGACCGAGAGCAGGTCATCCAGCGAAAAATGCAGCCCGACGCCGAACATCAGCAACATGACGCCGATCTCCGACAATTGCGATGCGATCTCCACATCGGCGACAAAACCCGGCGTTCCCGGGCCGATGATGATGCCGGCGAGCAGGTAGCCGACCAGCGCCGGAGTCTTGAGCCGCTCGGCGATGAAGCCGAATATCAGCGCCAGGCCGAAGCCGGCGGCAATCGTGGTGATCAGGGGGAAGGTGTGTTCCATTCAGGTTCCATTGGTCATAGCTTATAGCGTCCATGCGTTGATGCATCCGATTGAACCATACTCCAGGCAAAATCAGGACTTGCGTTTAAGCAAATTGCCTGCCGCATTGTTCCTGAACTGGTCGGCCTCCTCGATATAGCCTTGCACCGTGCCGTCGTGGCGCCAGCCGCCCTGGCGCTTGATGTCGAGGAAATTGGCGCCTGCCAGGTGCGCGCTGGTGGCCAGCCCGCGCCTGAAGCTATGGCTGCTGAGTTCGGGCGCGTACGGCAGTTGTACCGCGGCAGCGCTGCTGGCAAGAATTGCATTGACGCTGCCGGCGTACAGCGCTGCGTCCCCAATCCGGCCCCAGCGCGTAATGCGCCGAAAAACCGGTCCGCAGGTCAGTCCTGCCGCAGCCAGCCAGCGCTTGAGCGCGGAGGCCGGGCAGCAGATGCCATCCGCTGCGCCGTACGGGATCGCGCGCGTGATGCCCAGCCCTTGCTGATCGGTCTTGGAACGCATCAGCGTGATGACCAGGCCGGCGGGCTCCCAGGCGAGATGCTGCAACTGCAGGCTGACGATTTCGCTGCGCCGGAAGGCGCCAAAGAACGCCAGCTGCAGCAGCGCGCTGTTGCGCAGCGCCGCCAGGCCGCTCTGTGCCGACAGCGCTACGACCATCCGCTCCAGGTCCGCCAGCGGCAAGGCCCTGGCTTTCTTTTTCGGCTTGCCGTGGGTGCGCCCGATGCCGCGCAGCATCTTGCGCAGTTCCGGGTGATCGGTCGGATCCGGAAAACTCTGAAAGCGATGCCATTGCGACAGCGCAGTCAGGCGCAATGCCAGTGTGCGCGGGCTCAAAGTTGCCGCGTAGTTCAGCAGATAGCGCGTCACTACCGCGGTTTCGCACGGCAATACGCCGCCCCATGCATGAAAATGCCGGATCGCCGAACGATAAGCCAGGCGGGTGTTGTCGGCGGTGGCAGCGGCGATGAACAGTCGATGCCTTTGCTGTACCTCCTGCTCGCTCAGCGTGGTGCCGTCTTGATGTTTGACCGCTCCGGCCTGCATCAGAGCAGGCGCGATTTGTGACGATTCGGATATGCCGTCAGTCATGATTTTCGTCATTCTATGTCGTTGCGCAGGTTCATCATGGCGAAAAGCAATGTCCACGAAAAACACGAAAGTCACGAAAGGGGTGTGAAACCCACGTTTCTGGTACGATCAGCTTGCGCTGTCTCCACCTTGAATATGCTTGAGTATATTTAATTCCGCAATGAAAATATGCGGAAAATGCCGTAAAAACGACTATACCCCTTGTTTCTTCGAAACTGGTCGGAGTCCCCGGCCGATTCGTGTCTTGCATGGGTAATGTGTAGCGCCGGTGATGACATTGCGCAAACCTGGCCGCAGCTGGTCACCGGCGGTAAAGATTGAAGCCGCATTTTACCAACCGGCCAATGAATTTATTTACTGCCCGGCGTCTTTTGGGGGAAGTGCCTGAGCAGGCGCAAACCGTTAAACACCACCAGCAGGCTGGCCCCCATGTCTGCGAAGACCGCCATCCACAGCGTGGCGTGGCCGCTCAATGCCAGCACGAGGAAAACCAGCTTGATGCCGAGCGCCAGCGCGATGTTCTGCTTCAGCAGCGCTCCGGTACGCCGGCTCAGACCGATGAAATCGGCGATCTTGCGCGGATCGTCGTCCATGATCGCGACATCGGCCGTTTCCAATGCGGTCGCGGTGCCGGCCGCGCCCATCGCAAAGCCGATATCGGCCCGCGCCAGTGCCGGCGCATCATTGACACCATCGCCGACCATGCCGACCGCACCATGCCGCTTGCCCAGTTCGGCGACCGCAGCATGCTTGTCTTCCGGCATCAGGTTGCCGCGCGCATCCTGTATTCCGAGTCGATCAGCAATCGCGCGTGCGGTGGCCGGATTGTCGCCGCTCAGCATTACCGGCTCGACGTGCAGCGCCTTGAGCGCCATTACCGCCGCCAGACTTTCGGGCCGGATCGTGTCGGCTACCGCAAACACCGCTACCGGTACGCCGGCCGCGCACAGCACGATGGCAGTCTTGCCGACGTTTTCCAGCGCGGCCAGTTGCGCTTCGAGTGGCGGCGAACAAGTGCCCAGTTCCTCTACCAGACGGTGATTGCCCAGATGCCAGAGCCGGCCACCGATGCGGCCTTTGACGCCGCGGCCATTGAGCACGCCGAACTCGTCCACCGGCACAGTGGCAGCATCCGGCTGACGGGCGCGCCATCCGCTGACCAAGGCTTGCGCGACCGGATGGCTGCTGTGCTCGTCAAGACTGGCTGCGATCAGCAATGCCTGGTCGAGTGGCATCCCGCCCAGCGACGCGGCATCGGTCAGCACCGCCTTGCCGCTGGTCAGGGTTCCGGTCTTGTCCAGCGCCACCGCTTTGAGCAGCCGGCCGCCTTCCAGGTAAGTCCCGCCCTTGATCAGGATCCCGTGCCTGGCTGCTGCCGCCAGAGCGCTGACCACCGTGACCGGAGTCGATACCACCAGCGCGCACGGGCAGGCGATCACCAGCATTACCAGTGCCTGGTAGAGCCAGTCCCCCCATGTTCCGGCGAACAGCAGCGGTCCCAGCATCGCCATCGCAACAGCCAGCGCAACCACTGCCGGCGTGTAGTAATGCGCAAACCGATCGACCAGGCGCTGGGTCGGCGCCCGTTGCGATTGCGCGCTCTGGACCGCGGCAGCGATGCGGGCCAGCGTGCTTGCACCGGCAGCGGCGGTGACCGTCGCTTCCAGCACGCCATCGATGACGATGCTGCCGGCGTACAGCGCGTCGCCGGCCTGCTTGTCCAGCGGCAGGCTCTCGCCGGTGATCGGCGCCTGGTCCAGCGCCGCGCAGCCGGATTCGACCCGGGCATCGAGCGGCACCCGCGCGCCGGTGCGCACCCGGATCCGGCACCCGACCGCGACATCGGCCACCGCCTGCTGTTGCCAGCCATCGGCCATTCTGACCTCGGCGGTTTCCGGCGCCAGTGCGGTCAGCGACTTGATCGCGTGGCGCGCCCGCGCCAGGGACAGCGCTTCGATCGCCTCGGCGATGGCGAACAGGAACACCACCATCGCCGCTTCCGGCCACTTGCCGATGATCATGGCGCCGGCCACCGCCAGCGACATCAGGAAGTAGATATTCAGGGTCAGGTTCTTGAGCGCGATCCAGCCCTTCTTGAGTGTCGGCAAGCCGGCGCTCAGAATCGATACCGCCGCCAGGGCGACAACCGGCCAGGATGATTCCTGCCCGCTGCTCCAGGCCAGCGCTTCGGCGCCGATGGCTGCCAGGCCGCTGACGGCCAGCGATCCTTTCAGTCTTGCGCTCAGCGCCGGTCGGGCAGCCGCTGCCGGCGCATCGGCTGCAAGCAGGCTGGGCGCCATATCCAGTTCTTCCAGCGCAGCGGCGATAGGCTGCAGATCCGTCAGCCGGTGATGCACCGTCAGTTCCCGTTCGAGCAGGTTGAAATCGAGCCGGACCACGCCCGCCATCGGTTCCAGCCGGTTGCGGATCAGCCGCTCCTCGGTCGGGCAATCCATCTGGTCGATCCGGTAGCGCACCTGATCGGCGCCGTCGGGCGGCAGGGTTTGGCGGGGCGGCGATGCGCACGCGCCGGCTTGCGTGCCTGCAGTGCAGCAGGCATCGGCCGCTGCATGACGATGCGGCGCTGGTTTGGGATGGGAATGCTGGGTCATGGTGCGTATCTCCGGAAACAATGGCATCATTAAACAGTCTGTAGTTACTACAGGGTCAAGCACTTTTTTGGAGGAATACGCGATGAGAATCGGTGAATTGGCGCAGCGCAGCGATTGCGATGTGGAAACGATACGCTTTTACGAGCGCGAAGGATTGATCGACATACCCGCGCGCGAGGCCAATGGCTATCGCACTTACACTGAGTCGCATCTGGTGCAGCTCAACTTCATACGCCATTGCCGCTCGCTCGGCATGGGTTTGCCGGACGTGCGCACCTTGCGCAGCTTTCAAGCCAAACCCGAACTGGCCTGCGACAAGATCAACCAATTGATCGACGGTCAAATCGAACGCATCCATCTGCAACTCGAATCGCTGCGCCAGCTGGAACGGCAGTTGCACACGCTGCGCGACACTTGCCACGCGAATCAGAAAGCCAGCGAATGCGGGATCATGCGCAATCTGGCGCAAGCAGCCGAAGGCGAGGGCTGCTCTTGCCATCCGCAAAACAAATAAGGGGACATCGGAGAAAACGGAAAAAATCGGGCGCTAAGCCGAGGTCATGCCCATTTCACGCTGAAGGCCGCTACGGTGACGGGCGCAATACCAATCTGCCCTACAATCACAAGCTTGGAAGCGTTTGCCGAATTCGAGTGGGTGCTGATCCGCGAGCGGCAGCGGGAGCGGATCGCGCTGGCCAAGCAGCGGGGCGCGTACCGTGGCCGCAAGAAAGCGCTCGCGACGGATTAGGTTGCCAAGCTGGTGCCGGCGAACAAAAGACGACGTTTGCTCGCGAATTCGGCATCAGTCGCGAGACCTTGCATCAATTCCTGAAAGTGGCGGCGCCACCGGCTTAACCCGGTTTCCCGTTCCACTGCACCTCAGACCCCGGGATGAAAAATACTAAATGAGAAGTCAACGTTTGCTACACCCTGCGCGCGCAGTGGCATTGGTGTTCTTGATAGCGATCATAATGGGCACGCTTCTTTTGATGATGCCAATTTCCCGCAACGAGGCAGGGGCAGCGCCGTTTCTCGCCGCACTGTTCACGTCAGTCTCAGCCGTTTGCGTCACGGGCCTCGTCGTGGTCGAAACAGGGACCTATTGGTCGCCCTTCGGACAGGGAATTGTCATGTTGTTGTTTCAACTCGGCGGTTTCGGCATGATGACCGCAGCGACACTTCTGGGCTTGATGGTAAACCGCTCTCCCAGGCTTCGACTGAAGCTTATTACTCAAACCGAAACGCATTCCTTGGGCTTAGGGGATGTTTCTAGTGTAGCAAAGCTTGTGCTAGCGGTTACGATAGCTTCCGAGCTGATTCTGGCGACTGTTCTTGTGCTTAGATTCCACTTTGGCTACGGACTTACTTGGCATGAGGCAGCATGGAGTGGGATTTTCCATTCGGTCTCGGCATTCAATAATGCAGGATTTTCTATTCATGCCGACAGTGTTATGCGTTACGCACCGGATGCGTTGATACTCATGCCGTTAATGATTGCCATCGTAATCGGCGGCATCGGATTCCCAGTTTTGTTCGATCTGCGAGATAGGCTCACATCTCCGCGCAGTTGGGCACTTCACACGAAATTGACGCTGGTCGGGACTGCCATCCTGATTTTTCTTGGCTTTTTTGGCGTGATGGTGTTTGAGTGGGCGAATCCAAAAACCTTGGGTGAAATGTCGCTTCCCCAGAAGGTTCTGTCAGCTGCGTTCACGTCAGTATCGGCCAGGACTGCTGGATTCAATTCGATAGACTTTTCTGTGGCTACACGAGAGACGTGGGCGCTCCACTACCTACTCATGTTTGTAGGGGCAGGCAGCGCGGGAACCGCTGGCGGTGTGAAGGTGGGAACTGTGGCGATCTTGTTATTACTTGTCATCGCGGAGATTCGCGGTCAGCCAGACAGCGAAGCTTTCGGTCGACGTGTCGGACCTTCTGCACAACGACAAGCAATCACCGTTTTAGTGCTCGGTAGCGCGATGGTTATGTTAGGGACAATGATACTTTTGCACGTTAGCAATGCCTCGGCAGATCGAATAATTTTTGAAGTAATCTCAGCCTTCGGCACCGTGGGCCTGTCTACGGGGATCACTGCCGATCTACCGGCAGCCGGGCAGGTAACGTTGATTGTGCTAATGTACTTGGGCCGAGTAGGGACCATCACTCTTGCGACGTCACTTGTGTTGAGCGAGCGACGTATGCCTTATCGCTATCCTGAGGAGCATCCAATTGTTGGGTAGAATTTTCACAGAACAGTTCGCATTTTCGTCGGGCGACAGTGTTTTAGTACTCGGTATGGGCCGCTTCGGCGGCGCTGTAGCGCAGTCGCTTATGCGACTAGGGCACGATGTCATGGGCATCGACAAGGATGGAGAGCGCGTGCAGCTTTGGGCAGACAAGCTAACGCATGCTATACAAGCCGATTCAACAAAAGAAAACGTTATGCTGCAACTTGGGGCTGCTGACTTTGCACATGCGATTGTCGCCATAGGGACTGATATCGCGGCAAGCCTAATGACCCTGATGGTGCTAACTGAGCTAGGGATCAAGGATATATGGGTAAAGGCGCTTGACCATGATCACGGTCAATTGGCTAAGAAGATGGGAGCCCACCATGTCGTCACCCCAGAGGCGGATATGGGTGAACGAGTCGCGCATTTGATCACGGGCCGACTGATGGATTTCATTGAGTTCGACGACGGCTTCGCTATCGCCAAAATAAATGCTCCCGGACTCACACATAACAAGACCTTGGCCCAGTCGCGCGTACGCGAGGAGTTTGGAGTGACAGTCGTCGGAGTAAAGCGGCACAATGCCGATTTTCAACATGCCACACCGGAAACCTACATTCAATCGGCGGATCTGCTCATCGTGTCGGGGCCAACCCGTAAGATCGAATTGTTCGCTAGCGGAACCAGTCGGAAAAAGTAGCAGGCGACCATCTAATGATCAGCACGCGGGGCTGAACAATGGAGAGGCGCGCAACGTGCTTGCCAAGGCCGTTTTCACCCTCCGGCTGGGTGATATCCGCGGCCGGACGTTCGAGCAGCAGCGGTACCGCGCCAGCGGCCTGAATCCGGTGACGGCCGCCATCGTGCTTTGGAACCGTGTACCTGGAGCGGGCGACGCAGGCCCTGAGTGAGTCGGGCCAGCTGGCCGATGACGGAATGCTGCAATTCTTGTCGCCGCTGGGATGGGATCACATCAATCTGACCGGGGACTATGTTTGGCGCCAGAACTGCAAGGTCGGCGAAGGGAGGTTTCGGCCGCTGCGGACATCAAGTGGCAGTAGGTTGCCTTAGCGCCCGATTTTTTCGTTTTCCCTATCTCCCAATAAGAACGTTACGCATTTCCAGCCAGGTTCCGACCATCTAACACACGATAAGAAAGTTTATCGTGCCTTAAAACATATAATTTATAAATTGTAAAAATAAGTTTTTAACGTACTATTACGAATTACGTATTACATTACATAAATTTATCGGGGAGCCTTGATGGCGCGCGCAGGAATTACCTATGCCGAAGTGGAGCAGGCCGCTTCCGATTTGGCAGTCGACGGAAAAAATCCCACGGTCGATGCGGTACGCGCCGCGCTGGGCGGCACCGGCAGCAAAAGCACGCTAGCGCCGATGCTCAAGCGCTGGAAAAGCGCGCACCGGGAACAGGTCTCGGCGCAACAGCAAGGCCTTCCGAAAGAGTTGCTGGAAGTGGTCAAGGGACTGCATGCGCATTTGCAGCAAGAGGCGCAATTGAAAGTGCAGGCTGCGCAGGCCGGCGCGCAGGCCGTTGTTGCCGGGTGCCGGCAGCAACTTGCCGATGCGGATGCGGCAACAGCGGAACTGGCTGCCAGACGGGATGCGCTGGAGGCCGATTTGGCGCAGGAAAAAACCCGCCGCGAACAGCTGGAAACCGTGCATCACGCACTGCAACTGGCATGCGCGACAGCCCAGGCGCAGGGCGCCGGATTGATGCAGCGCCTGACCGACCGTCAAAACGAGATCGATAGCCTGAACCGGCAATTGAACCAGTCGCGCACACAATTCGAGCATTATCAGGAAGCGGTCGCCACCCAGCGCGCCAACGAGCGCGAGGAAGCGCAACAGCGCTGTAATCGACTGGAGCAAGAGTTGGGCGAGTTGCGGCGCAGCCTGGCCAGCCAGCAAAAAACCATAACGCAACGCGAAGCGCAGCTGGAGCAAGTCAGTCAATACAGTGATCGGCTGGAACGCGAGCTCCATACCTTGCGCCAAACGCATCAGGCGGTCGTGGCAGAGCGCCAGCAACTCGGCCAGGAAATTGGCACCCAATCGGTGCTTTGTTCCGAGCTGCGCGCGCAGCTAAAGACTGTCTCGCAGACGATGAGCGAGGCCCGCTCTGAACTTGCCGTATTGCATCATCAGACGCCGCAGCTGCAAGCCCGATTGCTGACTCTGGAAAATCGCGCCGAGGCGCTGCAGCTGGAAAACCAGCTGTTAATGCTGGAGAAGGCCCGACTGGAAGGACGACTGGATCTGGCACGTGATTTATTACCGGCTTCCCCAAACGCAACGGATTCCACTACTGAATAGGTTATGCTGCGCTCTGGCATTTTTATCGGGAATTTCTGTATGTTTGTCGCACGCACAGTGATCGGACGGTCAGGATTCCGGCTCGCATTTCTGGCCCTGATGCTCGGCTCCCATGCGGCAGCGGCCGACGTGCCGGTAGTGGCTGCCGCGTCCGACCTCAAGTTTGCGCTGGAAGAGGTGGCATCGTCGTTTCGCAAGCAGAGCGGTCGGGATCTGAAAATTACATTCGGCTCGTCCGGCATCTTCGCAACCCAGATCCGCAACGGCGCACCGTTCCAGATGTATTTATCGGCAGATGAAGAATATGTGCAAAAACTCCATCTGGACGGCCTGACCCGGGACATCGGCGTGCTGTACGCGATCGGCCGCATTGTGCTGGTGACTCCAATCAACTCGCCATTACCCGTGGACGCCGAACTCAAGGGTGTGGCCGCGCTGTTGAAGCAGGGAAAACTCCAGCATTTCGCGATCGCCAACCCGGAACATGCGCCTTACGGACGCCGCGCCGAGGAAGCCTTGAAGCATGCGGGCCTGTGGGATGCGCTGAAACCGAAACTGGTGCTGGGTGAAAACGTTTCGCAAGCCGCGCAATTCGCCATCGGCGGCTCGGCCGAAGGCGGCATCGTTGCACTATCGCTGGCGAAGGCGCCGCAAATGGCCAAATTGGGACGCTATGCAGTGATCCCGGCCGAGTGGCACACGCCGCTCAGGCAACGGATGGTCTTGCTCAATAATGCCGGCGCAACCGCGCAGGCATTTTATGCATATATGCAGCAACCGGCAGCGCGCAAGATAATGCGCGGTTATGGCTTCCTGCTGCCCGGAGAGGTTGAATGATGGAGTGGCCCGCATTGTGGCTGTCGCTCAAGCTGGGAGCGCTGACGGTCTTGCTGTTGTTGCCGGCCGCCCTGTTTGGCGGTCGCGCACTGGCCTACCGCCGCTTCCGGGGCAAACCGCTGGTCGAGGCGCTGTTGGCGGTGCCTCTGGTATTGCCGCCGACGGTGGTCGGCTATTACCTGTTGGTCGGGCTGGGCGGCCAGTCGCCGATCGGACGGTGGGTGGCCGGCTGGAGCGGGCATACGCTGGTTTTTCATTTCTCCGGACTGGTGATTGCTTCGATCATCGTCAATATTCCGTTCGCAGTGCAGCCGATCCAGCGCGCGTTTGAAACCATTCCGCACGAAGTGCGCGATGCTGCCGCCTGTTGCGGAATGTCGTTCTGGCGCACCTTGCTGACGGTCGAATTGCCGCTGGCATGGCCGGGCGTACTGACCGCGATGGTGCTCACCTTTGCCCATACCTTGGGCGAGTTCGGCGTGGTGTTGATGGTCGGCGGCAGCATTCCGGGCGAAACCAAGACGATTGCGATTGCGATTTACGACCGGGTGCAAGCGTTCGATTTTGCCGCAGCAGGGCGCATGTCGCTGCTGCTGCTGGTGTTTTCGATCGCGGTACTGGCATTGGCGAACGGACTGTCACGGCGTTTCGGGAGGCGGCATGGCTTGCCCGAACTCTAGGCTGACATTCACGGTGGAGCAGCGCGCACCGATTCCGATCTCTGCCAGTATCGAATGCGAATGCGCTCAATTGCTGGCTTTGGTCGGCCCTTCCGGCAGCGGCAAGAGCACGCTGCTGCGGATGATTGCCGGCCTGTCCCGTCCGCAGTCGGGCCGCATCGTATGCGCGGACACGGTCTGGTTCGATGCCGGCAAAGACATTTTCCTGTCGCCGCAACAACGGCGCATCGGCTACGTGCCGCAACACTACGGCCTGTTTCCTCACATGAGCGCGCTCGACAATGTCAGGGCCGGCTTGCATCATCTGGCGCCAGCCGAACAACTGCGCCGCGCTTCGGAATGGCTGGCGCGAGTGCATCTGGATGGATTGGGCCAGCGCCGCCCGGCCGAGCTGTCCGGCGGCCAGCAACAACGGGTCGCGGTGGCCCGGGCGCTGGCGCGCGACCCCACCATCCTGCTGCTGGACGAGCCGTTTTCGGCGGTCGATCGGGCCACCCGCGACAGTCTCTATTTTGAACTGGCGGAACTGAAGCGGCAGCTCGCCATCCCGGTGGTCATGGTCACCCATGACCTGAATGAAGCACTGTTGCTGGCTGATCGGATGACACTGTTGACCGATGGTCGGACCTTGCAAAGCGGTTCACCGTACGAAGTGATGGCCAGACCCGTCGATGAGGTTGCTGCGCAACAAGTCGGTATCCGCAACATCTTCGACGGCGAAATTGCTGGCCATGACGCAGCCGCAGGATGCACCTGGCTGCGGGCCGGCGCCCTCACGCTGGCGAGCCCGCCACATCCAGAAATTCCCCCCGGGACACGCATACGCTGGGTTATTCCGAATAGCGGCGTGCGTTTGCGCGCGGTCGGGCGCGATTACCTGCCGGTCAGCCACAACCGTATCGAGGTCACGATACAAACACTGTTACCGATAGGCAACGAAGTGCGGCTTACTACCCGCATGGATGGCATCGATGCGCCATTGCATGCGCAGGTGCCCGCACGCTTGGCCGCCGAACTCAATCTGGCGCCGGGCCGTCGCACCACCGTCGTCTTGCGCGAAGATGCGGTGCATTTTCTGGATAGCCGACTCTAAACCGGATGCTGTTTCCCTATGCCATGCATGTCAAGTTGCAGGCAAATGCGCAGTCGTCACCGGTGAAAAGCGATTCGGGAAACTGGTGTTCCTGCATCTGCCGATATCTTCTTACTCGGCAATTGCTGCAGAAAGTGACGCGGCGCCTGTATCTGTACAACGGCAAGATTGCTGCGCTGGTCCGGATACGTCCGCTGATTAAGGCAAATCTATTGAAATTTTCTGTGCGGAAATTAAGTCAATGGATGAAAAAGAGTATCAAGATGTATCAGAGTTGAACCAAATTTAATTGCAATGCCTCTTACTGGCAAGAATAACTGGCCACCGAGCAATTATTAACGATCGCGTGTGCCTAAAAATCAATCAGGAAACTAAATTTTTTAGAGATTCAATCGATTCCGCGCACAGTGAATTTAGTCGGATATTGGTTATCGCCTGCTTGATCCGAGCTGAACGGAGGTTTCAAATTGATTTTCCTGTACGCAGGAATGCATATGTGCGGTATCGCACAGATTATGGCATCCGTTCCAGTTCATCATGTGACCAAATCCCGTTGTACATGCCGAATGCATGGACAGCTAAAACCCACGTTGGGCAGCACCTAATTCATCATCAAATCAGGGTCTGATTTTTTATAGTCATTCTCCACGGAAATACACACTGCTTCGGAACTGGCGCAAGAAAGCGTCGATCGGAAGGCATCCTTTTTCCAAAACCTGGGGCGATCCCATCGGACCGGGAGCAAGGATGCGTGATATTTTTTAATTGCTCGGCAACAAAGAGCAAGAGAGCAATTAATTTATTGCATTGAAACTAATGGAAGAACCCCATGCCTTTGATAAAAATGAAACCCGTACAAATGAAATCCAAGCTACCTGCACTCCCGTACCCATCGCTACCATCGTTGCGTTGGCAGCGGACCTTGCATTTTTTTCTGGGGCTGGGGGTGGTAACTTGCATGCCCGCGCTTGCCGCGGAGGGGGATGTATTTCGTCCTTACGTAGGCTATTCATTTTCCTACGACGAAAACGTATCAGGCATCTCGGATGCAGATAGGAGAAGGCGAGATCTGTCCGACTCTGACCTGTCCGACACTTCCCACCGTGCCGATGCTGGGCTGGCCATCAACAAGCGCATCAGTCAGCAGGTGTTATCTGCCAAACTCAATCTAGCCCATATCACTTCTGACAGACTGGGTACGCTCAACAACAAGGATCTCCTTGGTAATTGGAACTGGCATGTCGGCGATCATGTTGAAGGCAATTTAGGCGCAAGCTATGTGCAGGCACTGTCGCCATATGTGAACCTCGACGCCCCGGACATCGACAACGATGAGCCCAACCTGCGCACGCAACGCCGGGAGTTTTTCGATGCTTCGTGGCTACTCCATCCGAGTTGGCGCTTGCGCGGTGGATTGTCGCGCGACAAACTCAGTTACGATGTTAATTCGGCTGGTGACCGCGACGAGGTCACGTCGGAAGTCGGCATGGACTACTTGGCAGCCAGCAAGAGTACGTTCGGCGTGCAGTTGCGGCACACCCGCGGCGATCTCCCGAACTCACCGATATTGGCCAATAGTTACGATCAGAACGAGATAAAGGGCAAGGTCAATTGGCTGCTTACAGGGAAAACACAACTGCAATTTCTGGGCGGTTATGTTCAACGCAAGCACGACTCTGACTCGACACGTGATTTTAATGGCCCGAATGCGCGCCTGATCGCGCAGTGGAAGCCGACCGGCAAGGTTGGGGTGACTCTAAGCGGCTGGCGCGAGATCGGCGCGCTCGATCAAGACGAGATTGGCTCGCCGGAAAACCTGACTGCCAGCTATGCACTCAATCAGGGCATTGGCGTCGGGTCCACCTGGGACTTGACCAGCAAGATCCGGCTCGATGGCCAACTCAGGCGCGAGACCAGCGACTATAGGGGTGCTGAATCGGGTGGCAAGGATACGTTTCGCACTGCATCGATCAAGCTTGTTTACCGTCCTACCGACCACCTTCAACTGGCAGCCTTGGCGCACCGTAGAATCAGGGATTCCAGTGACGGCGACAGGACTCCGAACACCGGCTTGATGCTCAGTTCACGTTATGAATTCTGAGTCCAGACATGCGATGACGTTCAGCGACATTCCGGTGCTGTCGTTTTTCAAGCGCCTGCTTGATCCTCTGGTCATACTGAGCACGCTGTACCTGTTGACATTGGCACTAAATGAACCGTTTTCCGGCAACTACCTGGTGCTGGCGATCATTGCATTCTTCATTTCGTCGTATGTTCACGAGCAGATCGATTCGTACCGCAACTGGCGCCGCGGCAAGCTGCTGGCATTTGCGGGCGATATTTTCTTTGGTTGGGCAATCTTCGTTGCGATCCTGATTTTTATCGGCTATGCCACCGGATTCTCGTATAAATATTCCGATGGTGTCATCGTCTCCTGGTTCATCGTTACGCCGTTCGCACTGCTGGCGAGCCACCTGGCATTGCGCAAAATAGCTTCCGATCTGCGCAGGGGCGATCAAGCGCGTTCGGTGGTGATCGTCGGCGCCAACGATGTCGGTTTGAAACTTGCCGATCGGATTGCCGAATATCCGCACCTGTTCATGGACCTGCGTGGCTTTTTTGACGATCGTGGCGCAACCCGTCTTCCGGAGCAACTCGCTATGCCACTGCTCGGTCGGATGGCGGACATCGCTGGCTATGTTCGCGAACACAATATCAATGTGATTTTCATCAGTCAGCCGATGGCGGCGCAGCCGCGCGTACGCCAACTGCTCGATGAGTTGCAGGACACCACTGCCTCAATTTACTTCCTGCCGGATATTTTCATCTTCGACCTGATGCAGGCGCGTTTCGATGAGATTGGCGGCGTGCCGGTGGTTGCGATCTGCGAGACCCCATTCACCGGGATCAATAGCCTGGTCAAGCGTTTGAGTGACATCGTGCTTGCCACCGTTATCCAGTTGTTGCTGGCGCCCGTCATGTTGTCGATCGCGTTGGCTGTCAAGTTGACTTCGCCCGGTCCGGTCATCTTTAAGCAACGCCGTTACGGCTTGAACGGTGAGGAAATCATTGTCTATAAATTTCGCTCGATGGCCGTGTGCGAGGATGGTGCGAGTGTGACTCAGGCCAAAAAAAACGACCAGCGAGTAACCAGACTCGGCTCTTTTCTGCGCCGCAGTTCACTCGATGAATTGCCGCAATTCATCAACGTATTACAGGGACGAATGAGTATCGTCGGTCCGCGGCCGCATGCGGTAGCGCACAACGAACAATACCGTGGATTAATCAAAGGCTACATGCTGCGTCACAAAGTCAAACCCGGAATTACCGGATGGGCTCAAGTGAACGGATTTCGAGGCGAAACCGATACCTTGAACAAGATGGCGGCGCGCATTGAATACGATTTGGATTATCTGCGCAGCTGGTCGATATCGCTCGATCTATGGATCATCTTGCGCACCGTAAAGGTGGTGTTAGGCCGAGATAATGCCTATTGATCTGGACCATGTGAAAGGAGTTTCAATGAAAAAACAGCGAATATTGTTGGCCGTACTGATGTTCAGCGTTTCCGCTTGGGCCAGCGCCGGCGTGCCGACTATCAAGTTACTTGAACCCCATCGAGCCGAACTGAATTTCACTTCGCTGCTTGCTTTGAATGGCACTTTTTTCGAAAGCAAGGACCGCAGAACATCTGCTGCGACCGGTTCGGGCAATCGCATCGATACGCTGCCGTCCGCGCCCGTTTCGCGTGCGGAATCCGGTGTTTTCTCTGGCATCCTGAAGCAAGTGGGAAATGGCTCGACCCTGGCCAGAAGACAGGTAAGCGCGGGGTCATTCTCGGCCAACGCAGGCCAGACGCATGCATCGTCGTACTCATCGTATATCGCGTCAACCGGTTCCGGCAGTGCAGCAATGCGCTACGGCTCGATAGTTGCATCGTCTCCAGCGCCGAAGAGTGGGGCCGTCATATTGCTACTCGTTGGCAGCGTGATGTATCTAGGACGTCGTCGGCAACGGCCGTTTGGTTTCTGAAAGCCAGACTCAGTGCGCTGCCTACTGGCGACAGGCTGCCAGAGCAATCAGCGTTCCTCCCTTGCTTTTTTATTACTGGGATGATCCGAAAAAATAATATTGAAAGATCCAGATTTTGATTATCTGCAAAATTAACCGGCGCATTAAAAACGGGATGACCAACGGTCCTGGCTTGAAAAGGCAGGCACTGTTCGGAGCGCTCGCGCTGGTTGCGGCAGTAAGTTTGTCGGCCTGCGATACGCAAGCGAGCACGGAAGGTAAGGTTGAACGCCCGTTACCGCTAGTCAAGGTCAATGACGTCGAAATCGTCATGCTGCAACCGGGCGATGCTAAGGCGCCTGTCGGAGGTCAGCCGACCGCCACGAAAGAAGCGGTCGATAAGCAATTGCTGGAAACATTGATCGACCGCCAGTTGCTGCAGGAGGCAGCGATACGCAACAAGCTCGACCGCAACCCTCAAGTGGTTCAGGCAATTGAGCGCGCCAAGACGGAAATCCTGGCCCAAGCCTACCTGCAAGATAAGTTTGCAGCCATAGGGACGCATTCCAAAGCCGAGGTTGACGCGTATTACCGGGCACACCCTGAGTTGTTCACCCAGCGCAAGTTGTTCTATATGAAGGAATTGGTGGTTGCCACCAGGGACTTCAGCGTGCAACTCAAGGCACGCCTTGATTCTGCCAAATCGATCGAGCAAGTTGCTGCCTGGCTCGACAAGAATCACGTGCCATACGAACGTGCGGAAGTGTCGCGCAGTACTGCGGATCTTGCGCCGGAAATGATGACGAAACTGCAGGCAATGCGTAAGAATCAATTGTTCGTCATCAAGGCAGGTGAGTACACCATGGTGGACTCCCTCTACGATGTGAAGCTCAGCCCTGTTACGGCGGAAGCGGCAGCGCCACAAATTGCATCATATCTGCGCAATGAAAGGCGCAAGGAAATCGGCGCGGTGGAACTAGAACGATTGCGCGCATCCGCCAAGGTCGAATATCTCCACAAGGAGAATTTGGCTTCAGCGGCCACGCCAGCAGCCAAGGCGGCCGGTTCGGCTACCACGACCCAAATCGAAGCCGGCATGGCAGCAAGCAAGTAGCGCGGTCCGACTGTGTTTGCAGCTAGCGGCAAAATCTAAAAATCGACTAAACATAGGATGAACAAAATGAAAAAGATCATGATGGGCTTATTGGTATTGGCGCTGGGCGCCTGGAGTTTCGGTGCCAGCGCCGCAGATGTTCTGCTCGGCCCGAGCGATGTATTGAAAATTTCCGTGTATGGCAATCCCGATCTGTCGCTGGAGACCCGAGTGAGCCAGACCGGCGGCATCACGTTTCCATTGGTGGGTGAGGTCAAGGTCGGCGGTCTTGCCATCCCGGCCGCCGAAAAAGAGATCGCCGGCTTGCTAATGAGCGGCGGCTTCGTCCTCAAGCCGCAGGTCAATATCCTGGTCACATCGCGGCAGAGCCAACTGGTCTCGGTGCTTGGCCAGGTTGCCAAGCCAGGACGCTATCCGATCGACGGCAAGCACAGCCTGATCGACATTCTGGCTCTTGCCGGGGGCGTAGCAACGGATGGCGGCGACAAAGTTTCCTTGATTCGCAAGCGCGATGGACAGAGCCAAAAAGAAGTAGTCGACCTGATCGAGATGGTGCGCTCAGGCAATTTGAAAAAAGATCTGGACTTGAAGACAGATGATGTCGTGTACGTCGAGCGAGCACCCAAATTTTATGTCTACGGTGAGGTTCAAAAGCCCGGTCCTTATCGCCTGGAGCGCAACATGACGGTACAGCAAGTGTTGTCGGTCGGTGGCGGACTGACTGCGCGTGGTACCGAGCGCGGCATTCGCGTCAAACGACGCGATGCAGACGGCAAGGTGAAGGAATTTAGAGCCGACCTCGAAAATTTAGTTGAAATGGATGACGTAATTTACGTTAAAGAAAGCTGGTTCTGATGCACACGTCCGCAACCAGTCATCATGATTTAAGGACCCGCCAATGAATTTATCCCAGTTCTTGCTGATCTTGCGTGCCCACTACAAGATCATCCTGCTCGCGCTCATCGTGACGGTGGCAACGACCGTTACCGTGACCCTGCTAAAGCAGAAGACCTACAAGGCAACTACATCGCTGGTGCTCAACTACAAGGGCACCGATCCTGTGACCGGGAACGCCATGCCGTCGCAATTGATGCCAGGCTATATGTCCACGCAGATCGAAATCGTGAAAAGCATGAGCGTCGCATTGAAAGTGGTCGATACGCTTAAACTAGCTGAAGGCGAGGACGTAAAGAAGAGCTTCGCGGCATCTGCCGCAAGCAATGGCAACATCCGCGACTGGGTGGCTGCGGCACTGCTGGGCAAGCTTGAGATTGCACCGTCGCGTGAGAGCAGCGTCCTCAGTATCACTTATACGAGCCTGGATCCGCAGTCGGCAGCGCGGATTGCCAACGCTTTCGGTGACGCCTATCAACAGGTGATCGTCAAACTGAAGGTCGATCCATCGAAGAAGACCTCGGTCTATTTCAACGATCAGGTCAAGCTGTTGCGCGACAATTATGAAGCCGCTCAAAAAAAGCTCTCCAAGTATCAGCAGGACAACGGCATTGTCAACGCCGACAAGAGCCTCGATGTCGAATCAATGCGTCTGAACCAGCTTTCCAGTCAATTGGTGGCAGCCCAGGGAGAAGCGATGGAGGCGTCATCGCGTCAGCGCCTGGCCAAGGGGAACGCTGCCGATTCTCCCGATGTCGCGAGCAATCCGCTGATCCAGAATCTCAAGATGGGACTGGGTAATGCCGAATCGAAGTTCTCCGAGATCGCGCAAAGACTGGATAAAAACCATCCGCAATACCAGAGCGCCAAGGCCGAAGCAGACAAGCTGCGCGCAGATCTGAACGCGCAAATCAGCGCCGCCGCGAATGTGATCGGCAGCAATGCCGCCATCCAGCAGCAACGCGGAGCTGAGATCCGTGGTGCACTGGCAGCGCAAAAGCTCAAGGTACTGCAGCTCAATCGCACCCGCGATGAATTGGCCGTACTCAGCAGAGACGTGGATAGTGCGCAGCGCGCCTACGAGACCATCTCGCAGCGCTTGACGCTGACCAATCTTGAGGGACAGTCGAACCAATCCGATATCGCCGTGCTTACCCCTGCACTGGCTCCGCTCAAGCCGTTCGGTCCGAATCTCTTGCTCAATACCTTGATGGCAATCGCTGTCGGTGCATTGCTCGGTATCGGTAGCGCCGTGATTCTTGAACTGCTCGACAGGCGCGTGCGTTCAGCTGCGGATTTGGCCGGAGCGGACGGGCTTGCGGTACTTGGCGTAATAAAGAAATCCAACGCAGTGGCGCGCCGACAATCGAACAAGCAGGCGCTCACGCGGCGCGATCCGCCAATCGGTTCATCGGTTGCCAGCTAATCGCGGCAGCAACCATCCTGGAGAAAAAATGATAGATCCCAATGCACCGGTCAAAGCCAGCACCGTTTTAGAATTCTCAGGCAAAGAAGCCGCCGACTCGTCGCATCGTTCGATCGGCGCGATTCTCATCGAGGCCGGGCGTCTCAGTGCAGATAACGCAGAAAAAATTCTGCGCCTGCAGCGCGAGCATGGTCAGCGCTTCGGAGAAACTGCGGTCGGCCTGGGTTTATTGACACAGGCCGACGTCGAACTGGGACTTTCGCGCCAGTTCGATTTTCCCTATTTGTTAAAAGGCCAAAGTCAGGCCAGCCATGAGCTGGTCGCAGCCTACGATCCCTTTAGCACACAGGTCGAAGCGCTGCGCGCACTGCGCAGCCAGCTCATGCTGCGCTGGTTCGATAGCGCGGAAAAGCACACTTCGCTCGCGATCACCAGCCCGGAACGCAATGAAGGCCGCAGCTTTCTCGCTGCGAATCTGGCGGTGGTGTTCTCGCAACTCGGTGAGCGTACGCTGCTGATCGACGCCGACATGCGCAACCCGCGCCAGCACGCATTGTTCGGCCTGCCAAACCGCAATGGCCTGTCCGCTATTCTTTCCGGCCGCAGCAATATCGACGCCATTACGCGCATTCCGTCGATGATCGATCTTTCCGTGCTGTCGGCCGGTGTCGTACCGCCGAATCCGCAGGAACTGCTGGCCCGGCCGGTGTTCCAGCAATTGCTGCAGGAGTTGGAGCGCAGGTATGACGTCATTTTGATTGACACGCCCGCCACCGATGTTTGCGCGGATGCCCAAAGCGTCGCGATCCGCACCGGTGCAGCGCTGGTGGTCGCGCGCAAAAACGTCAGCCGCATTCGGGCGGTGCATAATTTGGTGGACTCGATGAAGCAGTCCAGAGTCTGCGTGGTCGGTTCGGTGCTCAATGAGTTTTGATTGCTGCAGCGGCCCTGGATCGTTTTTGGCGGTGCCGAAATCGCTGTTGGCGCGCGCTTGTGGATCGGGCAACGCCATAGTTGTGGCGCGCTGTCAATGAAAAGGCAGATCTGGATAGACGTATTGAAGGGCCTGGGCATCATCTCTGTGGTGGTGGGACACATTACGTATAACCGATTGCTGTGGAATACGATTTTCATGTTCCACATGCCCTTGTTCTTCTTGCTCGGCGGCTGGCTTCACAACACGAATATCTCGCAGCGCACATACTTGAAGGCGAAAGCGCACAGCTTGCTGCTGCCGTACCTGAGCTTCTTGCTGATTTTGTGGCCGTTGGAACTACTTGTTGCGTTTCCTGATCAGCGATGGACCGCTGCCTGGCTGCAGACCGAATTGATCAAGCCGATGTTGGTTGGGGGGCAACTTCTGACCGGCTTTGCTGCGGTATTCTGGTTTGTAACCAGTTATTTTCTGATGCAGCAGCTAATGCACTTCCTGTTGCGCAGATACTCGCTGCAGCGCTGTGCGCTGATCTGCGCTGTGATGCTGGTATGCGCCTACCTGAATGCGTTGCTGTTTCGTCCGTTGTGGCTACCCTGGAGCGCCAACGCGGTACTGATTGCCGCGCCGTTTTACTGCATCGGCTATTGGGCGCGCTCTCGCGATATTGCCAAATTTGCGCCGGTATTTGTGGTCGTCGCGCTGACTGCGGTGGCACTCAATGTATTCGGTTACCACAATGTTTTCGATATCAAGGCTACCGACTACGGATTCCCTGTCGTCACGTTCATTAGCGCGCTGGCGTGTGTGGCGGTACTGGCAATCATTGCCCGGCATCTGCAATCGAATATTCTCGGGCGCGGCCTGGCGGCGATTGGCGGCGCGTCGATGACGATCATGTTCCTGCACCAATTTGTGCAACTGATGATGGCAAAAAAACTCGGCATCTCGCAGGCTCTGCCGCGCATCGCGGTGGCTCTGCTGGTGTGTTACCTGATCCATCAGCTGTTCAAGATGTCGCCGCTCACTGCACGATTTTTTCTTGGATTGCCAGCAACTAAAAAACCGTTTGGGGCCGCCGACCTTGCAGCAAGCAAGGGTATTCGATGAGACCAGGCAGCAGAAGGCAAGCGCATGGTGCGCTGCGACTAAAAAATTTGATGAACAGTTCCATTGGTAGCGATGGATTGAAAAATGCAAAATAAAATCAGAATCACCGCCATCGTACCGGCCTACAACGTGGAAAATTATGTCGCCTCGGCGATCGATTCCTTGCTGAATCAGACTGAAACTTTCCATGAAATTATTATCGTCAATGACGGTAGTACCGATAGCACCGGAGCATTGATCGACCAATACCGCGATCTCGCCGGGGTAAAGATTTTTCATACCGAGAACAGCGGGCAAGGAAGCGCCAGAAATTTGGGCTTGTCGCAGGCAAGCGGCGACTATGTCTATTTTTTTGACGCGGATGATTTGCTGAATGCGGATTTTGTCGAATCGATGCATGCATTGGTGAGCCAAAATGCCGATACCGACATCATTTATTTTTCAGGCGAGTCATTTCTGGATGATGGATGCAGATCTGAATACATGCCGTCGTATGACAGAAAGATCGACAAGGAATACCCATCCGGCATTGATGCGACAGGTTTCATGCTGCGGCAGAATGTCTATTTTGCCAGTCCCTGCTTGTATTTGTCAAAAAGAGCCCTGTGGGATGACAACGGCCTCGCGTTCATGAATATCGTGCATGAAGACGAAGAGATCATCATGCGCCTCAGTTGTTGTGCCGGTGTGTCGCACTGTCTCGACAAGGTTTTCTTCCGACGTCGAATTCGTCCGGAATCGACGATGACGCTGCCGAAATCAAAACGCAATGCGCTTGGCTATCTGCGCACGCTGGAATCGATTGCATCCTACTGCAAGATTAATAGGGTGCAGGTTGCGCCGATTCTGCGTGATTTAGTTAGACGTTTTTACAATATTTTGTGCGGATATTTTGCGGTATGCAAAGCGATCAAGTTGCGTCCGGAATATAAAAATATATTCTTTCTGTTGATCAGCCTGGGCCGCTTACCCGATCCCAGGCAGCTTTATGAAATGTGGGTTCCTCCGTCTCTCCACACACGAATTTCCACCGTCAAACGGAAACTGTGCAGATAGGAAATTACACAGCTGATGCTATGCATTGCCCGCGCCGGCCACGAACCGGCTGCAGAACACGAAGAATTTAAAAAACAAGGAGTATGTAGAATTTTATAGTGTTTCCCGCATATTTTCATTGCGACAATAAAATATACATAATCCAGTATTAGATAGGCGGCGAACCCTCGCCTGGCAAGCTGGCAGCTGTTTCGAAACGCACTCCATTACCACTTTCTTCGTGCCTTTCGTGTTTTTCGTGACATTGCTTTCCGCCATGATGCACATGCGTAGCCTCATTCACACAGACAAAATAAGGGATAAACGTTGTCCACAATTTCAAATGCACGATGGGTCGCGCTGTCGCAAGCGGCCAGGGTAGTGTCGCAATTGGTCAGCATGACCGTTCTGGCGCGATTGCTGGCGCCCGAAGCGTATGGCCTGATGGCATTGGCGGCCATCGTGACCAATCTTGCCTATCTCTTTCGGGACATGGGAACGGCTGCCGCCGTGATTCAGGCCAAAGATGTTTCGCCGGTGATGGCAAGTACGGTCCACTGGACCAATGTGGGTCTGGGCCTGTTGATCGGGGTCCTGATTGCTGTCGCAGCACCGCTGATGGCAGATGTTTTTCATGAGGCGGGACTGGCCAACGTGCTGTATCTGCTGGCGTTTGTGTTTCCGATGACTGGCCTGAGCGTGTTGCACCAGGCATTACTTGAACGTGAATCGAAATTCTCGATCGTAGCCACAGCGGAGATTGTCGCCTCACTAGCCGGCCTGGCGGTCGCGCTGCTGCTGGCCTGGCGCGGCGCCGGTGTGCTTAGCCTGGTATTTCAGATTATTGCTGCAACCCTGGTATCGACCTCCATCATCGTGCTGCGTTCGACCTTTCGCCCTGGTATGCATTGGAGCGCACAGGCGTTCAAATCGATCGCCCGCTTCAGCGGAAATCTGTCCCTGTTCAATGTCGTGTTGTATTTTTCCCGTAACGCCGACAGCATGGTCATCGGCAGAATTCTCGGCACCGCGGTATTGGGAGTCTATTCGATGGCGTACCGGGTGATGCTGTTCCCACTGCAGAACATGACCTTTGTCGTATCGCGCGTGCTGTACCCGATCATGAGCCGCAAGCAAGATGCGGTCGCCGATGTGGCCCGCCTGTATCTGAAGGCGGTCGGCTTCATCGCCTTCCTGACTGCACCGCTGATGGCCGGTTTGTTTGCCCTCAGGGAGCCTTTTGTAAACCTGTTGCTGGGTGAAAAATGGCACGCATCGGCCGTTATTCTTGCCTGGCTGGCACCAGTCGGTTTCATCCAGTCCTTAGTCAGCACCACCGGCACGGTACTGATGTCACGCGGCAGTACCGGTCTGATGTTACGGCTGGGCCTGCTGGGGGCGGCGTTGCAGGTTGCCGCCTTTGTTGTCGGTGCCCGCTGGGGTATCGAAGGTGTGGCAGCCGCATATCTGGCGGCCAACATACTCAATGCAATACCGGCGCTGTATTTCAGCGGACGCATGATAGGCATCAGTTTGGGCGCGCTGATGCGCTGTATCGCGCCAGCCGTTGGGGCCTCGGTTTTCATGGCCGGCGTGGTGATTGCGATGGAGAAAACCGTCTCGGCTTCCGTCCATAACGCGTTGCTGGCATTTCTGATAATGGTCGCCATTGGCGCTGCGACGTATGCCGTGGCAAGTCTATTGCTGTTGCGTCCGCATCTGATCAGCCTGCGCTCGTTTTTAGGATTTCAGAAGAAAGTAGAGGGATAAATGGCCACTTTTGACGTATTGCTGCCGGTAAAAAACGGCATCGCGTTTCTTGCCGAGGCGATCGACAGTATCGTGCACCAGACTTTCAAGGACTGGCGCCTGATCGTTCTCGATCATGGCTCGACCGATGGCAGTGTTGCACTGGCAAAAACTTATGCCGAACGCGATGCAAGAGTCATCGTGCGCTCCTTCCCTGAAGCGCAGGGATTGTCCGGTTTGCTCAACTGCGGTCTGGATCTGTGCGACTGCAAATATGTGTTGCGCCAGGATGCCGACGATGTCTCGCTGCCGGACCGCATGGAAGTGTTGGCACGCACGTTTGAGGCCGACAGCGCACTGGTGGTGGCCGGCTCGCTGGGCGACGTCATTGATGCGGGTGGCAGGACGATCGGGAAAATCGATATGCCAACCGGACGCCATGGAGTAGCAGCGGGGGCATTGTTTCGCACGCCGATCTGCCATCCAGCGGCCGCGCTGCGGCTCGATGGGATGCGTCGCCTGGGCAGGGCGGGGGGGCCGGGTGTGCGCTACGGCGAGGATTTCATCGGCGCGGTGCCGGCCGGGCGACGGATGCAAGTTCCGGGGCTGGCGGAAGATTACTTCCTGTTCGGACAATTGGCACTGGTTGCACCGTGCATGAATATCGACCGCGGCCTGATCAAGTACCGCTGGCATGGCGCCAACGTCGGGGCCACCAAACACCTGGCGCAGATGCAGGTGGCGCTGAATATCTCCCGCTATCTTGCCGAATCCGTCTCTATCTTGCATGGAGTGGCGCAGTTTGATCCGGCACCGTTTTGCAACCATGGCGAGCGCCTGTTCGAGATCGAGGGACAGACCGATTTTTCTGCAGAATATGCAGCGCTGCGCCAGGTCTTGCTGAAGATCGTGCCGGCCAGCGAAGAGCTGGAGCGCGAATTGGCTTTTCGCAAGGTCATTTCCGCCCGGGCAAAGGCAACGATGGCCGCGCGCTCGTGTTCCTACGCGATGCGCCATGGCGTGCGTCCGGCAGAATCAAACACGATCAGTTCCTGGATGCTGCACGGTCTCAAAAAGCAGCCGATCTTGATGCTCAAGCCGTCCGGGCTGTTCCCATGAACACCGCCGACGCTATTACCGGAATCACCGGGGAAGGATTGCGCATGTCTGCCACGCCTGTCGTACCTGTCGTAAGCATTATCATCCCCTCGTACAACCGCGGCTACTGCATTGCGCAATGCCTGCGCAGCGCACTGGATCAGACCTTCGCCGACTTCGAAATCATTGTCGTCGACGATGCATCGAGCGACGATACCCGGGCCCAGGTTGCGAGCATTTCCGACTCCCGCATCCGCTATCTGGCCCATGACACGAACCAGGGCGGGGCGGTTGCACGCAATACCGGCATCCGGGTCGCGCAAGGCGAGTTCGTCGCCTTCCTCGATAGCGATGACCACTGGCTGCCGGACAAGCTGGAAAAGCAGATTGCGACCTTGCGGACGCTTGGTCCGAAATGGGGACTCAGCTATACCTGGCTGTCCTGTGTCGATGACGCCGGCACGGAAACCTTGCGCGTCAATCCCGAGATCGAGGGCGAGTGCTTTGACGAGATGCTGGTAACGAACTTTATCGGCACCTTTTCGAATATTGTCGTGCGCAAGTCCCTGCTCATCGACGTCGGGGCACTCGACGAATCATTTCGCAGTTGCCAGGACTGGGACTTGTTCATCCGCCTGACCAGGCGTGCATCGGTGCATTGCTTGCGCGAATACGCGGTGTGCTACTTGATAAGCGCGTCCGACAAGGTGCGGATTTCAACCAACCCACGCTCGGTGATCCAGGGACACCGGCGCATTCTGAAGAAGTATGCGCGCGACTACGCGGCACTGCCGCGCCCGTACCGGCGCCGCGCGTTTCGCTTCTTCATGAGCATCTTTGCCGATGCGGGCAGTGTTTCCGATGCGACTGCGAGTGGCTTGAAGCGCTTGCGTTGCGGAACATCGCTGTCGGACTTGAAAGACTCTGTTCACCTGATGCTGCGCGCATCAAGAAGGTTCTTGATGATGAAGATGCATGCATTGCGTCGTGCCTGAAGGTCGTATTCTTATGGAAAAACACTTACTCCTGTCACCCCGGCTATTCTCCGCGGCTGCCATCGTCCTGATTGCGGTGCTGGTTGGATTGTCGCTCCCGGCCTATGTCGGCGCGATGGATGACAATATTGCCCGTTCGATGGCACTGCCGGCGGTGCTGCTGCTGGGCCTGCTGTTGCTGTACAGCCGGATGTTGCTGCTGCTGCTGATCATTTTATTCAGATCTTCCGGCGACCTGATCCTTGAGTCGACGCGGATTTCTTTAGGCTCAATGCAAATCGGCGTGGGCGGTCTGATCAATGTCTTCGTGATCATGATTGCATTGCTGCTGGTGGCCGAAAAGCCGGGCAACCTGCCGAAGAAGATGCTCTCGATGTGGTTACCATTTCTGATCCTGGCCTTGGTCGGCGTCGTCATCGCCCCGGTAAAAGGTGATGCGATCCGCGTCTTCCTTGCGCTGATCTCCTATTTTGCGATTTTCGTCAGCGCATTTTATGTGGTCCGGACCCCGGATGATTTCAAACGCTGCGTGCGGATCGTGTTGTGGTCTTCGGCGCTGCCGACCCTGTACGCTCTGGCTGATATGGCGCTGCACGGCGGCATTACCGGACCGCATGGGGCAAGGCTGATGAGCACATTCTCCCATCCGAATATCTTTGCGTTCTATTTGACCCTGGTAGTCTCGCTGGGCTTTTACGTGCTCAAGAGCGCTACCTATACGTTGTCAAGCCGGGACCGGGTGATATTGACCGCGTATACGTTCCTGATGCTTGCGTTCCTGATGTTGACCCAAACCAGAAGTGCGTGGATCGCATGCTTCTCGTTGTTCGTCGCATACGGCTTGTTTTTCGAACGCCGCTACCTGTTGTATCTGGTGTTGCTTCCTTTGCTTGGCCTGCTGATCCCGAGCATACGCGATCGCGTGCTTGATCTGGGCGCCGGCAATGAAGTCATCCAGTATGCAAAATTGAACTCGTTCGCCTGGCGCGTGTATCTCTGGGAGTCGGGCCTGCAATGGATGCGTCCGGCGAATTACCTGCTGGGCTACGGTGTCGATTCATTCCAATACTATGCCACAACATTTTTTCCACTCGCCGGAAAAACGCATTTTGGTGCCCACAGCGTATACGTCCAGTGGCTGTTCGAATTGGGTGCGCTCGGCTTGCTTGCGTATCTGTGGCTGTTTGGCCGCTTGCTTGGAGTTCTATGGAAGATGCTGTCGATCAATAAGCTGGGCGGCGTGGTTCTGATATCGCTGGTGATTCAGTATCTGATTGTCTCCGCCTCCGACAACATGACTTCGTATCTGGTTTTCAATTGGTATTTTTGGTTTATCACAGGTTCCGCATGTGCGCTTGTGGCGGCTGATGCGAGATCGAAAACGGTCAAAGAATAAGAGCTTGGTCCGCCGAAATTTCTTATGGTAAAGGAAGAAAGTGCAATCTCACGATAGGGTTCCATGCACGCTGGAGTCGGATTTGAATCCTGCTGCACCCCCGCACCTCAAAGTTCTGGATGGATGGCGGGGACTCAGCATCATGTTGGTGCTCGCGGCCCATTTGCTTCCGCTCGGGCCCAAGGCGTGGCAGTTTAATTACGGTGCCGGGATCCTGGGGATGTCTTTATTTTTTATCCTTTCCGGATTCCTGATTACTACTATTTTGCTCAAGGAAGCAAGTATTCTGAATTTTTTGATTCGCCGTTTTTGCCGGGTTATCCCGTTAGCCTGGCTCTACTTTGCTGTTGCACTCACTATCTCTGGCGCATCGGTTTATGCATGGGTTGCGCATTACTTGTTTTATGCAAATTTCCCGCCCAAAGAACTGGTACCGCTGACTGTTCATTTATGGAGTTTGTGCGCAGAAATGCAGTTTTATGTCGGTGTCGCACTTGTGGTCGCGGCATTGCGCGTGCGCGGCTTATTGCTCCTGCCGATTCTGTGCTTGCTGTTCACCTCGCTGCGCGCGTGGAACGGCATCTATGCGTCCAGCATCACCTACTACCGGATAGATGAGATCCTGGCCGGATGTACGCTCGCCCTCGTTTATCATGGCCAAATGGGTGCTTGGTTACGTCTCCGGATGAAATCCGTTCCGCAGTGGCCTGTTTTATTTCTGCTCATATTGTCGTGTCTGCCGCAAGGGCAGTGGTTCAATTATTTCAGGCCTTACTTGGCAGCAATCTTGATCGGCGCAACGATTCTCAATCCAGGTACTGCATTGGTCGCAAGACTGAATAACAGATTCTTTATTTATCTGGCTGGCATATCTTATTCTCTGTATGTAATACATCCGCTGTTGGCGGAATCCTGGCTGGGAAGCGGTGATCTGTTTGAAAAATATACGAAGCGTCCCTTGTTGTTTGTCATCCTGTTCGTGTTGGCCTACATATCTACCCATTATTACGAGCATCGGTTTATCGCATACGGTAGAACCCTGGCCCTAAAATTTAGTGCGAATCGACGTAAACCTTCGGTGCTCAATGATCCAAATGACACTTTCACCCATCCAAGTTAATTTGGCCACCCGTTTCAAACTGCCGCAGATCCATTTGGCGCATGCGGCATATGCAAGGTGATGTAAATGACGCGTGATCTGAATTGGTTGGCCGACCTGCAGCGCTATGGCGTAGCTCGGCCCTTCTTGCAGGAACAGTCAATCTGGGCTGTGTGGACTTACCGTTTCGGTCGGCGTATAGACCGGCGACCGGAAGGCTTGGCCAAGCGCCTGTTGACGACCGGTTATTGGCTGTTATTCCGCTTGGTCGAGACGGCCGTCGGTGTGAGCCTGCCCAAGTCGGTACAGATTGGGCCCGGCTTGCGGATATGGCATTTCGGCGGGATTTTCATCCATCCGGATACCGTGATCGGGGCGAACTGCACGCTGCGACAGGGTGTAACGATCGGCAATCGCCAGCAAGACGGTCCGGTGCCGGTGCTCGGAGACGATGTTGAGTTAGGCGCCTACGCGCAGGTGCTGGGCGGCATCCGCATAGGCAACGGCTGCAAGATCGGGGCGATGGCGGTGGTGCTGTGCGACGTCCCTGATGGCGCAACGGCGGTCGGTGCGCCGGCCAGAATCATTCTTGGCACTTGCGGGAAATGAATAAATTGGAGGGTGGGCACCGCTTTATTGTGCCCACGCGGCCATCCTCCCAACCGCGTGGGCACAAAACCGTGCCCACCCACCGTATTTTATCGATAGGTCGAAACGAATGAAAATTGCGTATCTGGTGAATCAGTATCCGAAAGTGAGTCATAGCTTTATCCGGCGGGAAATTCTCGCGCTGGAGAGGCAGGGATTTGACGTCCAGCGAATCGCGGTGCGTGGCTGGGATGGCGAACTGGTAGACGATGAGGATCTGCGCGAGCGCGATCGCACCCGCTATATTTTGCAGGACGGAATGGCAAGCTTGCTGATTGCGAGCATGCGGATGCTCGCGGCCAGTCCGATACGTTTTTTTCAGGCATTGCGATTGGCGCTGAAAATGGGCTGGCGTGCGGACCGGCCATGGCCGTTTCACCTGATCTATCTGGCGGAAGCCTGTCGCATCGTTCCCTGGATGAGCCGATTCGGCGCGCGCCATGTGCACGCGCATTTCGGCACCAATTCTGCGGAAGTGGTGATGCTGGCGACCACCTTGGGCGGTCCGCCCTACAGCTTTACCGTGCATGGGCCGGAAGAATTCGATAAGCCGGAATTTCTCCGGATTAAAGAGAAGGTCAGCCGCTGTGCTTTCGTGGTGGCGATCAGCTCCTTTGGCCGCAGCCAGCTGTTCCGCTGGGTCAAATATGTCGATTGGCCCAAGGTGCATGTGGTGCATTGCGGACTTGAGCCGGTATTCCATTCGCTGCCTGCGGTGCCGATTCCGGCCGTGCCTCGGGTGGTGTGCGTAGGACGACTGTGCGAGCAGAAGGGGCAATTGCTGCTGGTGAACGCGGTCAGCCAATTGCTGCGCAAGGGTATCGAGATCGAACTGGTCTTGGCCGGTGACGGAGAAATGCGGGCCGAGCTGGAGTCTCTGATCGTGCAGCGCCGGCTGCAGGCCAGGGTGCTGATTACCGGCTGGATCAGCAGCGACCAGGTACGCACCGAGATTCTGGCGGCGCGGGCACTGGTGCTGCCGAGCTTCGCCGAAGGATTGCCGGTCGTGATCATGGAAGCGATGGCATTGCGGCGACCTGTACTGACCACCTATGTGGCGGGGATTCCCGAGCTGGTGCGCCCGGGCGAGAGCGGCTGGCTGTTTCCTGCCGGGGATGTCGATGCGCTGGCCGCGGTGCTGGAGGAATTTCTGGCGACCCCTGTTTCGGTACTGGAAGCGATGGGCGAGGCGGGCCACCAACGGGTGCTGGAACGGCATTCGGCCGATACCGAAGCGGCAAAACTGGCACAGCTTTTCCGCGCCGGGCAGGCTGCGGCCCCAGCCAGTGAAGCGGCGTCAGCCGCAGTGTTGCTTGTCCCTGACCAAGTGGAGTGAACCTTATGGTTGTGTTTGAAACGATTTTCCTGCTATTGCTGTTGCTGTTGTCGGTACCGGTATTCGTTTTCGCAATACAGATTGCCATTGCGCTGCCGGCCGAACGCAGGAAACCCGCTTCCAGCGGCTACCGGCCATCGATCGCAGTCCTGGTGCCTGCGCACAACGAAGCCGCCGGCATCGCCGCAACCTTATTCGCTATCCAGCTGCAACTGCAGTTTGGCGACCGGGTGTTGGTGGTGGCGGACAACTGTACCGATGATACTGCCGTAGCCGCCCTGGCAGCCGGGGCCGATGTCATCGCCCGGTGCGACCCGGAGCGACGCGGCAAAGGGTATGCGCTCGATTTCGGCGTTCGCCATCTGGCGCTGGCACCGCCCGCGGTAGTGATCATCATCGATGCGGATTGCTTGCTGCAGCATGGTGCACTCGATCTGTTGGCGTGTCGGAGCCTGGCCGCCAACCGGCCCATGCAGGCTCTGTATATGATGCAATCGCCGGCCGGGGCTAGCCTCAAGACCAAGGTCGCCGAATTTGCCTGGAGCGTGAAAAACTGGGCCAGAGCACTGGGTTTCCAGCGCCTGGGTTTGCCGTGTCAATTGATGGGTACCGGCATGGCATTTCCGTGGCCGTTGATTGAGCAGGCGGAACTGGCAAGCGGCCATATCGTCGAAGATCTGAAGCTCGGCCTCGATTTTGCGCGGCTGGGCCAGGCGCCGCTGTTTTGTTCCGAGGCGCAAGTCACCAGCGTGTTTCCTGTAAATGCAGAAGGGGTGCAGTCGCAGCGCACCCGTTGGGAGCACGGACATCTGGGCATGATGATCAAGGAAGGCCCGCGGCTTTTACTTGAAAGTCTGCGTACCAAGAATCTCGACTTGTTTGCGCTGACCATCGATATGTGCGTCCCGCCGCTGGCCTTGCTGACTTTGCTGGTGCTGGTTTTTTGTTTGTTGGGGATGATGCTGTGGGCGGTGACCGGCAATGCGTTGCCCTGGAGCCTAGCCATCATTAATCCGGCCATATTGAGCCTGGCAGTGCTGCTGGTGTGGGCCAGGTTCGGGCGCGCGATCCTGACGTTCGGCAATCTGGCCTATGCGCCGATTTATGCTCTGCGGAAAATCCCGCTGTATCTGAAATTCTTAGTGCATCGCCAGATTGAATGGGTGCGCTCGCACCGGGATGAGCCTTGAACCTGGAAACAGCGCAGTTTTTATCCCAGCCACCGGTATCGCCGAGCGCACGCAGGCATCCGCCCGCTGCCGCAACACGACACTAAAAAAAGGAAAATAATGATGAAATTGAACCACCACCTGGCATCGTCTGCCGCGCCTTCGCTTTTTTTCACGCTATGTCAATCGACATTGATTGCAGCGGTGCTGGCCGCATCCTCTGCCGGTGCTATTGCCGGTATCACACCGACATTGCCTACCGACGCCGTGTTCGCTCCTGACAGTTTCTGGTATGCTCCGATCCCGAAACAGGTGCCGCTGCATGCCAATTCGGCCGCATTCGTCAGCGATTTCCTGCGCCAAAAAAAGGCCTTTTACGGCAACGTCAACATCAACACCAAGGCCTTCGCCAGCCCGGTGTTCGTGGCCGATGCGAATGCTCCGGTGACGCAGGTCGCCGAATGGGATTGTCAAAAAAAGAAATTCAAGGACAAGCACCTGGCACAGCAATGGGCGGCAGTGCCGATCCCCCTTCATGCCGAACCGGCAGACGGCACTGACAAGGAAATGGCGATCTATCAGCCTGCGACCGACACGCTTTGGGAGTTCTGGCAGGCCCGTAAAGTAAATGGCCAGTGGCAAGCCTGCTGGGGTGGCCGCTTACCCAACGCGTCCAGGGGCAATGGGGTATTTCCCGGCCATTACGGCACCACCGCGACCAGTTTGCCTTTCATCGGTGGCCAAATCACCGCAGAAGAACTACATCGTGGCGAGATCCGCCATGTGATCGGCATTTCGCTGGTGGAGGCCGAGCATTTCACCGTGAAATCATGGCCCGCACATCGGTCGGACGGCTACAACCCGACAAAAGTGCCGAACCGGATTCCGGAAGGCTTGCGCTTCCGGCTCAATCCGGATGTGAATGTGGACCAGCTCAAGATGCACCCGGTCGGCAAGATCATTGCCAAGGCCGCGCAGAAATACGGTTTCGTCGTTTGGGACAAGGCCGGCGCGATCTCGATCCGGGCGCAAAATCCGAAGTCCTACACCGCGCTGGGAAAATCGGACCCCTACCCGGCGCTGTTCAAGGGCACCCGTTCCAACGCGATCCTGGATGGCTTCCCCTGGGATCAGTTGCAGTTTTTGCCGAATGACTACGGCAAGCCATGAGCAGCCCGGAAATCGCCCCGAATATCGCATTTAACCTTATTTACCGAAAGTAAAATCACACTATGAAAATAACTGTCATCGGCACCGGCTATGTGGGACTGGTTACCGGCACTTGCCTGGCTGAAATGGGCAATGAAGTGCTGTGCCTGGATTTGGATGAAAACAAGATCAGGATTCTGAACGATGGCAATATCCCGATCCATGAGCCCGGCTTGCTGGAGATGGTGCGGCGCAACGTTGCTGCCGGTCGCCTGCGGTTTACCACCAGCATCGAGAAAAGTGTCGCGTTCGGCATCCTGCAGTTCATTGCGGTCGGCACCCCGCCCGATGAAGACGGCTCTGCCGACATGCAATATGTGACTGCCGCTGCCTCCAATATCGCCAGGTATATGACGGAATACAAGGTGGTTGTGGATAAATCCACGGTTCCGGTCGGCACCGCCGACAAGGTCAAGGCTGCGATGCAGGAAGTGCTTGCCGCACGCAATCTCGATCTGCCGTTCTCGGTCGTGTCGAATCCAGAATTTCTCAAGGAAGGCGCTGCGGTAGACGATTTCATGCGTCCCGATAGGGTGGTCATCGGCGCCGAAGACGAGCGGGCGATTGCGCTGATGCGCGAATTGTATGCACCGTTCATCCGCAATCATGATCGCGTCATCGTGATGGACGTGCGTTCAGCCGAACTAACCAAATACGCGGCCAATGCGATGCTGGCAACGCGCATCTCGTTCATGAATGAACTTGCCAATCTGGCCGATAAGCTGGGCGCGGACATCGAGCAAATCCGGATCGGCATCGGCTCCGACCCGCGGATCGGATTCCACTTCCTGTATCCCGGCTGCGGCTATGGCGGTTCGTGCTTCCCGAAGGATGTGCAGGCTTTGATCCGGACCGCCGATGAAAACGATTCAGGTCTGAAGGTGCTGCAGGCAGTGGAAGAGGCCAATGAGGCGCAGAAGCATTTGCTGCTGCATAAAATCAGGGCACGTTTTGGCGACGATCTGCGCGGCAAGAATTTTGCGCTGTGGGGCTTGGCATTCAAGCCCAATACCGATGACATGCGCGCCTCCTCCAGCCGCGTGGTAATCCAGGGCCTGTGGGAAATGGGCGCCACCGTAACGGCTTACGATCCGGTGGCAATGCGTGAATCCAAGCGTATTTTTGGCGACGATCCGCGCCTCATTTATGCGGACTCGCCGATGGCAGCCTTGAAGAACGCCGATGCGCTGACCATCGTCACCGAGTGGAAGGAGTTCCGGGTTCCGGATTTCGATGCGATCAAAGCGGCATTGAAAACGCCCGCCATCTTCGACGGTAGAAATCTGTATAACCCATCGCAGGTTCGCAGCCACGGCATTGAATACTTCGCGATCGGGCGGCGCTGACAGCGGGTCTGAATAACTGGCGTTGCGCGTATTCAACGTGTTGACGCCGATATATACTATATTGTGTATATTATTTATCGCAATTAAACTATGCGGTAAATGCCATGAAATTGGCAATACCCCGTGATTTTCCAAACAGAACGGGATTCCTGGCACGGTTCGTGATTTTTCGTGTGTTTCGTGGACCATGCATTACATTGACATCCGCTTGACCGGATATTGGCGGCTGCGGGGAGCTGCACGGCGTTCCGGTCAGGCATGGCGATTTGCCGTCCTCTGGTTCGCCGGAAAATGTAATGAAATGTATCAATGTTGAACTAGCCGCATCAAGTTTCCTCTGATCATTAGTCTTTAAGCATTTTCTTGAAGACCTCACGCAGCCCAAACTTTCCTGGTCTTTTTTCCATGAGAAGTTCTGCTCATTTAATCGATTACCTCAATAGTTGAGAATTTCAAGAGATTGCCTTGTTCCTTGAGGCAATTCAACGCGCCAATCAATGTGCGGTATCACACAGACAGAGGCGTGGCAGTACGGCTATCTTGTACGGAAGTCTGGAAATCCCGCAGCGGTTTGAAATTATCAGTGCCGTTTGCATCATGCACAACGTATTCGCACTTACAAAAACAGTTGCGACTCCTTTATAAAATCCAGAATTTTCCTGAGTGGGTGGCGCAATGACCCTGCGAACTTACCAGTGTCAGTCCGAAATATAGTCCCGGTCGGCGGCTGGATGTACGGCCGTTTTTTTCATCCTGAGTGATGTAAACAAGAATGAAAGTGACGCATGCAATCAAATAAAACTATTCCAATTGCCGGTTTCTCGGTTACCAAGACTACCTCGCAAGGTTTGGCGCAACATCTGTTGACCGCGTTACAGATCAAAAATCAGGTGGCGTTATTTTTTGCGAATACAAATTTTATTGTGCAATGCCGAAGCCAGTTGCATCGGATGCGCGATGAATCGGTAATCGTCGTCAATGATGGTGTGGGCTTGGATATTGCCGCTCTACTGACGCAACGAAGCCGTTTTCAAGAAAATTTGAATGGCACTGATTTCACGCCGTATTTTTTCAATCAATCTGCCACGCCACTGCGCGTCTTCCTGTTGGGTGGAAAACCTCGTGTTTTACAAAAGGCAGCGGATTATGCGCGCCATCAACTAGGGCAAAAAATTGTCGGCGCCCGTGACGGGTATGAAGACATTCAGCAGGAAGCCAAGCTAATCAAAGCAATCAATCGAGCCAAACCGGATGTCATGCTGGTGGCGCTCGGCAATCCGATTCAGGAAGAATGGATTCTGGATAATCGCCACGCGCTCAATGCCGGTGTCGTGATCGGCGTCGGCGCATTGTTCGACTTTTGGGCCGGCGACAAGTCCCGGGCTCCGGTCCTGATGCAAAGACTCCGGCTCGAATGGTTTTATCGCCTGTGCCTGGAACCGCGGCGTCTATTGCGCCGCTATACGGTGGATATCGCCAGGTTTCTTTTGCATTGCCATAAGTATCGTTACAGCAACGTGCCGGCGCGCAAATAAGAATCGGGCAGGATGCCGGCAGCACGCTTAAAGCGACATGGCAACGCGTTCGCGCGGCCACATGTATGCGCACAATTTGAAAAGGGTTGCTTATGAAAGTATTGGTAGTTGGGGGAGCAGGGTATATCGGCTCCCATATGGTAAAGATGTTGCTTGCCGACGGGCATCAGGTAATTACTTTCGATGACCTTTCGGGCGGTTTCCGGGATGCAGTGTTGGGAGGCGAGTTTGTCGAAGGCGATCTGGCTGACAAGCTTGCTCTTGATAATGTTTTTGCGCTGCATCAGCCCGATGCGGTGATGCATTTTGCATCCTTTATTCAGGTAGGCGAGTCGGTGCAATTGCCCGACAAATATTACCGCAACAATTTTTCCAACACCGTGAACCTGCTGGATACGATGACGGCGCACCGCGTGAAGCGCTTTATTTTCTCGTCGACTGCCGCCATTTTCGGCGAGCCGGAATATGTGCCGATCGACGAATTGCACCCGACGCGGCCGCTGAATCCGTACGGGCGATCGAAGTGGATGGTGGAGCAGATGTTGGCCGATTACGGCCTTGCCTTTGGATTGCGCTATGTCTGCCTGCGCTATTTCAACGCGGCCGGCGCCGACCCTGCCGGATTGCTCGGCGAGCGGCACGAGCCTGAAACGCATCTGATTCCGCTGGTGCTGCAAGCCGCGTCCGGTCGACGCCCGCATATCGCGGTGTTCGGCCGCGACTACGACACCCCCGACGGCACTTGCATCCGCGATTACATCCACATTGTCGACTTGTGTTCGGCCCATTTGCTGGCACTAAATATGCTGAACGACGGTGGTCAAAGTAATTGTTTCAATCTGGGCAATGGAGAAGGATTTTCAGTGCAGCAGGTGATCGATGCGACGCAACGGATAACCGGTAAAAGCATTCGAGTGGTCGATGCCGAGCGTCGCGCAGGCGATCCGGCCCGACTGGTGGCCGACGCTTCCAGGGCGCGCCGCGTTTTGGGCTGGGTTCCGCGGCATGCTGAGCTCGATGCCATCATCGAAGACGCGTGGCGCTGGGAGCGTACGACAGCCGGCCACAGCAATATGTAATTGGCAACAAACAGATATATTAGTCGCCTGCCACGCAGGTTTTGATTATCTTGATATTGAAACGAGGAAGAAAAAAATGAAAGCGATGATTCTCGCAGCAGGCAAGGGCACACGTGTGCGTCCCCTGACCTACGATTTACCCAAGCCGATGATCCCGATCCTGGGCAAACCGGTGATGGCGTATCTGGTCGAGCACCTTGCCAAGTTCGGCATTCGCGACATCATGGTCAACGTCAGTTATTTGCACGAGAAGATAGAGGAATATTTCGGCGAGGGAGACCAGTTCGGGGTCCAGATCGGCTATTCGTTTGAAGGCTACACCAACGACGAAGGCGAGGTGGTGCCGCAGCCGATAGGCTCGGCCGGCGGAATGAAGAAAATTCAGGAATTCGGCGGCTTCTTCGATGAGACGACCATCGTCTTGTGCGGCGATGCATTGATCGATCTTGACCTGAAATCAGCGCTATTCGAGCATAAGCGCAAGGGTGCACTGGCCAGTGTCATCACCAAGGAAGTGCCGTGGGACAAGGTGTCCGATTACGGCGTGGTAGTCACCGACGAGGATGGCAGAGTCCTTTCGTTTCAGGAAAAACCGAAACAGGAAGATGCGCATTCGAATTTTGCCAGTACCGGCATCTATATCTTCGAGCCGCAAGTGCTCGACCTGATCCCGGCCGACAAGGTATTCGACATCGGCTCCGATTTGTTTCCGTTGATGGTGGAACAAGGACTGCCGTTTTATGCACAGAAACGTTCGTACAACTGGATCGACATCGGCAGCGTCACCGACTTCTGGACCGTATCGCAGAGTGTGCTGTTGGGCGAGGTGGCGCAAATGGATGTGCCCGGTCTGCAGATCGCCGAAGGACTTTGGGTCGGCCTGAATACGCAAATCGATTGGGAAGACACGACCATCGAGGGGCCGGTGTACATCGGCTCCGGTTGCCATATCGAGGCTGGCTGCCATATCGTCGGCCCGACCTGGATCGGACACGGTAGCCACATCTGCGCCGGAGCGGAAATCATACGCAGCGTGTTGTTCGAATACACCCGCATCTCGCCCGACGTGTATCTCGACGAGATGGTCGTGTTCAAGGAATACAGCGTAAATCGCGCCGGCGAGATGGCGCATGTTTCCGAATCCGGCAACAGTGAATGGGGCAATGCCCGCGACCGCCGGCTGAAACGGCGTTTAAGCGATGAGCCAGCGAAGGCAAGCGTCGGATAGAACTACCCCGGATGCGTCCACGCCGGATCGTGCAACTGTTTTTTTAACAGCTTGCCGGACTTGATATTGCATGCATCACCCGCATTTTTGGTGCTGTATCTGTCCAACGCTACAACTCTGTACTGACAGGAGATTGTTGTGCATACGATTCGTCAGCCGGCTGTCGCCGGCACTTTCTACCCGGCACAAAGACAGCAATTGGCAAGCAATCTGGAAGCCATGCTGAAGGCGGCAAAGCCGGGAGGCCACGCCATTTTCCCGAAGGCAATTGTCGTGCCGCATGCCGGGTATCGCTACTCCGGTCCGACCGCAGCCGCCGCCTATGCGCGGCTGGCAGCCGGACGCACGGCGATCAGGCGCGTGGTGTTGCTGGGGCCGGTACACCGGGTGCCGGTGCGCGGGCTGGCACTGTCCGGCGCCGATGCCTTTGCCACGCCGCTGGGGAAAATTGCGCTCGATGCCGCAGCAATTACATCGATTGCCGACATGCGCCAGGTCGTCGTCAGCCCGGCTGCGCATGCGATGGAACATTCGCTGGAAGTGCAATTGCCGTTCCTGCAATCGGTTCTGGATGATTTCACGCTGGTGCCGCTGGCGGTTGGCGATGCGACGCCAGCCGAAGTGGCACAAGTGCTGGAGGCGCTGTGGGGCGGACCGGAGACGGTGATCGTGATCAGTTCCGATTTGTCCCACTTCCTGCCCTACCGCACCGCACAGGCCGTCGACCGTGAAACCGTGCACAGCATTTTGCAGCTCGACAGTACCCTCACGCACGAACAAGCCTGCGGCGGCACGCCCGTCAACGGCTTGCTGCTGGCCGCGCAGCGCCACCATCTGCGGCCCGAACTGCTCGAACTCTGCAACTCCGGCGACACCGCCGGCGACAGGGAGCGGGTGGTCGGCTACGCTTCGTTTGTTTTCACGGAGGAAGTAGCCGATGCCTGAAAGCGCCAAAAATCCCGGAAATATACTGCTGCCGATTGCCCGCGGCGCGATTGCCACGGCTTTGGGAAATGCCTTTAGTGCCGACGAAGACGCCACCTGGCTGCAACAGCAGCGCGCATGCTTCGTCACGCTGACGCAAGACCGGCAACTGCGGGGATGCATCGGCACGCTACACGCGCATCGCACCCTGCTGGCAGACATCAAAGCCAACGCCCAGGCCGCAGCTTTGCGCGATCCGCGCTTTGCGCCGCTAACGGCAAGCGAGCTGAACCATATCGAAATTGAAGTGTCCTTACTATCGCCGTTGCAGGCGCTGTATTTTTCTTGCGAAGCGGATGCGCTGGCGCAATTGCAGCCGGGGATAGACGGTGTAATGTTTGAATTCGGCCGCTACCGCAGCACGTTCTTGCCGCAGGTATGGGAGCAATTGCCGTGCGCCGCTGCATTCATCGCGGAACTGAAACAGAAGGCTGGCCTGCCGCCGGATTTCTGGGCCGAAGAGATCAGGATCAGTCGCTACACGGTCCGGAAATTTAGAGAAAACAATGGGGGTATGTGTTAAAACATGCCATTTTCCGCATATATATAGTGCTGATATGAAAATACATTAATCAGTATATTTTTTACATGAAATTATGTGAATTGCTTGAGCGTGATGCAACTCTCCGCTCAAGCATTGAAACGGAAGGCAATGGACTAGAGGGATAAATGATGGAAAATTCCAGTTACCCAGCACGCTACTGGCACTTTTTGGAAGATGAACGCATCCAGTGCGACCTGTGTCCGCGCGATTGCAAGCTGCATGAAGGGCAGCGCGGCGCCTGCTTTGTGCGCATGCGCGAGGGTGGACAGATGATCCTCACTACCTACGGACGATCTTCCGGCTTCTGCATCGACCCGATCGAGAAAAAACCGCTGAACCACTTTTATCCGGGCAGCAGCGTGCTGTCGTTCGGCACCGCCGGCTGCAATCTGGCATGCAAATTCTGCCAGAACTGGGATATCAGCAAATCCAGGGATATGGACAGCCTGATGGACCAGGCCACGCCGGAAGCGATTGCCGTCGCGGCCCGGGACTCCGGCTGCCAGAGCGTGGCATTCACTTACAACGATCCGGTCATCTTTGCCGAATATGCAATGGATGTGGCCGATGCCTGCCGTGCATACGGCATCAAGACGGTGGCGGTGACGGCAGGCTACATGCACGACCGGGCCAGGCGCGATTTCTACGCAAAAATGGATGCAGCCAACGTCGACCTGAAGGCGTTCAGCGACGATTTCTACGCCAGGATCACCAGTGCGCATTTGCAGCCGGTACTCGATACCTTGCGCTACCTGAAGCACGAAACCGATGTCTGGTTCGAGATCACCACGCTTCTGATCCCCGGCAAGAACGACTCCGATCAGGAACTCGACGCCATGAGCAAGTGGATCAGGCGCGAGTTGGGTGCCGATGTGCCGCTGCACTTTTCGGCCTTCCATCCGGATTACAAGATGGCGGATATCCCTGCCACGCCGCCGGCCACGCTGGTGCGCGCGCGGGAAATCGCCTTGCAGCAAGGCTTGCACTATGTGTACACCGGCAACGTCCACAACCAGGAGGGCGACACCACCTTCTGCCCGGATTGCCAGGCAGCGCTAATCGTGCGCGACTGGTATCGGATCGAACAGTATCGGTTGAGCGCAGATGGCCGCTGCCCGGACTGCGGGGCCGCGGTGGCAGGACGCTTCGCAGAGCGGGCGGGGCATTTCGGCAGAACACGGATACCGGTTGCGATCAACAGATCCGTCTGAAAGGGATTCATCATGTCAGCCACAGTCGCACGCCTGGTCCGTATTCCAGCTGATTCCGTCCACATCGAAGGCATGCTGGCATTGCCGGATCGTGCGCAGGGTGTCGTGCTGTTTGCACACGGCAGCGGCAGCAGTCGCCATAGCCCGCGCAACAATTATGTCGCCGAGGTTCTGCAGCAGTGCGGCATCGGAACGCTGTTGATGGACTTGCTCACTCCGCAGGAAGATATGGACGCCCGGGCTCGCTTCGACATTGCGCTGCTGACCGGCCGTCTGCTTGCCGCCACGCACTGGGTGCAAGCTGAAAACGCCGCCAAAAATTTGCCTATCGGCTACTTTGGCGCCAGCACCGGCGCAGCAGCCGCGTTGCAGGCCGCCGCGCAGCCTGGCCTGGAAATCGGCGCCATCGTGTCCCGTGGCGGACGCCCGGATCTGGCAGGGCAAGAGGACCTGGAGAAGGTTAAATCGCCCACCCTGCTGCTGGTGGGCGGCCTCGACGACGTGGTAATCGAGCTCAACCGCGCGGCTTACGCCTGCATGAATTGCATCAAAGAACTATCGATCATCCCCGGCGCGACCCACCTGTTCGAGGAACCGGGAACGCTGGAGCGGGTGGCGCAGCAAGCTGCCGCATGGTTCAGCAGACACCTGGAGGGGCCACACTCGGCCCGGTAGCATGGTGCGAAGTTCGGGAGCAGCAGATTGTTGGGCTTCGCAAGCTCGGCACCAACTCACGAACTGCGGCATGTATTTTTAAATACATGTTATATATATGCGGAAAATGGCATGTTTTTTCACATACCCCTGCATATTTCTAAAATTCACGGATTGGGCGCTGTATCAGCCCAACATTGCGGACAGCATGTCGGGCTTCGCACGCTCAGCACCAAGTCGAATCCGACTCGTTTTGTTTGGGAGGTGCGTAACCTCAGATCGTCATAAGGGTCGTGCCTTTTTCAGCACATAGACCGAGTTGCCTTGAATTTCCCTGTTACAAAAACACTTCAAAATAAATTTCGGAATTCTGTTTATTCCGAGATCTGCAGATGCCTCCAGGACAGATATCGTCTTCTTGACTCGATAGCCGCTGCTCAGGAATATCGATTCAGGATTGTCGACTGCCTTGAAAGAGGCCCCAATTTCGATAATGATCTCCTGCAGTCTCTGCCCGTAACTTTCCACCATCTGGCGACTCACCAGATCGCATATGAGTCGATGCTTTGGAAATAGATTGTCGAGTGTTTCAAGCAGTTTCCCGATTTCGTTTTTATCCAGATAAATAAAGATTCCTTCCAGGATGAATACTATTTCCCCCGCATAAGAATCAGCGATAGGCGAGAGTTTTTCCTTCAGCGAATCCTTGCAAAAATCTATCGGAAGACGGCACAGCGGATTTGCGCATTCAGAAATCGGCAATCGTTGATTCTTATATGCGATCACTTGCGGTTCATCCAGTTCGAACCAGTTGCCTCCTGCCAATCGATAGGGCCGGCTGTCAAAGCCGGCGCCTATCGTTACGATGCACAGATCGGGACAGGAACGCAGCATACGACGTAAAACGTCATCAATTATGCGATGCCTGACGATGATGCTGGCGCTGCAAATTGTTTGCTCTTTGAATTTATCGTAAATGCATCGCCCATATTCATCCATGAACAATTTTGCATACACATCGCGGCATATGGAATTTTTCCCTGCCGAATCCTGCATCCGTACGCCGCAACAATAAAAAGCAATACTTGAAATTGGCTTCATTCGACGTCTGCCCGATCATTGCACAATGAAAAACAGTGAACCACTTAGCATGATGTATCCGACGCCGATAGCTTGATTCGCTCTGTCAAAATTGACCAGTTCGCAGCCTTTTACCTTCATCGCACTCACCGTGAATCGCATGTTCCAGACCATTTCAGAATAGTCGAAATCAACCGGATCGTTCAGTGTTCCGGCCAAATTTCTGGTGCGATAAAAATGCACCGGATTGGCTTTGTTATTGGCGGCAGCACGCGATAGAACGCTCGCATGTGATCGGTTCATTGCGATGCATCAAAGCTAATTCCCGGTCTTTGAATATGCTTTTTAAGTTGAATATTCAAATTCAGCTAAATGAACCATGATCAAGCATATTTTATTAATTCAGGGCCACCCGGATGCCAGTCAAAGCCACCTGGGCCATGCGCTGGAGGATGCCTACGCCCAGGGTGCAACGAGGGCCAGCCACGAAGTCCGGCGCATCAACGTGGCGACGCTTGATTTTCCGCTGTTGCGCAGCCAGCACGAATGGGAGCATGGATTGCTGCCGCCCGCTCTGGATGAAGCGCAACAGGCAATCAAATGGGCACAGCACATCGTCTTGTTCTTCCCGCTATGGCTTGGGGACATGCCCGCGCTGCTCAAGGGTTTTCTGGAGCAGGTGGCGCGACCCGGCTTTGCATTCGCGCGCGAAGGCAGCAACCCGCTGCTCAAAAAGGAACTTGCCGGCCGCTCGGCACGCGTGGTCGTCACCATGGGCATGCCGGCGTTGATATATCGCTGGTTTTATCGGGCTCACAGCATCAAGTCGCTCGAGCGCAACATTCTCGGCTTCGTGGGGATTGCGCCCGTCACCGCAACCTTGATCGGCATGGCCGGCAATCTGAATCCGGAGACAGCAAGAAAATGGCTGGCCAAGCTGGAAAAACTGGGCGGGCAGGGCGATTGACAATTGAATCCGGCTCGATGCACCGTTCCAAAGGACACCTCATGAGTCAGAATCCCATCATTACGACGCCCAGGCGCAGCATCTGGGTGCGGGGCTTGTTCATGTTGCTGATGGCCTTGGTGTACCAGTTGTCCGGGACGCTGCTATTCATAGTTGCCGTTTTGCAATTTATATTTGCATTAACGAACGGGGCGCCCAATCCGCGCTTGCTTGCATTTGGCCGCAGCCTGGGACGGTACATCCAGCAAATTGCCGGCTTCCTTACCTTTGCCACCGAAGATATGCCTTTCCCTTTCAACGATTGGCCGCCAGGAAATTGACCATGGATAAGCAACTGATGCTGTTTGCGCTCGAAAGCAGCCGCGAATTTGGCGAGCAGGTGAGCCGGCATCTCGGCATTGGCCTGAGCCCGCATGAAGAAAGGGAGTTTGAAGATAATGAGCACAAGACGCGGCCCCTGATCAGCGTGCGCGGCAAGGATGTGTTTGTCATCGAGTCGCTGCACGCGGACCACCAGCATAGCGTCGCCGACAAACTATGCCGGCTGCTGTTCTTCATTGGTGGGTTAAAAGATGCGGCCGCAGCACAGGTTACCGCCGTCGTTCCCTACCTCGGTTACGCGCGCAAGGACCGCAAGACGCAGCCGCGCGATCCGGTGACGACCCGTTATGTGGCAGCACTGTTCGAAGCGGTGGGCACCGATTGCATGGTGACGCTGGATGTCCATAACCTGGCGGCATTTCAAAATGCATTCCGCTGCAGAACCGAGCATCTCGACGCCAACATGCTGTTTGTCAAACATTTTGCACCACTGCTGCAGGACCACGAAGTGGTGGTGGTTGCACCGGACTCCGGGGCGATCAAGCGGGCCGAGCACTTCAGGCAATCGCTGTCCAACGCGATGGGCAAGCCGGTCGGCGCCGCATTCGCGGAAAAACATCGCAGCCAGGGCATCGTCAGCGGTGAAATGATCGTTGGCGAGGTAAGGGATAAATGCGCGATCATCGTCGACGACCTGATCAGCACCGGGACCACGATTGCCCGCACTGCAGCAGGATGCCATGCGCTCGGAGCGACCCGGGTAGTTGCGCTGGCGTCGCATGGACTGTTCCTGGGGAACGCCCATGCCGTGCTGGCGGAAGAACATCTGGAATCGATCGCCGTCACCGATACCGTGCCGTCATTCCGGCTCGACGATGGGCCGGTCAAGGCAAAGCTGTCCGTTCTGTCCAGCGCAGCGCTGTTTGCCGAAGCGATCCGCAGAATGCACAATGGCGGCTCGATCACCAATTTGCTGGAATCCTGATACGGCCCGGAGCAGGGCCAGGGCCGGCATCCCGGCCTCATCCCGTTATCCTATTGAATGCACGCTCTTGGCGCATTCCTGTATGTGCCGCTCGGCCAGCCGCAGGTATTCCATGGCGCGGCGCGGCCACTCAGCCGAATGACGAAACTTCTCCTCATCGAGATGCCGTATCGCAATGGTGGCGCGTATGCAAGCGCGGTAGCTCTGGTAAAAATGTATCAGTCCAGGGTCCGGCCTATCGCCTGATATCTTTTCGTAATCATCGAGGAGCATGACCCCAAGCTCGCTTGCGCCAAGCCGTTCACATTCGAGGGCAAGGAAACCAAGCTCATCGACGGCGTCGACTTGTCGCATTTCAGGTGAAAATTCGAGGCAGTCGATGATCACCAGATCCGGCCGAAGACAGATATGTTCAGGTCGCAGATCGCCATGACCCTCGATAATCCTTCCCGCCCGCACGCGTTCATCGAACCATCCTGACATCCGCTGCAGCGCGGCATGTTGTGCGGTGCAGACCAGTTCCACCTGTGCAACGGGTAGCTGATACGAAATAGTGCTCAACTCCCGCAAGTTCCGGTGGATAGCAACCAGAAATCGATTGCGATAAGCGGCAGGATCTATCGGAATAGGGGGCAAGCCATGGTAAAAATTGCTGAGCAGCGCCGCGATTTTTCCGATGTCCCCGGTCTGCACCGTGCCATCCTTGATCGCATAGTCAAGCATGTTCCGGGCAGGGAGCCGGCGCATTTTGACCAGGAAATCGATTGTCGCGCCGCATCCGCCCAACTGAAGATTTCCAATCTGGTCGACGGTGATTGACACTACGCCCAGATATACCGACCCGGCAAGGCGCCGGTTCAAGCGGACCTCTTCCTCGCAATAATGGCGTCGCGCCGCAATCGTACGGAAATCGAGGGCATCGTAATGCACCGGTTTTTTCAGTTTGTACGCGTGGCTATCCGTCAGGAAAACCCATGACATATGGGTCTCTATTGCTTCCACGTGATAGGTCGATTCAGGAAAACTTGTCGGCTGCCGAAGGAATGCAACCTTCGATTCAAGAATTATTTCGTCAGGAGAATGCAACATCATGGTGACCTTTTATGTTCTGAGCGACACCGGTGAATACCATGAGGGTACTTCATGCTAGCGAGTTCTGCCCTTCCTGAACCTCCTTGAAAATCGTACCTGAAGCAAGCCATCCATGAATTTGATATGCCTCAAACCACTGTGGTTTTGATGCACGTCAATCTGCCATTCTGTGCGCTGCGCGATATTGTTCATCATGATGCTGGATATTTTTCTGGTTTTGGGTATGGAGAAGTCTCGCAACTATCACATTACGCAATTGCAATCATTTGATTTTTTTGGTGTTTTCCGCAAGGAGAAAATTCATGAAAAAAGAAGGACTATCGCCCGCAGGTTTTCAGCATGGCAGGCATTTCGAGACCACATACGATACGACCGACGATCCATATCAGCAGCAAGAAAAACTGCCTGAGCCATCGGTATGCAGCGATTGTGGCGCTGCCTACCATGAGGGACGCTGGCAGTGGACGGTCCCAACCGCCGATGCACACAAAACACAATGCCCAGCCTGCAAAAGAATTCATGAAAAATTACCCGCAGGCTATGTATCCATTGACGGCCAATATGCGCAGGAGCATTCCGACGAGGTACGCAACCTGATCCGGAATGTGGAAGCCCGTGAAAAATCCGAGCATCCGTTGCAGAGGATCATGTCAATCGAAGAGAGCCCTGGCAATCTGCTGATCACAACCACCGACATACATTTGGCACGCGGTATCGGTGAGGCTTTGCATCATGCATACAAAGGCGATCTGGATTTTCATTACAACAAGGCGGAGTATCTGTTGCGGGTGCACTGGAAGCGCTAAGGTTCGCAAGGAGCTTTTCATACGACCTTGCTGCGTCACAGCGTCCGGCGACGCAAGGTGCAAGACATAGGAGATGTTGTATTTGCTGCCACCGACTGGCGGCGACTTGAATCGCGCTTCTCTGGCCAGTTTCGCTTCCGGCATATTGGTCATGCCGATTACGCTGGCACCCATGCTGCGGTACCACGGCGATTCTGCCTGCGTCGAGCACTGCGGTCCTTCGATGCAGATATAGGTGCCGCAGCGATGCATGTTGATGGGCTGCGCCAGGCTGGCCTCATTGATAGCACGTGTTAGCACCTCCGCGACGTTGGGACAAACCGGTTGAGCCATTGAAACATGAGCGACTGCGCCATCACCAAAAAAGGTGTCGTTGCGCCGGCGGGACATGTCGATAATCTGGTCGGGCAACACCATGTCGAGCGCTTCAGTTCTTCCCGCAGCGATCCCACGGCAGACATCGAGATCAGATAGCGGACACCTATTTGCTTCATGGCGTAAATTTCGGAGGGTTTACCGTACCGAGTGTCCATTGGGTGTTCCGCCGCATTCTGTAGCGTATCCATGTGGCAGCGCTGCCGCCGATGATGCCGTTTAGCGCTTGTTGCAAGGTAAAGACCATTGCTTTTATTCACTTGGGTTCGCTGACATGGTCGCCTGAGAACGCCGAATTCTTACAGGAATTTAGGTGCTCAAGTGTAAGAATGCGTGGCATGGCACCGACTGAGCTTTTATCTACAACGATAACGGAGCCTCAACATGGCCAAGACTGTTCTGCTGGCACGACCGCATCCTTTCATTGTTGCCGAGATGAAACCACTTCTTGAACATAGTGGATACGCTCCTGCCAAGCTGGAAAACCTGGTTGATTTGGCGGTACAGGCCCGCAGCAGCGCCGGTGTGGTGATTTCGCTGGCCGTATCTTCATCGCTTGGCGAGACTGCAGTCGAGGTTTTCACTAGGTTGCGGCAAGGGGTTCCTCACATTCCCGTTTTGTTTGCTGCCATGTTGCCGTTGTATAAGGCTCAGGGCAGCCTTGAACGGCTCGCCAAACAAGCTGGTATTCAGGCGACGATCCTTGGCGTCGCAGCGGGAAATGAGAACGCGGCAGCGCTCGGAAAACCGGACACCTTTCTGTACATCAGCAAGGATGATTTGGCGGACCCGACGCACCGGGCGATTGCATCGCGGATGGTCCAGCGCCATTTTCGCTAAGAGGTTATCTGATGAAACGCCTGGTTCTGATCGGCGGTGGACATGCGCATCTCTCGGTGCTGCAGGCGCTGGCACGCGAAAAATCGGCTGACATCGACGTCGTGCTGGTAACGCCAGGCTCTCACCAGAATTATTCCGGCATGTTGCCGGGCTGGATGGCCGGACATTACACCCAGCCACAGTGCAGGATCGACTTGCAGCCGCGTCAGTGCGGAAGGCGGATGGGCATGGCGCTGGAAAGACCGGATCGACCGCGGCTTTATCGCGCGCTTTTCAATCTAGGGGGAAGCGATATGAAGCATTGGCAGCGAAGGAGGCATCATGAATGTGCTTAAGCAATTGGGGCATTGGTTAGCGCCAGATACAGGCAACGGGTCCGTCGAGGCGGCCCATTCCGGCAATCTGCTGGCCAGTCTGCTGACCATGGCCTGGTTCGTCGAGGCCCGCGACCCGTATACCGGCGGGCATCTGTGGCGGGTATCGCGCTATGCACTGCTGCTGGCCGAAAGCGCCGACTTTGGCAACGCCGACGCCGCCCGGACCAGTCTGGGCGGATTCTTGCACGATCTGGGCAAGGTGGGTGTGCCCGATGCGATCCTGCGCAAGCCGGGTCAACTGACCGACGATGAGTATGCGGTCATCAAGACTCATCCGGATATCGGCTTGCGGATGCTGTCCGGGCACCCGCTGTCGGGACTGGTCAGCGACGCAGTGCTGTTGCACCACGAGCGCCCCGATGGCCGGGGCTATCCGCGCGGCTTGGCCGGCGACGCGATCCCGGCGATGGCACGCATCGTCGGCATCTGCGACGCCTTTGACGCGATGACCAGCCATCGCCCGTATCGCGCCGGCATGCCGCGCGACCAGGCCATCGCCATCATCCGCGAATTTCGCGCAACCCAGTTTGACGCGCATTTTGCCGACGTATTCATCGCGCTGGGCGAGGCGGGTCGCCTGGACCATGTTCTGGGCCATAGCGATGACGGCATTCCGTTGCAGACCTGTCCGATGTGCGGCCCCACCCTCGTGACGCGTTCCGAGCACAAACAGGGCGATCACGTTTACTGCCGCAACTGCGGTGGCGAATTCGCGCTGGAAATGCATGATAACCGTCTGCTGGCGACCCCTACCGGCAAACAGGGGCAGGCTGCCGATCTGGAACCCGAGGCAGATTCCGCACTGATTGCGCGCACCGTACGTGCGGCCGTAGAGGCATTGCCGATTGCCGACTTGGTAAACGCATCGGCGATGCCGCCCGGGAATCGGCGATGAGATCTTTTCTGCGGATTGTCTGCTCGGCCCGGATCGCGCACAGCGCATTGCGCGTCGCCTTGGTGGTTGGAACCGTGCTGAACCTGGTCAATCAGAGCGGCGCCATTCTGGTTGGCATCGGTATCTCATGGTTTCACCTGCTGCTGAATTATTTTGTTCCCTACTGTGTTGCCAGTTATAGTGCCGCAAAGAATGAAATCACCAGGAGGGAAGATGAGGATTGAAATAACACTGGGTGCCGGCGATCCAAAACTGGGGCACGCATCGCTGCTCTCCGATACCGCATTTCTGGAAATCTTGCGGCGCCAGATGCTCAAATTTGCCACTCTGCAATTGTCCGATGCATCACTTGCCGAGGACGCCGTGCAGGAAGCGCTGATCGGCGCGCTCAAGAATGCCAACGCGTTTGACGGACGGGCAGCCCTGAAGACCTGGGTATTCGCGATCCTCAAAAACAAAATCGCCGATGTATTGCGGCAAAAGCAACGTCTGATCAATGCCAGCAGCCTGTTGCGCGAGGATGAGGAAGACGAGGATTTTTCGGAACTGTTCGACAAGAAAGGCTTCTGGCAGCCGGATGAACGTCCTGCTGCCTGGGCCAATCCCGAGGAATCATTGCGGGAAGTCCAATTCTGGCGGGTGTTTGAAGCTTGTCTGGAAAACCTGCCTGGCAATCAGGCGCGGGTCTTCATGATGCGTGAATTTGTCGAACTCGAATCCCACGAAATCTGTGCGACGGTCGGCATCACTGTCAGCAACCTCAACGTGATGTTGCACCGGGCCCGCATACGTTTGCGCGAATGCCTTGAAGACCATTGGTTTGTAAAAGGGGAAAAGTCATGCTGAACTGTCAAAGTGTCACCCGTCTGTATTCGGAGTCGCAAGAGCGCACGCTCACCTTGCAAGAGCGTCTGTCGCTTAAAATGCATGTGGTGATGTGCTCCGGCTGCCGCAACTTTGGAAAACAGATGCATACGCTGCGTCAGGTGGCGCGCGCTTACGCCAAAGGAGCGGATGAGCGCACCGACAAGTCTGACGAATAGGCTGCCATACCGGCCATGGATAATTTCGAAAAAACAAGGAGTATTGCAATTTATATGCAATTTTCCGCATATATTCATTGCGGTCTTAAATATACTCATGATGTTGTAGGTTGGGCTAGCGCTTCATCAGCCCAACATTGTTCGCAAAATGTTGGGCTTCGCTTTGCTCAGCACCAACCTACAAATTTCGATTCGTCCTGCGTAGGAAGTGCGTACCATCCCTGAATATTGCCAACGCGTTTGCTCCATGGACCAACTGACGACACTGCTGAGCCACTTCTCCCTGCGCGCCGGGGTTTTCTACACCGGCAACATCTGCGGCATCCACGACTTCCAGCAGGACGCATTGCGGGGCCATCTTCACCTGATCAGGCGCGGATCGGTCCGGGTGATCGGGGTGCAAAAGGAGGTGATAAACATCACCGAGCCGACCCTCCTGTTCCTGCCGCGGCCAGAGACACATCGCCTGCTTGCAGAGGGCCGGACGGGATCAGATGTGGTCTGCGGCACGGTGCAGTTCGGGGGCGGAGGGCACAACCCGATCACCGACTCGCTGCCGGATGTCGTATTGGTGGCGCTGGCTTTAATGCCCGGCGTGGAAGCACTGATGGGCCTGATGTTCGACGAAGCATTTTCCGAGCAGTCCGGTCGCCAGGCTGCGCTGGATCGCTTGTGCGAAGTTCTAATGATTCGATTGCTGCGCTACTGCATCGATCAGGGATTGACGCAAGGCGGCACCCTGGCCGGACTTGCCGACAGCCGCCTGGCCAAAGCGCTGTTAGTCATGCACGAAGAACCTGCCCGTGCATGGAAGTTGTCTGATATGGCAGCCTTGGCAGGGATGTCGCGGGCACGTTTTGCGGTCCATTTCCGCGAGGTTACGGACGAGACCCCGGCCGATTACCTGGCCTCATGGCGGGTCATGACTGCGCAGCGGTTATTAAAGCAGGGGTTGCAACTTAAGCACGTTGCCTACGACGTTGGCTACGGCAGCGCCAGCGCATTGACCCGTGCCTTTGTCCGAAAGCTGGGCTGCTCTCCTGCCGAATGGCTCAGTGGTTCACAATCGTTGAAACCTGAAACGCTCGGACAGTAAAACGAGACGCCCGGCGCACAACTGACCGCGCATGCCGCATAGAATTGAACAGTGCACTACGAAGCCGGGGGAATCTTTCCTCGTCAGCAAGTCGCTGTATTCATTCACAGGAGAAACAATCATGTCTAAAACCATCATTCACAATATTCCCCCGGTCGACCATGCCACTGCACAAGGCAAACAAAAAGAAGTGCTCGACCTGGCGCTTCAGCAAGTCGGCTTCATCCCCAACATGTACGCCAACATGGCCAATGCGCCTGCCATGCTGAGCACCTATCTGCACGGCTACGATTTGTTTCGCAAGGAATCCGGCTTCACCTCCGCCGAGCAGGAAGTGGTGTTTCTTGCCGTCAGTCAGTACAACGGCTGCAACTACTGCACGGCGGCCCACAGCATGCTTGCCGACAAGATGTCGGGGGTCCCGAAAGACGTTTTGCAGGCGATTCGAGCACATCAGCCGATTCCCGATGTAAAGCTGGCAGCCCTGGCTGCAATGGCGGTAGAAATGGTCGCCAAGCATGGTCAGCCGGACCGCGCGATAGTCCGGGCTTTTCTGGACGCCGGATACCAGGAACGCGACCTGCTTTACATCGTGCTGGCCGCAGCGGTCAAAACCCTGAGCAACTACAGCAATCAAGCTTTCGGCACCACGGTTGACGAAAAATTCGCAGCCTATAAAGTTGACTGATCACGCAGTCCCGTGGCACTGATTTGAATGGGCCATCGGCGGCACGACAGCCGATTTGGTTAACTGTATGGAGAAACAATGGCAACCGTTAGCCTTATTGACGAACAAAATGCGACTGCCGAGGTTGCGCAGGTTTATGCGGAAATCCGCAGTGTTTTTGGATTGTCTTTCGTGCCCAACATGTTCAAGGTCATGGCCCACAACCCGAGCTATCTGAAGGCCAGTTGGGAACGTGTGAAAGTGGTCATGGGGCCGGGCCTGATCGACCGCAAGACCAAGGAAATGATCGCCGTGGCGGTTTCCGCCGTCAATGGCTGCGACTACTGCGTTAGTGCGCATACTGCCGCCCTCAGGGGCATGGGCTGCGTGGATGCGGAGCTGGTTGAATTGATGTCGGTAGTGGATTTGTTCAGCGGCTTCAACAAGCTGCTGGAGGGGCTGCAAGTCACGCCGGACCTGGGGGTCTCCGTATCATGACCGCGCAATCGGTAACCGGCATTGAAGCCTGCGTATTCGATGCCTACGGCACCCTGTTCGATGTCAGCAGCGTGGCCCATGGCGCCCGGGACGCCCTTGGCGGCCAATGGCAGGCGCTGTCGGATCTGTGGCGTACCAAGCAGCTTCAATACACGTGGTTGCGCGGACTCGCTGGACACCATGCCGACTTTTGGCAGGTCACCGGCGATGCGCTGGATTTCGCCATGACGACGCTCAATATTGCCGACGCCGATTTGCGCGATCGCCTGATGCATCTGTATCTCGGGCTGTCGGCGTATCCGGAGGTGCCGGAAACGTTGCGGCGCCTGAAGGCGGGAGGCATGAAGCTCGCCATCCTGTCCAACGGTACGCCAACAATGCTGGAGTCGGCGGTGCGTAACGCCGGGCTTGACAATTTATTCGACGCGGTCCTGTCGGTGGAGGAGGTCGGCGTCTACAAGCCGCACCCATCGGTATATCGGCTTGCCAGCGACCGGCTCCGGATTTCGCCCGAGAAGATCTGCTTTCTATCCTCGAATAGCTGGGATGCCTTCTCGGCCAAGGCTTTCGGTTTCCGGGTGCTGTTATAGTGGATCCACTATAGTGCAACCGCTTTGGCCAGGTGCCGGAACGTATCCCCAAAATGCCGGACGGTGAAATGACAGATATTTCCGGCTTGCCTGGATTACTTGAGATCAATGCTCCCCCACCTGACTGAAGCGAATATGCGGTTCAACCCTGGGTAACGATGCCGATTTTTTAACGTGAAAGTCGCGTAGTGACTAACTTTTACCCACCGGTCGATGCCATGATTCGAATGATCTTCCCGGGATTGGTCTGAAAATCGTGTTTTAAGGGCTTGTGCATGACTGCATCGCGAATTACGTCGGCAATTTCCTGATCAGTTGCACCTCCGCGCAACAAGGGCAATAGTTCAAGGCGGTCTTCCTGCCCGAGACAGAGATGCAATGTGCCGGATACCGAAATCCGAACCCGGTTGCATGCTTCGCAAAAATGCTGGGACATGGGGGTAATAAATCCGAGCGAGAATGACATGTCCGGAGACGCCAGGTAACGCGCCGGGCCGCCGCCGGGGATGACATGATCGACCAGATCGAAGCGCTGGCGCAACTGCCCAATGAGCGGCTGGAGAGATGACGTGCCGAACTGGCGCGCAGTGTCGCCCATCGGCATGTTTTCGATCAGGCGCAAGACAAAACCGCGTGCCATGCAGTATTCGATCATGGCGTCCAGCTCATCTGCGTTGACTTCCGGCAACCAGACCATGTTGATTTTAATGAGGCGAAACCCACTTTCGCGCGCGACGTCAAGCCCGGCAAGGACGTCTGGCAGAACATCACGGCGAGTCAATTTTTGATATCGACCAGGAGACAGCGTGTCGAGGCTGACATTCAGCCGCGTTACGCCGGCAGCCCGCAGTTTGGGGGCAAGTTGCTGCAAGCGTGTGCCATTGGTGCTGACCGAAAGATCGTGTAAGCCGGGAAGTTGCCCGATGCTTTGGGCAAGATCGTCAATTCTGGCTCTGACCAGGGGTTCACCGCCAGTGAGACGGATTCTGGAGACGCCAAGATCAACAAATATCCGGCTTACCCGGACGATTTCATCGAAACGCAACCAACGCTCGCGGATTTCATAATCGTCGAACTCCGGCGGCATGCAATAAGCACACCGCAAATCGCAACGATCTGTCACGGATAAGCGGAGATAGTCTATTTGGCGTCCATAAGCATCACCTGAATCCGTGATGTGATTTCGAAATGTCCTTCTGAATCAACGTGCTACGCCACTTATCCACTCACCCAGCAGAGGGTGTGAATATGTTATTTAACCATTTGATTTTAAAGGATATTATTTATTTCCCCTCACGGATCC
>JAUYNR010000104.1 GCA_030698225.1 Oxalobacteraceae bacterium | reverse complement strand
CTTTGCTACAGATTTTGTCGGTCTCAATTTTCGAGAAAACCCAGATTTCATGCGCCTTGCAGCCCGATGCCACCAAAACCATTGCGCCTCCCTCAGATAACCAATTGATTTTGTTCGATTTTTAACCGGACACTAGTGATTTTTTATAGCTAATCGGCATAGGGGGGGCGGCCATTGATTGACCGACCCTGTCACACCACCCGGCGTGCGGGTCCGCACCGGACGGTTAGTTGAGTGGTGAGCGACAATTACATCGCCCGGATGGATTGCTAGCGAGGGAGTCCGCGATTTTGTGTAATCGGGAAATCGTCTAATGCTGTGGCATACGCTCATCGAACATGATGGTAAAGCGATTCAGACCAGCTGTACAGTTCTGGATCGGCATCGCCCACTTCTTGCTGATGTTGCGCAGTGCCGGATAATAAAGCTTGATCAACGCATCGTCATTGGGAAATGAGCCTCTGCTTTTGGTGATCTTGCGCAGACTCATGTTGACGGACTCGATCGCATTGGTCGTGTATACCACTTTCCGGATTTCTGCCGGGTATCGTCCAAAGCCCTATGAATAGTAGTCGAGCCTCGAATGGTAGCTCGACAAGTTCGTTGTTGCTGAAAAAGCCAAGCTTAATATTTCGGGACCTAGCCATTGGCGGCCTTATTTTTATCAGATAAAGCAAGTGCTTGGGCATCGTCGCGGGCGCGTTTCAAAATTTGGTTGACACGTCTTTTTGTTACCCCCCAGATAGCCGAAAGTTCGGACGACGATTTCCCGCTTATGGACTCTGCAAGTGTCAGAAGTGCTGTAACCCCCGGTATGTTTGGGAAAGTCGGTTGTAGCTGGTTCAAATGATCCTCCCAGAGTGACTCACTTGCCAAGTGTTCGCTCAGAAATGTTTCAGCATCGCCCTGATCCTCAATTGAAGAAGCGAACAGCAGTGCATCGGTCGTTTGACGACGCATGATTTTTTCCATGCTGCCGAACACGAATGCTTCGAAGCTTCCCCGAGCAGGGTCGTATTTGTGAGCATTTTCTAAAATGAACAGCGCAAAATTTTGTTTGGCATCCTCGAATTCAATTCCTAATTTGTAGGATTTTCTCCTAATTTGAGATGCATTTTTTGTAATGAAAATTGTTACTGAATACTGCCTATTTAGTGCCGCCATGCCTGTCCCCTTAGCAACGTGTGTGTGCGAGTGTGCGTATTTGGAAAAGGCTCGTAATGACAGATTAAGAGTGGAATGCACTCTCGGCCCGCTGTCATCGGGCAAAATGGCACCATTCAAGACATGCTCAACGGCCGAGCGCAGATAGCCCGTTGAGTCAGTATTGAAATCGTTGGAGTTTCGTGATAAGAGGTGCGCGGACAAACCCGTGAATGGGCTGTTCTGGAATGATCATGCTCAGAGGGGGGCTTCTGACAGCACGCCTTCATTTTTTTGATTGGAGTTATTGAGAAATTCTGCGACCCAACCGTAGAGCTGAATTTAAAATTTGTGTTTGAAGCGTGGCGGTACTCGAGGGTGGACGATTTGGCAAATCGCCGAGATGAGGATGTTAATATAATTTAAGCAAGTAAAAAGCTGCGACATGCTAGAAATAGCCTACTCGCAGAATTTTTATATGACTGAATTATGAAATTGCGTTTAGCCGAGCTGATCTGAAAAAAACAGACCAGTATTCTAAATTAATTGATGATTTAATCCACTTGCCAGTAGCTGGAGATATTTTATTTTTGAAACTGCCGAATAAACCGACGACAAGAGATTACTGCAGATATTTGTAGATTGCAAGATCAATATTGTTAAGCGCTCTAGACAATCAGAGCACTACAGATGCGTGCGCTATTCTAAAAAAGTTTTTTCTTGGAACTGTTGGCATAGTATAGATGAATGAAGTGGGCCATACTTTCTGACGATTAAGCATGCGTACCTCTGACGGATTCATGTTCGACGCGGTAGGATGCTGCAAATCTGCTGCAACATCTATAGCGCATTGCTGCAATTTTGCTGCAACTCCAGCTCTTTCTATACACAAAAGCCCACCAAATGGCCTAGAATGAAAACAACAATGGCCTAGCGCGAAGTGAGCTAAGCCATTGATGTTGTGGACTATTCTGTGGTGGTGATAGGTGGACTTGAACCACCGACCCCAGCATTATGAGTGCTGTGCTCTAACCAACTGAGCTATATCACCATTAGTTTATCTGGCTTACTGTGTAAAACCACACTATTCAGGCCTAATAATCTACCTGAACAACTAAGCCCTGCATTATGACCAGCCACTTTTTCCATGTCAAGAAAATTGTCGGATTTGGTTCGAATCTGCAAGGTATCCAGTCTTCAAATAGCTTGGTATTGATTGATGTGCAGCAATGCCTGATCGATTGCGTTCGGGTTGAGGCAGTCCAGTGCGATGCGTTGCGGCATCGCGCGCAGCCAAGTTAGCTGGCGTTTGGCAAGCTGGCGGGTGGCGATGATGCCTTTTTCGCGCAGGGTGGGCAGCTCGTATTGTCCGTCCAGGTATTCCCAGGCCTGACGATAACCGACGCAGCGGATCGATGGCAGGCCGGGATGCAGGTCGCCGCGCGCGCGCAGGGCAGCGACTTCGTCGAGCAAGTTGTGGCCGGGGCCGCCTTGCAGCATCGCATCGAAGCGGCTTGCTATGCGTTGGTGCAGCACGCTGCGATCCGAGGGTTCCAGCGCCAGTTGCAGCAGCGTGAAGGGCAATTCGGTTTTGGGCCGCAATGCCAGCAGTTCCGACATCTTCTGGCCGGTCAGCGCGATGATTTCCAGTGCGCGCTGGATGCGTTGTGCATCGTTGGGCTTGAGCCGTGCGGCAGTGGCTGGATCGAGCTGCGCCAGCCTGGCGTGCAGGCCGGGGATGCCGATCCGGGCGGCTTCCAGATCGAGTTGCGCGCGCAGGGCCGGATCGGCTCCCGGCAGGTCGTCCAGTCCATCCATCAGTGCCTTGAAATACATCATGGTGCCGCCGACCAGCAGCGGCAGCTTGCCGCGGGCGTGGATTTCTGCCGTCAGTCGCAATGCATCCTTGCAAAATTGCGCGGCGCAATAGGCATCAAGCGGGTCGATGATGTCGATCAGGTGGTGCGGTGCGACGGCCAGTTCAGCCGCGTTCGGCTTGGCGGTGCCGATATCCATGCCGCGATACACCAACGCGGAATCGACCGAGATGATTTCTGCCGGTATCCGACGGGCGATTGCCAGCGCCATCGCGGTCTTACCGGAGGCAGTGGGGCCCATGATGGCGACTGCCAATGGCTGCTTTTGCTGCTGCGTCATTAGGCGGCCTTAACGCTGAATTTGGGGATCATGATGCGGACTGAGCCGAAAATCAGCACGCTTATCGAGACGGAAATAATCGCCAGCGGATACAGGGTGCCGTTGTATGTGGCGCCGACTAAGGTGCCGACCACGAACGCGACCGCCATGTAGAGCGCGCCGGCCAGACCGGCGGCAGTCCCTGCCTGCAGCGGAAAAGGGGTGACCGAGCCCGATTGCGCGAGCGGCGAGTTGATGCCATGCGCGCACATGGTCAGGAACATTGCCCCGACCACCACGGCCCAGTGCGCGTATCCGGCCAGCACGACGGCCAGAAACAGCGTGCCGGCTGCCAGGGTAATGCCAGTACCGAGGCGCAGCGCCAGCACCGGACCGATCCGGTGCAGCAGGTGGCGGCACAGCAGGGTGCCTGCCATATAGCCGGAAACGCTAAACGCAAAGCAATAGCCGAACCATTCTGTCGGCACCTGTAGCACGTTAATAAGGACCACGGATGCCCCCGAGATGAACGCGAAAATCGATCCGTAAGACAGTGCGCCGGGCAACGCATAAGCCCAGAATTCGCGCGAGCCGAGCACATGGCGATAAGTGTCCAGAAGGCCGGGGAGTTTCAGCGCGCGCGAATTCTTGCAGGTATTGGTTTCAGGCAGGCGGAAAAAGACCGCTGCGATCAGCGCTACGGATAACGTGGCATGCAGGACAAAGGCTGCGCGCCAGCCGAACGTGACTTGCAAATACGATCCCATGATCGGGCCCAGCAAAGGTGTTAGCGACAGCCAGGTACTGGCCTTGGCGATCACGCGCGCACTGTCTTCTGGCGCATACGCATCGCGCACGATGGTGCGCGCAATGATGGCGGCCGAACAGCAGCCCAGCGCCTGCAGAAAACGGGCGGCGATCAGCCAATTGATGGTCTGCGCCAGCGCGCACAGCAGACTGGCGCCAGCATACAGTGCCAGACCATACAGCAGCACCGGACGCCGTCCAAAGCGGTCGGACAGCGGGCCGACCACCAACTGCGCGCCGCCGAAACCGATCACAAATAGCGATAGCGTCAGTTGCACGGTCGCGGCCGGCACGTTGAAGTAGGTGGCCAGGCTCGGCAGCGACGCAAGGTACAGATCGGTTGACAGCGGCTGCATCATCAAAAATGCCGTGATCAGGATCAGCAAGGGCGCGTTGGCGTAAGGTGCGAGGGGGAGGATCGCTTTATGCATCGGTGACTTATTGACCGCGTAAAAAGAGTTTGTCGAGATCGCCCAGAGCCAGCTGCACCCAGGTCGGGCGGCCGTGGTTGCACTGGTCGGCCCGTTCGGTGGCTTCCATCTGGCGCAGCAGCGCATTCATTTCCGGCACGGCCAGCGACCGGTTGGCGCGCACCGCGGTATGGCAGGCCAGCGTGCCGAGCAGCGCATTGCGGCGCTCGATCAGCACCCGCGAGCCGCCGAATTCGCGGATGTCGCGCAGCACGTCGCGCGCCAGGCTCTGGGCATCGGCGTTTTTCAGCAGCGCCGGCACTGCACGCACTGCCAGCGTGGTGGGCGATACCGCGCTGATGTCGAAGCCGAGCGATTGCAGGATGGCGCGGCTTTCTTCGGCGGTGCCGACTTCGACCGCATCGGCGTAAAAGGTGACAGGAATCAACAGCGACTGCACCGGCATTGCATCCTGGTCCAGCGCGTTCTTGAGTTGTTCGTACAGGATGCGTTCGTGCGCGGCGTGCATGTCCACCAGCACCAGGCCCTTGCTGTTTTGCGCCAGGATAAAAACCCCGTGCAACTGCGCCAGCGCGTAGCCAAGCGGATGGTCGTCGTCCGGCAGCGGTTGCGGCGCGGCAGAAGCCGATAACGAAGGTTCAGGCGCTGGCGTTGCGGCGGCGAACAGCGCGCCGTAACTGGCGGTCGATTGCGCCACGCCGAAGCCGGAACTTGTCCGGTTGAACTGCGGCGCTGCAGCGTCGGTACGCAGCTGGGCGCCGAAGCTGGCTTGTTGCTGCTGCTGCCGTATCCACGGCATGGCGCCGGAGGGCGAGGCCAGCGGCGCCGGCGCGGCGCCGAATGCGGTGGCCGAGGTCTGCGCCAGCGCGCGCTGCACTGCATGGAACACGAACTGGTGCACCGCGCGGCTGTCGCGAAAGCGCACTTCGATCTTCGACGGATGGACATTCACATCGACCAGCGCCGGGTTCAGTTCCAGCGCCAGCACATACGACGGGTAGCGGTCGCCATGCAGCACGTCCTGGTAGGCGGCGCGCACAGCGTGGGTGAGCAGCTTGTCGCGCACGAAGCGGCCGTTGACGTAGAAATATTGCGCGTCGGCGCGCGCCTTGGCCGCGGTCGGCAGGCCGGCAAAGCCGTGCAGGCGCAAGCCGCTGGCGGCGTCGCCGGCGGATTCGTCCAGTGCCAGCCGGGCCGTGGCGAAGTTGTCGCCCAGGATATGCGCGCTGCGCTTGGCAACCTCGGTCGCATTCCAATGGTCGATGGTCTTGCCGTTGTGCGACAGCGAAAAGGAGACGTCCGGCCGCGCCAGCGCGATGCGGCGCACCACTTCGGCGCAATGGCCGAATTCGGTCTGTTCGGTCTTCAGGAATTTGCGCCGCGCCGGGGTGTTGTAATACAGGTCCTGGACATCGATGGTGGTGCCGGGCGCGCCGGCGGCCGGTGTTGCGCCAGCGGCCGGCGCGCCGGAGATTTCCCATGCATGGGCGGCGTCGGCGGTGCGCGAGGTCAGCGTCAGTTGCGCCACCGAGGCGATCGATGCCAGCGCTTCGCCGCGAAAGCCCAGCGTGGCGACGTTTTCCAGATCGTGCAGCGAAGCAATCTTGGAGGTTGCATGGCGTGCCAGCGCCAGCGGCATCTGTTCCGGCGCGATGCCGCGCCCGTTGTCGGTGATGGCGATGCGCTTGACGCCGCCTTCTTCGAGCCGCACGGTGATCTGGCTGGCACCGGCGTCGAGCGCGTTTTCGAGCAATTCCTTGACCACCGCGGACGGCCGTTCCACCACTTCGCCGGCGGCGATTTGGGAGATCAATTGGTCGGGCAGGGCCCGGATCGGGCGGAATTGGGCGAGTGGAGCATTCATGGGCCAGATTATAGCCGGGTGCGCTGGTGTATCATTCTGCACTCCCGATTCACGGGCTAGCCGCCCTAAGGAGAAGTATGGAATTCATGCAATTTTTCGACATGATTTTGCATGTCGACAAGACGCTCGGTCATTTGCTGGAAAACTACGGGACCATGGTGTACGCGGTGCTGTTTCTGATTGTGTTTGCCGAAACCGGGCTGGTGGTGTTCCCATTTTTGCCCGGCGACACCTTGCTGTTCATCGGCGGCGCTTTCTGCGCGACCGGCGCGATGGATGCCTGGCTGCTGGTCAGCCTGTTGCTGGTGGCGGCGATCGGCGGCAATACGCTGAATTACTGGTTCGGCTCCCTGATTGGCAACAAGGTGTTCACCCACGATTACAAGTGGCTGGACAAGAAGGCATTGCACAAGACCCACGTGTTCTTTGAAAAACACGGCGGCAAGACCATCATCCTGTGCCGCTTCGTGCCTATCGTGCGCACTTTCGCCCCGTTTGTGGCCGGGGTGTCGAAGATGACATTCAGCAAATTCCAGCTGTTCAATGTGACCGGCGCGCTGCTGTGGGTGGTCGGGCTGGTTGCCGCCGGGTATTTCTTCGGCAATATCCCGATCATTCGCGATCACTTGAACACCATCGTGCTGATCGGCGTGGCAGCCGCGGTGGTACCGCTGATGCTGGGCGGGGCATGGAAGTTTTACCGGAAAATGACCGGCAAGTCGCCGGTCTGAGGCAGCAGAAAAGGCAACACGGATAAGCTAAGGATCGACGGGGGCTGCAAATAAACAGCCCCCGTTTTGCTTACTGGCGCCGTAACTCCTTGCGCGCCTTAGCTGCGACGAAGCGCCGCTCTTCGTCGGCAGTCGCAGGTACCAGCGCCGGCACGGCAGTCGCTTTGCGATGCTCGTTTACTGCCACCATGGTGAAGAAACAGCTATTCGCATGGCGCACGGTTTGAGTCTGAATATTTTCAGTGATGACCTTGATGCCGACCTCCATCGAGGTGGTGCCGGTGTAGTTGATGGCAGCCAGAAAGGTAACCAGTTCACCGACATGGATCGGCTGGAGGAAGGTTACCTTGTCCACCGACAGGGTAACCACATAGCTGCCGGCGTAGCGGCTGGCGCAAGCATAAGCGACCTGATCGAGCAGCTTGAGGACGGCGCCGCCATGCACATTGCCGGAGAAGTTGGCCATGTCAGGCGTCATCAATACGGTCATTGCAAGTTGGTGTCTGGGTAGGTTCAATTATGTTCCAGTCGAAGATGGATTGAGATTGGATAAAACTGCGAACCCGATTCTAGCAATATTCAAGCAGCTGCCGTGCCTGGGTATGTAATGTGGTCCGCCATGGCGCGCGAGCATGTGAGCTGGAGCGGCATGGGGAGATGTGAGTGCAGGCTGCCATTGGACCCAGCCTTGTTTGGCCGAATGCTTGCCTGTTTTCTAAAACAATGGAGTATGCCGATTTTCATGGCATTTCCCGCATATTTTCATTGCGGTGATTGAATATACAAATGTCAGTATATTTGCTGCACCGCGAACTTGATCAGTTCGGCCTGGCCGTCGATGTTGAGCTTGCGCTTGATGTTCAAGCGATGGGTTTCGACCGTTCGCACGCTCAGTCCCAGTTCGCGGGCGATTTGCTTGTTCGATTTCCCCTCGGCAATCTGTTGCAGTATCTGCCGCTCGCGCGCGGTCAAAAGCAGTCCCGGCGTCATCGGCCGCGACAGTTGCCTGGCCAGCGCAGCGCTGTAATAAATGCCGCCCGAGATGACGGTTTCGATCGCGCACACGATGTCCTGCCCCGGCGCATCTTTCAACACATAGCCGCGCGCGCCGGCTTGCATCGCTTGCATCACGTATTCGGCCTTGTCGTGCATGCTCAGTATCAGCACGGCTATCTGCGGGAACATCGCATGAAACTGCGCGGTCAGGTCGATGCCGTTGGTGCCGCGCATATTGATGTCCATCAGCGCCAGGTCGATTTCCAGGTTGTGCGCGTGCAGCAGCGCTTCCTGCGCGCCGCCGGCCTCGGCCACCACCTGGAAGGCCGGAACCGCCTCCAGTCGGGCGCGCAAGCCGTCGCGCACCAAGGGGTGGTCGTCGACCAGCAGGATTTTTATGACAGGTTTGGTGGACATGATAAATGAGGGGTCAATGCCGCAGCACGGTGGCAATCACCGTGGTGCCGTTGGTGGAGGAGGTCAGGCTGAGTTTGCCGTCGACCGCTTCCAGTCGTTCGGTCATGTTGCGCAAGCCGATGCCGCGCTTCGGGTGGCCGTCGATATGATCGACGTCGAGACCGACCCCGTCGTCGCAGACGGTGAGCGTGACGCAGCGCGCATTGCCTTCTAGTCGCATCGATATCCGGCTGGAGGCAGCGTGACGCTCGATATTGGTAAGCGCTTCCTGGGCAATCCGGAACAGCACCGTATTGGCGACATCGGGCAAGCCATCGGTGGTTCCGGCCGCAGTGAAGTCGGTCGGCGTAGCGGCATGCGCGATGAATTCATGCGCCAGATGCTCCAGCGCTGCCGCCAGACCGAGGTCGTCCAGGATCGCCGGGCGCAGGTCGTGCGAAATCCGGCGCACTTCGCCCAAGACGTCATTCAGCTGCGCCGCGGAGCGCTCAAACGTACGCCGTGCCGCCGCGGATTGTTCGGGCGTTCCCGCCAGTTTGATGATGCCGGCTTCGATCTGCAGCTTGATCGAAACCAGCCACTGGCTGATGCCGTCATGCAGATCGCGTGACAATCTGGCGCGTTCCTCCTCTTGCGAATGCACCACGCGCTGCGCCAGCACCTTCAGCTTGGCATCGGCCACCCGATGCTCGCTGATGTTCAACACCAGGCCCGACAGCGCCACCGCAACCGCGCTCAAGATCGCAATCGCGGCGATCCAGAGCATCGTGCTCTGGATATTGCCTGAGACTTGCGTATCGATTTTCGCCAGCGCGTCATTGACATCGTCCAGATAAATGCCAGTGCCCAGTATCCAGCCCCAGCGCGGCAGCGCAACCACGTAAGCGAGTTTAGGCGCGGTCTTGCGGCTGGACGGCTTGACCCACTGATAGCGGACGAAGCCACCGCCTTCGTTGGCGCGCTTGATCAGATTCTGGATCGTCGGGCTGCCATCGGCATCTTTCATGTTCCACAAGTTCTGGCCGGCCAATTCCGGCTGGCGCGGATGCATGATGTTCTTGCCGTGCAAATCGTAGACGAAGAAATAGCCGTCATAGCCGTAATCGAGCTTGGCCAGGATGGCCTTGGCTTGATCCAGCGTGGTGCCATCGGTGCGGCCCGATTCGTACAGTTGCGCGATCGAACGCGTTGCGAGGCTGACGTAGTGCGTCAGTTCGGCTTTCTTGCTCGCCAGATACGCGGTCTGGATCGAGACGCGCTGCTGCTGCCCCAGCGTGGTGGTCTGATGGCGCACCGCCAGCGCGATCGCGCACAGCGCCAGAATAAGCGGCACGATCGCAAGCAATATGATTTTTTGCCGTAATTTCATGGCGCTACTTTACCGCTAATTCGTCCCGACCTTGTGCGTAGTTCTACGCATGCGTTTTACGTAGTTTCGCGCTTGCGAGTGAAATTCATATGGCAAATACTACGCAGCAAGCCGCAGAGCGCACCAAAAAAAAATATCTTAAGCGCGATTTTTGTGTCGAAAAAATAATAATTTCATCCAATTTATTTCACCCCCTTTCGGAGGAAGACAATGAGTCATCTCGTCAGTAAACTTGGCTGGTTCGCGCTCGCCATCATCGGCGCGTTCGCATGCGGCCTGATCGCCTTGCAGCACGGAGAATCCATCAGCGCGGTCTGGATCGTCATCGCATCGGTCTGCGTCTATCTGATCGCCTACCGTTTTTACAGCCTGTTCATCGCCAACCGCGTGCTGGGACTGGACGCCAACCGGATGACGCCCGCGCACAAATTCAACGATGGCCTGGATTTCGTGCCGACCAACAAATACGTATTGTTCGGCCATCATTTTGCCGCGATTGCCGGGGCCGGCCCGTTGGTCGGCCCGGTGCTGGCGGCCCAGATGGGCTATATGCCCGGCATGCTGTGGATTCTGGCCGGCGTCGTGTTCGCCGGCGCGGTGCAGGATTTCATCGTGCTGTTCATTTCGATGCGGCGCGACGGCCGCTCGCTGGGCGACCTGATCAAGTCCGAATTGGGCCAGGTGCCGGGCGTGATCGCCTTGTTCGGCACCTTCATGATCATGGTCATCATCCTGGCGGTGCTGGCGCTGATCGTGGTCAAGGCCTTGACCGATTCGCCGTGGGGCAGCTTTACCGTGATTGCGACGATCCCGATAGCGTTGTTCATGGGCGTCTATACGCGTTATATCCGTGTCGGCCGCATTGGCGAAGTGTCGCTGATCGGCTTCGTGCTGCTGATGCTGGCCATTGTCGGCGGCCAATACGTGCAGGAAATTCCGGCCTTGGCCGCAATGTTTACCTTCAGCGGCACGGAATTGACCTGGATGCTGATCGGCTACGGCTTCATCGCTTCCGTGCTGCCGGTCTGGCTGCTGCTGGCGCCGCGCGATTATCTGTCGACTTTCCTGAAGATCGGCACCATCGTCGGCCTGGCGGTCGGCATCATCTTCGTTGCGCCGCACCTGAAAATGCCGGCCTTCACGCAGTTTGTCGATGGCTCCGGCCCGGTCTGGTCCGGCAGCCTGTTCCCGTTCCTGTTCATCACGATCGCTTGCGGCGCGGTGTCCGGTTTCCATGCGCTGATTGCTTCCGGCACCACGCCGAAGATGATCGAAAACGAAAGCCATGCGCGCTTCATCGGTTACGGCGCGATGCTGATGGAATCGTTTGTTGCGATGATGGCGCTGGTTGCTGCTTCGACTATCGAGCCCGGCGTGTATTTTGCGATGAACAGCCCGGCCGCGCTGATCGGCAGCACTGCTGAATCTGCTGCGCAAGCGATTTCGCAATGGGGTTTTTATGTCACGCCCGAGATGTTGACGCAAACCGCACTGGATGTCGGCGAGAAATCCATCATCTCGCGTGCCGGCGGCGCACCGACGCTGGCGGTCGGGATGGCGCACATTTTGTCGGGCTTTACCGGCGGCAAGGCGATGATGGCGTTCTGGTATCACTTTGCGATTTTGTTCGAGGCATTGTTCATCCTGACCGCAGTCGATGCGGGTACCCGCGCCGGGCGCTTCATGTTGCAGGATTTGCTCGGCACCTTCGCGCCATCGATGAAGCGTACCGATTCGCTGGTGGCCAGCCTGACCGCGACCGCGCTGTGCGTTGCCGCCTGGGGTTACTTCCTGTATCAGGGCGTGGTAGATCCGCTGGGTGGGATCAATACCTTGTGGCCGCTGTTCGGCATTGCCAACCAGATGCTGGCCGGCATCGCATTGATTCTGGGCACTTGCGTGTTGTTCAAGATGAAGCGCGACCGTTTCGCCTGGGTCACCATTTTGCCGACCATCTGGATTTTGATCTGCACGCTGACTGCCGGCTGGCAAAAAATGTTCGATGCCAATCCGCGGGTCGGTTTCCTGGCGCACGCCAGCAAGTTCAAGGCGGCGCTGGCCGACGGCAAACTGCTGGCGCCGGCCAAATCGGTCGAGCAAATGCAGCAGGTGATTTTCAATGATTATCTGGATGCGGCGCTGAGCGGTTTCTTCATGCTGGTGCTGTTAAGTATGCTGGTGTTCGGCATCAGGACGGTGCTGGTGGCGCGCGCTGCGGGTAAGGCAACTTCCAAAGAGACGCCATTCGAGACATTGCCGGCCAGCGCAATGCCGCAAGTCTGATGTTCGACGGAATAGCCAAGGCCGGGCGCTATCTCGGGCAATCGATGCGGCTGATGGTCGGCTTGCCCGAGTACAGCACTTACGTCACGCATATGGAAGCGACGCACCCTGACGAGCCGATGATGTCGTACGAAGAGTTTTTCCGCGAACGGCAAGAGGCGCGCTACGGCGCCAACGGCAAGGTCGGTCGTTGCTGTTAAGGCATTTCGCCATTATTCATGCGGCATCAGCAGAATGGGCATTGCCAGAGCAAGCCTCCGGTCGGGCTGGATAAACGACTATTTTGCCAGTGCCGTCAATGCACCAGCGACAGCCAGAGCGGCAGGGTCAGCACCGATAGCAAGGTTCCTGCCGAAATCAGGAATGCGACAAACGGCCCGTTGCCGCCCAGGCGGCTGGCCAATACGTAGGCGCTGGATGCGGTCGGCAATGCGCAAAACATCACCGCCATCTGCAGTTGCAGCGGCGGCAGGCGCAGCCAGATCCCGAGTCCGAATGCCAGCGCCGGCACCGCCAGCAGTTTAACGCCGATGAAATATGCGGCGATCCCCTTCGATTCGTGCAGGCCGGACAGCCGCAAACCGGCCCCAACCGCGATCAATCCCAGCGCGATCGAGGCGTTGCCGAGCCGCGCCAGCGTTGCACCCAGCAGGTCCGGCAGCGTCACGCCGGCCAGATTGCACAGGGTTCCGGCGGCGGTCGCCAGCAGCAGCGGGTTCTTGGCCAGTTCCCGCAGCAGGCCGCCGTTCTTGTGCACCAGCGCATGCACCGCAGCAAAATTGCACAGCGGCACTGCAAAGCCGATGATCAGCGCCATCAGCGCGGTGCCTTGGTCGCCCGCCAAGCGCGACGCCACCGCCAGCCCGATATACGAATTGAAGCGGAAGGCGGTTTGCACGCCCGACTCGAAAATCATCGGTCTTGACTGGAACAATGGCTTGGCCAGCCAGCCCAGCGCGATGCCGCTGCAGCAGGCGCCCAGGCTTACTACCAGCAGATTGCCGGTGGCATGGAAGTCAAACGGCGTGCGCGAGGTCGAATAGAACAGCAGCGCCGGAAACAGTATGAAATACACCATCCGGTCCAGTCCCGGCCAGAAATCATCGCCCCAACGCATGTGGCGCTTGAGCAGGAAACCGAGCAGGATCAGCGAGAAATCGGGGAACAGCAGAAAGGCTATCGACATGCAGCGCGTACCGCTTTATCGGGTGAGCGCAACTATCTGCGCATCCGTGCTGAATACCCGGTCGCGCCCGCCTTGCTTGGCCAGATACATGCGCTGGTCGGCCAGGTCGATCAATGCTTTCCAGTCGACAGCCTGATCGGCGCCGCGTTCGGCGATGCCGATGCTGGCGGTCAGTGGCGTGCCGTCGGGGCGCTTGCTGAAACCGATATTGCGCAGCCGCAACAGCGCCGCTTCGGCTTGCGTCATATCGGTGTCAGGCATGATCAGCAGAAATTCCTCGCCGCCCCAGCGCGCCAGCAAATCGCCGCGGCGCAGATTGCTGCTGACGCTATGCGTCATGTCGCGCAGCGTCTTGTCGCCCGCTTCGTGGCCGAACTTGTCGTTGATGCTTTTGAAATGATCCAGATCGATGAAAGCCACCGACAGCGCTGCTTTGCTGCGGCTGGCGATGGTGAACTGCAGTTCCAGCACTTCCTCGCCGCTGCTGCGCGAAAAAACCCCGGTCAGCGGGTCGCGGATGGCCTGGCGCACCAGCGCGATCATGAACGCCAGCTGGCTCATGCCGGCCAGCGTCGAGACACCGGTGATCAATACCAGCAGCCAGAAAGCGCCGGCAAACGACGGCCAGTCCAGCGTCGCCCAACGCATCGAGCCGGCGATGCCCTGGGCGATCAGGATCGGACTGGCAATCACCATGTTCTCCAGCAGCGTGAGCGGAAAGATCGCCAGTCCGGCCAGCAGCACGAACGGCAAGAATGCATAGCCGGCGCCAATTGCGGCCGAGATGCCGGTCAACTGGTAGTGGCCGAGCAGCGTATAGGAAGCGACATAAAAAGCGGTCGGGATCGCAAACAGCAGCGCCATCGCGCGATACGCATCGAACAGGTCGCCGTTGGGCCGGTAATACAGCAACAGGCTGGCGAACGCAGCACACGCCAGCAGCCGCATCAGGGCCAGGTCGAGCCACAGCGGAAACGGAAAGACCACCAGGTCGACCACGCTCCAGAGCGGCGTCAATACCGCAAACAGGAATGCGAACAGACGCACCCGGTTGACGATCATGGTGGCGCGGCGTCGCGTCAGCAAACTCAGATGCTGGTGGGGTGTCGCCAGCCAGCTCAACTCGGTCTGCTGCAATTCTCCCGGCATCAGGCCGGTCAGTCGGTGCCAGACGATGTCTGCAATGCGCTGGATGATCATTTTTTGTGGTTTTAGTTGTTCACGGTGTCGGACTGTGCATGCCGGCGCCCCAACGGGCATTAAGGCTGCCGGCGCATCGACCGGCTACGTATTATTGCATTGCCGCATCATTTTGCGCCACCTGTATGCACGGCATGCGGCCGATCAGGAAAACACCGTTTGGACGCGCCGGAATCATATCGGCGGCCCGGCTCCGGGACAGCGGAGCTTGGCTGTTCATGGGATGGTCTCCTTGGCAAATTGCAAATGGTACAGATTGGCGTAGACGCCATTTTTTTTCAGCAAATCCTGGTGCGCTCCGACTTCGACAATGTGCCCATTATCCAGCACGACAATCCGGTCGGCGCGCTCGATCGTCGACAAACGGTGCGCAATCACCAGCGTGGTGCGTCCCTGCATCAGATGATCCAGCGCAGACTGGACCGCGCGTTCCGATTCCGAATCCAGCGCCGAAGTCGCCTCATCGAGAATCAGGATCGGCGCATCCTTGTAGATCGCCCGGGCAATCGCCAGGCGCTGGCGCTGGCCGCCGGACAGACGCGAACCGTTGTCGCCGATGAATGTTTCCAGCCCTTGCGGCAAGCCGGCAATCACGTCATCCAGATAGGCGGCTTTGGCAGCGGCCTCGATCCGGCCCCGGTGCGGCGCTGCATCGCCGTAGGCAATATTGGCAGCAACCGAATCGTCGAACAGCACCACGTTCTGGCTTACCATCGCGATCTGGGCGCGCAGGCTGGCCAGGGCAATCTGTTCGATCGGTATGCCGTCGAGGCGGATTTCGCCGCTGCCGACAGGATGAAAATCCGGCACCAGGTTGACCAGCGTCGATTTGCCGCCGCCCGACATGCCGACAAATGCAATGGTTTCGCCCGGCATCACGGTTAAATTGATACCGGACAGCGCCGGTTGATTTTGGCCGGGATAAGAAAACCCCACATCGATGAAATCAAGCTTGCCGGAAGCACGTCCCGGTAACGCCTTGCCGGTGCTGCGTTCTGACGGCGCATCGATCAAATCGAACACCGACTCGGCTGCCGACAGGCCGCGTTGCAGCGGGCCGTTGAGTTCGGCTAGGCGCTTCAATGGCGTCAGCAGCATCAGCATTGCGGTGACAAACGAAACAAAGCCGCCTACCGTGGACTGCCCTTGGCCGGACTGAATCAGCGCGATCATGATCACGATCGCCAGCGCGCAGGACGCGATGATCTGGGTAATCGGTACCGTCGCTGCAAAGGTGCTGGCCATGCGCATTGAATATCTGCGCAATTTTGTCGCGCGCGCATCGAAACGCTCGCCCTCGTATTGATGTCCGCCAAAAATCTTGATGACTTGCTGGGCCCGGGTAGTTTCCTCGATCACTTGCGTTAATTCGGCATTCACCGTCAGGTATTCCTGCGTCAGTTTTCGCAGGCGCTTTCCGGTCAGGCGCACCACAAACGCAATCAGCGGCAACAATACCAGCGCGATCAGCGTCAAGCGCCAATTGGTATATAACAAATACCCAAGCAAACCGGCCACCGTCAACGTGTCTCGAATCAGCGAAGTCAGTACGTTCTTGATCATGTCGATGATTTGCTGCACTTCGAACATCATTGCATTGATGACTCTGCCGACCGAGTTTTTCGCATAAAAATCGAGCGGCACATTCAGCATCCGATTAAACATCAGTTGCCGCAAATGGTTAAGCAGCCGGGTCGAAACCCAGGTCATCATGTAGGTGGTCGTGAAGGTCGATATGCCGCGCAACACAAATATCCCGATGATGCCGGCCGGCACCATCCATAGCTGAAACGAGGGCTTGCCGGAAAAGCCGTTATCGAGCAAGGCTTTCATCATCGCGGCAAGCGACGGTTCGGTCGCAGCGGTCAGCATCATCCCAAGAAAAGCCAGCCCCAGACGTTTCCGGTAAGGCCGCAGCATCAGGAAAAGCCGCTTTAAATTCGGTGGTAAGGTCATTTTTCAGTTCGCTTCGTCATTCATGCATCCAGTGCAAGCTGATTCGGGTTCAGTCCATGGATAGGCGGATAGGCAGCCAAGATTATGCTGCCGTTTCGAAATTTTCCGGGGGCAATATTCACCGTTTATTCACGGCTATCAGATCTGCGGCTCTTCAATCGTATTCGATCGCGACCTGGCCAATCCCAAATTGGATCTCGAGTGCATGCTGCAAGCTGTCGGACGGCGCTACTTTCCAGGCGTCCGATAGCTGCAGTTCGCACTCGGCATCGCAGAGCCGATAGCGCAGGCCGATCGGCAAGCCGCCATCGCCGAGATGGGGCTCCAGCAACTCGCGCAATTGCCGGGTGTCGACCGGTTTCACGACATCGAGCGCGACGCTGCGCGCGAACTTCTGGCGCGCCGCTACGATATCCATCACCTTCTCGGCGGTGATCCGCAAGCCGCCGGAAAAACGGTCTTCCGATACCTTGCCCTGCACCGCCAGGAACTCGTCTTCCTTGAACAGCGCCTTGTTGGCATCGAACACCTCGCTATACACGGTCACGTCCACCGTCGCGCTGCCGTCGTCGAGCGTGACGATGATCATCTTGCCGCGCTGGGTCATCTGGGCGCGCAGTGCGGAGATCACCCCGACCATCAGTCGCGGCTCGCGCGACGGTTCCAGATTGGCCAGTTTGGAGCGCGCAAATTTGCGCGCCTCGGCCGCATAGGTATTGAACATGTGGCCCGACAGGTAAAAGCCGAGCGCGGCCTTTTCTTCGGTCAGCTTTTGCTTGTCGCTCCAGGGTGCAACCTTGACGTACTCCGGCGGCGCCACCATGTCGCTGTCGTCGCCACCGAACAGGCTGGCCTGGTTGATCGATGCCAGCGCCTGCTCGGCCGCTTCCATCGCGCGCCCGACCGACGCCAGCAAAATCGCGCGATCGACATTGAAACAGTCGAATGCGCCGGCGCGGATCAGCGATTCGATGGTGCGGCGGTTGATCTGGCGCTTGTCGACCCGCAGGCAAAAATCGAACAGATCGACAAACGGCGTTTCCTGGCGCGCGGCAACGATCGCCTCGATCGCATTCTGGCCCGAGCCCTTGACCGCGCCCAGGCCGTAGCGGATGAAGCTCGCCTTCTTGCCCGCTTCGCGCTCCGGCGTGAAGCGGTAATCGGACTGGTTGATGTCGGGCGGCAGCAGCGTCAGGCCGCAGATGTCGAGCGCGTCTTCGACCAGGATCTTGATCTTGTCGGTGTCGTCCATCGCCAGCGACAAGTTGGCGGCCATGAAGGCGGCCGGATGATGCGCTTTCAGATACGCGGTGTGATACGACAGCAGTGCGTAGGCGGCGGCGTGCGACTTGTTGAAGCCGTAGCCGGCGAATTTTTCCATCAAGTCGAAAATCTCGTCGGCCTTCGCTTCGGTCAAGCCATCCTTGGCCGCGCCGTCGCGGAAGATCTGGCGGTGCTCCGCCATTTCCTCGGCCTTCTTCTTGCCCATCGCGCGCCGCAGCAGATCGGCGCCGCCGAGCGAATAGCCGCCGACCACCTGCGCCATCTGCATCACCTGCTCCTGATACACCATGATGCCGTAGGTTTCGGACAGGATGCCCTCGGTGCGCGGATCGGGGTAATCGAAGCGCTCGCCGTGCTTGCGCTTGCAGAAGTCCGGAATCAGGTCCATCGGGCCCGGCCGGTACAGCGCCACCAGCGCGATGATGTCCTCGAAGCGGTCGGGCCGCGCATCCTTCAGCATGCCCTGCATGCCGCGGCTTTCCAGCTGGAACACCGCGACCGTCTTGGCTGCAGTCAAGAGTTCATACGAGGCGCGGTCGTTCAGCGGCAGTTTCTCCAGGCTGAAATCGGCCAGTGCCGGGTCCAGCTGCTTGATGTAGCGCACCGCCCGGTCCAGGATCGTCAGCGTGGTCAGGCCCAGAAAGTCGAACTTGACCAGTCCGACCGCTTCCACGTCGTCCTTGTCATACTGCGACACCACGCCGGAATCGCCGCCCTGCGTGTACAGCGGGCAGAAATCGGTCAGCTTGCCGGGGGCGATCAGCACGCCGCCCGCATGCATGCCGATATTGCGGGCGATGCCTTCGACCTTTTGCGCCAGCTCCAGCAGCTGCTTGACCTCTTCCTCGTTTTCCAGCCGTTCGGCCAGCATCGGCTCTTCCTTGATCGCGTCGGCAATCGTCACATGCTTGCCGGGCTTGAACGGGATCAGCTTGGAAATGCCGTCGCAGAAGTTGTAGCCGAAATCGAGCACGCGGCCGACGTCGCGGATCGCGCCCTTGGCCGCCATGGTGCCGAAAGTGGCGATCTGCGACACCGCGTCCTTGCCGTACAAGTCCTTGACGTGCTGGATCACGCGGTCGCGCCCTTCCTGGCAGAAATCGATATCGAAATCGGGCATCGAGACCCGTTCCGGATTCAGGAAGCGCTCGAACAGCAGGTTGTAGGCGAGCGGATCGAGGTCGGTGATCAGCAGCGAATAGGCGACCAGGGAACCGGCGCCGGAGCCGCGGCCGGGGCCGACCGGCACGCCGTTTTCCTTGGCCCAGCGGATGAATTCGGCGACGATCAGGAAGTAGCCGGGAAAACCCATCTTGATGATGGTGTCGGTCTCGAACTGCAGCCGGTCTTCATAGCGGGCGCGCTGCAGTTCGCGTTTTGCCTGATCCGGATACAGTTGCAGCAAACGCACTTCCAGCCCGGCCTTCGCTTCCGAAACCAGAAATTCGCCGATCGTCATGCCCTCCGGGGTCGGGAAATCCGGCAACTGCGGCTTGCCCAGTTCCAGCGTCAGGTTGCAGCGCCTGGCGATTTCGACCGAATTTTGCAACGCCGCCGGCAGATCGGCGAAGCGCGCGGCCATCTGCTCCTGGGTCTGGAAGCATTGCAAGTCGTTGAAGCGCCTGACGCGGCGCGCATTGGCCAGCATCTCGCCTTCGGCGATGCAGGTGCGCGCCTCGTGGGCGATGAATTCCTCTTTGGACAGGAACTGGATCGGATGCGTGGCCACCACCGGCAGTCGCAGTGCCGCGGCCAAGGCGACCGCCTGGCGCACATGGGCATCCATGTTCGGCTGCCCGGCGCGCTGGATTTCGATGTAGAAATGCTGTGGGAAAATGCGCTCCCACTGCCGTGCATGGCGCTCCGCCGCGGCCAGGTTGCCGTTGTCGATCGCCTGACCGACATTGCCGAAATGCGCGCCGGACAACGCGATCAGCCCCGGCTCGCTGCCGTCTTCGCGCAACGCTTGCAGCCATTCGGTGCGGATTTCGGCGCGGCCGCGGTGCTGGTTGGTCAGCCAGGCTTGCGACAGCAGTTCGCACAATTGCAGGTAGCCGCCGCGGTTCTTGACCAGCAGCAACAGACGCGACGGCTTGTCGCGCTCGTCTTCATTGGTGATCCAGACATCGCACCCGATGATCGGCTTGATGCCCTTGGCGCGCGCGGCCTTGTAAAACTTGACCATGCCGAACAGGTTGGCCAGGTCGGTCAGCGCCAGCGCAGGTTGCAAATCTTTTTTTGCGGCCGGAATGATGTCGTCGAGCCGGACCAGGCCATCGACGATGGAATACTCGGAATGCAGGCGAAGGTGGATGAATTGCGGTGTAATCATGGCGGTATTTTACCCGCTGCCGGGTCCGGTCTCGGCCTTGCCTCGGTCTTGACAAAGAGCCGTTTATAATAGCGGCCACCATTTCATTAGCGAAAATTGCACCATGCAGTCCACATCCCAGTTCGTCAACATCGCCGGCTACAAATTCGTCACCTTCAGCGACACTGCTGAAAAGCGCGGTGAATTTCGCGCATTGTGCGAGCAATTGGAATTAAAAGGCACGATTCTGCTGACCCCGGAAGGGATCAACCTGTTTCTGGCGGGCCGGCGCGCAGCGATCGACCATTTCCTGGCGTGGCTGCGCTCGGACGCGCGCTTTGCCGACTTTTACGTCAAGGAAAGCGCTTCGCAAGAGCAGCCGTTCACCAAATTGCTGGTCAAGCTGAAGCGCGAAATCATCACGATGAAAATGCCGCTGATCAAGCCCGAAGCAGGCCGCGCCCCTGCGGTGGACCCGAAAACCTTGAAGCGTTGGCTCGATTGCGGTCATGACGACAACGGCCGGCCGGTGGTGATGCTGGACACCCGCAATGCATTCGAGGTCGATGTCGGCACCTTCAAGGACACCATCGACTTCCGGATCAGCAAGTTCAGCGAATTCCCGGAGGTGATCGCCGCTCACAAGGAGGAGCTGGAAGGCAAGACACTGGTGACCTTCTGCACCGGCGGCATCCGCTGCGAAAAAGCCGCGATCCACATGCAAAACATCGGTTTCGACAGCGTCTACCAGCTCGACGGCGGCATCCTGCAGTATTTCGAGGATGTCGGCGGCGACCATTACGACGGCGAATGCTTCGTGTTCGATTACCGCACCGCGCTCAATCCGAAGCTGGAACCGACCGCCACCACCCAATGCTTCGCCTGCCGCGCGGTGGTCACGCCGCGCGAGCAGCTGGTGCCGGAATATGTGCCGGGCAGCTCCTGCCCGCATTGCTATAAAGCATCCGACATATAAATATACAGTGCCGTGTATTTTAATAACCGCAATTAAAACATGCGGCAAATGCATGTTATTTCGATATACCCCGAGATAATTTTTATATTGTAGGTTGGTGCTGAGCGCAGCGAAGCCCAACGCTTCGCCCCAAAAAGCAAAATGCCCAAACCAAAAAGAAAGAATCCATGAATAGCATTTTGTTTGCACTCGCCGCCTATCTGATCGGCTCGATTTCGTTTGCGGTGGTGGTGAGCAAGCTGCTCGGGCTGAACGACCCGCGCAGCTACGGCTCAGGCAATCCGGGCGCGACCAATGTGCTGCGCAGCGGCAACAAGGCGGCGGCGCTGCTGACGCTGTTGGGCGATTGCGCGAAGGGCTGGCTGGCGGTCTGGCTGGCTAGCCGTTTCGGCCCGCAGTACGGGGTGGGCGAGGGCGGCATCGCACTGGTGGCGCTGGCGGTCTTCCTCGGCCATCTGTGGCCGGTGTTTTTCCGTTTCGTCGGCGGCAAGGGCGTCGCGACTGCGCTGGGCGTGCTGCTGGGGCTGAGCGGCTGGCTGGGCCTGGCGACCCTGATTACCTGGCTGGTGATCGCGTATGCGTTTCGGTACTCGTCGCTTGCCGCGCTGATCGCCGCGATATTCGCGCCGTTTTACTACGGGCTGATGTTCGGCGTCGATCCTATCCTGTTCGTGGTGCTGGTCATGAGCGCGCTGCTGGTGTTCCGTCACCGCCGGAATATCGCCAACCTGATGGCCGGCAAGGAAGGCCGGATCGGCAGCAGGAAGAAGTGATTTAAAAATATCGGGAGTATGACTTTAAACACTGCCATTCCCGCATATCTTTAATGCGTGTTTAAAAATACTGGGGAAAATAATGGAGGATGGGTTTCACCCATCCTACGCAGCGCGCAGATCGCTGAGCGGCCAGCGCGGCTTCACATTGAATGCGTAATCGCGCTTGGCCGCATCCGGATTTTCCTTCAGGCGCAGCGCCCCGGCGAACGCGATCATCGCACCGTTGTCGGTGCAGAATTCCAGTTCCGGATAGAACACCTGGAAGCGCCGTTTGGCCGCTGCCGCATTCAGCGCTTCGCGCAGTTGCGTATTGGCGCCGACGCCGCCGGCGATCACCAGCCGCTTCAGGCTGGTATCGCGCAGCGCGGCCACGCATTTTGCCACCAGCACTTCCGCCATCGCATCGACAAACGCGCGCGCCACGTTGGCCTTGTCCTGCTCGCAGATATTGGTGATCTTGTTCTTGACCAGGGTCAGCACCGCGGTTTTCAGGCCGGAGAAGCTGAAGTTCAGGTCCTTCGAATGCAGCATCGGGCGCGGCAGCTTGTACACGCCGGGGTCGCCGAATTCGGCCATGCGCGAAATCTCCGGCCCGCCCGGATAGCCCAGCCCCAGCAGCTTGGCCGACTTGTCGAACGCTTCGCCGGCGGCGTCGTCCAGCGTCTCGCCCAGCAGCGTGTAGCGGCCGACGCCATCGACCCGCATCAACTGGGTGTGGCCGCCGGACACCAGCAAGGCGACGAACGGGAACGCCGGCGGCTTGCTAGCCAGCAGCGGCGACAGCAAATGCCCTTCCAGATGGTGGATGCCGAGCACCGGCTTGTCGAGCGCCAGCCCCAGGCCGCAGGCAAACGACGCACCGACCAGCAGCGCGCCTGCCAGCCCCGGACCCTGGGTGTAGGCGATCGCGTCGATCTGCGCCAGCGTGCGGCCGCTGTCCTTGAGGGTTTGCTGCAGCAACGGGACGGCGCGCCGGATATGGTCGCGCGATGCCAGTTCCGGCACCACGCCGCCATACGCCGCATGCATCGCAACCTGCGAGTGCAGCGCGTGCGCCAGCAAGCCTTGTTCGGTGTCCACCAGCGCAATGCCGGTTTCGTCACAGGAGGATTCAACGCCTAATACAAGCATGGGGATTATCTACCGGTAGGTGGGTGGTGTGATTCTTGCATAGATTATAGTGGATAGTGCTGCTTTAGCCCGATACCAGTGCCGCAAGGCTGAATGGATTTTTACTTTGAAAACGCAAATTGCGACATCCGAAATAGGCAGGCTACGCATCATGGTCGTCAATACCGTCTGGTCCTCTGAGGATGTCGACGATGCAGCCGCACGCGCCCATTCCGAGCGTTCGCGTGCGTTGCGCATCGGCCTGCTGCAGGCCGGCTACAACATCGTTGCCGCGATTCCGGGGGATATTTACCTGCAGGAGCGGATCGCGCAACTGCAGCCGGACATCATCATCATCGACGCCGAGTCCGATGCGCGCGACGTGCTGGAGCAGATCGTGATCGCCACCCGCGATGCGCCGCGTCCGATTGCATTGTTTACCGAAGATGCCAGCGAATCCCATATGAAGGTGGCGATGGAGGCCGGGGTTTCAGCTTACGTGGTGGCCGGCTTGCAGGCCGAGCGCATCAAGCCGGTATTGGACGTGGCAATGATGCGCTTCAATGCGGATCAGAAATTACGCTCCGACTTATCCGATACCAAGGCCAAGCTGGCCGAGCGCAAGACCATCGACCGCGCCAAGGGCTTGCTGATGACGCGTCACAAGCTGTCGGAGCAGGATGCGTACCAAAAATTGCGCCGGCTGGCGATGGACAAGAACCTGAAAGTGGTCGATATCGCGCAGCGGATTCTCGATGTGGCCGATTTGCTGGGTTGAGATGGCTTATGTTGGTGCGTCGCACAAATTTGGTGCGACAAAACCACTGAATTGCATCCGGATGGACGGTTTTTTCTGTGAATAGGCTGGCACGGCAATTGCTCAATAAAATATAAGCGCCAACGATGGCGACTGTGTGGATCCGGCCAACGGCGGTCGGTTCTGCCAAGACAAAGGTGTCTCTCCGCATGATGCATTTCATGACGGACAGGCACCTTTTTTATTTGTTCAAAACAGTTGGAGTCGAACCATGTTTAACGATAAGAACCATCATCTCAGCGCAACCGAACACACAGTAGTCGACGGCAAACGCCGCAGCCTGATCAAAACCGCAAGTCTCGCAGCAGGAGCAAGCATGCTTGGATTATCCACCGGCGGGGTCTGGGCCGCGGGCTCGGACAAGCCGGAGAAGGAAGAAGTCAAAGTCGGATTCATTCCGCTGACCGACTGCGCCTCAGTCGTGATGGCTTCGGTACTCGGTTTCGACAAGAAATACGGCATCAAGATCGTGCCCAGCAAGGAAGCCTCGTGGGCCGGCGTGCGCGACAAGCTGATCAACGGCGAACTGGACGCAGCACATGTGCTGTACGGCTTGATTTACGGGGTGCAAATGGGCGTCAGCGGTCCGAAAAAGGACATGGCTGTGCTGATGTCGCTCAACAACAACGGCCAGGCGATCACGCTGTCGAAAAAAATCGCCGACAAGGGCGCGGTCGATGGCGCCAGCCTGGCCAAGCTGATGCGCACCGAAAAGCGCGAATATACCTTTGCCCAGACCTTCCCGACCGGCACCCATGCGATGTGGCTGTATTACTGGCTGGCCGCCAGCGGCATCGATCCGTTCAAGGATGCGCGCGCGATCGTGGTGCCGCCGCCGCAAATGGTCGCCAATATGCGGGTCGGCAATATGGACGGCTTCTGCGTCGGCGAGCCATGGAACCATCGGGCGATCATGGACGGCGTCGGCATCACCGCGATCACGACCCAGGACATCTGGAAAGACCATCCGGAAAAAGTGCTGGGCACCAGCGACGACTTCGTAAAAAAATACCCGAACACCGCCCGCGCCCTGGTCGCCGCGGTGCTGGAAGCGGGCCGCTGGATCGATGCATCGTTGGGCAACAAGAACAAGATGGCTGAAACGATAGCCGCCAAGTCGTATGTGAATACCTCGGTCGATGCGATCAACCAGCGCATCCTGGGCCGTTACCAGAACGGCCTCGGCAAGACCTGGGACGACCCGAATCACATGAAGTTTTTCAATGATGGTTTGGCAAGCTTCCCTTACCTGTCCGATGGCATGTGGTTCATGACGCAGCACAAGCGCTGGGGTTTGATGAAAGACGAGCCGGATTACCTCGGCGTGGCCAAGGCGGTCAACAAGATCGACCTTTACAAAGATGCTGCCGCGATGGCCAAGGTAGCGGTGCCGAAGGATGTAATGCGCTCAAGCAAGCTGATGGACGGCACCGTCTGGGATGGCAAGAACCCGAAAGCCTACGCGGCTTCGTTCAAGATCAAGGCTTAAGGAGCAATCATGATTGCAGTTATGGATTCCACCCCGGATCAGCCGGCCGCAGCCGTAACCCCGGCCGTACCGCTGAAAGCGATCGCTTCAAGCCCCGGTGCCGCGAAGGCGCCGGCCAGGAAGCTGCCAGTGCGGCCTTTCTTTCTTGCTGTGGTGCCGCCGCTGATCGGCGTCGCTTTGCTGGTGTTGGTCTGGCAAATCATCTCGATTAAGAATAGCGCCATCCCGTCACCGCTGCTGACATTCAATGAAGCCGTCGTGCTGTTCTCCGACCCGTTCTACAGCAATGGCCCGAACGACCAGGGCATAGGCTGGAACGTGTATGCGTCGCTCAAGCGGGTCGCGGTTGGCTTCGGCATGGCGGCAGCGATTGGCATCCCGCTCGGTTTCATGATCGGCCGTTTCACCTTTCTGTCGCGCATGTTCGGTCCGATCATCAGCCTGCTCAAACCGGTGTCGCCCTTGGCCTGGCTGCCGATCGGCCTGCTGGTATTCAAGGCGGCCGATCCGGCTGCGATCTGGTCTATCCTGATCTGCTCGATCTGGCCGATGATCATCAACACCGCGATCGGCGTGCAGCGCGTGCCGCAGGATTACATGAACGTGGCGCGGGTGCTGAATCTGTCGGAATGGAAAATCCTGACCAAGATCCTGCTGCCGGCGGTATTGCCGCACATGCTGACCGGAGTGCGTCTGGCCATCGGCACCGCCTGGCTGGTCATCGTCGCCGCAGAAATGCTGACCGGCGGCGTCGGTATCGGATTCTGGGTCTGGGACGAGTGGAATAACCTGAACGTCGCGCACATCATCATCGCGATCGTCGTCATCGGCGTGGTCGGCCTGATCCTGGAGCAAGTGCTGGTCGCAGTCGCGAAAGCATTCACCTATGAAGATAGCGGCAACTGATCGCCCAAGGAAAAATCATGGAAAACGAACACAAGTTCATCGATGTGCAACAGGCGGAAATGGTATTCCACACCAAGAAGGGCAGTTTCCACGCGTTGCGCGACATCAACCTGAGCATCCGAAAAGGCGAATTCGTCACGCTGATCGGCCATTCCGGTTGCGGCAAATCGACGCTGCTGAACCTGCTCGCGGGCTTGACGACGGCCACCGACGGCGTGCTGATTTGCGCCAACCGCGAAATCGCCGGCCCGTCTCCGGAGCGCGGCGTGGTGTTCCAGAACCATTCGCTGCTGCCGTGGCTGACCTGCTTCGAGAACGTCCATCTGGCGGTGGAGCGGGTGTTCGGCGCCACCGAACCGAAAGCCAAACTCAAGCAGCGCACCAAGGCGGCACTGGAAATGGTCGGCCTGATCCATGCCGAAAACAAGCGCCCGAACGAGATCTCCGGCGGCATGAAGCAGCGCGTCGGCATCGCCCGCGCGCTGTCGATGGAACCGAAAGTGTTGCTGATGGATGAACCGTTCGGCGCGCTCGATGCGCTGACCCGCGCCCATCTGCAGGATGAGTTGCTGAAGATCGTCGCAAAAACCCAATCGACGGTGGTGATGGTCACCCACGACGTCGACGAGGCGGTGTTGTTGTCGGACCGCATCGTGATGATGACCAACGGCCCGGCAGCGACCATCGGCGAAATCCTGAACGTGCGGCTGGCGCGCCCGCGCGAGCGGGTCGCACTGGCGCAGGATGCGTTGTACAGCCAATACCGGATCTCGGTGCTGGAGTTCCTGCATCACCGTCAGGCCCACCCGGCGGCGAAAGAGGCGGCTTAGGAGTTTGGCGGACTTGGGGGAAATCGACCGTCATTTTTTGCGGTTAGTTACCTTGGCTGGTGTCGCTACCACGCCCCCCAAACTTCTTGCTTGCTGAAATGGTCCTCTCAAGGAGCGCTTTCAACTCCTTGGGGTCTTTTGGAAGCTCCCGTCTCATCGCTTGACCGAGCTGTCTATCCTCATCGGCTTCCTCCTTGCTAAGAGAGAAGTTGTCGAGGCATATGAGGCCTACCTTGAGCGACTCGTGATATTGCTGCGACAGTACCGTCTCAGCCATCTCCGCAGGTAAGGCGCTCTCAAGAATGGCCCGGAGATGAGGATCCGCTAACGCGCCGAGGAGTAGGTGAATCGATTTATCTATCTCTTGTTTGTCGTGAGGGAAAAGCTCATCAGTAGAGTACTTGCAGCTCCAAGACGGAAATGATGTTACGCGCTCCAAGATGACTGAATAGTCAGTGACCACATCCACAGCCCGACTTAAAGAGCTTGCGTAAGATATGAGGGACGTTTGGACGGCGGCATCCTCTTTTTTATTTGGATCTTCTGGTGGCTGTGGTGGTTGGATAATGTCCCTTAGCTCGTCAATGGGGGTGCGGATGAAAGAGAGGGCAACGACGACCATGGCGATCCCCGCAAATGCTGTTGATAATTCGTCCGGCCGTAGCAAGGCACCAACAGCAGATAGGGAGCCGAGTATCACAACTATAAGAATAAGCGACCATTTCACAAACTTAGTCGTTTTTGGGGCTATTTTCAGACCGACCCATATCAGCACAAAGGCAGAGGAAGCACCACTAATGCTCCATCGTTGCCATTCAAACATGCCAAAAAACTCAGCCAAGTAGTAACCGGGAGCGCCAGCCAGAATTGAGGCAAGGACGGCTAAGGGTAAGAATCCAGTCCATCGAAAAATGGTCATCTCGGTCTCCGAGACTGTGTGAGCGACTAAGAACCTGGCTCCTTGGGGAGCAGCCTCTCCGCGATATATTCATGTCTTTTAGAGCATGACTGGCATGTGAACACGTCGCAGGGAGTTGGTTTTCCCTGATCCTCCGTAAACGACAGGCATGGTTCCTCGCCATCGTATATCATTGGCTGGCCGCAATCAGGACAGTTCTTCGCCGGTTGATTCATAGTATTTATCCTTCCGTAGATGAATGCGCTTAATGTGTTTTGTCGGTTGCAATTGTTAGTATCGACCCGACGCTAACGTCACCGTTAGATAATTGCACAAATTATCTTTTTTGCAACTATCAATCTTGCAGTTAATCTTGGTTTGCCGCGATGGAATGCTGGTCGGCGCAGTTTTAAATACAGGTCGTTACACTTGCGTTGTGAGTTAAATCAGCCACAGGGACACTAGGCGACAGAGAGGGAGCTTCTTCTGTGTGGTTGATTCTTACGGAAGCGCAATTTCAGCCAGCTATAAAAGCCCCCTCTCCCGCTTGCGGTAGAGGGTTGGGGGCGGAACTGGGAATTCGAATGGCATGCCATTCGCCAGCGTAGCGGCACAGGCTTGCAAGCCTGTGTGCGCACTGCAAGTGAGGGCGCTTGCAAAGCCGATGATTTAATAATTGTGGAGTATGGTAAAAAACCATGCCATTTACGCATGTTTTAATTGATCATTAAAAAATACAGAATTCAGTATATTTTCATATAAGTTTGGGTTTCCCTGAAGCGGGATCTGCCGCTTGTTCTCCAGCAGATTGCTAGCGGATCACCAGCAGATACAGCATCAATATATTCAAGATAATCGCGCTAATCGCGAGGGTGCGCCAGACCGAAACCGGATCGCGGGTCGCCAGCGGCGGGGTGCCGGCGGTGGCCAGCGGGCGCGCCGCGCCGCGTTCCAGCGCCAGCAGGAATTCTTCCGCGGTCTCGAAACGGCTGCTTACATCCTTGGCGACAGCCTTCAGCAACACGTTCTCCAGCCACAACGGGATGTCGGGCCGATAGCGGCTTGGCGGCACCGGTTCGCTAAAGCGCGGATGCTGGAACGGTTCGATCTCGCCGTACGGGTAATGCCGGGTCAGCAGGTAATACAGCGTCACGCCGACCGCATAGACATCGGTCTGGCGCGATGGCGGCGCATTGTCGAATTGCTCCGGCGCCAGGAACGACGGGGTGCCGGCTTGCGGCGCCGGATTGTCCTGTTCTGCCTCCAGTCCGGATTGCGCGACGCCCAGGTCCAGCACGCGCAATTGGCCATCGTCGCCCAGATGCACGTTGGCCGGCTTGATGTCGCGATGGATGATGCTGCGCCGGTGCAGCGCGCCGATTGCGCGCACCAGCTGCTCGCCGTGGTGGACCGCTTCCGGCACCGTGAAGTGGACGCCGGCGTCCAGCTGTTGCTGCAGGTTGCTGCCGGCATGCCAGGTGCACAGGTAATACAGCGCGCTCTTGCGCTGCGGCGTGATGACCTGCGGGAAAAAGCGTGCGACCACCCGTTTTGCCAGCCATTCCTCATGCGCGAACGCCGAGCGCTCCTGTTCGTCGTTCGCATGGTCCGGGTGCAGCGTCTTGAGCACCATTTGACGCTGGGTGGCCGGATCGCGCACCCGGTACAGCAGCGTCGCCCGCGACGCATGGATCAGTTCTTCGACCAGATAGCCGTCGATGCTCTGGCCGACCTTCAGCCTGGGCGGCAGCGGCAAGTCGCGCGACAGCGAGACCGCATCGCGCAGGTTTTCTTGCGGCAGCGCATCGACCCGCAGCAGCAGCGCGCTCACGTTGTCCTGCGAGCCGGCCGCCAGCGCCGCCTCCAGCAAGGCCTGGCTGGCGCGTTCGATGCTGCCGTTGCCGTGCGCCGCCTCCGACAGCAGCGCGGTCAGGTCGTATTCGGTGATCGAGGCCCAGACGCCGTCGGTCGCCAACAGGAACACATCGCGCTGCTGCAGTTCGCCCATGCCGTGGTCGATCGCGAGCCGGGAATCGAGGCCGATCGCGCGCGTCAGCACATGCTGCATTTCGGGCCGGTCCCAGACATGGTCGGTGGTCAGGCGGGTCAGCATGCCGCCGCGCAGCAGGTACAGGCGGGTGTCGCCGACATGCGCGAAATAGTAGAAGCGGCCGCGCAGCACGATGGCCGTCAGCGTGGTTGCCATGCCGGCCAGTTCCTTGCGGATCGAACCCTGTTGCTGGACCCAGCCGTTGGTGGCCTTGATCACGCGCTCCAGCGCCTGCGTCACCGGCCAGGTATCGGGCGTCGCGTAGTAGTCGGCCAGCAAACCGCGCACCGCGTATTCCGACGCTTCGCGCCCGCCCTCATTGCCGGACACGCCGTCGGCGATCGCGGCCAGCATGCCTTTGGTCGACAGTTCCGGCTCGTTGGGCGTGACCATGCCGAGGAAATCCTCATTGCGCGCGCGTTTCCCGGCGGATGTCGCATGGCTGGCGGCGATGATCAGTGGCATGTGCTACCTCGGCAGGTATGTGAACCTCAGCATAGTAGGGCATGCTATGCGCACCAACAATGGTCGATGCACATAGTTCGGATCATCGATCAGATCTTGGCGGATGTCATCGCCGCGCTGCCCCAGGTGGTGCGCCAGCGGGACTTGACCATCGACAAGCCGAGCAGCGCGATGATCGCCAGCCCTGCGAAGATCGACAGGCCCAGCTGATAGCTGCCGGTCAGTTGCTTCGAATAACCGAGGCTGGAGGCCAGATAGAAGCCGCCGATGCCGCCTGCCATGCCGACTAAGCCGGTCATTACGCCGATTTCCTTGCGGAAACGTTGCGGCACCAGCTGGAACACCGCGCCGTTGCCTGTGCCCAGCGCCAGCATCGCCAGCGTGAACACGATGACCGCCGAGACCGCAGACGGCAGGCCGAAGCTGGCGATCAGCAGGAAGACCGCAGCCAACACATACATGATCGACAAGGCCTTGATGCCGCCCATGCGGTCGGCCAGGCGGCCGCCCAGCGGACGCACCAGCGAGCCGGCGAACACGCAGGCGGCGGTGAAATAGCCGGCGGCTACCGGCGACAGGCCGTACTGGCTGTTGAAATAAATCGCCAGCGAAGATGCGAGGCCGGAGAAGCCGCCGAAGGTGACGCTGTAAAAGAACATGAACCACCAGGCATCCTTGTCTTTCAGGATATGCAAATACTCGACCATCGACTTCGCCGCTGGCGCCGATGGCGCATCCTTGGCGTAGATCATATACACCGCCAATGCCACGCTCAATGGAATCAGCGCCAGGCCGAACACGTTTTGCCAGCCGAAGGCGATCGCCAGCGACGGTGCGAACAGCGCGGCGAATGCGGTGCCGGAGTTGCCGGCGCCGGCGATGCCGAGTGCGGTGCCCTGATGTTCGGGCGGATACCAGCGCGATGCCAGCGGCAGCGCCACCGCGAAGGCCGCACCCGCCACGCCCAGGATGACGCCCAATATCAGCAGGTTCTGGTAATTGCCCAGGTTGCCCAGCCAGGCCCAGGTCAGCCCGCCGATCACGATCAACTGGCCGATCAGTCCGGCTTTTTTGGGTTTCAGATGGTCCACCAGCACCCCCATCACGATCCGCAGCAGCGCGCCTGCCAGCAAAGGCGTGGCGACCATCATGCCTTTTTGCGCATCCGACAAGCCCAGGTCCTTGGCGATCAGGATCGCGAGCGGGCCGAGCAGGACCCAGACCATGAAGCTGAGGTCGAAATAAAAGAATGCGGAAAGCAGCGTCGGCGTGTGCCCGGCCTTCCAGAAGGATGATTTTTGCATGATGACTCCTGATGTGAATGAGCGTCATTAATGCAAGTGCCATGCCATCGGCCAGCAGAGGCCTGAATCATCCGGGCCGTATCCGATCTCGCCGCTGCCGGAGCATCCGGACAGCCTGTCCTATATACATAGAGAGGTGATCCTGGTTCTTCCGGTAGTGGAGGTTTGCTTGCCTGTTGCTGGTTTGCACCGTTTTTTTCAACAGGACCGATTTGAATAAGGTTTATTTTTGTGCGTCGCACTATTTCAGTGTGACTGCATATGATAAACGCACTTTAACAGTGCAAATCCCGATTTCGCAGCGGCCATGCACCATGAAACGCACTGGCATCAATTTTGCTCAAGTGAAGCCAAGAGACATTTATTTGGGGATCGTGATGAAGAAGTTGAAACTGGTAATGGTCGGTAACGGCATGGCTGGCGTACGTGCACTGGAAGAGCTGCGCAAGATCGCTCCCGACATCTATGACATCACGGTATTCGGTGCGGAACCCTATGCGAATTACAACCGCATCCTGCTGTCGCCGGTGCTGGCCGGCGAGCAAACGGTGCAGGACATCATGCTCAACGATGTCGACTGGTATAAGGAAAACGACATCACGCTGCATCTGGGCAAGAAGATTGTCAAGATCGACCGCGTCAAGCGTCAGGTGATCGCGGAAGACGGCACCAGCGCCGAGTATGACCGCCTGTTGCTGGCGACCGGCTCCACCCCGTTCATGCTGCCGGTGCCGGGCAAGGACCTGCAAGGCGTGATCGCCTATCGCGACATCGCCGACACCAATGCGATGATAGACGCGGCGACCAAGCACAAGCATGCGATCGTGATCGGCGGCGGCTTGCTCGGGCTGGAAGCGGCGAACGGCCTGAAACTGCGCGGCATGGATGTCACCGTGGTCCATTTGCCGCTATGGCTGATGGAGCGCCAGCTCGATGAGGTCGCCGGCAAGATGTTGCAGAAGTCGCTGGAAGATCGCGGCCTGAATTTCCTGCTGGGAAAAAACACCGAAGCGATCATCGGCGACGAAAACGGCCATGTGAAGGCGATCCGTTTCACCGACGGGCTGGAAATCCCCGCGCAACTGATCGTGATGGCCGTCGGCATCCGCCCCAACACCGCGCTGGCGGAATCGGCCGGCATCTATTGCAACCGCGGCATCGTCGTCAACGACACGATGCAGACCTACGACCCGCGCGTCTATTCGGTCGGCGAGTGCGTGAACCACCGCGGCAATGTGTACGGGCTGGTCGCGCCGCTGTTCGACATGGCCAAGGTGTGCGCCAATCATCTGGCCAATTTCGGCATCGGCCTCTACAAGGGTTCGGTCACTTCGACCAAGCTGAAAGTCACCGGGATCGACCTGTTTTCGGCCGGCGACTTCACCGGCGGCGAAGGCACCGAAGAAATCGTCTTGTCGGACCCGATCGGTGGCGTCTACAAGAAGCTGGTATTGAAGGACGACAAGCTGATCGGTGCCTGCCTGTACGGCGATACCGTCGACGGCAGCTGGTATTTCAACTTGCTGCGCGAAGGCCGGGCGATTGCCGAAATCCGCGACAGCCTGATGTTCGGCGAATCGCACACCGGCGACGCCGGGCATGAGGGTTACAGCCAGGCGGCAGCGATGCCGGACAGTGCCGAAGTGTGCGGCTGCAACGGCGTATGCAAGGGCACCATCGTCAAGGCGATCAAGGAACAAGGGCTGTTTACGCTGGAAGACGTGCGCAAGCACACCAAGGCCTCGGCCTCGTGCGGTTCCTGCACCGGCCTGGTCGAACAAATCATCATGTCCACCGTCGGTGCCGATTACTCGGTCTCCAGCCAGGCCAAGCCGATATGCGAGTGCACCGATCACACCCATCACGAAGTGCGCGATGCGATCAAGGTCGAAAAACTCCTGACCATCGCCAGTACCATGGAATTGTTGGCCTGGCGCACCCCCGACGGCTGTGCAAAATGCCGCCCTGCAATCAACTATTACCTGCTGTCAACCTGGCCGCACGAAGCCAAGGATGATCCGCAATCGCGCTACATCAATGAGCGCGCGCATGCGAACATCCAGAAGGACGGCACCTATTCGGTGATCCCGCGCATGTGGGGCGGCGTGACCAATGCGTCCGAATTACGCCGCATCGCCGATGTGGTCGACAAATATGCGATCCCGACCGTCAAGGTAACCGGCGGCCAGCGCATCGACTTGCTCGGCGTCAAAAAATCCGACTTGCCGGGGGTCTGGAAAGACCTCGGCATGCCGTGCGGCGCCGCCTATGCGAAGGCGCTGCGCACCGTGAAGACCTGCGTCGGCAGCGAATGGTGCCGCTTCGGCACTCAGGACTCGACGCTGATGGGGCAGCAGCTGGAACGCGAGCTGTGCCGCATGTACGCGCCGCACAAGGTCAAGATCGCGGTCTCCGGTTGCCCGCGCAACTGCGCCGAATCCGGCATCAAGGACGTCGGCGTGATCGGCGTCGATTCCGGCTGGGAAATTTACGTCGGCGGCAACGGCGGCATCAAGACCGAAGTCGCGCAGTTCTTCGTCAAGGTCAAGACCCATCAGGAAGTGATGGAATATGCGGGCGCCTTCCTGCAGCTGTACCGCGAAGAAGGCTGGTATCTGGAACGCACCGTCCATTACCTGGAGCGGGTCGGCCTCGATCATGCGAAGAAGATGGTGCTGGAGGACGAGGCCAACCGCAAGGCGCTGTATGAACGCATGCTGTTCTCGCTCGACGGCGAGCCGGACCCATGGCACGAGCCGGAGAAGGCACTAGTCGACATGCGCCAGTTCGTGCCGCTGCCGGCCTGATGGGGTTCTGCTCCTCTCTCCCGGCATGGCTTTTCCTGGTGCCCGAATCGCATGCGATTCGCTTGCGGGAGAGAGGCCGGGAGAGTGTGGTTTAGCAGGAGTATTTTTAAAGTCGCAATAATATATTGCGGAAATACAGGTTTTTTTGCATATACAACACATAGTATGATAAGGATCTGAAATGTCGAATCAATGGAAAATCATTTGCAAGGTGGACGATATCCCGGTGCTGGGCGCGCGTGTAGTGCAACGCGATGCAAAACCGGATGTGGCGATTTTTCGCAATGGCGAAGACAAGATATTTGCACTGGTGGACCGCTGTCCACACAAGGGCGGACCGCTGTCGCAGGGCATCGTGCATGGGGAGCGGGTCGCCTGTCCCTTGCACAACTGGAATATCGAACTCGATTCCGGCTGTGCCAGCGCACCGGATGCAGGCTGCGCGCAAAAATTCAGCGTCAAGGTCGAGGACGGTAATGTGTATCTGGATACTGGCGAATTGGCTACGCTGGCGATCGAGGCTGTCGCTGCATGATATTGCGCGAGAATAAAGCAACTTGCTGTTACTGCGGCGTCGGTTGCGGTGTCATCGTCGAGACCGATGGCGTGCAGGTGACCGGGGTGCGCGGCGATCCCGAGCACCCGGCCAACTTCGGCCGCCTGTGCACCAAGGGCAGCACGCTGCATCTGACGGCCAACCCGCTGCTGCAGCAGCAGGCGCGCGCGCTGTATCCGGAGCTGCGCAGCACGCGTGCTGCGCCGCGTGTGCGGGCCGGCTGGGACCAGACGCTGGACGCGATCGCGCAACAATTCGCCGATACGATCAACAAGCACGGGCCGGACAGCGTCGGTTTCTATGTCTCCGGGCAACTGCTGACCGAAGACTATTACGTCTTCAACAAGCTGGCCAAAGGCTTGATCGGCACCAACAATATCGATACCAACTCGCGCCTGTGCATGTCGAGCGCGGTGGCCGGCTACAAGCAGACGCTGGGCGCCGATGCGCCGCCGGCCTGTTATGAGGATATCGAGCAGGCCGAGCTGATTTTCATCGTCGGCTCCAACACCGCATATGCGCATCCGATCCTGTACCGCCGCATCGAGGATGCGCGCAAGAACAACCCGAAACTGAAAGTCATCGTCGCCGACCCGCGCCGCACCGATACCGCGCGCGAAGCCGACCTGTTCCTGCCGATTTTGCCGGGCACCGATGTCGCGCTGTTCAACGGCATGCTGCATATCTGCCTGTGGGAAGACCTGCTCGACAGTGCGTATATCGACGCCCATACCGAAGGCTTTGCCGAGCTGAAGCAGACGGTGCGCGATTACACGCCCAACTATGTGGCCGAGGTGTGCGGCATCAGCGAAGCCGATCTGGTGCAGGCCGCGCAATGGTTCGGCCGTTCCAAAGCCGCGTTGTCGCTGTATTGCCAGGGCCTGAACCAGTCGTCGTCCGGCACCGCCAAGAATGCGGCGCTGATCAACCTGCATCTGGCCACGCACCAGATCGGCAAGCCCGGCGCCGGACCGTTTTCACTGACCGGCCAGCCCAATGCGATGGGCGGGCGCGAAGTCGGCGGCATGGCCAATCTGCTGTCGGCCCACCGCGACCTGGCCAATCCCGCGCACCGCGCCGAAGTCGCGAAGCTGTGGGGTGTCGACGATGTGCCGGCCACGCCGGGCAAGACTGCGGTCGAGATGTTCGAGGCGGTGCGCAGCGGCGAGATCAAGCTGCTGTGGATCGCCTGCACCAACCCCGCGCAGTCGATGCCGGACCAGAAGCTGGTGCGCACAGCGCTCGAACGTGCCGAGCTGGTGATCGTGCAGGAAGCCTACCAGACCACCGCGACCGTCGACTACGCCGACGTGCTGCTGCCGGCCACCAGCTGGAGCGAGAAGGACGGCACCGTCACCAACTCCGAGCGCCGCATCACCCGCTTCAAGCCGGTGCTGCCGAAGCCGGCCGAGGCCCGCCACGACTGGGAAATCGTCATCGACTTTGCGCGCCGGCTGGAACGCCTGCTGGGCAAGGCTGTGAACAAGACCAGCACGCTGTTCCCGTACCAGAGCGCGGAAGAAATCTGGAACGAGCACCGCGAAACCACGCGCGGACGCGATCTCGATATCACCGGCCTGTCGTTCGACATCCTGGAACAGCAGGGGCCGCAGCAATGGCCGTTCCCCGAGGGCGCGACTACTGGCAAGCAGCGGCTGTACGAAGACGGGATTTTCCCGACTGTCAGCGGCCGTGCCAGATTCGTCAATACCGTGTATCAGCCGGTCGCGGAAGCGGTCGATGCGCGCTACCCGTTTCATTTGACGACAGGACGGCTGCGCGACCAGTGGCACGGGATGAGCCGCACCGGCACCGTTGCACAGCTGTTTGCGCACGCGTCCGAGCCGTCGGTCGTGATGTCGCAGCGCGACATGGAGCGCCGCCTGATCAAGGACGGTGAACTGGTCCATGTCACCAGCAGGCGCGGATCGCAAATATTGCCGGCGCTGGCCGGCGCCGAGATGCGCGCCGGGCAAGCGTTCATTGCGATGCACTGGGGCGAGGAATATCTGTCCGGCCGCGGCCATGACGGCGCCGGCACCTATGGCGTGAATGCGCTGACCTTGTCGACGGTCGATCCGGTGTCCAAGCAGCCGGAACTCAAGCATGCGGCGATCAAGATCCTGAAGGCCGAGTTGCCGTGGCGTTTCGCGGTATTCGGCTGGGTCGATGCATCGCAGGTGCTGGCGCTGCAATCGGCGCTGCGGCCCTATCTGCGCCGTTTCAGCTACGCGTCGTGCACGCTGTTCGGCCGCGAAAAAACAGGCGTGCTGTTTCGCGCCGCCGATGATTACGTCGCCGACGCAGCGCTGGTCAAGGAAATCGAATCCCGTTTCGGCATCGAGGGCGCCGCTGTGCTGCGCTACGACGATGCCAAGCGCGGCAATGCACGCCATATCCTGGTGCGCGACGGCAAGCTGGCGGCGGTTTCACTGGCCGGAGATACCTCGGCCGAGCCCTGGCTGAAGCAATATCTTGAAAACGAGCAGCCGGCCGCCCTCTTGGGGCGCATGTTGTTGAGTCCTTCAAACAAGGCGCCGCAAGAATTCAGGGCACGCGGGCGCATCGTCTGCAACTGCTTCAATGTGGCGGAAGCGGAAATCAAGGATGCGCTGAATGCGGCGCCGGGTACTGCAGACGTCCTGTTGGCCGGCCTGCAGGATAAACTCAAATGCGGCACCAGTTGCGGTTCCTGCATGCCCGAGTTAAAGCAGTTGGCACGCGAGGCATCCGCACAAGCAGCTTGATGCAACTTGCCGGGGGCGGGCGCTCCCGGCAGCGCTTGAATCGGTATAATCCGCGCATGGAAAATGCACACTCAACTGAACATTTAGCGGCGGCCCGTTTCATCAAGGTGATCGGCCGCGGCAAGGATGGCGCCCGCAGCCTGTCGCGCAACGATGCGCATGACATGTACGCGGCGATGCTGGACCGGCGCATTTCGGATCTCGAACTGGGCGGGATCTTGCTGGCGATGCGGATCAAGGGCGAGTCGGTCGATGAGATCGCCGGCTTTCTCGACGCAGCAGAAGCATCGTTCGAGCAATTGTCGGTGCCGGGCGAGTTATCCGAAACATTCGCTTACGCCCCGATCGTGATTCCAAGCTACAACGGTTCGCGCAAAATGGCTAACCTGACGCCGCTGCTGGCGCTGCTGCTGGCGCGGCAAGGGGTGCCGGTTCTGGTGCACGGGGTCACGCAGGACCCGGGGCGCGTGACCAGCGCCGAGATTTTCGCAGCGCTGGGCCTTGCCCATGCGCACAGCGTGCAGCAGGCCGAGGCCTGCTTTGCGCAGCATCAGCCCGCTTTCATGCCGATCGAGGTGTTGGCGCCTGCGATGGCGCGCCTGCTGGAAACGCGGCGCATACTGGGGGTGCGCAATTCGACCCACACGCTGGTCAAGATCATGCAGCCGTTCAAGGCCCCGGCATTGCGTCTGGTGTCGTATACCCATCCCGAATATCTGGCCATGCTGAGCCTCTATTTTTCAACCGCGGCACCCGTTGCGCGCGGCGATGCTTTCCTGATGCGGGGAACGGAAGGCGAAACCGTGGCGAATGCCCGGCGCGCGCAGCGGATTGACTGGTACCACGCCGGCGCATGCACGACGCTGGTGCAGACCCAGCCCAGCGCCGACGCAGACATCGCCTTGCCCGAGACCAGCGATGCGGCCTCGACCGCGCGCTGGACCGAGGCGGTGTTGCGCCAGGAGCAACCGGTGCCGGCCACCATTGCCGAGCAGGTGACGCACTGTTTGCGGGTTTCCAGGGAATTGCAAGCCGATCGACTAAAAGATTAAGGCTTTGCAACACATGACAAAAAAATACCAAGTCGCGGTAATCGGCGCCGGTGCCGCCGGCATGATGTGCGCGGCTGTGGCCGGCCAGCGCGGCAAGAGCGTGGTGTTGATCGATCACGCCACGCGTCTGGCAGAAAAGATCCGCATTTCCGGCGGCGGCCGCTGCAATTTCACCAATATCGATGCCGGCCCGCAGAATTTTCTGTCGGGCAATCCCCATTTCTGCAAGAGTGCGCTATCGCGCTACACCCCGCAGGATTTTCTTGCCTTGCTCAAGCGTCACCGGATCGCGTATCACGAGAAGCACAAGGGGCAGCTGTTTTGCGACGATTCGGCCGAAGACATCATCCGGATGCTGAAAGCCGAGTGCGACCTGGGCCAAGTGCGCTGGCAGATGCCCTGCAGCGTCAGCGCCATCAGCCAGGCCGATGGCGGGTTCGCGCTGACCACCAGCGCCGGCAGCATAGAGGCCGATATAGTGGCCGACAGCGTCGTGCTTGCCACCGGCGGGCTTTCGATCCCGAAAATCGGCGCCACTGATTTTGCGTATCGGATCGCACGCCAATTCGGCATCAGGCTGGTGGAACCGCGCCCGGCACTGGTGCCGCTCACCTTCGATTTGTCGGAATGGCAGCCGTTTGTCGCGCTGGCCGGGATTGCATTGCCGGTTGAGATCAGTACCGGGGAAAAGAAGAGCCGGGGGAGTTTCCGTGAAGACCTGCTGTTTACCCATCGCGGCCTGTCCGGCCCGGCGGTATTGCAGATTTCCAGCTATTGGCAGCCCGGCGCGCAGCTCACCATCGATTTATTGCCCGACATGGATGTCGCGCAAACGCTGATCCAGGGCAAGCCGACACTGAAAAGAAATCTGGGCAACACATTGTCGCAATGGTTGCCGGCGCGACTGGTGGACGGCTGGCTGCAGATGAAGGGCATCCAGGCCGATGCGCGCATCGCCGACATGACCGACAAACAACTGCGCCTGCTGGGAGAGTCGCTCAACGCCTGGGTCATCACCCCCGACGGTTCCGAAGGCTACCGCAAGGCGGAAGTCACGCTGGGCGGCATCGATACGCGCGAGTTGTCGCAGCAGACCATGATGTCAACCCGGGTGGCGGGACTGTATTTCATAGGGGAATCGGTAGACGTGACCGGCTGGCTGGGCGGCTACAACTTCCAGTGGGCATGGGCGTCCGGGGTTGCGGCAGGTACGGCGGTATGATTGGCGAGAGAGTTTTTGCGTTAAAAAGACTTTCATCGAACAGACAAGTCTGCTAGACTTGCTGTCTTCTCCTAAAATCATCGTTTGAATTTACATGACAACAATTCGCCTTAAAGAAAACGAGCCGTTCGAAGTCGCAATGCGTCGCTTCAAGCGCACTATTGAAAAAACCGGTTTGTTGACCGATCTGCGGGCGCGTGAATTTTACGAGAAGCCAACTGCAGAGCGCAAGCGCAAGCTTGCTGCCGCAGTCAAGCGCCACTACAAGCGCATTCGTAGCCAGCAGCTGCCGAAAAAGCTGTTCTAATTTTTCACCCGCACGTTTGTGCGGCTGGATTGAAAACCCGCTCCGGTCGTTCCGCTGCGGGTTTTTCCGTTTATTTGATTGAAATGGAGTTGATATGGGATTGAAACAACAGATTACCGAAGACATGAAGGCCGCCATGCGTGCCAAGGATAGCGTCAAGCTGGGTGCTATTCGGATGCTGACCGCGGCAATCAAGCAAAAGGAAGTTGACGAGCGCATTGAGGTGACTGACGCGCACGTTCTTGCGATCGTTGAAAAGATGATCAAGCAGCGCAAGGATTCGATCAGCCAGTTCGAGGCCGGCGGTCGCCAGGATCTGGCCGACATCGAAAAGACCGAGCTGGCAATCTTGTCGGTCTACATGCCGGCAGCACTCTCGGACGCCGAAGTGCAGGCTGCGGTTGCTGCCGCCATCGCCGAGGTCGGCGCTGCCGGGCCGCAGGATATGGGCAAGTTGATGGCCGTACTGAAGCCGAAGCTGGCCGGGCGTGCCGACATGACTGCCGTATCGGCGCTGGTAAAGGCTGCCCTGAGCAAGGCTTGAGCGCCTGATTGCAGCATCGAGATGATCCCACAATCTTTCATTCAGGACTTGCTCAGCCGCGTCGACATTGTCGATGTAGTGGGCCGTTATGTGCCACTGAAGAAGGGTGGCGCCAACTTCATGGGTTTGTGCCCGTTCCATAACGAGAAATCGCCCAGTTTTACCGTCAGTCCGACCAAGCAGTTCTACCATTGCTTCGGCTGCGGCGCGCACGGTACCGCGATCGGTTTTCTGATGGAATACTCCGGCTCCGGCTTTGTCGATGCAGTTAAGGATCTGGCGCAGAATGTTGGTCTGGTGGTTCCCGAGCAGGATCATCTGCTACCTGCCCAGCGTGCCGAAGCGCAGGCAAAGAACATGGCGCTTACCGATGTGATGACGCAAGCCTGCGATTTTTATCGCAGCCAACTGCGCAGCGCCGGGCCGGCTATTGCGTATTTGAAGAGGCGTGGATTGACAGGTGAGGTAGCCGCCAGGTTCGGTTTGGGTTACGCACCCGATGGCTGGGACGGCTTGCGCGCAGTATTTCCCGATTACGATGCCGCGGCTTTGGTCGAGGCGGGGCTGGTCATCGATAGAAGCGAGGAGCCGGGAGCAGGCCGGCGGCGCTATGACCGTTTTCGTGATCGCATCATGTTTCCCATTCGCAATGTAAAAGGGCAGGTGATCGGTTTTGGCGGCCGGATTCTGGATAGCGGTGAACCGAAGTACTTGAATTCTCCCGAGACACCCTTATTTCAGAAGGGTCTGGAGTTATATGGTTTATTCGAGGCGCGGCAGGCGATACGCACCGCCGGTTATGTATTGGTGACTGAGGGTTACATGGATGTTGTGGCGCTGGCGCAACTCGGTTTTCCGCAGGCGGTTGCGACGCTCGGTACCGCATGTACGCCGACACACGTACAAAAATTATTGCGCCAGACCGATCATGTGGTGTTTAGTTTCGATGGCGATGCTGCCGGGCGTCGCGCAGCGCGGCGTGCACTGGATGCCTGCCTGCCTTTGGCGACCGACAACAAAGTCATTAAATTTTTATTTCTGCCCACCGAGCACGATCCGGATAGCTATGTGCGCGAATTGGGTGCGGATGCTTTTTCGCAACAGATTCAGGACGCGATGCCACTCTCGCAGTTTCTCTTGAAGGAAGTGATTGGCGACAGCGATTTGGCTGCTCCGGAAGGGCGCGCACGGGTGCAATTTGACGCGAAACCCTTATTGCAAGCGATGCCGGCATCTTCTTTGCGTTTGCAAATAGTCAGGAGCCTGTCGCAATTGACGCTTTCGACTGCGGAGGAAATTGAAGCCCTGTTCGAGCTTGTCAATCCAGTATCCAGGGTGCGCAGGGCGCCGCCAAAGACAAGACGTGCTGCTCCGATGGGGTTGGAGCACCAGATGATCCGGTTGCTGATCGCGCATCCGGCGCTGGCAGTCGATCTGGATTCCTCGGTGCTGGCCGCCGTGGCGCATGTTTCGTCGGACTATGCGGCACTGCTTACTCAATTGGTTGCGACTTGCCAGGCGATGGGGGCGAATGCAAATTTTGCTGCGCTGGCAGAACAGTTGCGCGTGTCCGAGTCTGATTTTGATGCAGTGATAGCGGAAATAGCGGCGCAACCCGAATCGGATGTGGATACCGTCCGCCTGGAATTGGCCGGCGCGATCAGGCAGACCAAAAAGCAGGCTATCAAGGCGGAACTGGCTCAGTTGGCAACTTCTGGTCAGAGTGTCGAAAACGTCAGTGCCCGTTACAGGGAATTGACGTCGCAGAAAGAGCAGTTGGAACGGCAGGAGGACGCTGAAAAAGCAATGCGTTAAGCCTGCTCAAGAATCTGAATCGAAGCAATCGGGATGGTTCGGTGGCGTGGGGGAGATATGGCTCGGTATGTTATAGTTTAAGGCTTTTATTTCAAAGTCTTATGGCTTTGAATCGATCAAAACATAAGGAGTACATTGCAAGCCCATTAGCGATATGCGCGGAATTACCACGCTAGACGCGATTCGACTTGTGGCAGTAAAAAATATTTGAGTTGGTGATTATTCCATGGTGAGCGCAATGAAAAAACCTGCGAAATTCCAGATTCCGAGCGAAGAAAAAGTGAAATCCACGGCAGAGAAATCGGGGGCGTCAAAGTCCGTCGATCAAATGCCCGCTGCTTCCCGTCCGCCCGGAAATTCGAAGACTGGGAAAGCGGCTTTGGCCGCCACTAAATCGCCTGTCCGAACGCAGGCTGGAAAATCTGCCAAATTAGAAGAATCCGATGTGGTCGTGAAAGAGGCGTCTGGGGCTGCTGCCCGGTCAAGTATCAAGCCTTTGTCTAACACTGATGCAAAGTCGATCCCTGCGCAATTGAAAGCTCCCGTGACAACCAAGAAAACTGAATCGAAAACTGTTGGCAAGCCTATCAAAACCGAGCTCAAATCTGAATCCGTAGCGCTCAAGCAGGACGTCAAGAACGTCATTGGCCCGGTCGTGAAGTCGACCACGGATGCGGCAACGCTGGCAGCGATCGATACCTCAGGTTATATTCTTCCAAGCATCAAGGTGCCGGGGCGCCGTGGCCGCAAGCCAAAAGAATTTCAGCCGGAAAACGATGAAGTTGCGGCACTGAATGCGGTCGAGCGTACCGAGATGAAGGCGGCTGACAAGGCGAAGGCAAAAGATCGCAAGGCAAAAGAAAAGGCACTCCTGAAGGATGCGTTTTCTTCGGATACCGAAGCCTCAGAGGAAGAGTTGGAGGCGCGTCGCGAAAAGCTGAAAATCCTGATCAAGTTGGGCAAGGAGCGCGGCTTTCTGACCTATGCCGAGATCAACGATCATTTGCCGGAAAATATTATTGATCCGGAGGCAATCGAAGGCATTATCGGCACCTTCAACGATATGGGCATTGCCATTTATGAGCAAGCGCCCGATGCTGAAACGCTGTTGTTGTCGGATAACGTTGCCAGCGTTGCCAGCGATGATGAAGCTGAAGCCGCCGCTGAGGCCGCGCTGTCGACGGTCGATTCCGACTTCGGCCGCACCACCGATCCGGTCCGGATGTACATGCGCGAAATGGGTTCGGTGGAGTTGCTCACGCGCGAAGGCGAGATTGAAATCGCCAAACGGATTGAAGATGGTTTAAAGGACATGATTCAGGCCATTTCGGCCTGTCCGATGACCATCGCCGAAATTCTGACTGCTGCCGAGAAAATCGCCAACGATGAAATCAAGATTGACGAAATTGTCGATGGCCTGGTGAATCTGACTGAAGGCGAGCCAACAGCACAACCGGCTTCTGTCGCTACGGAAGACGACGAGGATGAAGAGTCGGATGAAGAAGCGGGCGAAGAGGAAGAGGAGGACTCCAGCGGCACCGGAGGCGCCGCCGGTTTCTCCGCCGCGCAGTTGGAACAATTGAAGCGGGATGCGCTGGATAAGTTCGCGATCATTTCAGACCAGTTCGACAAGATGCGCAAGTCGTATGAGAAGGATGGCTACAATTCGAAGCCTTACGTAAAGGCGCAGGAAACGATTTCCCAGGAGTTGCTGGGGATACGTTTTACCGCCAAAGTGGTCGAGAAGCTATGCGATACCCTGCGCGGCCAGGTGGATGAAGTGCGCCATATCGAAAAGCAGATTCTGGATGTGGCGGTCAATCGCTGCGGCATGCCGCGTTCCCACTTCATCAAAGTGTTTCCCGGAAATGAAGTCAATCTTTCCTGGGTCGAAGGTGAAGTCAATGCAGGGCATGCATACAGCGCAATCCTAGGGCGGAATGTGCCGACGATTCAGGAGTTGCAAAAGAAACTGATCGATTTGCAAACTCGCGTCGTTTTGCCACTGCCTGATTTGCGCAACATCAACAAGAAGATGGCAGCCGGCGAGATGAAGGCGCGCCGAGCCAAGCGCGAAATGACCGAAGCCAACTTGCGCCTGGTTATTTCGATTGCGAAAAAATACACCAATCGCGGCCTGCAATTCCTGGATCTGATCCAGGAAGGCAATATCGGCTTGATGAAAGCGGTAGACAAGTTCGAATACCGTCGTGGCTACAAGTTCTCGACCTATGCAACATGGTGGATTCGCCAGGCAATTACGCGTTCTATCGCCGACCAGGCGCGCACGATCAGGATTCCGGTACACATGATCGAAACGATCAACAAGATGAACCGCATTTCGCGCCAGATTTTGCAGGAAACCGGTGCCGAGCCGGATCCGGCAACGCTGGCAATCAAGATGGAGATGCCGGAAGATAAGATCCGCAAGATCATGAAGATCGCCAAAGAGCCGATTTCGATGGAAACGCCGATTGGCGACGATGACGATTCCCACCTGGGCGATTTCATCGAGGATGGCAATACCCTGGCGCCAGCCGATGCGGCCCTGCATGCATCGATGCGCAATGTGGTCAAGGATGTGCTGGACTCCCTGACGCCGCGTGAGGCAAAGGTGTTGCGCATGCGTTTTGGCGTCGAGATGTCTACTGACCATACTCTGGAAGAGGTCGGTAAGCAGTTTGACGTAACGCGTGAGCGGATTCGCCAGATAGAGGCCAAGGCATTGCGCAAATTACGTCATCCATCCCGTTCGGATAAGCTAAAGAGCTTCCTCGAAGGTAATTAAATAGTTTAAAATTGGCGAGGCGTTTTTTTACCTCGCCCCGAATCTCCCTGCCAGGGAGGTAAACTCAAGCAGGATAGCCTGCGCGAAAGATACTGGGCCTCTAGCTCATGTTGGTTAGAGCAGCGGACTCATAATCCGTTGGTGCCGTGTTCGACTCACGGGAGGCCCACCATATACCATGCCTGAAACCACGCCGGAAACACTGTCAGCGCAAGTTGACACCCCAGCAATTCGTTTTGAAGATTTCGGCTTGTCAGCCGAGATTTTGCGAGCGCTCACCGATCAGGGCTACATTCATCCGACGCCGATTCAGGCGGAGGCGATTCCTGTCGTGCTGCAGGGGCGCGACGTGATGGGTGCGGCCCAGACCGGTACCGGCAAGACTGCCGGTTTCTCATTGCCGATCATCCAGCTCTTGTCGGAGTATGCCAATTCCAGCGCATCCCCTGCGCGTCATCCGGTACGCGCGCTGATTCTGACGCCGACGCGTGAGTTGGCCGATCAGGTGGCTGCCAACGTGAAGGCGTATTCACGTCATACATCACTTCGTACCACGGTTATCTTCGGCGGCGTCGATATTGCGCCGCAGACGGCTGCATTGCGTTCCGGCATCGAGATTGTGATCGCCACGCCGGGGCGCCTGCTGGACCACGTGCAGCAGAAGACGCTGAACCTGTCGCAGGTGCAGATTCTGGTGATGGATGAAGCCGATCGCATGCTCGACATGGGCTTTCTCCCGGACTTGCAGCGGATCATCAATCTGTTGCCGAAGCAGCGGCAGAATCTGATGTTCTCTGCGACTTTTTCCAATGAAATCAAGAGACTGGCCAACAGTTTTCTGACCAATCCGGTCATGATCGAGGTCGCGCGCGGCAATTCGACCGCGGAAAACGTGACCCAGATCGTGTATAAGGTCGAAGAGGCGACGAAGGGCGACGCGGTATCCTTCATCATCCGCGAGCGTGGCCTGAAGCAAGTCATCGTGTTTTCCAACAGCAAGATCGGCGCTTCGCGCCTAGCGCGTCAACTGGTGCAGGAAGGCGTCAACGCTACCGCGATTCATGGCGACAAGACCCAGGCCGAGCGGATGGCTGCACTGGAAGCATTCAAACAGGGGAAAATCGAAATCCTGGTCGCAACCGATGTCGCCGCGCGCGGACTGGATATTGTCGAACTGCCTTGCGTCATCAATTATGACCTGCCGTTCAATGCCGAGGATTATGTGCACCGGATCGGCCGCACTGCCCGCGCCGGCGCGTCTGGCGACGCGATTTCCCTGTATTCGGACAAGGACGAGCGCTTGCTGGTGGACATCGAAAAGCTGATCAAGCGAAAATTCGAACGTCAGCAATTAATCGGCTTTTCCCCTGCGTCTGCGCGTAAATCAGAACGTGCCGAGCGCACTGAGCGCACCGAACGGCCGCCACGCCGCGAGGATGCCGGTCGCTCCACGACAGCGCCAGCGCGTAGCAATTATTCCGCCGCACCGCGCAAGGAAAGACTTGATCCCTGGTTTCTGAAACCTTACGAACCAGCTCAACCGGCATCGAATGCGGTCACCGAAGGGCAGGGCGCGCCTCAATCGGGGTCGGGTAAGTCGTCCAAGACCAGGATGGCCGTACTGCTGGGCGGCACGCCAAAGCCTTGAGACAGATGCCGCCAAGAGTGGCGGCATCTGTTTCGCAAATAAAAATACATGGTCATGTATTTTTGAAATATCAATGAAATCATGCGTAAGTTCCTTAATTTTTCACTATACCCTATCATTTCTTATATATCAGGCGCGGCAGGATCGCCTGCGTGATGCTTGGCCATGTCATGTATTCGCATCGAAAAATGACTGTCGGTCGCGGCTTTGCGGCAAGTGTTCGCATACTCACGCACTTTGAATATCACTCGTCGAGTGCGCAATTGACACTCCGGATCGTCAGCACCGCGGCGATCGCCTTCGGATCAATCCCGACCAGGTAGCCGCGGCGACCGCCATTGATGTAAATTTTGTCCAGCGCCAGGATGCTGTGCTCGACATAGACCGGCATCGCCTTTTTGGTTCCGAACGGCGAAGTACCGCCGACCAGGTAGCCGGAGTGCCGGTTTGCCACCTCCGGCTTGCACGGGGCGACCGATTTGCAGCCGATCTGGCGCGCCAGGTTCTTGGTCGATACCTTGCGGTCGCCATGCATCAGGACGATCAGCGGCTTGGCTGCTTCGTCCTGCATCACCAGCGTCTTCACCACGCAGTGCTCATCAACTTCCAGTGCCTGCGCCGACAGCGCGGTGCCGCCATGTTCTTCGTACGCATACGGATGCTCGGAAAATGCGATGCCGTGCTTGCGCAGGAATTGGGTCGCCTGGGTTTCGGAGATATGCTCTTTTTTGGCCATGCGTGCTACGCTCAGGATATCTGGCGGGATGTCAATCGAGGGCATATTATGCAACAGGAAATCCGTTTTGCCACTTTCAATGTCTGCAATCTGGCATTGCCGGGAGCGGTTTGCTATGACAATCTGGCGCCTGCTACCGCGGCCGAATTCGAGGCGAAAACCGACTGGATCGCGCAGCAGATCGACCGCCTGGATGCCGATGTGATCGGTTTCCAGGAGATTTTCTCGCAGGCCGCATTGCAGCATGCGGTGGCCAAAAGCAGGCGCTATGCGCATGCGCAACAGGTCGGCTTCGACCCGGTGCTGCGCGCTGGTGAGATTTCCCCGAGCGTGGCGCTGGTATCGCGGCTGCCGCTTGTCGGTGAAGTGAAGACTTACAGCGCGCTGCCACGCCAACTATCGGTGGCACTGCCTGGCGCAGGCGAGATTTCGACCTGCTTCACGCGACCGATCCTGCATGTGCAAGTGGCGCTGTCGCGCGAACTGGTCGTGAATGTGTTTGTGGCCCACCTGAAATCCCAGCGCCCCGATTGTCCGACTGGGGAAGATGAAAACGATCCCTATCAGCCTGGTCTGGGGTGTTTGCGCTCGTTGATCCGGCGTGGCACCGAAGCCCTCGGCCTGCGTTATCTGCTGAGCGATCTGGTCGGGGCCGACCGGGTGCCGCTGGTGGTGATGGGCGACTTCAACGATGTCGCCGGCGCGATCAGCAGCCGGATCGTGATGGGGACCGGCCGCGTTGGCAAAAGCGGCTTCGACGACAGCCTGTTCGACAGCTACCGCATCCAGTCGCATTGCGATCCGCTGCGCAATGTCGGTTACAGCATTATTCATCACGGGCAATTCGAAACCATCGACCATATCCTGGTGTCGGAAGAATTCAATCCGGCATCGCGCTATGCGGTCGGCGAAGTGCTGGAGGTGACTTACCTGAACGACCATCTCCAGCTGCGCCAGCCGGAGGCAAGCGACCACGGCCAAGTGCTGATGCGGGTGAAGTTGTACGGCGTCGATGACGCGGCTGGGGCTTAGCCGCGCGGATGATGTTCTGCGTGCAGTTTCTTTAGGCGTTCCCGCGCCACATAGGTATAAATCTGCGTGGTCGAAATGTCGGCATGTCCGAGCAACAGTTGCACCACCCGCAAATCTGCGCCGTGATTGAGCAAATGGGTGGCGAACGCATGGCGTAGCGTATGCGGCGACAGCGGCGCATTGATGTCGGCCTTACGGGCGTATTTGCTGACCAGGATCCAGAACATCTGGCGCGTCATCGCGCCGCCGCGCGCGGTAACAAACAACGCGTCATCGATCTGGCCACCCAGAATCACGCCGCGCGCCTGTTTCAGGTAACGCTCCAGCCAGCTGCGCGCCTCTGCGCCGAAAGGCACCAGGCGCGTCTTGCCGCCTTTGCCGGTAATCCGCAGCACGCCTTCATTCATCCCGACTTCCAGCGTTTTCAGCAACACCAGTTCGGTCACGCGCAAGCCGCTGGCATACATCAGCTCCAGCATGGTGCGGTCGCGCAAGCCGAGCGGGGTGTCGCTATCGGGCGCCGCCAGCAGCGCCTCGACTTGCGCTTCGGACAAGGTGTGCGGTGTCCGTGGCGGCTGTTTGGCGCTTTGCATTTTCAGGCAGGGATCGGCCTCGATCTGCTGCTGGCGCAGCGCCAGCTGATAAAAGCGCTTCAGCACTGCCAGCCGGCGGTTCGACGAGGTCGCCTTGGTGGTATCGTGCCTGGCGCTGAAATAGGCGCTCAGGTCGTCCGCCTGGGCCTGATGCAGGGCCTTGCCGCATGCGGCCTGCAGCCAGAGCGCAAACAGGCGCATGTCGCGCCGGTAAGCCTCCAGCGAATTCTTCGCCAGACCGTCTTCCAGCCATAAGGTATCGCAAAAGGCGTCGATGGCAGACTGGTTGGCGGCAGATAACCCTGCTTGATCCGTCATCGGTAGCCCGCGGCGCCCTCATGTGCCAGCAGCCAGCGTTTGACGCCGAGATGGAAGCCAGTTGCGTCGTCATGGTGCGCAAAGCCGCCCAGCCCGCCTGCCGCTGTGACGCGGTGGCAGGGAATCAGCAGCGGAAACCAGTTGGCGCCGCAAGCCTGGCCGACCGCGCGCGGCGCCGAACGGAGTTGCTTGGCAATCTGGCCGTAGGTCAGCACCTGGCCGCGCGGAATGGCGGCAATCGCTTGCCACACCCGGCGCTGGAACACCGTGCCGATGTCCGGCATGGGCAGGTCGAAACGATAATCCGGATCATCCAGGTAGCGGCTGACCTGTGTTGCGACTTGTTCGGCCAGTGCATTGCCTGCGGCCCTGGCTTCAAACGACGGCGGCAGATAGACCAGCTCCTGCAGGAGTGAGGCTTCGGTGCGGATCCCGACCGCGCCGAAAGGCGCTGCGACGATGGCCGAGAACAGGGCGGTGCCGTTGGAATTTTTCATATCTGCAGGATAAAACAAAAAAGGCGCATCCGGAGATGCGCCTTCAAATTACTGCCGCGCGTTCAGGCTGTTATGACAGCTCAATTGGAACACGTGTCTCCTCGTTATATGTCGGTATATCTACCGTCCTTTATGCACTACCCCTCTGAAATTCGGTTGCACTGCGTATTCGGTATTGCGGTATGGCTTGGCGCTGGCAGGGTGCTGCCGGGCTAAAAATTTTCGCAATAATAACATCGGATTGGCGGAATGGGAAAATAATAATTAAACGAAATCGTATATTGATCCAGTAAAGAAATTTGCAAGCATTATTTACAATGCGTTGGCCTGATCCAAATTAAATTTTGCAAAAACGTTAAAAACTGCCGGACGGCATAGCCGTCCGGCAGTTTTTAGGCAATCCGGTTTAATTGAAAATCAGATTCGGCAGAAACAGCGATATTTGCGGAATGTAGGTAATCAACATCAGGAACAGCAGGCTCGTCAGCAACCACGGCAGCACCGCAATCGACAATTGCGTGATGCCCATCTTCGTGATACCCGACGCGACATACAGGTTCAACCCGACCGGCGGCGTGACCATGCCGATTTCCATATTGACCACCATCATGATGCCGAAATGCACCGGGTCGATGCCGAGCGCCATCGCGATCGGGAACAGGATAGGTGCCATGATCAGCACAATTGCCGACGGGTCCATCACGCTGCCGGCCACCAGCAGCAGCACGTTGACCACCAGCAGGAACGTGATCACGCCGAAGCCCTGGTCGATGATCCAGGCCGCCATCGCCTGCGGAATGTTTTCGCTGGTCATCAGGAAGGAGAACAATACCGCATTGGTGATGATGTACAGCAGCATGGCCGACATCGATGCCGAGTCGCGCAGCACCCGGGGGATTTGCTTGAGGCTCAGGTCCTTGTACACGAAGACGGCGATGACGAATGCATACACCGCCGACATCGCTGCCGCCTCGGTCGGCGTGAAGACGCCGGTATAGATACCGCCCATCACGATGATGATCAGCAACAGGCCCCATGCGCTTTTCTTGAAGCTTCTGAAGCGCTCGGTCCATGACGCCTTGGGCATGCGCGGAAAGTTATTCTTGCGCGCCAGATACCAGGTGATCAGTCCAAGCATGGTCGCCAGCATCAAGCCGGGGATCACGCCGGCCATGAACAGTTTGCCGATCGAGGTGTTGGTCGATACCGCATACATCACCATCACGATCGACGGCGGGATCAGGATCCCCAGTCCGCCGGAGGTTGCGACAACGCCGGCCCCGAAACTTTTCGGATAACCTTGCTTGATCATCGCCGGCAGCACGATCGAGCCGATCGCAACCACGGTAGCCGGGCTGGAGCCGGATACCGCGGCGAACAGCGCGCAGGCCACCACCGCGCCGAGCGCCAGTCCGCCGTGCCAGTGACCGACCATCGAGGTGGCGAAATTGATCATGCGCCGCGCAACCCCGCCGTGCGTGAGGAAGTTCCCGGCCAGAATAAAGAACGGGATCGCCATGATTTCGTATTTTTCGATTCCGGTAAACAGTTTCAACGCGACCGCCTGGACCGGGACATCGGTCATCGTGAACAGAAAAGTCAACACCGTCAGGCCGAGCGAAATCGAAATCGGCATGCCGGTCAGCATCAGTGCGAACAGCAGGATGAAGATGATCAGTGCATTCATGCTTTTTCCCCTTGAGTCTCTTCTTCGATACCTTCGACATGGCCGTGGTCGTGCTTGGGCAAATCACCGGTTTTGATGAAGTTCCAGGTGACCTGCAAAAAGCGGAACGACATCAGGTAGGAGCCCAGCGGCACCGCCATATAGACGATCCACATCGGCAGTTCCAGCACTTCGGAAACGCTGCTGGTATGGCTCAGTTCATAGACGAAAAGAGCGCCTAGCGTGCCGATGATGGCGGTAAATGTCGCGCCGGCCAGCATGCCGAAGACGACCATCTTGTTGCGCCACGGTGTGTTCAGCTTGGTGAGCAGAAGGTCGACGCCGACGTGGATGCCGGTGCGCACGCCATAGGCGGCACCGAATTTTGCCATCCAGACGAACATAAAAATGGTCAATTCCTGGGCCCAGCTGGTATTGAACTGGATCAGCGCATCCTGGATGCCGAACAGGGTGATGCCGGTTGCGTAGCGGTGGGTGACAGCGACAAAGGTAATAAGGGTTGCCGCTGCCATCAAGAAGGCGATTAGCCATTCTTCAAGGTGGTCAAGAATTTTCATGGATTCCCCGATAGGCGTGGGAGTTAGTGGCAATAAATTGCCGGGGTATGTTGAAATTATGTAAATCTACCGCATATAATCAGTGCGGTATTAAAAATACTATGGCAGGTATATTTTTTGCAAAAATATGCAGCTTGCAAGTCAGGGATGCTTGCAAGCCGCAGTGTCATGGTGCCGATTGGGGCATTACTTCAGGAGCAGCGCTGCCGATTCCTTGTTGATGGAGGAAATCAGTTCCTTGCCGATGCGCTCTTCCATCTGTTTCTGGACCGGCATCAGGGCTTTGCGCCATTCAACCTGTTCCTTGCCGTTTAATTCATACACGGTCGATTTTCCGGAAGCCTTGACGGCGGCTATTGCCTTGTCGTTTTCCTGCTGCGCGATCGCATTCGCGTATTTGGTCGAATCCTTCATCGCGGTTTCCAGCGCGGTGCGTATATCGGCTGGCAATCCATCCCAGAATTTCTTGTTGACGATCACCGCATAGCCCAGATAACCATGGTTGGTCATCGTGACGTGCTTTTGCACCTCATGCATTTTTTGCGTGTACAGGTTCGATGGCGGGTTCTCGGTGCCGTCTACAACGCCGGTTTGCAATGCCTGATACACCTCGGAGAAGGCCATTACCTGCGGGTTCGCACCCAGCGCGCGCATTTGTGCATCCAGCACCTTGGATGACTGGATGCGCATTTTCTGGCCTTTCATGTCTGCCGGCGAATGCAGCGGCTTGTTGGCCGACATGATCTTGAAGCCGTTATCCCAGTAGGCCAGGCCGGTAATGCCCTTTGGTTCGAGTTTTTTCAGCAGGCTCTTGCCGATCGGGCCTTCGGTTACCCGATACAGCACGTCCTTGGAAGGGAAAATATACGGCAGATCGAAGACTTCAAATTCGCGCACGCCCAACGGGCCGAACTTGGCCAGCGATGGCGCCAGCATCTGGACTGCACCGAGTTGCAGAGCTTCCAGTTCTTCCTTGTCCTTGTACAAGGTGCTGTTCGGGTACACCTCGACCTTGACGCGGCCTTTCGTGCTTTTTTCCGCCAGTTCCTTGAAGCGCTCGGCACCTTTACCTTTTGGCGTGTCATTTGCAACCACGTGGCTGAACTTGATGACGATCGGGGCTTGTGCAAAAGCAATCGGGCTTATGACTGCGGCGGACGCTAACGCCAGGAATAGTGCCTTGAGTTTCATGCTTGTCTCCGGTAGATGTGGAATAACGTTTTTTTAAATTGCCCGATCATTCTGGCCAGTGTTTGATGGCGGCACAATTGTGGATAACCACAGTCCGGAAAAACTGCTGCGGCTCGAATCAAAAAAAACAGGCATAGAATATTCGGTAGAATTCCGGCTTCAGCCGCAATTCATCAACATGCCAGAAAGCTCCGTTCGGCCCATGAAAATCGCTGGATTCACAGGTTTTGCTAGCGCTCGTTTGCAACGCAAGCAGGCTTGGCGCTGGCTGCTGCCGATACTGCTGGTGCTGCTGTTCCTGTCGATCCTGATATGGCTGCCGTGGCAAGTGCGGCAGATGGAAGTCAGCGAACGTCAGGAGCAACTGATTGCCGATACGCTCTGGGTCGAGCAGGCGATCCGCTTTCAGCTCAGCCGCAATGAAGAAAATTTTGGACAGGTCGGAGCCGAAATTGCGAACGGCTACCTGCCGCCCGACAAACTGCGCGAACGTACCATGCTGCTGCTGAAAAACAGCCGCGAGATCCAGCGCGTGATGTGGCTGGATGCGACCGGCGCGATAGTCGCCTCCAGCGATCTGCGTGCGAACGGGCCGCCCCGCCTGTCGCAGGCATCGGCTGAAGTCTCGGCCAACGCGCGCAAGCTGAAGTCGGCTCAATACAGTCAGCCGGTCAAGACTGTCAGCGCTGCCGGCGTACCGGGCTTGACCTTGATGGATTGCTACTTGCCGATCTTCAACGATGGCCAATACAGCGGCAGCCTGGTGATTCGTTATGCGTTGCAGGATATCCTCAACGAGATGGTGCCGTGGTGGTTTGCCCAGGATAACGAGATCGTATTGACCGACAATGATGACGCCGTGTTCGCGATGCGGGCTGCCGGTGGCTTGGGGCGCGGCGTGTATACGCATCGTCACACGCTCGAGTTGCCAGGGGCAGCAGTGTATCTGCGCACCAATAGCGTCAAGAGTGCACCGACCCTGCTGCCGAATCTGCTGGTGGGCTCGATTATCCTGCTGTCGCTGGGACTGATCTGGAGCCTATGGGCATTGTGGCGGGATATCAATCGCCGGCTGGCGGCAGAAGGTGCGCTGCGCGAGCAGGTTGCGTTCCGGATGGCGATGGAAAACTCGCTGGTGACCGGGCTGCGGGCGCGTGACCTGAAAGGGCGGATCAGCTATGTCAACCCGGCGTTCTGCCGGATGGTCGGCCTGAGTGCCGATCAATTGCTCAACAAGGCGCCGCCGATGCCGTACTGGGCACCGGAAGCGATCGAAGACTATGAGGAGCGCTTTGCCCAGGTTCTGGCCGGCACCGTGCAGCAACATGGTTTCGAGATCATGTTCCAGCGCGCCAGCGGCGAACGTTTTCCGGTACTGATTTACGAGTCGCCGCTGCTGGATGACAGTGGCCGGCAAACCGGCTGGATGGGCTCGATCCTGGATATCTCGGATCGCAAGAAAGTCGAGGAACTCAACCGCCAGCAGCAGGAAAAACTGCAATCGAGTGCGCGTCTGGCAACCATGGGCGAACTGGCATCGACGCTGGCGCACGAACTGAACCAGCCGCTGGCCGCCATTTCCAGCTATACCGCCGGCGCCATCAACCTGATGCAGTCGGGCGTGGTGGACGCCGCATTGTTGCAGCCGGCGCTGGAAAAAGCCAATGCGCAAGTGCAGCGCGCCGGCCTGATCATTCGCAGCGTGCATGAGTTCGTCAAGCGGCGCGAACCGACCCGCGAACCGGTGTCGATGGAAAACCTGATCGACAGCGTGATGCCGCTGATCGAATTGCAGGCGCAGCAGTGTTTCGTCGCGATTCAGGTCAGCATTGCTCCCGGCCTGCCGGCAGTGCTGGCCGACCGCGTGATGCTGGAGCAGGTGTTGCTGAACCTGACGCGCAACGCGATCGAGGCCATGCAGCAGGTTCCGTCCGAGCGCCGTATCCTGCGCATCAGCGTGAGCACGGACCGGGTGCATCCGGATACTGAGCCGGCGCCGGCGAATGTGATTGTGTCAGTGATCGACCAGGGACACGGGATCGCGCCGGAAGTCGCCGAACACCTGTTTTCACCTTTTTTCTCGACCAAGGCCGAAGGCATGGGGATCGGCCTGAAGATCTGCCGTACCACGCTGGAGTTTCATGGCGGCACCCTGAATTATGTGAATAACCCGCTCGGAGGTACAATTTTCCGATTTTCCCTGCCGCCGCATTTGCCCGAATAAGGAAACTGCATGCTCCACATAGTCGATGACGAAGAAGTGATCCGCGATTCACTGCTGTGGCTGGCCAGATCGCGCGCGATCACCGCCACTGCCTATGCCAGCGCCGCCGAGTTCCTGGCCGCGCTGGGCGGCAGGACCAGCTTCGATGCGGAAGGGGAATGCCTGCTGCTCGACGTCCGCATGCCCGACATGAATGGCATTGCGCTGTTCGATCTGCTGGCAGCGCGCGGATTGACGCGCCAACTGCCGGTGATTTTCCTGACCGGCCACGGCGATGTGCCGATGGCGGTAGATACCTTGAAGCGCGGTGCTTTCGATTTTTTCGAAAAGCCGCTGAATGACAACAAGCTGATGGACCGGGCGCAGGAAGCGTTGCAGATATCCAGGCAGGCCGGCAGCATGGCCCTGATCCATCGCCGCCTCGAAACCCTGTCGGCGCGCGAACGCGAAGTGCTGGACCTGATCCTGGAAGGGAAAATGAACAAGGTCATTGCCGACGACCTCGGCATCAGCATGCGCACGGTCGAAGTCCATCGCGCCCACATTTTCGACAAGATGCAAGTCAAGACCGCAGTCGAGTTGGCGCGGCTGTTGAAATAACCGAAAACTGAAAAGAGCAAGCAGCGCGGATCAGCATCATAATTACCTGCCAGTATATTTCATATGCGCATATAAATTATGCGGAAGATGCTATGAAAATAGCCATACTCCCTATTTTTAAAAATGCATCGCAGTGCCGATCTTCGGTGCTTTTGGCGTCTTTCGTGGAGCGTTCTTACGCTCGCTTGCGCCAATAGCGGATGCCCGTGGGGCACCACGATCAGGTGGCTCCAGCTGTAGCAGGGGAACGAAACCAGGTCCGGAAACTGGCTCAGGCCTTCGGTGGCAATGCCGATGTCGGTCTTGCCCGACAATACCCACTCGGCGATATGCTCGGGCGCGCTTTGCTGCAATACGATGCGCACGTCCGGAAAGGCATCCTGTGCCTGGGCATGGCCGGGCGCATCGAAAGTGACGCCGCCCGCGTCCAGCACGCCTTCGTGCACGCGGCCGTGGAACAGGTTAACGTTGCCCAGGAAACCGTATACGAAGGGCGAAGCCGGATGGTTGTACACATCCCCCGGCGTGCCGACCTGCTCGACATTGCCCTTGTTCATCAGCACGATCCGGTCGGCCACTTCCAGCGCCTCTTCCTGATCGTGGGTGACGAAGATGCTGGTGACGTGCAATTCGTCGTGCAAGCGCCGCAGCCAGCGCCGCAACTCCTTGCGCACCTTGGCGTCCAGCGCGCCGAACGGCTCGTCCAGCAGCAGCACGCGCGGCTCGACCGCCAACGCGCGCGCCAGCGCAATCCGCTGGCGCTGGCCGCCGGACAGTTGCGGCGGATAGCGGTCGGCCAGCCAGTCGAGTTGCACCAGTTCCAGAAATTTTCTGACTTTGTCGCGTATCTGCGCTTCGTTTGGCCGCAGATTGCGCGGCTTGACGCGCAGCCCGAACGCGATGTTCTCGAACACCGTCATGTGCTTGAACAGCGCATAGTGCTGGAACACGAAGCCGACCTGGCGCTCGCGCACGTGGCGCGCCGACGCATCCTCGCCGTCGAGCAATACCTGGCCCTGATCCGGCTGTTCCAGCCCGGCGATGATGCGCAGCAGCGTGGTCTTGCCGCAGCCGGACGGGCCCAGCAGCGCAGTCAGTTCCCCTGCCGGGAAATCGAGCGACACATCATTCAGAGCCACAAAGTTGCCGAACTGTTTTTGAATATTGCGTACTTCGATGCTCATGATTGCTCCTGGAATTGTTCCGCGCCGGCGTCCGCCAGGCGCCACTCGATCAACGACTTCAACGCCAGCGTCACCAGTGCCAGCAAGGCCAGCAGCGACGCGACTGCGAAGGCGGCGAAGTTGTATTCGTTATAGAGAATCTCGACCTGCAGCGGAATCGTGTTGGTTTCGCCGCGGATGTGGCCGGACACCACCGACACCGCGCCGAACTCTCCCATCGCCCGCGCATTGCAGAGAATCACACCGTACAGCAAGCCCCACTTGATGTTCGGCAGCGTCACATGCCAGAACGTCTTGAAGCCCGATGCGCCCAGCACCAGCGCGGCTTCTTCCTCCTCGCTGCCTTGCGATTGCATCAGCGGGATCAGTTCGCGCGCGACAAACGGGAAGGTGACGAAGATCGTCGCCAGCACGATGCCGGGCACCGCGAACAAAATCCTGATGTCATGCTCGGCCAGCCACGGCCCGAGCCAGCCCTGGGCGCCGAACAGCAGCACATAGATCAGGCCGGAAATTACCGGCGACACCGAAAACGGCAAGTCGATCAGCGTCAGCAGAATGCTCTTGCCGCGAAACTCGAATTTGGCGATGCACCAGGATGCCGCGACCCCGAACACCAGGTTCAACGGCACCGCAATGACGGCGGTGAGCAAGGTCAGCTTGATCGCCGACACCGCATCCGGCTCGGTAATCGCCGCCAGATACGCTTGCCAGCCTTTCTTGAACGCTTCGGCAAACACCGACAGCAGCGGCACGAACAGGAACAGGGTCAGGAATGCCAGCACAATTGCGATCAGCACTGCGCGGACCCAGAACGGTTCCAGCGTGGCCGCCGGCACATGGATTGGCTCAACGCGTTTTTCCTGGACGGCCGGCAACGGTGCGGCGTATGGCGGGGCAGTGGTGGCCGGCATCTCAGGCTTTCCCGGACCGGCCGCGCGTGCGGGACCAGGCCTGCAAAACGTTAATCAAAAGCAGCATCAGGAACGACGCGGTCAGCATCACCACCGCAATCGCGGTGGCGCCCGCATAGTCGTACTGCTCCAGCTTGGTGATGATGAACAGCGGCGTGATTTCCGACACCATCGGCATATTGCCGGCGATGAAGATAACGGAGCCGTATTCGCCGGTGGCGCGCGCAAAGGCCAGCGCAAAGCCGGTCATCAGCGCCGGCAGAACGGTCGGAAAGATCACCCGCGAAAAAGTCTGCCACGGGTTCGCACCCAGGCTGGCGGCGGCTTCTTCCAGTTCGCGTTCGGCATCTTCCAGCACCGGTTGCACGGTGCGCATCACGAACGGCAGGCCGATGAAAGTCAGCGCGATCAGCACGCCGAGCGGCGTGAACGCCACCTTGATGCCGAGCGGCTCCAGAAAGCGTCCGATCCAGCCATTCGGTGCATACAGCGCGGTCAGCGCGATGCCGGCCACCGCGGTCGGCAATGCAAACGGCAAATCGACCAGCGCATCGATGAACTTCTTGCCGGGAAATCGGTAACGCACCAGCACCCACGCCACGATGCCGCCGAACACCACATTCAGCGCGGCGGCCAGCAGCGATGCGCCGAAAGTCAGTTTGTACGAGGCCACCACACGTTCCGAAGTGACCGCCGCCCAGAAAGCATCCCGGGTCAGCGTGAAGGTCTTCAGGAACACCGCAGAGAGCGGAATCAGCACAATTAGCGCCAGGTAAAACAGCGTGAAGCCGAGCGAAAGGCCGAAGCCGGGCATGACCCGGAACGGCGTTCTTTTATCAGATGCGGTGGCAATGGCAAGCTGCATGTCGGCTCTCTTTATTACAAATTTGACTAATTAGCTTCAATAATCACATCGTAAAGACATAAAGAGAACGAATTTTTTTGCATGTCGATAGTACGATTCCGAATAAAGATAACGGTGCCGTAAAGTGACACGTACGATGAGGTTGGCTTATCGAAGAGGTGCCGTTTACGGAATCTATCCAAGTGGCAGCCGCCCGGTCAGGGTGAACGTTCAATGCCGGGATATCAAATAGACCAATCTGATGATCCACTTCCGGGAAAGCGCACTGGCGTGGCCGGCCACGCCAGAGGTATGATCAACGGCTTTTCCATTGGAATATCAAATGCGCGTTCGGAAAAATTCAAAAGATATCGGCCGATGCGGTTGTGGTCGTCGCGATTACTGCGATGGCAGTCATGGGCTGACAGAAGCGCAGTGGCAACAGGTCCGGGCTGAAGAGCTGGCCTTTTGGGTTTGATGTCAGGTCTGCCTTTGGGAGCTAGTGAAAGTGTGTGGTTTCTGGGGGGTATTCCGCGCCTGACCGACGGCTAGCCATCATTTTCGATGTCGATGACGATGTCGAGGCCAAGCTCCTGAATTGCCATCTGAATGAAGCTATCTGCTTCGGCGATTCGATTAGACGCTTGACCGATAAATCCGACAACGAACTTGATTTCAGAGCTCAATTCTGGTGGGATGATGTCGTGTAACCGGTGCATGGGTTCAAGCATGATTCCATGGAGGATGTGTTTGATCCGTCCGCGCCGAATGGGTTGGCCCAGTGGGCGCAGTTGTTCGGGATTCTCTATTAACCGCGCCGTAGCAGATCGTGATATTGATCGTCGATATCGCGTATCCAGGTCGCGTCCGGCACGTGCCGGCATCGCGCGCATCCTTGGCAACGCACAGCAACTGCATCATGTCACGGGCCCATTGCTGGCCGGTGGTCTCAAAGACATAGATCAGTTCGCGCAAATGGTGCGCATTGCACAATGCGTGTTGGCAGTCATATTCACGATAAGCCTGCAAGCCGTCATGCACTGCGGCCCCGGTAAAGCGCGGCAGGATATTGAATGCGGTCATGGCATCTTTGCCGCGTTTGGGGTGCGCCCCATACCACGTCAAACTCGCTGTGGAGGCGCTGGGCATCCACATCAAAGTTTTGCCATGGCGCAGCCCCGTTTCATCGAAATGCAGCACTGCTTGCGCGAGCAAGGCTGCTTCAATCTGCACTACGGCCGGGACCAGTGCCGGCCCCTATGCCGACCAGATCAAACTGGGCATCAAGCCGATTCTTGAAAAAAGAGGTACAAGGTCAAGGTGGTCGAATTCAACGATTACATTCAGCCGAATTTCGCGCTGCCACCTGACCAGGTTTTTCCTGAATCACTCCATCCGCGCCCATCTCGGACATCAGCTCAGCTATCGTGCTACGCAACCAGCGATTCCCCGGGTCGTGATGGAAGCGCGCGTGCCAATGCTGCTTGATCGTATATTCAGGTAGTGGGAACGGGACTGGGAAGATGCTGAATTCGCCGCGTCCACGCAACAGTTCGCCGAGTCGGCGCGGGATAGTCATCAGCAGGTCGGTATGTTCTACGATAAAAGCTGCGCCGAGAAAATTCGGAATGTTCAGCACGATCCGCCGCTTGATGCCCTGTCTGGCGATCTCCAGATTAATGATCCGATGTCCGGTGCCCGATGTACTAAAAACCGCGTGATCTTCAGCTTCGAACTGCTGCAGATCAATACCACCATGAATGCGAGGATGGTCCGCGCTGGCGAGACAGACGTAATGCTGGCGGAACAACGCCTGCTGGTAGAACCCAGCTTCGAGGTCAGGAATAAATCCGACAGCCAGATCCGCATCTCCGGTTTCGAGATCGCGTCCCGTGTTATCGGACAGCGGCGAGATGTCGATTCGAATTCCCGGTGCCGTTGCGCGCAGGTGCCGCCAAAGCTTGGGCAGGAGCACCAGATGCGTGATGTCTGTCATGCACAGGCGAAAGGTGCGGTTCGATGACGCAGGGTCAAATACGCTGCGGTGTCCGAGTATGCCGTTGACGGCGTCGAGGGCGCTGCGGATCGGGTGTAGCAACTCCTCGGCGAGCGGGGTCGGCTCCATCCCAGTCGAGGTGCGCACGAACAGCGGGTCGGAAAACTGATCGCGCAGCTTTCCGAGCGCGATGCTGACGGCTGGCTGGCCAAGTTCCAGTATTTCAGCGGCGCGGCTGACGCTGCGCGCCTTGTAAATTGCATCAAATACCATCAGAAGGCGCAGATCGGGCATGCTCATTTTGAGCCTCTCTATTCGATTTTCGAATAGCTATTATTCCATATGCTGTATTTACGAGATATGAATGCGCCGATAAAGTTAACCCGGCTCATTAGATCACCGCCCGTCCGGATCCATAAAAGAATTTCAGACTTTGGCGGGAGGTGATTCACCCAATGGAGGAACAGACAAAATGAAACAACTAGGTCGACTCGACGACTTGCCTGAAGCATACCGGCAAGCACTCACCGCGCAGAATCTGGTGCCGCTGTGGCCCAGCCTGCGCTCGGTTTTACCACCAACGAAGCCCGTCCGTCGCACCCGTCCCACCCACTGGTCTTATGCCGGATTGCGGCCGCTACTGCTGCAGGCTGGAGAACTGACGCCGATCGAAAAGGCCGAACGTCGCGTGCTGGTGCTCGCGAACCCCGGCCACGGCTTAGAGAAAATGCAGGCCAGTTCGTCGATCTATCTCGGCATGCAGTTGCTGTTGCCGGGCGAGTGGGCACCGGCGCACAAGCACACACCGAACGCGGTGCGCATGATCGTCGAAGGCGATGGCGCTTACACCACCGTCGATGGCGAGAAATGCCCGATGAGCCGCGGCGACCTGATCCTGACCCCGACCGGCCTGTGGCATGAACACGGCCATGACGGCACGGTGCCCGTGGTGTGGCTCGACGTGCTCGATCTGCCGCTGGTGTATTACATGGAAGCCTCATACGTTACCGAAGGCGAGGCCCAGATGGTGAGCGCAGAGGCCACCGAGCGCGCCTACCAGCGCGGCGGGGTCGTGCCATCGCCGATTTTTGCGCGTGCAGACAAGCGTTTCCCGATGCTGCGTTATCCGTGGGTCGAAGTGCGTGCCGCGTTGCTTGCTCTGGATGTCGCCCAACCCGGTATCGAGGCGGTGCAGGTCGCCTACGTCAATCCGGAAACCGGGGCAGATTGTCAGGCCATCCTCGGTTACTCGGCGCTGATGCTGCGCCCGGGGGAGACGCTACTGCTACCCGCACGCTCGCCGGCGATGGTGTTCCACCAGATCGAAGGCAGCAGTGAGGTCAGCGTCGATGACAGCGTGTTCACGCTGGCCGAAGCCGACACTTGCTGTGCGCCCGGCTACGTACCGATAACTTTGAAGAACCGCTCCACCGAAAGCCCGGCATTCGTGTTCATTGCCGACGAATCGCCGCTGCACAAGAAGCTCGGCGTGTATGAAGTCCGCGGCTGAACCCCAGCCTCAACGAGAGAAAGAGAGACAGCACATGACTCAAACTAATTACCTGTGGAGCCCGCCGCCCGTGTATTCGCTGCCGGTGCATGGCAGCAAGGCGCGTTATCCGGTCAACCGCATCTTCTGCGTCGGGCGGAACTACCACGCGCACGCGATCGAGATGGGCGTGCCGGTCGACAAGACCACCGCGCAGCCGTTCTATTTCACCAAGGCCGCGTCGACCCTGGTCGAATCCGGCGCAACCGTGCCGTATCCGACCGGCACCGCTAACTACCATCACGAAATGGAGCTGGTGGTCGCGATCGGCGCGCCGGGTTTTCGCGTGACCGAATCGGATGCCGAGCATCTGATCTACGGCTACGCCCCCGGCCTCGATATGACCCGTCGTGACCTGCAGCTGGTGGCCCGTGAGCAGGGCCGTCCTTGGGATTTGGGCAAGGACTTCGAACTGTCGGCAGTGTGCGGCGAGATTGTGCCGATCGGCAATCTTGGCCTGCTGGCGTCCGGCGCGCTCACGCTCGACGTGAATGGCCAGCGGCGCCAGACGTCCGACCTGTCGCAACTGATCTGGAGCATTCCGGAACTGATCGCAGATCTGTCGAAGTTTTATCACTTGCAGCCCGGCGACTTGATCTACACCGGCACGCCCGAAGGCGTCGGCGCGGTGAAGTCGGGCGACAAGCTCAGCGGCCACATTGACCACGTCGGCGATATAGAACTGACCATCGGCGCCGCCGAATAAATCACACGGGCGGCGCCGTAACCGGTCCGCTGCCCGAACGAACAGCATGAAGGAGACAATGATGACTACTCAACAATTACCCGTAATCGTAGCCGGCGGCGGCATCGGCGGTCTGGCAACTGCGCTGGCACTGGTACGCCAGGGCTTTTCCGTCAAAGTGCTGGAGCAGGCGCCCGAGATCGGCGAAATCGGCGCCGGCATCCAGCTTGGCCCCAACGCTTTCCACGCATTTGATGCGCTCGGTATCGGCGACAAAGCCCGCAGCCGCTCGGTATTTACCGACGAGATGGTGATGCACGACGCGCTGGATGAGACCCTAATCGGCCGCATTCCGACCGGCGAGGCTTTTCGCAAAAAGTTTGGCAACCCCTACGCGGTCATTCACCGCGTCGATGTGCATCTGTCGCTGCTCGAAGGCGCGCAGGAAACCGGCCGCGTGGAGGTTCTGACCTCCACGCACGTCACGCGTATCGAGCAGGATGAGAACAGTGTTACTGTTTTTGACCAGGACGGCAATGCACACAAGGGCATTGCCCTGATCGGCGCCGATGGCGTCAAGTCGGTGGTGCGCGAGCAGTATGTCGGCGACCCGGCCCGTGTTACCGGGCACGTTGTTTATCGCGCGGTAGTGGACAAGAAAGACTTCCCCGAGAATCTACAATGGAACGCAGCCAGCATCTGGGTCGGCCCGAATTGCCATCTGGTGCATTACCCGCTGCGCGGCGGTGAACAGTACAACGTGGTCGTGACCTTCCACAGCCGCGACAAGGAAGAATGGGGCGTCACCGAAGGCAGCAAGGAAGAGGTCCAAAGCTACTTCCAGGGCATCTGCCCGAAAGCGCGTCAGCTGATCGATCTGCCAAAAAACTGGAAGCGCTGGGCGACTGCTGACCGCGAACCGATCGACCAATGGAATTACGGCCGCGTCACCTTGCTCGGCGATGCCGCGCACCCGACGACGCAATACATGGCGCAAGGGGCCTGCATGGCGCTGGAAGATGCGGTGACCCTGGGTGAGGCCCTGCGTGTCAATGGCAACGATTTCATCAAGGCCTTCGACCTCTACCAGCGATCACGAGTCACCCGCACTGCGCGCATCGTGCTGTCATCGCGCGAGATGGGGCGCATCTACCACGCCAAGGGCGTCGAGCGCCTAGTGCGCAACGACCTGTGGAAGGGCCGCACCGCAGAGCGCTTTTACGATGCGATGGAATGGCTCTATGGCTGGAACGTAACCAACTGTCTGGCCAAGGATTGATCATGGGTGCGCCGATGAAGCTCTACAACTTCTTCCGCAGCGGGACCTCGCACCGCTTGCGCATCGCCCTCAACCTGAAGGGAGTCGAATATGACTACATGCCAGTCGATTTGCGCACCGAGGAGCACCTCGGTGTTGCATTCAGGGCTGTAAATCCGCAGGCGCTGGTGCCGGCACTTACCGACGGTACACTGACGCTGACCCAGTCGCCGGCGATCATCGAGTGGCTGGAAGAGCGCTACCCGGTGCCAGCGCTGTTGCCGGCCAATCTGAGCGAGCGCGCGCGCGTGCGGGCACTGGCGGCGATCGTTGGCTGCGACATCCACCCGATCAACAACCGCCGCATCTTGGAGTACCTGAGGAAGACGCTGGGCTGCGATGAGGCGGCGGTGCAGGCGTGGTGTGCGACCTGGATCAATGCCGGCTTCGAGGCGTTTGAAGCGCTGCTTTCCTCCGACAAGCACCGCGGCGCTTTTTGCTTCGGCGATACGCCGACGCTCGCCGACGTGTATCTGGTGCCGCAGGTCGAGAGCGCACGGCGCTTCAATCTTGATCTGAGTCCCTACCCGAACATCGTCGCGATCGACCGCGCCTGCGGCGAACTCGACGCGTTCCGCCATGCGGCACCCGCCGTGCAGCCGGATGCGTAGTAAATAACATATTCTAAAAAAATTATTACCGACGAGGAGACCAAAATGAAACTCAATAAAATAATACGTACGCTTGTCGCCAGCACAGTCTTGTTCGCTGTGTCCGCGACGGTGCATGCCCAGACGCTGAAACTGGGTCATATCACCCCGCCTACCCATGTGTGGCACCAGATATCCGAAAAGATCGCTGCTGATCTCGCCCAAGCCTCGGCTGGCAAGATGAAGATCGCGGTGAGCCCGCTGCAGAAACTGGGTAGCGAAGCGCAGATGATCAATTTAATGCAGGCCGGCGCGCAACAATTCGGTGTGTTTACCGTGGGCGGCCTTTCCAACCGTGAAGAGTCCTTGCTGGCTTGGTCGCTACCGTATGTATTCAAGGACGTCGCTCACGCCACGCGTGCCGTTAGCACCCCCGCTGCCAAGCAAATGCTCAAGCGTCTCGATAACAGCGGCTTGGTGGGCTTGGGTTATGTCTTTGCCGGCATGCGTCACGTGCTGTCGCTGCAACCGGTAGCATCGGCCGTCGACCTCAAAAACAAAAAGATCCGCTCTTTCCCCAGCCCGGTCTATAACGACTGGTGGAATGCCATCGGCGCCGCCCCCACTGCCATGCCGCTATCCGAAATTGCTCCATCTTTAACCACTAAGCTGCTGGACGCAGTGGACGTGGATCTGGATGCATTGGTCGGCCTTAAATTTCATCAGCAGGCCCCCAATCTGACGCTCACCAACCACATGGCCTTCCCGGCCGTGATCGTGGTCTCGAAAAAGTGGTGGGACAGCCGTTCGCAGGCCGAGCGCGACATGATTTCCAAGGTCGTTGCCGGCGCCGAGCAGTGGGGCTTCAAGGCCGCCATCGATGCCGATGTCATGAATCTGGAAAAAGTCAAGGCTGACGGTGCCAATATCATCAAAGCCGACATCGCATTCTTCAGGGTTGTGGGCGGGAAGGTGCGTGATAAGTACATCGCCAAAAATCCACTTATCGCCGAGTTTTACAAACAAGCCAAGGACCTTTGAGCGCTGCCGATTCAACGCAACAGTAACAGCACCAAGACAATCCGTGACGGTGTGCAGGGGCCTGAACCAGGCCCCGCCGGCTTCGTCACGTAGCACAAAGGAGTCCGGCATGATGTTCGACTACATTCAAAAAACCGACAAGGGCCTGGCCGTGATTGAACGCGGTTTGCTAGTCGCCTTTATCGGCGCGATCACCTGCATCATGATGACGCAGGTGGTGCTGCGCTATTTTTTCAGCGCACCGATCTTTTGGGCGGAGGAAATCTCCGTCCAAATGATGGTGTTCGCCACCCTCATCGGGCTATCCCTTCTGGTGCATCACGGGCGGCTGGTGACTATAGATTTCCTGCCGAACGCTCTTCCGGATCGTGCGCGTCACTTGCTGATGGCCGCAGTGGGCGTGGTCATGCTAGCCCTGTTCTTGTTCGTGAGCTGGCTCGGATGGGATTGGATCAGCCGCCCCGAAGTCCGGATCGAACTCGTTGCTACCACGCAATTACCGCGCTGGTACAACTACGCGGTGCTACCTCTCGCCGTGACCATCATGAGCTGGCACCAGTTTGTCGCCATACTGCGTGAGCTTCACGCCTTCATCCGAGGCACCAAATGATCTCCCTGATCGTCTTTTTCGGTCTGCTATTCGCAGGCCTTCCCATCGTAGGCACAATCCTGGTGGCCGCCATTGTCTTTATGGCCACTAACGACTTGGCAATGCTGTACAACTCTATTCCGATCCAGTTCTATGGCGCGCTGGAAATCAACAGCCTGCTGGCGATTCCGCTGTTTCTTTTGGTAGGCGAAATCATGAACAAAGCCGGGCTAACGCAACGCTTAATCGCGGTGGCCGAAGTGCTGGTGGGCGGTATGAAAGGTGGATTAGCCTATGCCAACCTGTTCACCAACGCGATGGCGGCATCCATCCTCGGCTCCGCAGTTGCACAAATCGGCGTGATGAGCAAGGTCATGATCCCAGCCATGGAGCGCAAGGGTTACGACCGTGCTTTCTCGGGTGCGGTCACGGTTACCGCCGGCCTGCTCGGGCCGATCATTCCGCCCTCAATGTTGATGATCATCTATGGCGTAGTGGCGGTTCAGCCCATCGCGCCGCTGTTCATCGCGGGCATCTTGCCCGGTGCCCTGCTGGTGTCCGCGCTCGCGCTGGTGATCTTCCTGTACGGCGTATTCGGTCCCGGCTTGCCAGCCGGAGCAAGAGGCGAGCGCTCAGCCTCGATCAAAGTGTTGTTCGAGGGGTTGATGCCCGCCGTCATTCCAGTGGTGGTTATCGGTGGAATCATGGCCGGCGTGATGACACCGACGGAATCGGGTGCGGTGGCGGCCATCATTGCGCTGGTACTGGGTCTGGTGTATCGCGAAATCCACGTGCGTGATCTGGGAAAAATCCTGCTTGACGTAGGCACCAACACGGCAACCATCACCGGTTTGATTGCAGCGGCTTCGGTGCTGAGCTGGGTGCTGGCTTTTCAGGGGATTCCAGATCTGGTCGTGGAGTACATGAAGGGGCTAACCGATTCCCCTTTCATCTTCCTGCTCTTGGTGATCGTGATGATGCTGGTACTTGGCATGTTCCTCGAGAGTATCAGCGTGCTGATCGTGGTAGTGCCGCTGCTGATGCCGGTCGTGACTAGCCTGGGCATCGACCCGATTCACTTCGGCGTGGTGTGCACACTGGCTACGGTGATCGGTCTGGTCACGCCTCCGGTCGGGCCGGGTCTCTACATCGCCATGATCCAGGCTGACATCCGCATGGGTCCACTCTTTCGTGCCACAGTGCCGTTCCTGATAGCAGTCATGCTGGTTCTCGTGCTGATCGCGGGTGTTCCGGCAATCTCAACCTGGTTACCGGCATTGTTGACCGGAAATTGACTAGAGATCGTCTTTGCCAATGGGCTGACGTTCCCCCATTCCACTTAATAAAATGGATACCATCATGAAGCAGTCATCTGATTCTACGAAAGAAGAGCAGCCGATTCAGGATTTTTCTCATTGTCATGAGGGCATCCTGAAGAAGCTGAATCAATTGAACGAACTGCCGGCGCTGCTCGAGCCGGCCGCGCGCGCCCGGGAAATCGCGGCAAATGCTCTGGAGTTCTTCCGTGAGGCCATTTTCGAGCACCATCTCGACGAGGAGCGTGAGCTCTTTCCGGCGGTGCTGGCGAGCGCCGAAAAAGGCGCCGAACACGATCGGGTGCAAACGCTCGCGAAACGCCTGACCGATGAGCACCGTGAAATGGAGATGACCTGGAAGCGCCTGGAGCCCGAACTCAAGCGGGTCGCCAAGGGGCAGGACAGCCACCTCGACGTGGCCGCGCTTGAGCGACTGGTGGTCCAGTATCGCGCACATGCCCAGTTCGAGGAGAGCGAGTTTCTCCCGCTGTCTCAAACGATCCTCTGCCGTGACTCGCACCACATGGCTGCGCTGGGCTTATCGCTGCATATGCGGCATGCGCCGCAGAAGCCCGTTACATATATTTGAGGCGCACCGCGGCACGGGTCGTCATCGCGCTTACGCGTGATGGCGTCATGGGCGATTTACTCCGCATCGGGAGCCGTTTCGGTAGTGCGTTTTTACAGTGCGCACCAGGCGCTCCAGCTGGCCGAGGCCGAACGGCCAATCTCCCAGGCCGGATTCGGCATTGATGTGACCTAACGCGCCGGCATCGACAAACTCGCAACCCCAGATGCCGGCCCACGCGGCGGCGCGGGAACGCGTCATCCACGGGTCGTTGGTGCTGCCGATGACAACCGCAGGGCAGGCGAGCCGCGCATTGCGCAGGGTTTGCGCCACGCCGAATTTTTCCGGGTCGGCGGGAGCGACCAGCAGCGCGCCCGCCAGCTTGAACTCGCCAAGACCTGCGGCGTGCAGCGTGGTCAGGCAGCCGAAGCTATGCGCCACGATCAGCGTCGGCCGGGAAGACTGGCTCAATGCCTGCGCCAGTCGTTCCGACCAGCGCGGCAGTTCAGGCCGGCCCCACTGCGCCTGCTCGACCCGCTCAAAGGCGCGATAGTGCTGCTGCCAGCGGGTTTGCCAATGATCGGCGCCGCTGTTGTTCAGGCCCGGCACGATCAGCACGCGGTAATCCGACAGGCAAAGGCGTGTCATGCTGCGGCACTGGCTTGTAATGCCGGTGCAGCTGGCAAACCGGCCGCTTGGCTGGCAATGCCGGGTGCCGATGTTTCCAGCAAGGCTGCCGGCAAGTCCCACAGAAATCCCTGCGTCAGCAGGATTTGTCCTGCACTCGCAGCAAGTTCCTTCAGGGTGGCGTGCACAGTTTCGGTTTCGACCCGCTTGAAGATCAGGCGCACGCCGCGCCGGCCAGCTTCCTGCAACAAGCGCAGGGTGGCGGCCGCATCCGTTATTTCGCGCGCATCGACCTTGATCGCTTCGGGCTGCAATTGATCCAGTATTGCAAGTGCCTGCTGCGCATCTGCGGCATTCAGCGCCAGCCGAAAACCGTTGCGACGGTAATTGTCGGTGACGTAAGCCAGCAGCCAATTCTGATTTTCGGCCACCAGCGGCAACTGCAACACGATTTTTTCATGCGGCAGTTCCAGTTCGCCGAGCACGCGGCGAAACGCATCGCCGTGATTGGTTCTCACGCCAGCCAGCAAGCGTGCATGCACGCTCAAATACAGATCGAGTTCGACATGTGCCGATTGCGGCTGGCGATAAAAATTAATCGCATGCAACATGCGGCACAGGCGATCCAGTGCAATCGATTCATCGTCGTTGGCAGCATGGTCCAGCAGCCGCCACAGTGACAGCCCCGGCTTGCCGCTGGAATGGCCGCGCGCAAAACCTTCAAAGCCGATAATTTGCTGCGTACCCGACACCCGTATCGCTTGAAACGCGCTGGTCAGCGTCGAGTTGAAATAGCGCCCCAACGCGCGGCCATGCTGGTCCAGCCAGACGGAAGTCGCCGCCTGCGGCGTGTCATGCAAACTGACCAGATATTTTTGCAGGGCGGGAAAAGACATGGCGATAGCTCCTTTCAGTTATCGGAGTTTGGTGGTAACTGTCCGGCTCCCTATGACAGGCTCGGCTTGGAGAGGGTAACTTCATAATTGCCACCGTCATTCCCGCGTAGGCGGGAATCCATACTGCGCATGGCTAATCACCGGCTTATGGATCCCCGCCTACGCGGGGGCGACAAATTTTCAGAGGTTCTTTTTTCAGAGGTTCCCTTTTCAGAGGTTCCCTACAGCGGGCGGTTGGAGACTTATTTCTTGCCCGGTTGGTAAATCTGGTCGAATACGCCGCCATCGGAAAAATGCGTCTTCTGTGCTTTGTCCCAGCCGCCAGCCACGTCATCGATGGCGAACAATTTCACTTTCGGATATTGCGCTGCATATTTTTTCACTGCGGCACCGGAAGTCGGACGGTAGTAATTCTTGGCAGCGATGTCTTGCCCTTCTTCGGTATTCAGATATTGCAGATAGGCTTCGGCCACCTTGCGGGCGCCGCGCTTGTCGACCACCTTGTCGACTACGGCCACCGGCGGCTCGGCCAGGATGCTGACCGACGGCGCGACGATTTCAACCTTGTCCGGACCGAGTTCCTTGATCGCCAGCAGAGCTTCATTTTCCCATGCCAGCAGCACGTCGCCGATGCCGCGCTCGACGAAGGTGACGGTGGCGCCGCGCGCGCCGGAATCGAGTACCGGCACGTTCTTGTACAGCTTGCCGATGAATTCCCTCGCGCTGGCTTCGCTGCCGCTCGGTTGTTTCAGTGCATAGCCCCAGGCCGCCAGATGGTTCCAGCGCGCGCCGCCGGAGGTTTTCGGGTTCGGCGTGATGACGGCGATGCCCGGTTTGACCAGATCGTTCCAGTCCTTGATGTGTTTCGGGTTGCCCTTGCGCACCAGGAACACGATGGTCGAGGTATACGGCGAACTGTTGTGCGGCAAGCGCTTTTGCCAGTCTTTGGCGAGTTGGCCGCGCTCGGCAATCGCGTCGATGTCGTACGCGAGCGCCAAGGTGACCACGTCCGCTTGCAGCCCGTCGATCACGCCGCGCGCCTGTTTGCCGGAACCGCCGTGCGACTGCTTGACCCTGACGTCGTCGCCGGTCTTGGCTTTCCACTGTTTCGCGAAAGCCGCATTGAAATCCTGATACAGCTCACGGGTCGGATCGTAGGAGACATTCAGCAGCGTGACTTCCGCCGCCTGTGCCGCCGGGACAACGAGTGCGGCGGCAAGCGTCGACAGGATGATTTTCTTCAGTGGCATATGCATTTCCTTGGAAAGATTCTTGCTGGAACCTGCAGATTAACCGTGCGGCTAAGGATTAAGAACGAATCCTTTTACGCATCGATATGCGGATATCGCATATCGGCGAGATGAAAAAATATCAATCCGCAGGCGAATATTATTCTTGTGCGCCGAAGCCGGGCTGCTTATAGAATCAATGGGGGCTTGCAGTGGCACCCGCGAATCTGCAGCTTCCTTCGATTCGGGAGAATCGAGCGCCTGCCGGGGCGCGCCTGGATGATCCGGAACCGACGCGGTATAAGAACAATGTTTTTCAAGGAGACAGCGATCATGTTCACATTTTTCAGGCGCGAGCCGGCCGTCGGATCGGCTGCTGCGGCAGATCTTGCGGCAGCAGCAAACGCGCCGGATATCGATGTCGAACAGGTATTCGGCAGCATCGCGCAACAGGCATCCGGTCTGGGCAAGGAGTCGGCCGATCTGAACGGCTTGATCGACGATCTGGCGGCGATGAGCGGCAGGCAGGCCGCGACCTTCAAGGCGCTGGCCGACGAAATCGATGCAATGGTGCAGGCCAACCGCGTCATCAGCGACGTCACCAAGGCCAGCCACGCATCGGTGCGGCGCGCCCGGCAAACCGTCGAGCATGTCGGGCAAGGCGTGGCGGGGGTCACCGATACTTTGGCGCAGGTAGCCACTGCGGCCAGCGAGATCACCCAAATCGCGCTGCAGACCCGGCTGGTGGCGTTCAATGCGCTAGTCGAAGCCAAGCGTGCGGGCGACGCCGGACGCGGCTTTGGCGTGGTGGCCGAAGCGGTCAAGGATCTGGCCACCCGGGTCGAGCAATCGTCGAACCTGATCACCAGCACCGTCAAGCAGCTCGATGTGCGGATCAGAGAGCTGGCGCACAATATCGCATCCAGGGAAGAGGCGCCGCAGGGCGCTGCCAGGAGCGACAGCTTTCATGCGGCGGTGTCGGAAGTGGAGCGCGGCGTGGATGATATTGCCGCTGCAGCGCAAAAAAATCTGGAAGGGTGCGCCGGCGTGATCGCCTCGGTGCGCGGCCTGTCGCAGCAAGTCGCGGGCAGCAGCGCGGAATTGCAGAATGCGCGCAAAAAGACCGAAGGCTTTCTGGCCTTGTCCGAGCAGTTGATCGAAATGGCTGCCGAGAGCGGGATCCAGACCGAAGATACGCCCTTCATCGAAGCCGCGGTGGCGATGGGGCAGCAGATCGGCCGGCTGTTCGAGCAAGCGATCGACGATGCCGCAATCAGCGCTGCCGATCTGTTCGATGACAAGTACGAGCTAATTCGCGGCAGCAATCCGGAGCAGTTCATGACCCGCTTCACCGCATTCTGCGACCGGGCGCTGGCCGATATCCTGGAGCAGACGCTGCAATGGTCGCCCAAAATTACCTTTGGCGTTGCCACCGATTTGCGGGGTTATGTGCCGACCAACAACCGGAAGTATTCCAGGCCGCAAGGCCCGGATCAGATATGGAATCTGGCCAATTGCCGCAATCGCCGGATCTACAACGGCCGCACCGAGATGGCCGCGATCCGCAGCCAGCGCAAGTTTTTGCTGCAGACTTACCGGCGCGACATGGGTGGCGGCAACTTTGTCGTGATGAAGCACCTGTCGGTGCCGATCCTGGTCGCCGGCAAGCAGTGGGGCGCGGTGCGCATCGGTTATCAGTTTTGACGCAGCAAGGCCGGCTGCCGGCGCTTGATGCTTAAAATATACTATGGCAGTGTATTTTTGTTAACCGCAATAAATATATGCGGGAAATGCCATGTTTTTGATGGTACTCCAAGTATTGTTGTGGTTATGACCAAGTCTTTACTGACTCAGAAAGCCATTCACCAGTTGCAGATCCTGCTCCTGCAGGGTGCCGGCGGCCGACTTCAGGCGCAGGCCGTTGACGATGGCGTCGTAGCGCGCACGGGACAGGTCCCTGCGGGTTGAAAACAGCTGCTGCTGTGCATTCAGCACGTCGATGTTGATGCGCACGCCGACCTGATAGCCGAGCTTGTTGGCGTCCAGCGCCGACAGGCTCGACACTTCGGCCGCTTCCAGCGCCTTGACCTGGGCCAGGCCGCTGGTGACGCCCAGATACGATTGGCGCGCTCCTTGCGCGGCATTGCGGCGCGCGGTTTCGAGATCGAAGCGGGCCTTGTCTTCCAGCGCGATGGCTTCGCGCACCTGGCTGGTGATGGCGAAGCCGGCGAACAGCGGAATGCTCCACTGCACCCCGATCGCATTGGTGTTGCCGGCGATGCTGGTGCCGGTGCTCTGGTTGCCATGGCTGCGACTGGCCACCAGATCGACGTTCGGGTAGTGGCCGGCGCGATTTTTCGCGATGTCCCTCTGGGCGATTTCCAGCCCGATGCGGGAACCGATGACGCCGGTATTCTGTTGTTCCGCCGAACTGACCCAGTTGTCGATCCGGGCCGGTTGCGGCGCCTCCAGCGTGACGCCGGTCTTGAGCCGCGCCAGCTCGCCCGGCGTGCTGCCGACGATTTGCTGCAACGCTGCGCGCTTGATTTCCAGATCGCTTTGGGCCGCATACTCTTGCGCCACTGCCAGGTCGAAGCGCGCCTGTGCTTCGTGGGTGTCGGTGATGGTGGCGGTGCCGACCTCGAAATTTTGCTTGGCCGATTCCAGCTGTTCGGAGATCGCAGTCTTTTGCGCTTGCACGAAGCCGATCGTGTCTTGCGCCGCCAGCACGTCGAAATAGGCTTGCGAGACGCGCAGTATCAAGTCTTGCCGGGTCTGGGCGAACTGGGCCTCGCTGAGTGCGACCGCCAGTTTGCCCTGTTCGTATTGCTGCCAGTTGGCCCAGCGAAACAGCGGTTGCGACAGCTCCAGTTTGTAGCTGCTGCCGTTGATATCCGGCCGTTTTTCCACTTCGGTGCGGCTGTTGATGCCGGACAGGCCGACGCTGGGCAGCAGGCCTGCGCGCGCCTGCGGCAACTGCTCCTGGCCGGCGCGCAGCGCTGCGCGGGCGCTGGCGTATTGCGCATCGTTCTGCAGCGCCTGCTGGTAGGTGTTCAGCAAATCGGCTGCTTGCGCATCCAGCATGATGAAAGCGCCGGCAATCAGCGTGGCGATGACGGAATTGCGCATGAAGTTCCCCGGTGGAGTCGGTCAAAAAGAATGGATCAATAAGTCGGCATCGATGCATCCACCTGCTGGGCCCAGGCATGCACGCCGCCGGTCAGGTTGATGACCTGCGAAAAACCGTTGCGTTCCAGGAAATGCGCGACCTGCATGCTGCGCCCGCCGTGATGGCAGATGCAGACGATAGGCAACTCCTGGTTCAGCTCCGGATAGCGGGCCGGAATCGCATTCATCGGGATCAGTTGCGAGCCGGCGATATGGCAGGTGTCGAACTCCCACGGTTCGCGCACATCCAGCAGCAGCGGTTGCGGCTGCGCCGCATCCTGCATCCGTTGCGCCAGTTCCGGTGCGGTCATGTGTTGCATCGAAGATCCTTAAAAAGTGAAATGCGATGGCTGGAGTGCGTTGCGCAGCGGCTTCACATTGGTTTCAAACAGCTTGACGGTGCTGTACGCGGTATCCGACACGCGGCTGATGATTTGCCCGCACATCGCAGGAGCTTCGCCGATGATGGCAAAGATGCGGCCGCCGACCTTGATCTTTTTCAGGAAGGCGTCCGGCAGCACCGGCAGCGAGCCGGAAATCACGATCACGTCATAGGACGCGGCGTCGCCGTCCGCGCTGCTGGTGCCGGCCCAGCCCCGGGCGCCGTCGCCCAGGTAGGTGGTGACATTGGTGATGCCGTAGTCGGACAGGTTCTGGTCTGCCATGGCTTTCAGCGTTGGTTCGATTTCGATGCTGGTGACGTGGCGTGCCTTGTAGCACAGCAGCGCCGCCATATAGCCTGAGCCGGTACCGATTTCGAGCACGTTTTCGTGTTTTTGGAGTGCCACTTCCTGCAGGATGCGCGCTTCCATCTTGGGCTCGAGCATGTTTTCGCCGCAGGGCAAAGGGATTTCGGTGTCGAAGAACGCCAGGCTCCTGTAGGCGGCGGGAACGAAAGCCTCGCGCTTGACCACCGCCAGAAGATCCAGGATGTCCTGATTCAGCACGTCCCAGGGGCGGATCTGCTGTTCAATCATGTTGAAGCGGTCTTGTTCGATATTCATGTGGGCATCCCAAAAAGCATCATTGACTAAAAAAGAAACATTTTATCAAACGTGTCCGGCATTTCTATAGCGGTAACTGCGGTGTGGCATCCGTATCGGCCGGCGCTGATCGCGATGGTGCCAGCTTGCGCCTGCACCACAGCGCCAGGTCGTCCAGATAGGTGTATATCACCGGCACCACCACCAGCGTCAGCAACGACGATGTGATGATGCCGCCGATCACCGCCTGCCCCATCGGGGCGCGCTGCTCGGAGCCTTCGGCCAAGCCGAAGGCCAGCGGCATCATGCCGAACACCATCGCCAGCGTGGTCATCAGGATCGGGCGCAGCCGCACGTGCGCGGCTTCCAGCAGCGCATCATGGCGGTTCATGCCGGCGCGCTGCATCTGGTTGGTGAAGTCGACCAGCAAGATCGCATTCTTGGTGACCAGACCCATCAGCATGATCAGGCCGATGATGGAAAAAATATTCAACGTCGAGCGGAACAGCATCAGCATCAGGAAGGCGCCGATCAAAGTCAGCGGCAGCGACGACATGATCGCCAGCGGCTGCAGGAAGCTGGCGAACTGCGATGCCAGGATCATGTAAATGAAGATGACCGCCAGCGCCAGCGCCGCCAGCGCATAGCCGAACGATTCATTCATGCTCTTGGTGGCGCCGCCCAACTGGTAGCGGTAGCCCGGCTGCATTGCGATCGAATCGAGCGCTTGCTTGACATCCTTGCTGACTTCGCCGGCCGAGCGGCCGATCACGTTGGCCGACAGCTCCACTTCGCGATTCAGGTCGCGCCGGTTGATCTGGTTGGCGCCGGTGGTGGCGGTGATGTCCGCGACCTGGCGCAGCGGCACCATCCTGGGCGAACCGTCAAGGTTGGCCTGGGAGCTGACCAGCATCAGGCGCGACAGGTCGCCGATCTGGTCGCGGTCCGACGGCGCCAGACGCACATTGACGTCATAGTTCTCGTCGTCCGGTGCGCGCCAGCTGCTGGCCGCTTCGCCGGCCAGCAGCGGACGCAAGGCATCGCCGATTTGCGCCACGCCGATGCCCAGATCGGATGCCAGGTTGCGCCTGGGCTCGACCGCAATGGTCGGCTTGGCCGCTTTCAGGCTGGAGTCCAGATCGACCAGGCCGGGTATCGCGCGCAGCTTGGCGGTGGCCTGCTCCGACAGCCTGGCCAGTTGCCCCAGGTCGCTGCCTTGCAGGCTCAGGCGGATTTGCTTGGAGTCGCCGCCGACGCCGTCGAGCGTGCCGATATGGGTCACGCTGATGCCGGCAATGCGCGACAGTTGCGTGCGCAGTGGGCCGGACAGGGCGGCGGCGCTGCGCGTGCGCTGGGCGCGCGGCACCAGCCGCACGAACACGGTGGCGGTGTTTTTTCCCTGCGCAGCGCCGGTATTGATGCTGGAATAGGTGTCGCGCACTTCGGGGAACTGGCGCAGCGCCGCTTCGACCTGATGCACCTTGCTTTCGGTCAGCTCCAGCGCAGAACCGACCGGGGTATAAAAGGTGACCCCGGTTTCCGAATAATCCGCCTGCGGCACGAATTCGGAGCCGATCAAGCCGCTGGCCGGCAGCGCCAGCCCGCCGATGAAGCTGGCCAGCGCAATCGCCAGCGTCAATCCGCGGTGCGCGAGCGACCATTTCAACAGCACTTGATAGCCGCGCGAAAACCATGCCACCAGCCGCTCGAACTGCGCCAGCACGCGCCCGATGGTATTGGCATACCAGCCGCTGCGCCGGTGTATGCCATGCGCATCCGGGTCGGGCCAGATCGACGACAGCATCGGGTCCAGCGTGAACGAGACGAACATCGAGATCAGCACTGCTGCCGCCACCGTGACGCCGAACTGGTGGAAGAAGCGGCCGATGATGCCGCCCATGAAGCCGACCGGCAGAAATACCGCGACAATCGAGAACGTGGTCGCCAGTACCGCCAGCCCGATTTCGGCAGTGCCGTCCAGCGCCGCCGTCTTGTGGTCCTTGAACCTGCCGTCTACTTTGATGCCGGCGTGGCGCACGATATTTTCGCGCACCACGATCGCATCGTCGATCAGCAGGCCGACGCATAGCGACAGCGCCATCAGCGTGATCATGTTGATGGTGAAGCCGAACAGGTTCATGAACAGGAAGGTGCCGATCAGCGAAATCGGCAGCGTCAGGCCGGTAATCACCGTCGAACGCCATGAATTGAGGAACAGGAACACGATCAGGATGGTCAGCAGCGCGCCTTCGATCAGCGTGCGGCGCACGTTCTCGACCCCGACCCGGATCTGGCGCGAGCCATCCTTGATGACTTCGATCCGTACGCCCGGATACAGCGTCTTCAGGCGCGGCTCCAGCTCCTTCAGCGCGGCTTGTAGGTTGTCGGCGATTTCAATCGTGTTTTGGCCCTGCGCCTTGAGCACGTCCAGCGCCAGCGTGCGCCTGCCGTTATACAGCGCCAGGCTTTCCTGTTCCTGCTGGCCGTCGATTATGCGGGCGATCTGCGACAGCTTGACCGGCTGGCCGCCGCGCCGGGCCACGATGATGTCGCCGAAATCCTGCGCGCGCCGGATGCGGCCCTGCACCTGCACCACCTGTTCGTCGCTTGAGGCGCGGATCGCGCCGGCCGGCAGTTCCTGGTTTTCGTTGCGCACTGCATCGATGACCTGAGCTACGCTGATGCCGAGCGATTCCATCTCGAGCGGCTTCACGTAAATCTGAATTTCGCGCTTGATGCCGCCGACCAGCGTCACCGCGCCGACGCCGCGCACATTTTCCAGCCGTTTTTTGACCACCTGATCGGCAACCGTGGTCAGATCGCGGAAGCTGCGCTGCTGCAGCGCCGCGTCATTGGTCACCGCGACCGAAAAGATCGGCTGGTCGGCCGGATCGAAGCGCGTCACGCGCGGCTCCTTGACTTCTTTTCTGAAGGTGGTCTTGATCAGCGCGACCTTTTCGCGCACGTCCTGCGCGGCCTGGGCCGGATCGATGCTCAGGTCGAATTCGATGATGACAACCGACGCCCCTTCATACGAACGCGAAGTCAGGCTGTTGATGCCGTTGATGGTATTGACCGCTTCTTCCATCTTGCGGGTCAGGTCGGATTCGACCGTCTCGGGCGAGGCGCCCGGATATTCAGTTTGCACCACCACCACCGGAAAGGTCACGTCGGGGAACTGATCGACCCGCAGCCGCTGATAGGAAAACAGCCCCAGCACCACGAAGGCCAGCATCATCATCGTTGCCAGCACCGGGTTGCCGATACTGATGCGGGTGAACCACATCGCCTATTCTTTCCCGGCTGCGACTGCAGCCTTGCTGGCCTGACGGGCCGGGGTGCCGGCTTGCAGATGGCCCAGGTTGGCCTTGACGACTTGCGCGCCGCTGATCAGGCCAGCGGTGATTTCGACCGCGGCGCCGTTGCCGTCATTGCCCTCCAGCCCGAGCGTGACGGGCTTTTCGGTCAGGAAGCCGTTTTCGATCGCATACACGATGGTTTTGCCATCGACTTGCCGCAGCGCCGATTGCGGCACGCTGAGCACGCCGCTTTTTTGCGACAGCGTCAGTTCGGCCTCGCCGAACATGCCGCCGCGCAGTGCACGGTCGGGGTTGTCGATCTGGATATACGCCAGAATCGAGCGCGAACCGGACTGTGTGCCGGGATTGATGCGGGCGACGCGGCCCGCGACCGCCTGTGCGATGCCGTCGAGCCGGACGCTGACCGGCTGCCCCAGCCTGATCTGGGCAATCTCGGTGGCCGGCACCGAGGCTTCCATTTCCATCCAGCGCAAATCGATGATTTCGAGCAGCAGATTGTCGGCTGACACTTTTTCCCCCGGCTGCACCGAACGGCTGCTGATCAGGCCGGCAAGCGGCGCCCGCAGCACGGTGTCGGCCAGCGATTTTTGCGCGACATCGAGCGCGCCTCTGGCCGAGTCGAGGTTGGCGCGGGCGATCACGTTCTGGCTGGCCGAATTGTCAAATGCGTTTTTGGAGATAAAACCCTGCTCCAGCAGCGCGCGGTTGTTGGCGCGGGCTTTGCCGGCAATCTCCAGTTGCCCGCGCGCCGCCTGCAGCGCGCCGCTGGCCTGGGCGACCCGGGCTTGATATTCGCTGCCATCGATCCTGATCAAGACCTGGCCCGCAGTGACCGTGTCACCTTCGCGCACCAGCACTTCGCGGACTTCGCCGGCAACCTTGGCTTTGACGATCGCCTGGTTGACTGCGCGCAAGGCGCCCGACACCGCGATGGTCTGGCGCAGCTCGCGCGGCGCGACCGCAATCAGGTCGCCGGCCAGAAATTCCAGCGCCGGAACAGCGGCTGTGGGCGTTGCGGCCGGGCCGGGCGTTGCGCTGCGGGTTTTCAGTGCGATTGCGGTGCCGGCGATCAGTAGCGCCAGCAGCGCCAGTGCAATCCGGAATGCGCGAGGTTTCAGCATGGAGCAGGGGTCCGTGGCGCGCCGGCGTCATCGCGCAGCATGCCGTACAGGCACAGGTCGATAAAATTATTCAGGTAATCCAGCGGCGCAACCGGCCTGGCCTGGCAAATGCAGAATGCATGCTTGGACATCATCAGCATGATCATCGGGGCGATGATCGCCTGCGTGGTCAGGTGCGGATCGATGTGGCGGAACTCTCCGCGCGCCATGCCGCGCTCGAGTATGCGGGCGATCATCGCGTTACCGCGCAAAATTACTTCCTGGTGGTAAAACTGTGCCAGTTCCGGGAAATTGCCGGACTCCGCCATCATCAGCTTGGTGATGCCGGACAGCTTGGTGTCGCCGATGCGCCGCCACCAGCCCAGCATGATGTCGCGAAACAAGTCGGCGCTATGGCCGTCAAAAGTATCCGCCAGATTTTCTGCATCGCCCAGCACCGGCAACAGGTTTTCCCGCACCACCGCCTTGAACAGGTCTTCCTTGTTGGTGAAATACAGATACAGGGTGCCCTTCGACACGCCGGCTCGGGCTGCGACATCGGTCAGGCGGGTCGCGGCAAAACCCTTGTCGACGAACAGATCCAGTGCCGCTGCCAGCAACTCCTGGGGGCGCTCATCCTTGCGGCGCTCCCAGCGCGGTTTATTTTCGGTCGGGGTGTCTGACGAGGTGTTCATGCAGGCTGTGGAAACAGGTAACTTACTTTGGAGTCAGTAATGTAAGCGGCAAAGCAGATGCCGTCAATGGCGCGCACAAAATGAAACAAAGCGTTACACAGCACCCGTGTTTGCTGCGGAAGTTTGCGGGGAAGGGGGAGGGCGTGGAGTTTTCCGGCCCACGCCCTATGCAGAATCGCCCTGATTGATGCTGTAGCGGATGCGTTGCAGTTGACGCCGCAGCGTCAGTCGTTCTCCATCTCCGGCGTATAGCCGCCGCGCATCGCCAGGCTGTTCAGGCGGGCCCGTTTGAGCAGGGCTTGCTGGGCTGCCCCGATATTCTCCGGCTTGCCGCCCCAGGCGTGCAGTGCCGGTTGTTGCAAGGCACGACCGTAAGAGATGCTGAGCCGCCACGGTGACGCAGCGCCGCGCTGATTCAGCGCATTCAGGTTGGCGCTAGCTTCTTCCGGCTCCTGGCCGCCGGACAGGAAGTTGATGCTGGGTACCGCAGCGGGAACGGTGCGGCGCAGGACCCTGAGGGTGGCGTCGGCGACTGCCTCCGGAGCGGCCTTCGATTGCTCGTTGCCGGGCAATACCATGCTGGGTTTCAGCAGCATGTGCTCAAGCGCCACATGATGGCGATAGAGGGCGTGAAACACCGCATGCAGGACGGCTTCGGTGACCTGTGCGCAGCGCTCGATGCTGTGATTGCCATCCATCAGGATCTCCGGCTCGACAATCGGAACCAGGCCTTCGCTCTGGCATGCTGCGGCATAACGGGCCAGCATTTCCGCATTGGCTGCAATCCCGAGTACGCTGGGCAGATGCTGGTCAACCGGATACACATCGCGCCATTTGGCAAAGCGGGCGCCCTGGTTCCGGTAGGTTTGCAGCCGCTGTGCCAGACCGTCCAGTCCCTGGGTGACGAGATCGCCGGGACTCAAGGGCAGCGGCACGGTGCCCTTGTCGACCTTGATGCCGGGGACGATTTTTTGTCCCCAGGCGGCCGCGGGAAGCAGCGTGCCGTCATCCGTTGTATGGGCCAGTGTTTCCTCGAACAGAATGACGCCGCTGATGTATGCGCCCAGCCCCGGCGTGGTCAACAGCAGCGCCCGGTAGGCGCGCCGGTTTTCTTCGGTCGATTCGACTTCGATGGCCTTGAATCGCTTTGCGATGGTAGGCGCGCTTTCATCGGCTGCGAGGATGCCGCGCCCGACCTGCACAATATCGTCGATGGTTGCCTGCAAATGGTCCTGATTCGTCATCACTCATCTCCTTGGGTTTGGTTCCGGTATCGACAAGACAATCCGGCACCCGTTGCCGGTTCAAAAGCGGGTAAGCGATCGGATCGGATTTGCCGGCATTGTGATGTTGTTGAAGATAACCACAATAAAATCATAATGTGATGATGCAGCGCAATTTCGCCGCACCTATTCAAATCTGAAATTCCCATCCTTGTTTGTTCCCCGTCAAGCAGCGCGCTGCGGTCCCGGCGCGACAATGTTCCTGTGATTGCGGGGCCGTGCCGGCCGGACCCTCCAGATGCGCCAACCAGACACGCAATCAGCTTGAGAAAACAAGGAGTATGGCAATTTTCATTGTATTTACCGCATATGTTTATTGGCTATTTAAAATATACACGGCAATGTATTTGAGGCTATCGGGAATTGATTTTTTCATCTTTGACTATCATGCATTGAAAGATGATGATGAAAGCAGGCAACACATACATTCGGTGGTTCTCCGAACTGGGCATTGCCGACGTGCCGCTGGTCGGCGGCAAGAATGCCTCGCTGGGCGAGATGGTGCGCGAACTGGGCGCGCAGGGCGTCCGGGTGCCGAATGGCTTTGCCATCACGGCCGAGGCCTACCGCACCGTACTTGATCAGGCCAATGCCTGGCCGCGCCTGCATGCGGCGCTGGACGGCCTGGACGTGAAGGATGTCGGCGACTTGGCACGGCGGGCCCAGCTGGCCCAGGAAATCGTGTATGGCGCAGCGCTGCCGCCCGAGCTTGCGGCCCAGATCAGCGCTGCCTACGCACGGCTCAGGGCCGAGTATGGCGAACAACTGACGGTCGCCGTGCGCAGTTCCGCCACTGCCGAGGACTTGCCGACGGCCAGTTTTGCCGGCCAGCATGAAACCTTCCTGCACATCGCCGGCGAAGCCAGGCTGCTTGATGCGGTGCGGCGCTGCTTTGCGAGCCTGTTCAAGGATCGCGCCATCAGCTACCGGGTGGACAACGGCTTCGACCATTTCAAGGTATTTCTGTCGGTCGGCGTGATGAAAATGGTGCGCTCGGATCTGGCTTCCAGCGGCGTGATATTTTCACTCGATACCGAATCCGGTTTTCGCGACGTCGTGTTCATCACCGGCGCTTACGGCCTGGGGGAGAACGTGGTGCAGGGGACGGTCGACCCGGACGAGTTCCACGTCTTCAAGCCTACCTTGCGGCTGGGCCGCCGCAGCGTGCTGCGCCGCACGCTGGGCGGCAAGAAAATCCGGATGGTGTATTCCAGCGGGGCCGGGCGCGAGACCACGCACAACGTGCCGACCCCGAAGGAAGACCAGCGCCGCTTCTGCCTCAGCGACGATGAAGTGCTGGCGCTGGCAGACGCCGCAATCCGGATCGAGGACCACTACAGCGCCAAAGCCGGGCATCCGGTGCCGATGGATATCGAGTGGGCCAAGGATGGCATCGACGGCAATCTGTACATGGTGCAGGCGCGTCCGGAAACGGTTGCATCGCAAAAATCGTTGCACACCTTCGATGAATACCGGCTGGAACGCAAGGGGGAAACCCGCGCCAGCGGGCGCGCAGTGGGCGGCAAGATTGCCTCCGGCACCGCGCGCGTCATTACCGATGTGGCGCAACTGAATCAGTTTCAGGCGGGCGAAGTATTGGTCGCCGACACCACCATGCCCGACTGGGGCACGGTGATGAAGATCGCGGCGGCGGTGGTAACCAACCGCGGCGGACGTACCTGCCACGCCGCCATCGTGGCGCGCGAGCTCGGCATCCCTGCGGTGGTCGGTTGCGACAATGCGACCGAATCCATCCGTAGCGGGGACGAAGTCACCGTTTCCTGTGCCGAGGGCGACCTTGGGCATGTCTTTGCGGGGCGCATACCGTTCAAGAAAATCAGCACCGATCTGTCCGCCCTGCAACAACCAAACACGCATTTAATGGTCAACATCGGCAATCCGGACATCGCGTTCAAGACCTCTTTCCTTCCCAATGACGGGGTCGGACTGGCGCGCATGGAATTCATCGTCGCCGAGCACATCAAGGCGCATCCGATGGCACTGGCACATCCGGAGAGAATAGCCGATCCGAAAACCCGAGAGGCAATCGCAAAGCTGACCCATTTGTTCGCCCGGCCGGCAGACTATTTCGTGCGGCAGCTTTCCGAGGGGGTCGGCACGATTGCCGCTGCGTTTTACCCGAAGCCAGTGATCGTGCGCATGTCGGACTTCAAAACCAACGAGTACGCCAGCCTGCTCGGCGGCAAATGGTTCGAGCCGGAAGAGGAAAACCCGATGCTGGGTTTTCGCGGCGCGTCCCGCTACACCCATCCGGCCTATGCCGATGGCTTTGCCCTGGAATGTCTGGCCATGAAAAGAGTGCGCGCAGAGATGGGCCTGTCCAACGTCAAATTGATGATTCCGTTCTGCCGCCGGGTGCAGGAGGCCGAGCGGGTTCTGGCGGCCATGGCAAAGCATGGGCTGCAGCGCGGCGTTGACGGCCTGGAAATTTACGTGATGTGCGAAATCCCGAATAACGTGATCCAGATAGACGCGTTCGCCAAGCTGTTCGACGGCTTTTCGATCGGGTCCAACGATCTGACGCAGTTGGTGCTCGGGGTCGATCGGGATTCGGAAATAGTCTCCTTCGATTTCGACGAACGCGATGCCGGCGTCACCGAAATGATCCGCCAGACAGTCGAGGGCGGGCGGCGCAACCAGCGTCATGTCGGCATCTGCGGCCAGGCGCCTTCCGACTATCCGGAGGTGGCGCAATATCTGGTGGAAATCGGTATCGACTCGATCAGCCTGAATCCCGACACGATCATCAAGACCACCCGGCAGGTGCTGGAAGTGGAGCAGCGCCTGGGGCGTGCGCCGCGCGCGCCAACCTGACGATACGGGACCGGTAGGCTTTCAATGGGATTTCTTGCAACTTACCTTGGGGGCAATCCGGGTATTATTCCGGTCCGCCCCTTCATTCAAAGCATCCAGACATGATCAATACGTGCCGGAACCGTTGCGGTGCATGCTGCATCGCTCCCTCGATCTCATCGCCGATACCCGGCATGCCGCTGGGCAAACCGGCCAATACCCGCTGTGTTCAACTCGATGACGAAGACCGATGCAGGATATTCGGCGATCCCGGGCGCCCGCCAGTCTGCGCCAGCCTGCAGCCATCGCCGGATATGTGCGGGCAGTCGCGAACCGAAGCGTTGCTGTTCCTGTCTGAACTGGATCGGCTTACCGCGCCGCAACTAATCTGGAGCCATTCTTGAAACGTTTTTACGCACGCATGCCGCTGCTGGCCGCTGCCTTCATTCTGACCGCCTGTGCCGGTTTTCTAGGCCCGCGCGAGGTCGAATTGCCACTATACAAATTGCAGCAGTCGTTGGACCGGCATTTCCCGTTGAACAACCGTTATCTGGCATTGCTGGACATCGATGTCAGCCATCCCAGGCTGGCGCTGCAGCCGCACAGCAACCGGGTCCTGACCACGATGGATGCAACGATTGCGCCGCCGTTCATGAAGAACGCATGGAAAGGGCGTTTCGCGATCTCGGGCGGATTGCAGTTCGACCCGGCCAGAAATGCCATCGTGCTGACCGATCCGCACATGGAAAATATCGAGTTGGAAGGCGTCGATGCCCGCGTCAGTCGGCAAGTGAGCAAGCTGGGCGGCTTGCTGGCCGAAGAAATCCTGAATGGGGTTCCGCTCTACACATTGCAGCCGAACGACCTGCAATATGCGGGAATCCGGCGCATTCCCGGCAACATCGTGGTCAGGCAGAATAGCCTGGTGATCACACTGGAGCCTGTAAAATAGCCGGCTGAAGTTGTATTTTGCGATGGCACCCGCACCGCGCGCCCGGATGCGGGGTTTTTTATTGGCGCATTTTTTCCACTCTCAAAAATAATTCATGGACCTAACTCTTGCGCTAAAAGCACTCATCATGGGCCTAGTCGAGGGCTTTACCGAGTTTTTGCCGATCTCGTCGACCGGCCATCTGATCCTGGCCGCCAGCCTGCTCGATTTCACCGGCGATACGATCAAGGTGTTCGAGATCGCGATTCAGGCCGGCGCGATGCTGGCCGTGTGCTGGGAATACCGGCAGCGTCTCGGATCGGCGCTGTCCGGCCTGCTGACGGATGCCAAGTCGCAAAAATTCGTAATCAATCTCGTCATCGCTTTCCTGCCGGCCGTGGTGCTGGGTCTGCTGTTCGGCAAGGCCATCCAGGAAAGCCTGTTTAAGCCGGTGCCGGTGGCGCTGGCATTCATCATTGGCGGCTTCGTGATCTTGTGGGTCGAGCGCAGGAACCGGAACAATCCGGTTGTGGTGCACATCGTCTCGGTCGAAGAAATGACTGCGCTGGACGCCTTCAAGCTCGGTTGCGCACAGGCGTTTGCGCTGGTGCCCGGCACCAGCCGCTCCGGCGCGACGATTATCGGCGGCATGCTGTTCGGCATGTCGCGCAAGGCTGCCACCGAATTTTCGTTCTTCCTGGCGATTCCGACCCTGCTGGGGGCCACCGTGTATTCGATCTATAAGGAACGGGCGCTGCTGTCGCTGGCCGACATTCCGTTGTTTGGCGTCGGTACGGCGGCGTCATTTGCTTCCGCTTTCCTGTGCGTGCGCTGGTTGCTGCGCTATATCAGCAGCCACGACTTCACCTTCTTCGCCTGGTATCGGATCGCATTCGGCTTGCTGGTCCTGGCCACCGCCTATAGCGGCACCGTCAACTGGGCAAGCTAAGCGGTGACGCACCCACAATCGGGCAGTACCCAGGCATTGCATGTGCTGGAAACCGTGTTCGGTTATCCGGCCTTTCGCGGTCAGCAGGCCGAGATCATCGACCATGTCGCGCAGGGCGGCGATGCGCTGGTGCTGATGCCGACCGGCGGCGGCAAGTCGCTTTGCTACCAGATTCCGGCGCTGCTGCGCGATGGCGTCGGGATCGTGATTTCGCCGCTGATCGCGCTGATGCAGGATCAGGTCGATGCGCTGGCCGAGGTCGGGGTGCGCGCCGCATTCCTGAATTCGACCCAGACTTTCGAGCAATCGAGCCAAATCGAACGCCAGTTGCGCAATGGCGAACTCGACCTGGTGTATGTGGCGCCCGAGCGCCTGATGACGCCGCGCTGCCTGGAACTGTTGCAAGCTTCCAGAATCGCGCTGTTCGCGATCGACGAAGCCCATTGCGTGTCGCAATGGGGTCATGATTTCCGGCCCGAATACATCAAGCTGTCGGTGTTGCACGAGCGCTTCCCCGAGGTGCCGCGGATTGCGCTGACCGCCACCGCCGACCAGCAGACTCGCGACGAAATCGCCGAGCGGCTGCAACTGGTCGATGCGCGCAAATACGTCTCATCGTTCGACCGCCCCAACATCCGTTACCAGATCGTCGAGAAGGCCAACGGCCGCAAGCAGTTGCTCGATTTCATCCAGGGCGAGCATGCGGGCGACGCCGGCATCGTGTATTGCCTGTCGCGCAAGAAAGTCGAAGAAACCGCCGAATTCCTGAGCGCCAATGGCATCGCGTCGCTGCCGTATCACGCCGGCATGAAATACGAACAGCGCAGCGAAAACCAGGCCCGTTTCCTGCGGGAAGACGGCATCGTGATGACCGCCACCATCGCGTTCGGCATGGGCATCGACAAACCCGACGTGCGGTTTGTAGCCCATCTGGATTTGCCGAAAAGCATCGAAGGCTATTACCAGGAAACCGGCCGCGCCGGGCGCGACGGCGCGCCGGCCAACGCGTGGATGGCCTACGGCTTGCAGGATGTGGTGCAGCAGCGGCGCATGATCGACGAATCGGAAGCGGCTGAAACCTTCAAGCGCGTGCTGGGCGTCAAGCTCGATGCGATGCTCGGCCTGTGCGAGACGCTGGCCTGCCGCCGGGTGCACTTGCTGGACTACTTCGGCCAAGGCTCGCAGCGTTGCGGCAACTGTGATACCTGCCTGAACCCGCCGATCTCGTTCGACGGCACGGTGGCGGTGCAAAAACTGCTGTCGACCGTCTACCGGGTCGACCAGCGCTTCGCCGGCGGCCATGTGATTGAAGTCTTGCGCGGGATCGAAACCGAGCGCATCAAGCAGTGGCGGCACGATCAGCTATCGACTTTCGGCATCGGCGCGGAAAAGAGCGAAGCCGAATGGCGCGCGATTCTGCGCCAGGTCATCGCGCTGGGACTGCTTGCGGTGGACTACGAATCGTATAGCGCGCTGAAACTGACCGACGCCGCGCGCCCGGTACTGCGCGGCGCGCAAAAGACCCAGCTCAGGCAATACCAGAAACCGGTCAAGCCGAAACGCGAAGCCGGCAAGCAGAAAGGCTATGAGGAATCGACGCTATCGGCAGCGGAGCAGACATTGTTCGACAAGCTGCGCTGGTGGCGGGTCGAAACCGCGCGCAAGAACAACGTGCCGGCCTACGTGATCTTCCATGACGCCACGCTGCGCGACATCGCCAAGGCGCAACCGCGCTCGATCGACGATTTGCGCGGCGTAACTGGGGTCGGGGAAAAGAAGCTGGAAACCTACGGCGAACAGATCGTGGCGCTGATCGCGGAACTGGTTTAAGTCAGAAGATATTTCATTACTCTCCAGCCTGCGAGGGAGTTTTGCTCCTCTCTCCCGGCATGGCTTTTCCTGGTGCCCGAATCGCCATGCGATTCGCTTGTGGGAGAGAGGCCGGGAGAGAGGGCTGGCGCAATCCGTAGCAGGTTGACTAATTAGTGCGAAATTTCTTTCACTTAAATATACTGATTTAGGTATATTTAAGTGTCGCTTTATTTATATGCGGTAAATGCATCATTTTTAGGCATACTCCCGCTAAAATTTGATATGCAAATCAGCGTTTGCGAAACACCAGATCCCACACGCCGTGCCCCAGCTTCAGGCCGCGGTTCTCGAACTTGGTCACCGGCCGGTAATCCGGGCGCGGCGCAAATCCTTCTGCGGTATTTTCCAGTGCAGGCTCCCCCGACAGCACTGCCAGCATCTGGTGTGCGTAGTTTTCCCAGTCGGTGGCGCAATGCAAATACCCGCCCGGCGCAATGCGCGACGCCAGCAATTGCACCAGCGGCGGCTGGATCAGTCTGCGCTTGTTATGGCGCGCCTTGTGCCACGGATCGGGGAAGAACACATGCACGCCCGCCAGCGATGCCGGTGCAATCATATTGGTCAACACTTCAAACGCATCGTGCTGGATCAGGCGCAGATTGCCGAGTTTCTGCTCGTCGATCAGCTTCAACAGGCTGCCCACACCCGGCGTGTGCACTTCGACCCCGATAAAATTCTTCTCCGGCATGCGGGCCGCAATCTTGGCGCTGGTTTCGCCCATGCCGAAGCCGATTTCCAGAATGGTCGGTGCGCTGCGGCCGAAGGCCAGCGCGGTATCCAGCGGCGCCTTCGCGTAAGGCAGGCAAAACTGCGGTCCCAATTCGGCGATTGCGCGCCCTTGCGCCACCGACAGGCGGCCGGCTCGGGTCACAAAACTGCGAATCCGGTGTTCGGCCGGGTCGTAAAAACGGGCTTTGCCGCTGTCGTCGGAAGATGGAGTATCGGGCATGCTTGAAGATCAGGAAGGTGGATATGGTTATGGCGGCTTAGGTTACGTTAATAACTACGCCAACAAAAAAGGCACCGGAGTCAGGTGCCTTGCAAAAACTGGAGCGGGTGAAGGGAATCGAACCCTCGTCGTAAGCTTGGGAAGCTTCTGCTCTACCATTGAGCTACACCCGCGAAGCGTGCATTCTACGCGGGTTTGTGCAGGATTGGCAAACTTGATGAGTTGCAGGTGTGAGGGAAAATGTGATGGTCGCTTGTTCCGAGGTGTGATGGCGTATTCTCGATCCGATATTGGCCACGGTTGCAAACTTTGATTGACAAGACCAGCCCATTACCTGAATCAGCGACATAAAATAAATCTTGAATGCGTGCACGGCAAGATAACTGGTAAAAATTTTGACATGACTAAATTTGAAATAAGGCAACACTACGGCGTTGCATATTGAGCAAGCGCAAATATTCTCTTGAAATTTGTCTGTGATGTTCTATATTGAAACTGTTATTGACGCACACCAACAGGAGGACATATACACATCACTATATTGTTCACACCGCAGGGAAAAGTGTGTTTGTCAGGGTGACTCCAAAATTATTGGCGGATCTTGGCCTTCATGAATTTGAAAATTATTGAGTCAAGCAACCGCACTGTTAGTGCGGATTCGAGAGATTAGATTTCTTGCTAGTGATGCCGTTGCAGGAATATGAAAAGGGTGGCGCAATACCGCCGTTTTCATTTGTTGTTGCAGATTTGTAATGAATTGGTTTTTTGTTTGTGCAATTGCAATACATAACTGGCCCTATTTTTATATAGGGCCAGTTTCAATTGTGCGCCCAGCATGGGCGCAATCTTAGAGGTGCAAGTCCTCCCGTAAGCTGACCACAGCGAACGAAGTGAAGCGCAACTGCGGAAGGGTGACCGACCGTAGGGAGGAAGCGTGGATCGAAACTGCGAGCCGATGGACAAGAATCGGATAGAAGGCGGCGCCGATCAGGGCGAGCGGGCAATGAACCGCGAAGCTCTTGTGGTCAAGGATCAGGCGACGTAAATCCGGCGGTTGTGCAGGGA